>NZ_ACNN01000037.1 GCF_000174815.1 Porphyromonas endodontalis ATCC 35406
TTTAATATAGAGACTAGTACGAATTTCAACCTTGTGAGGGTCGGACACTGTCCGACCCTCACTTTGTATTATACCTCCTCTTTGTTGACAATGCCAATTTTTCAGGATCCCATACAACATCTGAGGTGTCGAAAAATAATTTTCCAAGTATGGAAAGGTGATTTTCCAGGTGTGGAAAAATAGTTTTTCAAACGTGGAAAGGGAATTTTCCAGACGTGGAAAATGATTTTTGATGTGCTGAAAAGTAAATTCCGACGTGTCGAAAATTCAGATGGAGACGGAAGATTTATAATCTCTTACTAGATGGATCGTTATTCTAGTAAGGAGAAATCTGTAAAATTCCGGTTTAGATTCGGGAAAAGAGATAGGAAGATGAAGCCACCCGCTTTTAGCGGATTTGGCTATTAGGGAGTAACTGCTGCAGATGCTTGGCTAGGGCTTCCATTTGCCATCTAGGGGTGGAGGTTGCCCCACAAATGCCGATGCTTTCGTCTTCTCCGGATGGTAGCATATCGGGGGTTAGTTCCTCGGGGGAATCAAGGAAAAAGGTCTGAGGATTGGTTGAACGACACTTCTCAAACAGCACCTTCCCATTCGAGCTCTTTTTGCCCGCAATGAAGAAAATGCGGTCGTGACACAGGGCAAATTCTTGGATGTGTGGGATGCGGAGAGCTACCTGTCGGCAGATGGTGTCAGCAAAGGTAAAGGCAACGCCCGGATGCATTCGCTGCTTAATTTTCTCTACAATCTCTCCAAAGGTCTCAAGAGACATTGTCGTTTGGGATATAAGGGAGATGGGGCGAGAGAAGTCGAGTTGCTCAATCTCTTCAGGCTCCTGTATTACGATGGCCTCTCCGTTGGTTTGCCCTACTAGGCCATTGACTTCGGCGTGTCCTCTCTTGCCAAATATGACAATCTGAGTGTGCTGTGCTGCTCCCTCTTGATAGTATTTGCGGATTCTCTTTTGCAGCTGGAGCACTACGGGGCAGGTAGCATCTACAATCGTGATCCCTCGCTCTCGGGCTGCTTGATACACGGCGGGTGGCTCCCCATGCGCTCGAATGAGTACACGTTTGCCACGGAGAGCATCGAATTGCTCGTAATTGATGGTGGCAAGCCCCATACTCTCGAGCCTATCAACTTCGTTTTTGTTGTGTACAATATCCCCCAAACAATAGAGAAGTTCCCCCTCCGGAGCTGAGGCCATCTCTCGCTCGGCTTTCTTGATGGCATGAACAACGCCGTTGCAGAAACCCGACCGATGATCTATTTCGATGGTAATCATTTTGGGGCAGAGCACTGGGCAATGGTCTCTCTAGCCCATGAGAGAGCAACCGCATCTTGCTGATCTAGGGTTAGCTCCGAGTTGTCGAGCACTCGGGCGTCATCGGCCTGGCGTAGCGGAGAAATGGCGCGAGTGGAGTCGATGTGATCTCGCTCTTTTAGGTTGGTGAGGACCTCCTCAAGGGTGGAGGTCATGTCCCCTTTGCTTCGTAGTTCGTCAAAACGACGCTGGGCACGTACCTCGGGGCGAGCAGTGACAAATATCTTAAGTTCGGCAAACGGAAAAACTGTGGTGCCGATATCTCGCCCATCCATTACAATTCCTTTCTCTCTTCCTAGGGCTTGCTGCTGTAGGGTTAATGCTGAGCGCACGAAGGGAAGTGCTGCAATGGGGCTAACACGATTGGATACCTCCATCGTGCGGATGGCTTCTTCTACATCCTCGTCGTTGAGTAGGGTTCGCAGTTGTCCTAGGTCGTCTCGCTTAAAACTTACCTTTAATTGAGGCATGTCTTTAGCTAGGCGCTCTTGATCCACTTCCCCCTGGTTCCACATCCCGTGTCGTAGAGAGTAGAGCGTAACAGCGCGATACATGGCTCCACTATCAATATAGATGTATCCCAGAGACCTAGCTAGGGCTTTCGCCATTGTACTCTTGCCACAGGAGCTATAGCCGTCAATGGCAATCGTGATCTTCCTATCCGTCATACGAAGAGAGACTTATATGAATTATCCTGATTAGAAAACATACTGATCGCTACCAAAGTTCGTGCAAAACGTAACCATGAGGCTAAGAGAAGACGGATGGTAGCGCGAAGCTGCGATCCCTAGGCGAAATGCGCGATGGTTGAAGCCAACTCCTAGAGAAAATCCTGAGAGGAGATTGCCATTCTGTACCTTGAGATCTTGGGCAACTCTAGGGTTGTAACCGAGACCGATCCATAGTTTATCGTCCATAAGGTACTCGGCTCCCAGCGTGAAATGGCGGACGAGGCGAGTCATGAACTTTTGGGAGGTGCTGAGCGAAGAGCGGAGGATGACAGGATTAAGTCCATAGGCTGTAGCATGGATGCGAAAGGGGGCATGTAGAAAGCGTTGGGAGAAACCGAGCCTGAGATCCCAAGCCGGGGGAGTCTTCCTCTCACTGTATCCTTTGATTGTTGCTCCGGCATTCGTGATTGCAGCACCCAAAGAGAGACCTTTCTCTCCATCGTAATAGCTCACTCCGGCATCTACCGCAACACCAAAACTATTGTACCGTTCGATATTGCCGTATAGCATCTTAAGGGCAACTCCTCCTCGTAGCTTATCGGTTAGTTCGTAGCTGAATACTCCTTGCAAAGCAATGTCCGTTGCGGAGAAGGTAGAGCCTTGTATGTTGTTTTTGTCATAGCTTGTAAGTTTTCCATAGTTTAGTGCTCTTACGCCCACAGCCCAGGCACCACGCTCCCCCACAGGTAATCCATACATAGCATTGGCGCCATGTGCCCCCGACATGTAGTTGAGATAGGAGAGAAATAAGCGCCCTGCGGCTTCTTCTCCGTATAGAGCCGGATTGTCAAAAGCTTGCCCATCCATTCCATCTACATAGGTGAGGGCTAGCCCGCCAATAGCCATTGTTTGGGCAGATGTTGGGATATTGAGGAACGTAAAAGACTGCTCCCTCTCTTGAGCTTTAGCGCGCGAAGTTGGGAGTAAAAGCACGAGAAGTACTATCCAAAGAAGAGGGATAGAAAAGATCTTTTCCACCGAGAGATGTGTCATGAGAGGGGAGAGAGGATTGTTTCTTTCCATATATCCTATTAACGTGTTATGCATTCTCTGTAGTATATTCCGCCTAGAGGTTTAGTGATGATGCAATCCTCCGAGAGCCGCGCCCCACTGGTAGTGAACGAAGATTACAATCAACGCATTGAGGGCAAAAAGAACGACTCCTTGTGCCGTTCGTACTAGTACCTTATTGAGCTGAGCTCCCTCTGTATGGAGCATTGTACGTTGTAGGTGCATCATTTGGGCAAGATAAATCCCCGAAGATAGCATCCCTATAATAGAATAAAAGGGGAATAGGAGAAGTACGGATAAGAGTAGGTTGGCAAGGTAGAGCTTGAGGGCAAGAGACTTTCCAAAGCGTACGAAAAGGGTGCGCTTCCCCGAGAGGGCGTCTTCTGCCACATCGCGATAATTATTGACAACGAGTATATTGCAGCTGGCAAGTCCCATGGCAGAGGCAAGTGCTATGGCTTCCCAAGAGAGAGTGCCGCATTGGATATAGTAAGTACCCCCACCGGCTACCAATCCGTAAAAGATAAACACCATAACCTCTCCCAAACCATGATAGGCAAAAGGGAAGGGACCTCCCGTATAGGCAATGGCTCCTAGGATAACGAGCACCCCCACAATGGAAAGCCAAGGGGAGGTGAGTAAGATTAAGGCAATGCCCGTAAGACTGGTTGCAACGATGCTGACAATAAGTAGGCACTTGACCTCTCGATAGCTGATCTTTCCCAGGGAAAGAGGACGTTCAAAGCCTTTTCTATCCTTTCCATCTGCCCCTTTCTTGAAATCAAATAGATCGTTTGCAATGTTGCTGACAATCTGAGCTAATACCCCCACTAGCACGGTAAGAATAGCGGTTGTGGGGCAAAAGAACCCATCTAAGGCTGCAAGAGCAAGAGCCGTAACGACGGGGGCAAGGGAGGCTGGTAGGGTATGAGGACGGATGAGGTAGAGGACTTGTCGTAGTGTCATGAGGGAGTGGTAGAGGATAGGCTACTCAGCCAATTTCAGGAGATTGCAGGTTGATGTTGGCAAACAGATGGTCGGACAGTGCAATCATAGCACGCTTTTTGTCTACAGTACCCACTACAAGCACAAGGCTGTAATTGCTACTTCCGTAGGAGATCATACGGATGGGGATATCATCAATGGCATCCAGAATACGAGACTCGAAGCCCATGCGATCCCAGCCCATATCCCCTACAACGGCAACGATTGTCATATCCTTTTGGTAGAGAACAGAGCCCCATTCCTTGGCTTCTTCTGCAAATTGGGCAACCTCGGGAGCCTCCTCTACGGCGATGAGATAGCTGTCTCCCATTGTTGTCAGGAGGTCTACACACAGGTTATGTTTTGCGATTAATTGAGTAATAGCAATAACATAATCGCATAGGGGAGACCCACTTTTGATATGAGGGTGGCGGCGTAGAGTGAGAAGGGAAATCCCGTCTTTAGCGGATACGGCTTTGACCATATCGCGACTGGTCTCGCAAGAAATGAGGGTGCCGGGAGCCAGTGGGTCGAGTGTGTTGAGCAGACGTATTGGGATATTAGCACGACGAGCCGGCTCTATACAAGTGGGGTGGAGTATTTTGGAGCCAAAGTGTGCTAGCTCTGCAGCTTCGCCAAAGTGTAGACGGCGTACAGGGCTGGTTACGTTTACAACCCGAGGGTCGTTATTATGAAGTCCATCTATATCTGTCCAAATCTCTATCGCTTCAGCGCGAGCTGCCTCCCCTACAAGAGTAGCTGTATAGTCACTTCCCCCACGGCGCAGATTGTCTATTTCGCCAAAGGCATTGATGCAGATATATCCCTCTGTCAAGAAGAGAGCATTGGGATCGGGCGCTGCTGTAAGTAAGGGGGTTAGATGTTTTTCTATGTGTTGTGGCTCGGGCTCTCCATTGTGGTTGATACGCATAAAGGAGAGAGCATCAAGGTGTACAGCATTCAGATTTTCATACTCGCGCAGCGTAAATGCCATAAGGGTGGTACTGATGATTTCTCCCCGAGATAGGATACGCTTTTCGTCGTTTTGAGTAAAAGCCTCGTTGTGCGTTTGGCTCCGTAATTCGGCAAAAATGGGAGCTAAGGCTTGCCATACCTCTTTACGGAGGGCAGACGTCTCAAAGAGCTCTTCTATCACAGAATGGTAGCGAGCCTCTAGGGCAACAACAGCCTCTTCTGCCTCTTGCCACTGGGCATTGATAATCCGCTGTGCTAGCTGAACGAGAGCGTCCGTGGTTCCGGACATCGCTGATAATATGACGATTTTACGCCCTGCAATGGCAGAGACCATGTGTGCCACAGCCCGTATACGTTGTGCACTACCTACCGAAGTACCACCAAACTTGAGTACAATCATAACGTATTGTGGAGATTAAGATAATTAGAAAGAGCCTTCCGATGGGTGCCGGATTAGACCTCTGTAGGCTCCATTCCTTCGGGGAAAGAGAGCTGTAAAGTGCGCGAATTAGCGTCTATGGTATAGGTGGGTGCGGGGAGTTCTCGCATTAGCTCGTGGTTGTGTGTTGCCATAAGCACAGCTGTTCCCTCCTTAGATATTTGTTGTACGAGTTGCCCGATAGATAAAGCTGTTTGGGGGTCTAACCCTGCTGTAGGTTCATCCATCAAGATAATCTCGGGCTTGACAATGAGTGCGCGTGCAATGCAAATACGCTCGGCTTCCCCTCCAGAGAGTTCGTGGGGCATTTTGTAGCCTTTTCCTTGCATCCCTACTTTATTGAGAACCTCCTCTATGCGCTGCTGGCGTTCGGAACGAGGGTATTTCCCGGTAGCACGGAGTACGAAGTCGAGGTTGGCTGCTACTGTGCGATCGTAAAGTAATTGATCTGAAGATTGGAATACAATACCCATCCGACGGCGAAGAGCTTGGCGAGTATTGCGTTTGAGGTTGGATAGATTATAGCCTAAGACATAAGCCTTTCCTTGGGTGTGAGGAAGTTCTCCGTAGAGAAGCTCCAAGAGAGAACTCTTACCTCCCCCTACAGGCCCCGATAGGTAAGCAAATTCGTTGTGTGCCAAGCGTATCGTGACATTGTGTATAAGTTGATTTTCTGCGCGAGCCACTTGTACCCCTTCTAGGTGTACGGTGTACTCTGTAGAAGCAGATTTCTTTGTCATAGTGTTCTCTCTTTGTATGGTTATTATTTTATGGAAATCAAACGAAAGTCTCTCTGTAGATTAGTCTTGCTCTAGAAACCTAACGTACTCACTGCAATTGGCTGGCAAATTTTCTTTTGTTGCCGGATTGTAAGAGTCGTACAGAGCATGAACCCCAATATATTTAGCCCGAACAAAAGCTGCAATTCCGTCAAAAACCTGCATATAATGAGCCAAGGAATGACATTGTATTCCTCCTTCGGAAAATTCTTCTTTCTTCCCTCCACAGGAGACCGCTACTGCTAGCTCTTTTCCCTCCATCTTATCACCGCCTTCGCCATAAGCCCAGCCGTAAGTAATAACTTCGTCAAGCCATTTTTTTAGAAGGTAGGGTGCTGCGTACCAATAAAGTGGGAATTGAAAAACAATGCGGTCATGAGCTTCGATGAGAGCTTGCTCGGCGGCGATATCAAAAGAGGCTCCATTGGGATAAGCATCATAGAGAAAATGAAGCGTAGCATGCCCACAAGCAGCTTCGCTCCAAGCCTTATTTATAGTTGAGGTGGAGAGTGTGGGATGAACCACTATTACGAGAGTCTTTTTCATTGCCAAATGCCGTTTTTATAAATATCAAAGAGGGAATACCCATTGAGATACCCCAATACGTATTCCCTCGCAAAGTTACAAACTATTTTCTCTACAGGCGAGATGCTTTAGAAGCAATAGCCAAGTCCGATATGAATGGTAGAGTTCTTCAGTGACAATCCCTTTATCTGATCTGCAATTCCTGACGGATCTGTTTGAGCCACATATGGTGCCATAAATGCTGCCAAGATATAGCATAGCAGAAGCTCCCCAACCCACATCGAAACGGTTAGCCTTATCGAGCCCAAAGACCCCTTCCTTGAATATATTGAAGCTCTTTACTGCTCCTGTAATCTTGGATTTTGTTTTTTGCGTACCTCCTAGAGCTACAGCAAAATAAGGCCCAGTTTGTACTGCGAAACGAATGCTGGGAGTGAGAGATAGGCGATATCCTACATTAACGGGGATCTGTAGATAGTGCATTGTAATCTCATTCAGGGCTTCTTTGTTGACTTTCAAAGTTTTCCCATCCAGATAAGAGTGATCTCTGCTCCCTTTCATTTCGAAGGATAGCCCTGTGCTTGCATAAAGCCCCTTAGTGAGACTTATATCTGCAAATGCACCTGCATGATACCCTACCTTTGTTCCTGCACTGAGTACTTTAGTTCCATGTTCGACGAGAGAAGAGAATGAAAATACAGGACCTGCTTCTACACGAAGATTGAACATTTGTGCGGATGCTGTTGCTGTGCAGAAGAGAGCAACAGCAAGAGAAACCAATAACTTTTTCATGATGTTTTACAGATTAATTTTCTTATATCCTTGTTTTTTATAACGATCAATTATAGCCCATAGGCAGCCTTGATAACATCGTACTTATCTCCCATTTTGAGATTGTAGTACACTTGAGCAAGTACGTAGTAGCACTGATCCGGATTCTTTTCGTATACCTTTTCTAGATAGGGTAGCGCTTTTTGGAAGAGTTCAGTAATCTTCTTGTCCGTAGCAGCATCATACTTATCGCTAGACTTGAGAGTTACAGCCTTGTTGTAATATACGCGTCCCATGTTGAAGTTCGACTCTGTGAATTCAGGGTCAATGGCGAGAGCTTTTCCATACCACTCAAGACTTTTGTCTTCGTCGGTTGTCTCATAGAGTTTCCCCATTACGTCGTAGAGCTGGGCGTTGTTGGGAGCCTTTTCGATGGCAGAGGCTAAGAGGGAAATAGCTTCTTCTGTGCGTCCCATCTGTATGAGGGTATTGATAAGATTGACTGAGTAGTACGATTCGTTAGGATACAAGGCAAGCCCTTCTTGCATTGTTGCAATGTATTTTGCCGTATCAGCACTCTCAAGATAGGTTTGAGAGAGGATCTGTATAAGATCATTACGACGGTATTCTACATTTTTGATTTCCTCCGCAAGCTTGATGGTAAGTTGCTTATCCCCTGTTTGATAAGCATTGATCACAGAGAAGAAATCCACCATCATGGAATTGGAGTCTACAGCTGCTATCGGAGTATTTACAAACATAGGAAGCTTCTTTATTTGCTTGAATGCTGAGAACGCACGGAGAGCTTCTTTGTAATTTTGCTTCTCCATGTAGTACCCCCCTGCATTGATAAAATAGAGAAGGTTATTAGAAAAAGCATCCTTAATCTTTTTGCCATACTTCCCAGGAGTTGTACTACCACCATTGGCGGCAGTCTCCATATCGATGGTGCCGATATAGTAGCCAAACATGTCTAGAAGGGCTTTGTTCATTTGAGCACGATCGGGCTCTACTCCCTCTAGTTGCTTTACGTTTTCGTTAGTAAAGTTGCTCTCTTCTACATACCCTGCAACGTACATTGTTTTGGGGTCTCCCTTTGTTTCTTCGTTTTCGAGAGCCGCTTTGATAAGAGCACGAGCTTCGTTGTAATCTCCTTTTTTATCGGCAATCTTTTCTGCTCCCTTTACATTAGCCTTTTGTGCCATGGCAAACCCACTAGTCATGAGGGCTGTCAATACAATAGACATTACTTTCTTGGTTGTCTTCATTGCGAATAGTTTTTTATAGTTTATACGCTTTACACGGACCTTAGTGAGTAGAGGATCCTATGAGATAGGAGAGGTTCGATAGGATCCTCTTCCCTCTATGGTAAGTTCTTTTTGTCCTATTATTCTGTTTTATCCTCTTCTGTTTTCGATTGTTGTTCTTGGAGGTCGTCTTCTATCTCCTCGTAATCATTAGAATCTATTTCGGAGGTGAGGTTTACTTCTTCATCAGAAGCACCCTCCTTTAGCAGGGCTTTTTCTGCCTCTGCTTCTTCGCTGGCAACAATACATACAGAGGCAATTTCGTCTCCCCGACTTGATAGGTTGATGAGCTTAACGCCTTGGGTCGCACGTCCTATCACGTTGATGGAAGACATAGGCATACGTATTGCCACACCACTGCGATTGATAATCATTAGGTCGAGTTCGTCCGTTACAGAGCGGAAGTCTACGAGGGATCCCGTCTTCTCTGTGATCTGCATGGTCTTCACACCCTTGCCACCGCGATTGGTGATGCGGTAGCTATCAAGGGTCGTGCGTTTGCCATAACCGCACTCACTTACTACCAAGATAGTTTCTTTTTCGGGGTCTTTGAGAGCTACCATTCCTACGATGGCGTCTTCTCCTCCTTCGTCTAAGATCATTCCACGTACTCCGGTGGTAACGCGTCCCATAGAGCGCACTTTACTTTCGGGGAATCGAATAGCACGACCTCCCTTGTTGGCAAGAAGTATCTCAGTCTTACCATTGGTGAGGCGAACGCTTACTACGCTATCCCCTTCGTTTAGTTTGATGGCGAATACACCCTTGCTTCGGGGGTTAGAATAAGCCTCTAGCGGAGTTTTCTTGATCATCCCCTGCAGGGTCGCAAACACGAGGTAGTGCGAAGCCACAAACTCGGGGTCCTTCTGGAGTTTCTTGATGCGGATGCACGCCGTGATGCGGTCGTCCGCCTCTATGTTAAGGATGTTTTGGATTGCTCGTCCTTTGGTACTTTTTGCTCCTTCCGGAATCTTGTAGACGGGCAACCAGAAGCACCTACCCTTGGTCGTGAAGAGTAGTAGAGTAGCATGCATAGAGGCAGAGTAAATGTACTCAATGAAGTCCTCTTCGCGCGTTGTTGAACCCTTTGATCCGACCCCGCCACGTGCTTGACTGCGGAAGTCTCTTAGGGGAGTACGCTTGATGTATCCTAGGTGTGAGATGGTTATGATCATCTCATCATCTGCATAGAAATCTTCAGGATTAAATTCTTCACTAGAGAAGACAATCTCAGTACGACGGGGGTCGCCGAACTTCTCTTTGACCTCAAGTAACTCATCTTTTACCACCTGCATGAGCAGATTATCATCGGCAAGAAGACCTTCGAGGTACTGGATCGTTTTCATAAGTTCGTCAAACTCTGCACGGAGTTTGTCGCTCTCTAAGCCTGTAAGAGCACGTAGACGCATGTCTACGATGGCTCTAGCTTGTAGCTCCGATAGCTCGAAACGCTCACGAAGTCGCTCCTGAGCCTCCTGGGCATTCTCGGAAGAGCGTATGATGTGGATAACCTCGTCAATGTTGTCTACCGCAATCAGAAGTCCCTCTAGAATATGTGCCCGCTCACGTGCTTTTCGGAGGTCGAAGATACTACGGCGACGCACTACGTCATGCCTATGATCTACAAATTCTCCGATAAGTTGTTTCAGGTTGAGTAGGCAGGGACGCCCTTTTACGAGAGCAATGTTATTTACATTAAAATAGCTTTGTAGGGGAGTGAGTTTGAAAAGATGGTTAAGCACCACCGAAGCGTTGGCATCGCGCTTTACTTCTATTACGATGCGCATACCCCCCTTACCGCTTGATTCGTCACTAATGTTGGAGATCCCTTCGATACGACGCTCATTGACTAATTGAGCAATGTCGCTTACAAGTTGGGCTTTATTAACTTGATAGGGAATCTCTGTTACAATGATATTTTCACGACCATTGCTATCGGTCTCTATCTCTGTGCGAGCTCTTAGTACGATACGTCCTCTACCTGTCTCAAAAGCCTCTTTTACTCCGGCATAGCCATAGATAAACCCTCCTGTGGGGAAGTCGGGGGCTTTGATGTAACGCATAAGATCGGCTACCTCTAGAGCACCTCCTGCGTCAATGTAAGCAACGCAACCATCAATACACTCCCTCAGGTTGTGGGGAGCCATATTGGTAGCCATCCCTACAGCAATCCCCGAAGCCCCATTGACAAGTAGGTTGGGGAAGCGCGTTGGGAGTACTGTTGGCTCTTGAGTGGTATCGTCAAAGTTATTTTGGAAGTCGACGGTTTCCTTATCAATATCACGCAGCATTTCCCCGGCAAGTTCTGTAAGGCGAGCCTCCGTATAACGCATTGCAGCAGGTGAGTCTCCGTCTACCGACCCAAAGTTCCCCTGGCCATCTACCAACGTGTATCGGAGGTTCCAAGGCTGAGCCAAACGTACCAAGGTCATGTACACGGCACTATCACCGTGGGGGTGGTACTTTGCAAGTACCTCACCAACCGCCTTGGCAGACTTACGTGTGGGCTGAGAGTATACGTTGCCCATCTCATTCATCGCGTAGAGTACGCGCCTATGTACAGGCTTAAATCCGTCGCGAACATCAGGTAGAGCACGGGACACAATTACCGACATTGAGTAGTCAATGTAGGCTGTTTTCATCTCGGTCTCTATGTCGATCTTTATTATTCGATCTTCTATATCTTCCATATCTATAGTGCTCTAGGTTGCAATTCTCCTTAGTCTCTTCCCTTAGAGAAGGGCAGGAGTTGTATCCTAAATTTGTACGCTAATTTTCTTTCCAAAGTAGGGTACTTTTGCTTCCCCTTTTGGTCTATTTTTATTTCGTTTTCACCCAGTTCCCTGAGGGAGTTTTGGGTGCATTTTTTTCTTTTTCTACGTGCTTTTCCCGCTCGGAGTAGCAGCCTATACCGATCCCAAAGGTACAATAATTTTTGCTTTTACATTCCCTTTCTCTCTGTAGATCGAAGGGAGAAGCTACGATAGATTCTCAGGGGGAGTATGAGGGGCAGATCGAAATGAGGATAGACCTAGCTCGGAGAGCCTCTTCAAGAACTTATTGGGGGAGAAAAACAGAAGGGGCTACTATCCTCGGGAAAGAATAGTAGCCCACCTCAAATCAAGTGAAAGTGTGTGTCTTATCTTTTAGAATAAGTAAGAAACCCCGATTGATAACTCAATAGGCGATGTGGGGCACATCATGGTATAGTAGGTTAGTCTGCTGCTAAAATTGTGGTCGCCATCCAGAGAGGGTAACTCCCTATCGCCTTCGAGGTTATTGAGGCGGAGTGTCCCTTCTGAGAATATGTGGAGTCTCCCTGCTTTGTCAATAGCGATTTGGAATCCGGTTCCTATCCCGGCTCCTACGAATAGAGCGGTACTTTTACTTTTCTTTTGATCGTAAGGAGTCTTTGTTGCTAGCCCATAGTAGCAACCTATTTGTGCTTTTAGTGAGATGTATGCAGCAAAAGAACGAGTAATGTCTCCCAGCCTATAGTAATAGCGGAGAGAAGGGACTGCCATTATGGAATAGGGGGCTCCATTCCAGGCACCAAAAGCAACTTCTCCTCCAACAAAAACGCGCTCACGCACATTATTCATATAGCCAATTTGTGCTCCATAGAGGAGAGAAAAAGGCTTGAAGTACCACATGTTGCTGAGAGTGCGGGGGGAAGACGATACTTCCGAAGTAGTAGAAACTACTGGTGTGTTTTCACTCGTTTGAGCTTGTAGAGGCTTAATCGAAAAAGCTAGGAGGGAGAGAGAACCCAATAGAAAGTTGCGTAGAAGATTCGTTCTCATAAGCATATAGAATCAGTTTAGTAGTTTAATTGGATACCTGCGGATATTGCAAAGGTTAGGGGATGCTGTTTGTAGAATGTTTGTAGACGACTTTGGTCATCGAAGTAATAAGCCATTCCTGTTTCTACAAACAGACCCAAGTTGGGTACAATATCGTAGGATAGCCCCATCTTCCCTTGTAGTGAGATTTGCCATGGGTTTTCTCCAAGGTTTTCTCCCATCAAGGTGCTACTTATTGCTTTATCCAAACGCCCCGAGGCTCCTACATAGGCGCGGAAATCTTGATTTTTGTAGAATGCAAAATTAAATCCAATGGGGATACCGAGGTAGTGGATTTGCTGCATTGCCCTATGCCTCATGGATCTGTAGTTGTTTAGATCACTGCGTAAGAAGGTATAGACAAGCCCCGTCTCTAGAGCAAAATGGCGGCCTAGGTCGAAACTTACTTTAGCTCCCAAATTGAAAGGAAGTCTGTGCGTAAAGGAAGCTGATTCGTAGGCAAAGGCTGTCCCCGGAGTGGATGTGGGTTGATTGAGTGTACGTGACATAAGCTGCAACTCTCCTCCTGCCGAGGATGACATGTCGCCGTGTCTTTTCGAAGCTGCCACATTGCTTACAAATAATCCGGCTCTTATCTGAGAGTTGGTGCGTGGGTTGGCATCGGCTATCAGTTCTCGTCGGGGATTTTTATTATCAGGAGCTTCAGGACCTATAAATGTATTCTTAGGAGCCTTTTCGGTTGGGAGAGCCTCTTCTTGGAGTATGGACTCCTCGCTTTGAGTTGCCCGAGGTCCTGTCTCTACAGAGGGCTGTTCTACTATCTCTTTTTTTACTACAGGAGAGGGTAGAGGGGATACTGGAGAGGAGGAGGCTTCTACCTTCGTTTCTGGAACTGAAGGAACTAAGGTCTCTACAATTTCGTTCTGTGCAATTGTGGGTGTTGGGCTTTCTTGGGGTATATTGGGCTTCTTGAGCATTACCCAAGTAAGCCCGGCAATACCTATTACCAGGGTGGCGGCAGCTGCTGTTCCATAACCCTTATAGCGAAGTATCTTAGCCCCTTGCTGCAATAGAGCTACGGTGGCGGCTACTCTAGACCACTTTTTGAACCTAAGGAGTCTAGCCCCCTTGTGTGCTGCGAGGGGTGTAGACGCTTTGGGCAAACTCGCTTCGAGCTTGCTCCATTCAGCCTCAAAATCAAAGGGGAGACTCTCCTTTTGAGGAGCATCTGCCACCTTTTTCTTGAGAGCTTGGAGCCAAGGCTCTAGCGGTTTCTGTGGTGTGTTGTTGTTCATTTTATTGAGTTCTTGTCTCTTTAACTCTTCTCCCTTGGGAGAAGGTGGTGTGGTGTTTAGTTGTTGCGCTGCCAAGAGGTTATTTTCTGCGCTAATAGCTTCTTAGCACGTGCTAATTGGGAGGAGGAGGAGCGCTCATTAATGTTGAGTAGTTGGGCTATCTCTCGGTGAGACTTTTCTTCAAAAACGTAAAGATTGAAGACGGTACGGTAGCCATCGGGGAGCTCTCGTATAAAACCTTGCAGCACCTCTTCGCTGATACTCTCTATTGTTTCTTCTTGTGGAGTGTCGTAGGGAGTCTCCTGATCCGCATCCAGCTCCTCGTCGAGAGAATGAATGGTAATGCGTTGCTTTTGCCTGAGCCACATGAGGCTATCGTTGAGGCAGATGCGTGAGAGCCATGCCTTTAGAGAACCTTCTCCTCGGTATTCGAACTTTTCTATCTTCTGATAAATAGAAAGAAAAGCATCGTGCATCAGATCTTTTGCTGCTTCTAGGTCACCTACATACCTCTGTATAAGGTGTAGTAAGAATGGTGCATAGTTATGGTAAAGCTCTCGGTATGCTTCCCGACTACGAGCCTTACATCCATCGCACAATTCCTGTTCTGTCATTACCTCCAGTCAACTTCTACAAGTGGTCCGTTGCGAAAGTAGAAAATATTTTTCTTGTTTTCGTCTCCCAACCAAGCTTCATATACAGATTCGTTCTTCCCGTTGAGGTAGCAGTTGAGCAAAATTGTATGCTCTTTGCCACGATAGCTAACAACGATTTCTGCATTATGTATATCATCTTCGGAGCGGAAGGGACCAAAAGCTAAATAGGGAGATTTGAAATAATTTTGGTGCGGAAGGAGGAAGCGACTATTGCCTGTTGTGAGTCCCAGTCCTTCTATTTTGTTTCCCTCTATGAGGGGGTAAGTTTTGCCACGGAAGGTAATCTTGTAGAACGAATATTCCTTTCTAGGAATAGAGAGATCGTTTGTTAGATTATCTCTGTAAAGACAGCTATCCGGCAAGCGCGGGTGGATATATAAGGTAACAGGGGCTGCTTTTGCATTCTTCGATATACGAAAAGCCGCTCCATTGTTTTTGGGATGAATGATTACCTTGTTTAGCTCTTTGGTTTGAGGTTCCAACTCATCGTCAATCCAAACGGCACTGTTGAATCTATTTCCCTTGAGAGTGTGAATAAAAGAGATGCGACGACGCTCCTCGCCGGGGAGGTTAAGGTATAGTACCTGTAGATCTTTGTAGTTGGGTTGGAACTCCCCAAAGCTAAGAATATAGCGACCCGAGCTTTGGCGCAAAAAGAAGTCTCTATACCCCTCTCTCATTGCCCGCATACCTCTGCTTATCCGATCGTGGAGAGGATAGTTTTTGCCGTCGTAATCAATGGAAATAGAGTCGAGTAGGGCGAGCCCCTCGTCAGTCGTTGGGTCGATTAGCGATTGTCCTTTATCGTCAACAAGAGCAATCTCGAGATTTTCATTACGATAATCCCAAATGAGATCGCTGTGAGGACCCGAGGAACAACCGCCAATCGTGACCACAAACAGGAGTAAGAACAAAAACTTAGTATGGCGCAGTGTGTGTTGGTGTGTTGGGCGCATTCCGGAGTGTTGGTGTGTTGGGCTCGTTGGATTCATTACTTCGTCTTTGCTTCGCTCCCTCGCGAACTTCTATTTTGTTTGCCTTAGCTTTTTCTTTCTGTTTCTTGTTGTTTAGAAGCTCCCCCTCGGACTCTTCCTGCTTGGAGAGGCTTCTATAGAGTAAATGCACGAAACCCCTAAATACTGCACGAGGCTGAGAAAATATTTTTCCCAACCTCGCTATCCGTTTGAAAATGAGTAGAATATTTTATTTGTTTAGGTCTATTCCCTCTAGTAGTTTGTCGAATACTTCCCCTCGGGTAATTACGCCATTCTGTACAGCGACTGTTTCTATCTCCCCTTGGGCACTCACAGTCCCATCAGGGAATAGGATGTATTGGTCGAAGATAAGTTTTACTCCCTTTTTGCGGCAGTTGATAGCACTTGTAAAGCGATCTCCACTGCGAAGTGACTTCTTATAGGTGATGGATACTTTGTACACGAAGGCGTCGATGCCTGCTTCGTGCAGTGCGCCAAAGTTTTCTCCCAACGACTCTAGAAACTCGTGACGTGTATGCTCCATATAGTGTTGGTAGTTAGCATTGTTTACAACGCCTTGCAAATCGCATTCGTAATCGCGTACTTTTAGATCAATTGAGAAAAGGTAATTCTGTTCTTTCATCTCTCTTTCTGAGTAGGTTTAATGGTTTGTATTTATTTGTTTTGTGTTTCTGTTCCAAAGGATTCTTGCCGCTCCGTTCGCTCCTCGAAGAGGTATACACGATCTCCGGGGCGCACCTTAGAGGGAACGGGGATAGATACGCGTGTACCTTGTTCCCCTCGCTCTATGGGTTGTAGGTCGAAGCGAATTTCTTGCAAGGTGGTGCGAACTAGGCCGGTTGTTGGTCCTGTGATTAGGATTTCGTCCCCTACGGCCAAACTGCCTGCCTCTAGGCTTAGTTCTGCTACCCCTAGTTTGCTAAAATAGTTAGTCACTTTGGCTTTGTATACCTTTTGTTTGGTAGCGGCTGAACCATAAATGGGCGTCCACTCGCCGAGGCGTTGTCCCAAATAGTATCCATCCCAAAAGCCCCGATTGAAGACTGTGGATAGCCGGGCATCCCACTCCGCAATGCGCTCGGGAGTATAGGTGCCTTCGCAGATTGCCTCTATCGCTTCTCGGTAGCACCGCACTACGGTATCTACATATTCTGGTCCTCGTGCTCGCCCCTCAATCTTGAAGACGCGCACTCCGGCATCTATCATCTTATTGAGGAAATGGATGGTTTTGAGGTCTTTGGGCGACATGATATTGGCGTTCTCCACCTCTAGTTCTACATCGCTCGTCTTGTCATATACGCGATAAGCTCGTCTGCAAATCTGCCCACACGACCCCCGATTGGCACTCTTATTTAGCTCGTGCAAACTTAAATAGCATTTGCCCGATACAGCCATACAGAGGGCACCATGAGCAAACATTTCAATACGGATCGCCTCGCCTTTGGGGCCTGTAATTGGTTCTGTTTCTATCGCCTGATGTATAGCGTCCACTTGCTCCATGTTGAGTTCTCTGGCAAGTACCACTACATCGGCAAATTGAGCATAGAAGCGCATGGCTTCTGTATTGGATATGTTGAGTTGTGTAGAGAGGTGTACCTCTACTCCTACCTTGCGTGCATAGGTCATAGCTGCAACATCGGAGGCAATGATAGCCGATACGCCGGCTGCCGCTGCATCATCAATAAGTTGTCTCATATAGGTCATATCCCCATCATAAATAATGGTATTGACCGTTAGGTAGCTTTTTACTCCGGCTTCGCGACAGATTCCTGTGATCTTATAAAGATCTTCTCTTGTAAAGTTATAGGCACTTTTGGAGCGCATGTTAAGCCCCTCAATGCCAAAATAAATGCTATCAGCTCCGGCGTTGATGGCTGCCATTAAGGATTCGTATGAACCTGCCGGAGCCATTATTTCTAGAGAATGTAGCTCTGTTTTTGCTGCACTTTCGATCTCTTTCATGCCACAAAGGTAGTACATGGCTCACAAAAAATGATCGTTCATTTATATCAGTGCAGGATTGCGACTTTGATATGCCCTTGGGGAGAGGGGTTTATTTCCTACCCAAAAGTCCCTTCCCTCTCTGCCTGAGATTTTTTTATTTTATAGCCTGGAACAGAAAATTTATTGGGAAGGATTGCGATGTAGTTTTGCCCTATGTACTCATGCATTATTGCGCGTGATGTTGTCTTGCTCTGTATGGTGTGGAATGATTGAAAATGGAGTTTGTAGATGGGATAGGAAAGATATAAAACGTATTGATGATGTATCCCCTTAATTGTGTTGCACTCTCCCCTCAGCACGCCGAGCCTTCTTTCTCCATAGCTGTACTTTCAATCCTATTCATTAAGAAAAATGATAAGTAGGATCCTTATATTAGTTTCCTGGAGAATAATCCACTAGTAAGGGTAATATAAAGTCTTATGTTGCTTAATTTGGTTAAGATGTTGAAATTTGACACTTGAATCAAAATATATATCTATCTTAGCGAACAAACAACGAGAAGAGGGGTAGTATCAATATCCTCACCCTATCTTTTCAGTTCTGTTGCTGCTTGCAATAAAATTGCTGCAAGATATAAGACTCCATAATAACACTAAACAATTATTGATCAGATGAAAGCAAGAACGCTGTTGAAACTCTTCGCACACTCTCTCCTCCTTTCACTATCCGTCTGTGGAGTAGTTCTGGCTCAAGATTCAGACTCAGAGTGGAAGCCTCTTAAGGGCTTTGACTACACTGCTCAGACTATTGACGGGCAACGTCTTAACATTGATTCTCTTATGAGGGCTGGTAAGAAAGTCGTCTTAGACTTTTCTGGTACATTTTGTAGACCTTGCTGGGCTATACATCAACGAGGTACTGCAGAACGCCTTTGGAAAAAGTACGGTCCTCCAGGGAGTGATGAGGTTTTCTTTATTTGGGTTGAGGCTACTGGGGCTAGTAAAGCTACCATTGAAGGAAAAGAAGGGGATACTCTTGGCGACTGGACAAATGGCGGCACCATTCCCTATCCGATTGTTTCTGATGCCCATATGGCAGATGCCTTAGGAATTCCCCTCTCATACGTCCCCTGCATCGTGCTGCTCTCCGCTCATGGTACTTATACGGAGGTACAAGAGATATTACAAATTAGTGAAGAGGGCGTTTACAACAAGAGCAAGGAGTGTCTTTCTGCACAAGATGTTCCCGTTGTTCGGGATCTCTATGCTCCCACCTGGGGCATGACAAATAAAACGCCCTGTGAGATACAAGCCTATGTAGGGTCTGTCTCTCCAATTACGAAGTATATTTGGCAAGTCAATGGTCAGGACTATGAAACTACCTCAGAGCCTCGCTTAATTTTGAATTGGCCAACAGAAGGGGAGATAGAACTTGCACTGACTGCTGTCAATCAGCATGGAGCGAGCACGCCTCTATCCAAGCGAATTAAGGTGCGATTGGGCGAAGAGAAGACTCCCTTACCCATCAGAGAATCCTTTGAAAAAGAGGGCTTGATAGACTGGAGCCGTGCAGATGTAGATGGAGACCTTATCGGATGGACCTCCCTCTCTCAGGAGCTCTCGCGTCTCCAGGTGCCTGAAGATCAACTCTCTGCAAAGACTATGGCACACTCTGGCGAAGATTGTATGGTTTCTTGGTCTTTCTATCCGACAGAGTTTAAGAGCTACACAAATCTAGTAGGCTATAGAGTACCAAGTAAGAACTGGCTCCTCCCTCCTTCTATAAGCGTACCAGAGGGCGAGGAGATAGAGACGCTTCTCACCCTGTATGCTCGCTCCTTTAGCAAGCAATTCCAGCGACAGGACACCCTCTCTATATATTACGTGCCGGCTCCGGTTAATCCGCTCTCTTGGACAGAAGGAATGGTTAAACTACTAACAACTCCTGTATCTTACAATTGGAAAAAGGTTGAGTGCGACTTATCTCCTTTCCGAGGACAAAACATCCAGCTCATACTTGCCCACGAGACCTATGGAGCTACAGGACTACTGATTGACGATTTCTCTATTGAGACAACGATCCATCAAAGCACCTCCTCCCTATCTTCCAACCAAGGAGAACTCACGATCATCAATGGCATACTCTATCTAGACCTAGACACCTCCTCTGATATTGAGTGGTATCTATACCACATCACAGGAGAGCTACAAGGCCGAGGTGTGCTGAGTAACGGATCGCGCCAACTAACTTCAGCCCCCTTCCCTAAAGGTCTATACATCCTCTCAACCAAAGGACCTAAAGGTCGCTACTCCTATAAGATCCAAATATCCTAAGACTACTTACTAACAAACTCAATAGACTAAGAATTATGATGCGAAGAACTACTTCTTTACTTCTGACCTTTATCCTCCTCTGCTTTGGGGGTGGATGTACTTTGTATGGTCAGAACAAGATTACTTTGACTACCAAGAAAACCGTTGGAGAGCAGATTAAACTGCAGATCAAGCCTGTAGCAGGCGCCTCTCTATCCTATGAGGGGCTAGAGGAAGATGCCAGCGGCAACTACACTGTGGGTTCCAGTACCTTCTCTATCGTGGGTGATGTAGAGGAGCTACGCTTTACCAATTGTGGCATCACGGCTGCCTCCTTCTCTCCTCAGCACAGTACCCTGAAAGCGGTATGGGGCAATTTCAATCAAATGGTTGGCACCATTGATCTCTCTGGGGCACCCAAGCTAGAGACCTTTGTTGTCTCGAAGAATCTCCTTTCGAACGTCAATCTAGCCAACTGTCCCAAGCTTTCGCTCATCTACGCTGATAGGAACTCTCTTGAGACAATAAATATTGAGGGGTGTAATGCTCTCACGTTCCTCTCCGTCTCGACTAACTGTCTAGGTTCGCTACTGTTCCCCTCAGAAGCAAGTGGTCTAAAGGAGATAAGGTGCGAAAACAACCAAATTTATGGAGAGGCAATGAGAGCGACTCTTCGCTCACTACCCGACCTCAGTGCATCCTCGGAGTGGGCGAGCATATTATTGGTCAATCAGAGGAACAAGGACGAAAAGAATTGGGCATGGCATTCCGACATAGTCCAAGCCAAGGAGCAACGAGGTTACCTTTGCAATGGCATTAGTGAGGAAGGTGAAATTGGGGATTATGAGGGCATAGAAGACCCACAGGTAATCACCCAGCAGGTATCTATGACTATTGGAAGTGACTTTGTAGGACAATCTAAATTTATAACCATTAAGGGGGTTGGAGAGATCTCTATCGATGGTGTAGAGGAGGCTTATGACCCCAATCGAAATAGCTACACCTTTACAAAACAAGAGGTAACCATACGTGGCGAGGTCACTGACCTTACCTGCTCCATACTTGGGCTTACAAAACTCGACGTCTCTCAAGCTACCTCTCTTGCCAGACTAGACTGTAGCTCTAATGCACTCACGGAGCTTGATCTGTCCAATAATACCAAACTCGAGAAGCTCATCTGTCTCAACAACAAGATCGCTCAGCTAAGCCTAGACAACCATGCCGAGTTGACAGAATTCAATAGCTCTAACAACGAACTCACTCAACTCAGCATCAAAAATAGTCCCAAGCTCAGCAGATGTGATGTATACCTCAACAACCTATCCACGGAGGCATTAAATACTTTCGTTGATGGGCTGAGAAGTTGTGAAGAAGATAGCCACGGTATATTGGTTGTCATTGACACAAAGAATAATAAGATTCGCGAGCGCAATAAGCTCACCAATGAGATCATTACCTCTGCTCGTGGCAAAAACTGGGATGTGTATGATTGGGCAGCCGGCAATGCCGTTCAAATAACTGACATTGTTATCTCTGACGCTCTCATTACTCTAGAGACCGGACTAGCCATAGGAGACAAGATTGCTTTAGAGATCAGCGGATCAGATAATGTAGCTATAACAGGTGTTGCCGAACCTTTTGAAGCTTACTACAAAGAGTATACACTGACCGATACCAAGCTCACGATACAAGGTGACGTCAAAGTCCTAGTATGCAGTGGGCAGAAGATCCAAAAAATTGACGTTTCTCAATGCCCAGTTCTAGAGGATCTGCACGCTTACAAGAATGAACTCTCCAGTTTTACCATCTCTAATCACAAGAATATCAAGCGACTCCTACTGAGTGAAAACGCCCTTACCGAGGTGAACGTCTTAAACTGTGATAACCTTGAGACTATATCCCTCTGGGGTAACAAGCTACAAGGTATAGGGCTCAGCAATTGTCCCAAGATTACCTATGTAAACTGTATGCGCAACAATATCGGAGACGAGGCCTTCCAGCAATTCGTTGAGGCGCTCCCCACCATTCCTGGTGCTGCAGAGGCAGGAGTCTTTATGGCCGTAGATACCCAGTGCAACCCAAGTGACAAGAATGTCCTAAATAAGAGTACTGTAGATAAGGCAATAGCCAAGCATTGGCTTGTCAAGGACTTTTGTGGTGGGAAGTTCGGAGAAGAAGGAGCTCCCTTCGAGGGAAGTGACGTCGCTGTAGACAAGGTTGCAGAGTCTAACCTAGCTATCTACCCGAATCCAGCTACAGATTGGCTCTACATAACGGGAGCTGCTCCAGGTGCTTCCGTATCTCTACATGCACTCGATGGTCAACTCCTATACCAAAGCACTACTTCCGCTGTAGGTGCTACCTCTATAGAGCTAGTTGCTCTCGCTCCTGGATGCTATATCCTCCAGGTTGGCTCTGATAAAAAGCAAATTATCAAGCAATAGCTTGTAGGGAAGAGGTTGTACTCTCCTCTTATATTCTTTGTTTGAGAATTGAATGAAAAAGGGACTTGGTCAAAGGCCAAGTCCCTTTTTCGCTTTATATGCTCTTGACTGCAGCGGCTACTTATGGGAGAGAAAACGAAAAGTACAATGTATCCGATAGGAAAATCTGCAGGAAAGCTATTCTTAGAGCGAGGTACCAAAAAGCTCTTGCCCTCACCTGTAGTTGAGGTAGCTTACTACAAGGTCTATGACACTAGAAGGGGTGCAGGTAGTAGAACTCGGCTATTCGAAGTGATGCAACAGATTGGTCAAATGGAGTAGAGCTTCCTCCTTTCTTGGGGATTACCGATATCTAGTGCTATAAGATACCTACAAGTGTCTAGTTGTTAGTTGCTACCTAGGAGAGAGGAGGTAATTGTTCTGTATTTTATGAACTATATTCTAAGATTCTATTCTCTTCTTTCCTTTTCTGTTAGAGAGAATCCTACAGTCTATCCTCTTGTGTATCAGTGTTATTTATAACACCCTTTCTCCCTTTCTTTTTGTCTTGTTTTCTCTTCTTGTGTATTATTTTACTCACTCCCTTTCTATGCTTTTTCTACACTTTGTAATGCGCGTTTGCCAAGTGTGTATTCCAAACTTATCAATTCCTCTTACCCAAAATGTGGTGAAAGTAGATTTTTATACCTACTTTTGTGGAGCAAAAGACAAGTGTAGATCTGCGATAAACCATTTAGTATGGAGAGTAGTGTATTGGAGCATAGGGCTGTAGTTAGTGCTGTATATGCTGATAGAGTGGTAGTTACTATCACGCAATCGAGTGCGTGCAGTGGGTGCCATGCCGCCAAAGCTTGCACTGCTGCAGACCATAAAGAGCGCCCTATTACGATATATCGCCCGATGGGAGAGTATAAAATTGGGGAGCCAGTATTACTCAAAGGTCGTTATGCCATGGGTAATACGGCTGTGGTGATTAGCTTCGTTGTACCTCTGGTATTGTTGCTCGTTGTTGCATTGCTTGCTGTGCATGTTTTGCACCTCAGCGATCTTTATGCAGCTCTTTGCACTTTGGGGGGAGTGGGAGTGTACTATCTTATCCTTTCTTTCTTCCGCAAGTCGCTGAGTAAAAAGTTTGTCTTCTATATAGAGAAAATCCAATCTAACTAAACGATATGATACTAACTCTTACAGTTATTGTACTGGGAGCAATTGCGATTATCAGTGCATTGCTACTCTATGTTGTGTCGAAGAAGTTCGAAGTACAAGAGGATCCTCGTATTGGTGCAGTGGCAGAGGTACTACCTCAAGCCAATTGCGGCGGTTGCGGGTATCCCGGGTGTGGCGGCTTTGCATCGGCATGTGCAGGAGCAGAATCGCTCGATGGTCTCTTTTGTCCCGTAGGAGGAGCCCCTGTGATGAGCAAGGTGGCTGAGATTTTGGGTATGGCAAGTGCAGCATCCGATCCCCTGGTTGCTGTAGTTCGTTGTAATGGTACTTGTGAAGCCCGCCCTAAAGTGAATGAGTATCAGGGTGCCCGAAGCTGTAAAATTGCTTCTGTACTCTATGCTGGTGAAACAGGGTGTTCTTTTGGTTGCCTTGGTCTAGGCGATTGTGCAGACTCTTGTGGGTTCGATGCCTTGCATATGGATGCCACTACAGGGTTGCCCGTTGTGGATCAAGATAAGTGTACTTCGTGCGGAGCATGTGTGAAGGCGTGCCCTAAGACCATTATTGAGCTGCGCAAGAAGGGGCCTAAGAATCGTCGTGTCTTTGTCTCTTGTGTCAATAAAGACAAGGGTGGCGTAGCCATGAAGGCTTGTAAGAACGCTTGTATTGGCTGTGGTAAGTGTGCTAAGGAGTGTCCATTTGGTGCTATTACCGTAGAAAACAACCTAGCATATATAGACCACACTAAGTGCCGTTTGTGCCGTAAGTGTGTGGCTGTATGTCCTACTCACGCCATTCATGAGGAGAATTTCCCTCCTCGCAAACCTGAAGCTCCAAAGGAAGAAGTTGCTGCTAAGCCTGCTGCTCCCAAAACCGAGCAAGCCGCAGAAGCCCCCACTAGTGAGGCTCCTAAGGTTGTAGCTCAGCCTACTGCCCCTCAGAGTGAAGCTCCACGAGCTAATGCGTGACATACGTAATTTATTAGAAGGAAATACATCGATCATTTATAGATACTATGCAGAGGACTTTTCGTATCGGAGGTATTCATCCTCCCGAAAGTAAGTTGTCGGCCGGGCGCCCTATAGAGGTATTGCCCTTGCCTAAGCAGGCTGTGATTCCTTTGGGGCAGCATATTGGTGCTCCTGCACAGGCAGTAGTTGCCAAGGGAGACCTAGTAAAGGTGGGTACTCTTATAGCAAAAGCAGGAGGCTTTGTTTCTGCTAATATCCATTCTTCTGTATCGGGTAAGGTAGCAAAGATAGATGCTATCTATGATGCAAGTGGGTATAAGAAGCCGGCCATCTTTATAGATGTAATAGAAGATGAGTGGGAAGAGTCTATAGACCGCACGCCTGATCTCAAGCGTGAGTGTGCCCTTTCTGCTAAAGAAATTGTAGATAAGATTGCCGAGATGGGCATTGTAGGGATGGGGGGAGCTACCTTCCCAACCCATGTAAAGCTCTCTCCTCCTCCAGGACAAAAGGCAACTGTACTTATCATCAATGCCGTAGAGTGCGAGCCCTACCTTACGAGCGACGACGCTCTGATGCGTGAGCATGCCGAAGAGATTATGGTGGGATGTACCATCATTATGAAGGCAATTGGGGTAACTGAAACTAAGATAGGTATCGAAGTTAATAAGCCCGAAGCTATCAGCATAATGGAGAAGGCTGCAGCTTCTTTCTCGGGTATTGAGATCGTTCCTCTCAAGAAGCGTTATCCGCAAGGTGGTGAAAAGCAACTTATCGATGCTGTTATTCGCCGCCAAGTTGCAAGTGGCGCTCTTCCTATCTCTACGGGTGCTGTAGTGCAAAATGTAGGTACGGTATATGCTGTTTACGAGGCTGTACAGAAGAATAAACCTCTTCTCGAGCGCGTTGTAACAGTTACGGGTAAGATGCTTCAGAAGCCCTCTAACCTCCTTGTGCGCATTGGTACTCCTATGATTGACCTTATCAATCATGCCGGTGGAATGCCCGAGGATACCGGTAAGGTAATTGGGGGTGGTCCTATGATGGGACGCGCTCTCGTTAATACGGAAGTACCCGTAGCTAAGGGCTCTAGTGGTTTGCTCCTCCTTAATCGTAAGGAGTCTACTCGTCGTCCTATGCGTGATTGTATCCGCTGCGGTAAGTGTGTGGGAGTATGTCCTATGGGGCTTAACCCTGCCTTTATTATGCGTGATACCGTGGCTAAGAACTGGGATAGCTGTGAGAAGATGAATGTAGCGGACTGTATCGAATGCGGTTCGTGTAGCTTCACTTGTCCGGCAGATCGTCCTCTATTAGATCACATACGTATCGGTAAGCAGACGGTAATGGGTATCATGCGTTCGCGTAAACAATAAAAACCTCATACAGTGATTCAAGAGTGATGGAAAATAAATTAATCATAACGCCTTCCCCTCATATCCATAGTGGGGATAGCATCAGCAAGAATATGTACGGGGTGCTTATTGCACTAATCCCGGCGTTCCTCTTCTCGGTGTATCAATTTGGTTGGCATGCTCTTTTGGTAACGGCTATCTGTATCGTTACCTGTTGCCTAACTGAGTGGTTTATTACTCGTTTTATGCTCCGCCGCGAGACTTATATTTTGGATGGCTCGGCTATCCTTACGGCGGTGCTCCTCGCTTTTAACCTCCCTGCGGAGCTCCCTTGGTGGATTGTCGTATTTGGTGCTTTCGTTGCCATTGCTATTGGTAAGATGGCATTCGGGGGACTTGGGAATAATGTCTTTAACCCTGCATTGGTAGGACGTGTCTTCCTCCTTATTTCGTTCCCTGCTCAGATGACTACTTGGCCTGTTGCCAACAAGCTCACTGCAATGGTGGATGGGGAGACGATGGCTACGCCTTTGTCTCTTATGAAGCAGGCAATTCACGGCGATACGAGTGCCCTTGAGCAACTACCTTCTCATCTTGATCTTTTCCTTGGGCTAAACCCGGGTTCGATGGGAGAGATTTCTGCAATAGCATTGCTTATCGGTCTTGTGTATATGCTCTGCCGTAAGATTATTACTTGGCATACTCCTATTTCGATCTTCCTCTCGGTAATTGTTTTTGGTGGTATTCTTTGGCTCATTAATCCCGAAGTTTATCCTGATCCTATCCAGCACCTAACGACCGGAGGTCTTATGCTTGGTGCCATCTTTATGGCTACGGACTATGTTTCTTCTCCCATTACGCATCGTGGTCAACTCATCTATGGTTGCTGTATTGGGTTGCTAACTGTGATTATCCGTACATGGGGAGCCTATCCGGAGGGGATGTCGTTTGCCATTCTTATTATGAATGCCTTTACGCCCATCATTAACCTCTATGCGAAACCTAAACACTTTGGAGAAAAGATAAAGAAGGAGGCTACGAAATGAAAAAGCTTGCATCTACATTCCCCAATATGCTCCTATCGCTTACCCTCATTTGCTTGCTTGTGGGGGCTATCCTAGGAGTTATGAAGTCGGTTACTGATGAGCCTATTGCCAAAACAGAGCTTAGTAACAAGATTGCTGCCATCGAAAAGGTTGTACCCGAGTTCGACAACAATCCCCTTGATGAGGTACAAGAGTTCAAAGAGGGTGAGAAAGACGTTGTGAAGGTGTACGTGGCAAAGAAGGCTGGCGAAGCTGTTGGTTATGCCGTAGAGACCTTTACCAAAAATGGTTTTGGTGGTCGTATCGACCTTATGGTAGGTTTCGATGCCAAGGGCGTTATCTGTGACTTCTCAGTACTCAAGCATGGTGAAACTCCAGGACTCGGAGCCAAGATGGACGAATGGTTCCATGCCGACTCCAAAGGTGGTAATATCCAAAATATGAAAGGTGTGGATATGGCTGCTGAGAATGGTACGCTAGTGGTTGCGAAAGATGGCGGTAAGGTGGATGCCATTACGGCTTCTACCATTACAAGTCGTGCCTTCCTCGATGCTGTTAATCGTGCTTATAAATATTATTTAGAGGCTGTCGGTAGTGCACCTGCCGGTGCTGAAGCTACGGATGCTTCTGCAGATGTACCTCAAGACGAGGCTTCCACTGCAGCAGAAACCCCCTCTACTGAAGATAATGCGGCTCCTGCCGAGAAAGGAGATAACAAATGAATCAATACGTAAAGACGCTTACTAATGGATTCATCAAGGAGAATCCTACTTTTGTTCTTCTCCTTGGTATGTGTCCTACGCTGGCAACAACCACATCGGGCAAGAATGGTCTTATGATGGGGCTTGCTACAACCTTCGTGCTTATCTGCTCGAATTTGGTTATCTCGATTCTGAAGAAGTTGATCCCGGATGCTGTGCGTATCCCTGCATTTATTGTGGTGATCGCCGGTTTCGTAACGGTATTGCAGCTTCTCATCCAGGCTTTCCTCCCCGATCTAAACAATAGCTTGGGTATCTTTATCCCTCTTATTGTGGTAAACTGTATCGTATTGGGTCGTGCAGAGTCGGTAGCTTCTAAGCAAAACCCTGTGCTCTCTATCCTCGACGGAGTGAGCATTGGCCTTGGTTTTACTATGTCGTTGACCATTCTAGGTTCGGTACGTGAGTTCATCGGTTCGGGTAAGGTATTTGAGCAGCTCATTTACCCCGATTCGTATGGAGCATTGCTCTTTATCCTTCCTCCGGGAGCCTTCATGGTATTGGGCTGTCTTATTGCTCTCTTCAACGTAATCACGAAGAAGTCTTGATGATTTGTAGAACCCTTAATACGATTGTGTTATGCACTATATAATGATTATAATCGCGGCAATTTTCGTCAATAACGTCGTATTGTCGCAGTTCTTAGGGATCTGCCCTTTCTTTGGGGTATCTAAGAAGATTGATACAGCTGCCGGGATGGGTGCTGCCGTTACATTTGTGCTTGCTATTAGTACGATGGTAACTTTCCTCATCAATCAGTTTGTATTGGTTCCCTATCAACTTGAGTTCTTACAAACGATTGCATTCATTTTGGTAATCGCTTCGCTTGTGCAGATGTTGGAGATGGTGCTTAAGAAGGTTTCTCCTCCACTTTATCAAGCGTTGGGTGTATTCCTCCCTCTTATCACTACCAACTGCTGTGTACTAGGGGTGGCTATCCTTGTAATTCAGAAAGAATTTACCTTCCTAGAGAGTTTGATTTACGCTATTTCTACAGGTTTGGGCTTCTTCTTGGCAATGGTAGTCTTTGCAGGAATTCGTGACCAAGTATCAAAAGCCAATCTCCCCAAGGCTATGAAGAATATCCCTATTGCCATGATTAGTGCCAGTATTTTGGCTATGGCTTTCATGGGATTCAGTGGTATCGCTTAATTGCTAGTCGATTCAGGAGATTCGGTAAACAACCGAATTTGAAAGAGAATGGAGCGGTGTTGTTCCCCATCTAGAGGGGGAGCAGCACCGCTTCTTTGCTGATACATTCTACCTCGGGTTCATGAATGGAATAAATCTTTTCCGGCTGTTACGTCTTTGTGAGAGAATGCTTTCAAATCTTTCGATTATTTCAGTGTAGAGAGAAGTCTCTTCAAGATTACGCTTGACCTCTCGAACTAATCTTCCTTCGCACGAGTTATTCGATTATTACCACGAGAAATAATCCATCGTATGGCAAAGAAGCATGACACGGATAAGCACGCTAAGGGGGTCAATTCGTGGAGCCACATGGTGAGTATGATTTTCAGTAAGTTCTTCGGAAGAGTTTCCCTTCGTCAAATTTCCGAGGGGGGACAGTCCGCCGTAGGTAACCTTAAGAACCTCGATCTTTCTCGTGCTCCCTCTAAGTCCAATATATCGGATATCAGAATACCAAGAGAAGCTCTAAATTCTTTGAAGATGTTTTTATGCCCTTCTGCAATATTTCGGACAGCATGGCGAGCTAAAAGTGCAGAGGTATTTGAAGTCAAAAATCGTACTCTTGGATTCAATCTTTATACCTAAGCATGTATGATTGGGCCTTATACACCTGTTGCCGAGAAGAGCAATGAGTTAGAAGCCATTCCGGAAGTCTTGGATAGATTGGATTTGTCGGGGGCTGTCATCAGCATAGATGCCATGGGGACTCAAACCAACATCGCGGAACAGATTGTCCAATCAGAAGCCGACTACATTCTAAGTCTAAAAGGCAATCAAAAACACTTGTATGAGGATGTTCAGGATTGCTTTACAGGACGATATAGGTGTCATAGTTATGAGACCTTGGAGAAAAATCATGGTCGTATTGAGAAGCGAACCTATACCATGTTACTAGTTTCAGAAGTCTTTGAGGAGGGGGAATATAGTCAATGGCAAGGCTTAAGAAGTTTAATTCAAGAGGAGCGTGAGATTACTAGTTTAGAGGGAGAGACTCGCATGGATAA
>NZ_ACNN01000036.1 GCF_000174815.1 Porphyromonas endodontalis ATCC 35406
TTCTTTTTTAGGAGCTTATGCCTCATTCGAGTATAGAACGTTTCCTTGGCTACCTCCGCTACGAGCGCAATCAGTCGGAGCATACGGTTGCAGCATACGAGTTGGATTTGCAACAGTATGTACGGTATGTGGAGGAGGTGCTAGGAGAGGAGTTTGTCCCCAGCGACGGGGATAGAGATCTGATCCGAGGTTTCTTGTCGTCTCTAATAGAGCAGGGGCGGAAGAGAAGTTCCGTGCATCGCAAATTGAGTTCCCTCAAGAGTTACTATCGTTATCTCGTAAAGATCGGACTGTTGGAGCAGAGTCCTGCTCGCTTGGTACGTGGCCCGCGAGGGGAGAGCCCGTTGCCTGCAGTGCTCTCGGAGCAAGAGATTAGTAACTTGCTTTATGCGCAAGAGGTAGACAAAGACGATTTTGTCGCTCTGCGGAATCAATTGATCCTAGAGATGTTCTACGAGACGGGCATGCGTAGAAGTGAATTGGTGGGCCTTTTGGAGGGGGGCGTTGATTTGTCTTCGAGGGTGCTACGTGTTTTTGGTAAGGGGCGGAAGGAGCGAATAATCCCCTTCGGAGATCGTCTTGCCGCACGTATCTCAGAATATCTTGCACTCAAGCACCAAAAGGTAGGCTTATCTCAGATTTTTTTTGTTTCTTTGGGTAACCAACCTCTTAGCGGAGAGGTAGTGTATCAGATTGTACACGAGCGGTTGCAATCTATCCCAGGTTTGGCACGTCGAGGTCCTCACGTATTAAGGCATACATTTGCCACGGCTATGCTCAACAATGGAGCGCAGCTAATGGCGGTAAAGGAGCTTTTGGGGCATAAAAGTGTGGCTACAACGGTACTATATACACACACTTCGCTAGCAGAGTTGCAACAGATGTATAACGCTCATCCACGAGCATCAAAGAAGAAGTCTATTATGGAAGTTAGGATTCAATCAGTACATTTTACCGCTACTATGGCACTAGAAGAGTTTGTACAAAAGAAGCTCGATCGTTTGGATCGTCTCTATGGAGGTGTAGTTAAAGCTGAGGTGGTGCTAAAGGTTGCCAAGGGAGGCGAAGATAAGAATAAGGAGGCTTCGATTCGTTTGGAAGTACCTGGTCCCGACCTTTTTGCAGAGAAGCAGGCTTCTAGTTTTGAGGAGGCTGTGGATTTGGCTGTAGATGCTCTTAAACGTCAAATCGAAAAGATAAAGGATCAGCATTAAGTATAGTCCTCAATCTTTGTTGAGGAGGATCCTCCCGATGTCTCTATTGAGGGACGTGGAAGTATTGCGCCGGAGGGAGGAGATCTGTAGGTTGTCTTTGAGACTTGCTTCACTCCTTCCAGTATTGAGGATTCAAGATATTTGTGACATAGATTGAGAGGACTTTTTTTTCGATACCGTGGGAGGGTATTTACTTCTAGAGTAAGCCCTCCCATTTTTATATCTTCTCTTTTCTCCAAAACGACCTCTAAACAACTTCTTTTGCCTTGAATCTCTCCTACAAAAAAGACCTAGAGAGACCTGTATGGTCATCCACATTCGGATGGTTTTGCCTAAACCGGAACCCCACGCTGAGCGTCTCTTCCCAGAGTTTATAGTCTAATTCCCAGTCGTACGGAAGAGGTCTCTTTTGAAAAAATCCCTAACTTTGCATAGGAATAAACAATATAAAATGTATATGAAATCTACAGCAAAGATTCTATTTGGAGGTCTTTTTATGGGCGTTTTGTTGTTGGCTTGCCACACTTCGTCTCCCAATAAGGGAAAGACCACAACCTCTAGTGCAGACTCTGCCTACATCTCTTTCTCCTTAGATTGCCCCCAAGGGGTATTGCGCGACGGGAGTGAAGATCCTATCCATCAGGTTCGTTGCCTTTCTCTTTACATCTTCGATGGGGATAAGCCCGAGAGCAAATTGTTCGGGATTAAGAAGCTGGAGGGCAACATGGCTTCACCAACACCCATCAAACTCGTTCGCAAAGAGTGCTACATTCTCTCCTTTGTCAATGTTACAGAAACGTTGGAAAGAAAGTTGCAAGGCTATACACAGCTCAAAGACTTCCGTGAGGCTATCAAGGGGGATATCGCCTATCTCGCAGACCTGGAGGGGGGTAAATTCCGTAGTGTAACCATGTCTCCCGTAAATAGCGCACCCTGCCATGTTACGGAAGATCAGTTTAGTGAAACAATAGAAGGGCTAGGGGGAAAACCAGCCTGTAAGCTAGAGGTAGAGCCGATGCTCGCTCGTGTTTTCGCTTATGGCACACCCCGCGTTGCGAACCAAGAAGCCCTGTTGTTGGATGAAAATATCTCTTTTCGTACGATATGTTTCTCTCGGGATTTTGATTTAATACGTCGGACAAAGATGGAGGGAGAGGTGCAGCCTCTTGCCAAAGATTATGCCTACAGTCCCGGTTATGAGGAGATAAAGGCTCAGTCTGCTGGCGCTTTGACGGATGAGTTTATAGGTAAATATCGAGTTGCTCCCAATCCAACGTTGTCTTTTGTTTCTGTGGGAAAGGATCGCAATAGCACAGACTTATCCAACAAGAGACTATACATAAAGGAGACAACTTGCCCACCCAATCATTTCCTTGTTTCCCTAATTCCCCATATTGTCGTAAGGGCAAAGGTGGTACCAAAGTCACTAAAAGATCAACTAGGGACAGAAGAGGGTTGGATCCGTTATAAGGGAGGAGCGATGAGGGAGAGCGCATTTGCTTCTCTCGTACAAGAGGTGCTGAAAAATATAGATGCCTATGATAAGCCTGTAAATGGGATGCCTTCTGGATTTTTAGAGGCTTTGAAGCAGGGTTTGAAAGACTCGAAAAAGAAAGGTTTGATCACAGTTCGCAAAGCCTCCTTTACCATTAATGAGATACAATTCTATCACCAGTCTTACAATTATTACCTTCTCCCGATTCGCCATTTCGGGCAAACAGAAGCGCCTTTGTGGAACTCCTTCGGGCGTTACGGAGTGGTGAGAAATAACGAATACGCCATCCATCTTAATACAATTCTAGGATTTGGAAGTAACCTTTTCCCCGACAAGCTGACCACAGATCGTATAGCAGAAAAATCCTCTCTCTCCTTTACCCTCACTGTCAAGGAGCTCTCTTCGCATACAATTGAGGCTGATTTGGAATAAAATCTCTCCCTAATAAGAGATCCGGTGCAGCCCTAAATCTGAAAAGGTTTAGGGCTGTTTTGTTTTCGTTCTTCCCCTGAAACTCCAGGAAAATCAGCCTTAAAGTGCTCAAGGAGAGTAGGCTGCAATTTTGTGCCTAGAGGGGGAGTGGGGAGGAGTGTCCATCTAAATGCCATTATATACATACCTTTGTTGCCAAAAGTGCCAGCCAATAATGGGCTGGGAGTTTAAACTAAAAGATGATATAGAGATGAAGACTTTTCGTTACACTTGGCTTGTGGCAACTTTGCTAGTTGTAGGACTTCTTGCCTCTTGTAGCCCTAAGGGCGCTAAGAAATTACTCGAGACGATCCCTCAAGAGAGCCTATTTGTTGGCTATTGCAACGGGGCAGATTTGATCAAAAAGGGGAACTTTGAAAAATATCTCCCCAAAGATGCTACCATAGATGAGGAGTTTAGCCTTATGATGGATTTGACCAAATCAATAAAGTTGCACGACCTTTTCTTCTTTATCACTCCGGAAAAGAATCTTACTTTTACCTTTTTCGTAAAAGACTTCAAGCAGTTTAGAGAAGCCTCTTCTAAGTTGGGCTATGGCGAACAAGGAGAGGAAAAAGATGGGTATTGGATTGCCTCTAATAATAATTCCACGATTGTAAGTAATAAAAAACAGGTCTGGATTTTTTCGAATGACATGGGCTTGGCGCCTCTTGAGGCAGTCAAGAAATATGTAGAAATAAAGCCTGAGAATAATGCTAATACCATACCGCACATCAGCGATATCTATGCTAAAGATGCCGGTATGTATATGAATTATGCTCTTATTACTGACCTAGAAGAACTTCGCGGTCTGAACTTTAACCACAACTATGCAGCGGACCAAGATATAGATTGGCGAGACTGGGAAGAGGATTTGGAAGAACTCTCTAAAGAGGGGGTAGAGCAAGATGAAGTAGAAGCCATTGAGGAAGAAGCTCCTCAAACCATGGACCTTGAAAAAGCGCTCCCCATGCTCAAAGAGCAAAAGGACATGCGTGTAATTGCTACCATCTCTTTTGAGAAAAAAGAAATCAGGAGCGAAATCAAACTTTATGATCCAGAGGGGAAGCCCTACACTAGTCCTTTTATGAGTGATGTTAAGGTGACAAAGGAACTTCTTGCCAACTTCCCAAAGGATGTCGCACTTATTGCTGTTTCGTCTCTTGGAGAGAAAGCCTTAGACGCAGTGTGCCAGGCATTGGCTCTTACAAGTGCATCGGAATCTGAGGCTCTCTTGGCGAAGCAGGTTATTTGCCGTCTTGGGGGAGAAATAGCAGGAGGCGTAAAGTTGCCAAGCTCAATCATGGATTGGGATTCTGCCCCTGAGTACATGTTGCTCGCTCAGAGCAAGAATAGCGCCGAACTTCTTCTGCATCTGGATACCCTCTTGTGCCAAGGGACCGGGATGAAGAGTTCGCAAAATAATGGAGTGTATCACCTAGATGAAGACTTCTTTAATAGTGACAATGGTGCTTACTATGGGACTCTAAACAACTACGTGTACTACCGAAATGCACCTTTTGTTCAGCCCAAAGAAAGTGCTCTTGAGAACAAGTATATTGCCTCTTTTGTGGGGAGTTATGGGGGATTGTTCGTTGATTTGTCTTCCCAATCTTCTCTAAGCACGCTTGTAAAGCAATTTACAGAGTATAGTTTGGATGGATACCTAATGGTGCATATGTCTTCTCCGCACGAATCTACTATCGTCTTCCGCAACGATGCTGCCGAGGGGGATAATATTCTAGAAGGATTCGTAAAACGCATGCTCCAAGCATAAGCAAAGTGCAAACAATTACCTTACAAGATACCCTGCCTTGTGTCTTCTCGGTAGAGCCACCTCTCCGGTCGGAGGTCTGGCTTCAGCCCGGGCTAGATCTAAAGCAGGGTGTCTCCTATCTTGTGTCGGCGGAGAGCGGTGCCGGCAAGTCGTCGCTGTGTGCCTATATCTGTGGTTACAGACGCGACTATAAGGGCTCGATTCTCTTTGATGGAAGGGATATAAACTCCCTTACCGTGAAAGATTGGTGCAGGATAAGAAGGGAAGAAATTGCCTATTTACCCCAAGATTTGGCGTTGTTCCCTGAGCTTTCGGCGGCGGACAATGTATTCCTCAAAAACCGACTTACCCATTACAAGTCCAAAGAGGAAATAGCTCGACTTTTCGATACCCTTGGGCTTAAGGATAAGTGGGATAGTCCCGTAAGTAAGTTGTCCGTGGGGCAGCAGCAGCGTGTGGCCATCATACGCCTACTTTGCCAAGCATGCCAATTCTATCTGATGGATGAGCCTGTGAGCCACTTAGATGAGGAGAATAATAGGATCGTTGCAGAGCTTGTTCGGGACGAGGCGAAGAAGCAGGGTGCGGCTATTATATCCACCTCTGTTGGTAACCCCTTACTCCTCGATTATACGCATACACTCAAGCTATGAACCGCAATCTATTAGGGAAGCTCTTGCGTAAAAACGTAAGTGCAGGACAATTGATCGGCTTTGCTCTTGCTAATGTGATAGGGCTATGTATCGTGATGATAGGGCTGCAATTCTATGCTGATGTACGCACTGTTTTCTCTAGCGAAGATAGCTTTATCAATAAGGATTATCTGGTGCTCACCAAAAAGGTGGGGGGATTAGATGCCGTAGGCGGCCTTTTCTCGAGGGGGAATAGCAAGACCGGGGTGTTTGCATCCAAGGAGATAGCGCAGCTCTCATCCCAGCCCTGGGTGCGTAAGTTAGGCACTTTCTCATCCTCCAAGTACAATGTGACGGCTGTTGTTGCTCAGCCGGGGCAGGGGGGCTTGGAGGCACAAATGTTTTTCGAATCCATGCCCGAGGAGTTTCTCGATGTAGAGGGGGCTGCTTGGCATTTCGATCCGGTTCAGCCTCAAGAGGTGCCGGTTATCATCCCGAAAGATTATCTAGCTCTCTACAACTTTGGGTTTGCCTCGTCGCAAGGCTTGCCACGCGTTAGCGAAGGAATGGTGGGGTTAATCCCGATTCAATTCTATCTGACGGGGAGTGAGGGACAGAGCTTGAGCGTTACGGGACATATCGTGGGTTTTTCTAGTCGTATCAACACAATAATAGTGCCGGAGAGCTTTATGGAGTGGAGTAGTAGGCAGTTGGGGACATACTCTTCTGCAAACGAAGTAAGCCGAATAATCCTAGAGGTCTCTCAGCCCGGGGATGCAAAGGTGGAGCAATACCTCAATGCACATAATTATGAGGTGGCAGGAGATAAGATGAATAGGAACAAAGCAAACTACCTCCTAACCATTAGTCTCGTTATTGTGCTCGCTGTGGGACTTCTTATCTCCACGTTGTCGTTTTTTATTCTCACCTTGAGCATCCATTTGCTCCTGCAGAAGAATACAGAGAAGCTGCGTATTTTGCTTCTATTGGGGTACTCTCCTTTTGAGGTTGCTCTCCCCTATGAGAGGCTTGTTTCTCTAGTGAATCTTGCCGTTTACATTCTTGCTGCGGGCGTGCTTTTTTTTGTGCGTAATCTATACCTTCCGAGGTTAGATGGACTTGCAACTCCCGGCAGTATATTCTCGTCTCTCAGTCTAGGTTTAATCATCATTCTTCTTATCTCTGTGGGGAATATCATTGCTATCAGACGCTTCATGAGGCGCCTTAGGTACCTATGAGTTTCTCAGAATCGAAATCTGCAAAGAAGTTTTTTTTCGCTAGAAGTTTGGTGATTTCTGATTTTGTGTGTACCTTTGTCCTCGATTCTTGAATGCCCTCCTGTGGATTGGTGTGTTTACAAGAGAATGCAGATCGTCCTTCCCACTCAGAGGAGTGATAGTAGATAAGGGATGATGCGCTATAGACGGAGGGGCAGTTACCAGAGTGGCCAAATGGGGCTGACTGTAACTCAGCTGGCTTACGCCTTCGGTGGTTCGAATCCATCACTGCCCACTCTTGAAGAGTGTAAATATAAGTCTCATTACGACTATAAGATGCCTGTGTAGCTCAGCGGTAGAGCACTTCCTTGGTAAGGAAGAGGTCCCGGGTTCAAGTCCCGGCACCGGCTCTCTGGAGTAGGGCAAAGAGATCGTTGTGTTGCTCAAGTGAGAGGGTGCGCAATCTCCAAAGTAAGATCAATAAGAATATAAATTGCTATGGCAAAAGAACATTTCAACAGAACGAAACCGCATGTAAACATCGGTACTATTGGTCACGTAGACCACGGTAAGACTACTCTTACGGCAGCTATTACGAAGGTGCTTGCTGATGCAGGTCTCTCGGAGGCTCGTTCGTTTGATTCAATTGACAACGCTCCTGAAGAAAAGGAACGTGGTATTACCATTAATACTTCACACGTTGAGTACGAAACAGCTAATCGTCACTATGCACACGTAGACTGCCCGGGTCACGCCGACTACGTTAAGAACATGGTAACGGGTGCTGCTCAGATGGACGGTGCTATCATCGTAGTTGCTGCTACTGATGGTCCTATGCCCCAGACTCGTGAGCACGTGCTTCTCGCTCGTCAGGTAAACGTTCCTCGTATCGTTGTGTTCTTGAACAAGTGTGACCTCGTTGAAGACGAAGAAATGCTTGAACTCGTAGAAATGGACATGCGTGAGCTTCTCAGTTTCTATGACTACGATGGCGATAATACTCCTATCATCCGTGGCTCTGCTCTTGGTGCTCTCAACGGAGATCCTAAATGGGTTGCCAAGATTATGGAACTAATGGAAGCTGTAGATACTTGGATTCCTCTGCCTCCTCGTGATGTGGATAAACCATTCCTTATGCCTGTAGAAGACGTGTTCTCTATCACAGGTCGTGGTACTGTAGCTACGGGTCGTATCGAAACCGGTGTTATTCACGTGAATGACGAAGTTCAGATGATCGGTCTCGGTGCTGAAGGTAAGAAGACTGTTGTTACAGGTGTGGAAATGTTCCGCAAGCTCCTTGATCAAGGTGAAGCTGGTGACAACGTAGGTCTCCTCCTCCGTGGTGTGGATAAGGATGAAATCAAGCGTGGTATGGTGCTCGCTCACCCCGGACAGGTTAAGCCTCACGATCACTTCAAGGCTGAGGTTTATATCTTGAAGAAAGAAGAAGGTGGTCGCCACACTCCTTTCATGCGTCACTATCGTCCTCAGTTCTACATCCGTACCCTCGACGTTACGGGTGAAATCAACCTCCCCGAAGGCGTTGATATGGTAATGCCTGGTGACAACGTGACGATCGACGTTAAGCTCATCGCTCCTGTAGCATGTAGCGTAGGTCTCCGCTTCGCTATCCGTGAAGGTGGTCGTACGGTAGGTGCAGGTCAGATTACAGAACTTATCGAAGACTAATTCTTCCTCCTCTTTTAGCTCTCGTTAGAAGAGTGTAGAGGATGTACATAATAAGAAGGGCACTTATCCTTTTGAGTGATCTCTTAGGGCTCTCGATGGAGGAGGGTGCTCTTCTTTTTAAGGATACGGGTTTAGCTCAGTTGGTAGAGCACTGGTCTCCAAAACCAGGTGTCGGGAGTTCGAGCCTCTCAACCCGTGCTAATATCGTAGTATATGAAGTTTTTTAGCAAGATCGGAAAGGCCTTCAAAGATTCTTACAATGAATTGGCGCACAAGGTGTCTTGGCCTACCAGAAGTGAACTGACAAACAGTGCGGTGGTGGTTATGATTGCCTCCGTGATTATTGCTGTCTGTATCTTTGCTGTTGATACGGTATTCAACTTTGGGATGGAACAGATCTACAAGTTGATTATCTAATCAGAGTAGACTAAAGCGATAAGCAGAGCATTCGTGCTGTGTAAGTTTATTGTTGTATGATTGAAGAAAGTAACGAGAAGCGCTTTTATGTGCTTCGTGCTATATCTGGGAAAGAGAAGAAGGTAAAAGAGACGATCGAGCGTGAGATGTCTCTTCCTGAGCCCTCTACCATTTCTCAGAGAGTGTTTCGGGTTGTAGTACCAACCGAGAAGGTGATGACGCAGCGTAAGACCAAGAAGGTTATTATAGAGCGCCCTTATCTCTCGGGCTATGTGCTTATTGAGTGCATGATGAGTCAGTTGCTTATCAATGCCCTTCGCGACTTGCCCGACGTTATTGGCTTCCTTGGTAATGACAATCCCAGCCCTCTCAGCTTGGCCGAAGTGGAGAAACTCCTCCACGAGGTAGATACGACGAACGAAGGTCCCGATGTCGTGGATATGCAGTTCGTGCTCGGAGAGAGCGTAAAGATCATAGATGGAGCCTTTGTGGGCTTCTCTGCTACGATAGAAGAGATATTATCAGAAAAGAAAAAGCTCAAGGTGATGGTGAAGATTTTCGGTAGAAAGACTCCACTAGAGCTTGGCTACGCACAAGTTGAAAAAGAGTAATCTGTTACGAGTATTGCTCTCTAGAGTCTATTGCCCTTGAGCTTCCAACAAGGAGATAGAATCTACTAGCAACGTGTGCAAAACTGTTTTATTCATAGATAAGACATTAAGACAATGGCAAAAGAAATTGCAGGACAAATCAAATTGCAAATTAAAGGTGGGGCTGCAAATCCTTCACCTCCCGTTGGCCCAGCACTTGGTGCCAAGGGGATTAACATCATGGAGTTTTGTAAGCAATTCAATGCCAGAACGCAAGACAAGGCCGGTAAGGTACTCCCTGTAGTAATTACTTACTATGCCGACAAGTCTTTCGACTTTATCGTTAAGACTCCTCCTGTGGCTGTACAACTCCTCGAAGTCTCCAAGGCTAAGACGGGTAGTGCGGAGCCTAACCGAAACAAGGTGGCTGAGATCACTTGGGAGCAGGTTAAGACGATAGCCCAAGACAAGATGACAGACCTAAACTGCTTCTCTATTGAGGCTGCCATGCGTATGGTTGCCGGTACAGCTCGCAGTATGGGTATTGCTATCAAAGGTGATTTTCCCGAACAACTATAAGATTCAATTGTAAGACATGAGTAAACTAAGCAAAAAGCAAAAGTTGGCTGCCGAGAAGATTGAACCCGGGAAGCTCTATACCCTTGATGAGGCATCATCATTGGTTAAGGAGATCACTTTCACGAAGTTCAATGCCTCTGTAGACATTGATATTCGTCTTGGTGTAGATCCTCGTAAGGCTAATCAAATGGTACGTGGGGTGGTAACCCTCCCTCATGGTACCGGTAAAGAAGTACGCGTTCTAGCGTTGTGTACACCCGACAAGGAAGCCGAAGCACAAGCTGCCGGTGCTGACCATGTTGGACTCGATGAATATATTGATAAGATCAAGGGTGGCTGGACAGACATCGACGTGATCATCACAATGCCCTCTGTAATGGGTAAGATTGGTGCTCTCGGTCGTGTGCTTGGTCCCCGCGGTTTGATGCCAAACCCTAAGAGTGGTACAGTAACGAACGAGATTGGTAATGCTGTACGCGAAGTGAAGGCAGGGAAGATCGATTTTAAGGTAGACAAGAGTGGTATCATTCATACCTCTGTAGGTAAGGTGTCTTTCACCCCCGAACAGATTAAGGAGAATGCACGCGAGTTTATCAATACGATCATTCGTCTCAAGCCAACCTCCGCAAAGGGTACCTATCTCAAGAGCATTCATATCTCTAGCACGATGAGTGCTGGTATCAAGATCGATCCTAAATCAGTAGACCTTTAATAAGAGATTCTAAAGATGAGAAAGGAAGTAAAAGGTACCGTAGTTGAGAAGCTCTCAGACTATTTGGCTCAATATCCCCACTTTTATCTTGCAGACATTGAAGCTCTTGATGCTGTGAAAACTGCTGAGCTTCGCGCTGTTTGCAATAAAGAAAATGTTAAGCTTGTCGTAGTTAAGAACACCCTTATGCGCAAGGCTCTCGCCGAAAGCGAGACTGACTTTGCAGAGCTATATGGTGCGCTCAAGGGCAATACTTGTGTAATGTTTACGCAGAATGCTAATGCACCTGCTCGCATTATCAAGGAGTTTGCTAAGGCTAATAAAGAACTCGGTAAGCCCGCTCTCAAGGCTGCTTATGCACAAGAAAGCATCTACCTTGGTCCTGAGAACCTCGAAGCTCTTGTTTCTATCAAGAGCAAAGAAGAGCTCGTGGCAGAAGTGGTTGCCCTCTTGCAGTCGCCTGCTAAGAACCTGATCTCAGCCCTCCAGGGCGCTGGTCAGACGATCCATGGTGTTCTTAAGACCTTGGAAGAAAGATAAGTAATAACAAAGAAATCAACGAATAATCCATTCATACTACAATGGCAGATATTAAAGCAATTGCTGAAACCCTCGTTAACCTTACTGTAAAAGAAGTAAGTGAATTGGCTAACGTTCTTAAGGAAGAATACGGTATCGAACCCGCTGCCGCTGCTGTAGCTGTAGCTGCTGCTCCCGGTGCTGCTGGTGCTGCTGAAGCTGAAGAAAAGACCTCGTTCGACGTGGTTCTTAAGAGCTTCGGTTCTGCTAAGCTCCAAGTTGTTAAGGCTGTAAAGGAACACTGCGGTCTTGGCCTCAAGGAAGCTAAAGATATCGTAGATGCTGCTCCTGCTACCCTCAAAGAAGGTGTAGACAAGGCTACTGCTGATGCAATGAAGGCTGCTCTCGAAGAAGCTGGTGCAGAAGTAGAATTGAAGTAATCCCCCTTACTGCCTGATTATCAGGTAATCAATGGTTGAGAACCCTGCTTGCAGGAGTTCTCGACCTTTTCTTGTCTTTTTCCACCTACTCGTAGAGAATCAATAATCTAGCAACAGATGGCTAATACTACTGATACTATCAGAGAGAATTTTTCCAAGATACAGAATACATTGCCCTATCCCGATTTCTTGGAAGTGCAGCTTAAGTCTTTTCAAGACTTCTTCCAGCTGCAGACTGCTACAGAATGCAGAAAACAAGAAGGGTTGTACAAGGTATTTGCCGAAAACTTTCCTATAAAAGACACACGCAATAGCTTCACTCTCGAGTTTATAGACTATTGTGTAGACCCTCCTAAGTATTCTATCGAGGAGTGTATTAGCCGGGGGCTCACTTACAGTGTTCCCCTTAAAGCAAAACTCAAGCTTTCTTGTAATGACCCTGAGCACGTAGACTTCGAGACGCAAGTCAAGGACGTGTATCTTGGGCCTATCCCCTATATGACACCGAGCGGCACCTTTGTGATCAATGGTGCAGAGCGTGTAGTGGTATCTCAGCTTCACCGCTCTCCCGGTGTTTTCTTTAGCTCCAATATCCTCCCCTCGGGTGTGCGTACCTTCTCGGCTCGTATCATCCCCTTCCGTGGAACTTGGATCGAAATTGCAACCGACCCCAACAACGTTCTTTATGCTTATATAGATCGTAAGAAGAAGGTGCCCGTAGCTACTCTTTTGCGTGCTATTGGCTATAGCTCCGACCGTGATATCTGGAGTGCTTTTGGGATTGGAGAGGTTGTAGAGACATCGAAACTTAAGAACTATATCGGACGACGTGTGGCAGAACGAATCGGAGTCCGCAATTTAGAAGAAGAGTCTCTGGACGCCGCTGCCGGAGAAGTAACGGCGCAGATGCGTTACGAACTTCGAGTGGAAAGAGACACGCTTCTTACCGAAGAGGTTGTGGAAGAAATCCAGAAGTTGCAAGAAGAGCGACTCACAATTCCCGACGTATTGCTCTTTAAGGAGTCTGATAATAGCAATGTTATCAATCTGCTTGTGCAGACTTTGAGTAAGGATAGCACGATCTCCGAAGTTGAAGCTTGGAGACAGTTCTACCTCATCCAGCGCAGTGTAATCGCTCCGGATGACCTTACGGCTAAGGAATCCTTCAATAATCTATTCTTCTCTGATAAGCGTTACGATCTTGGGGATGTAGGGCGTTACCGCATCAATTCCAAGCTCAATTTGGATGTTGATCCCGATGTTCGTGTGCTTACCAAAGAGGATATTGTTTCCATTGTTAACCACCTTCTATTGTTAGCAACAACGGGTGCTAACGTTGATGATATTGACCACCTTTCTAATCGTCGTGTTCGTACGGTGGGTGAGCAGCTTGCCGCCCAATTCGGAGTAGGACTAGCCCGTATGGCTCGTACTGTCCGTGAGCGTATGAATGTGCGGGATAATGAAGTGTTTGGTCCTACAGATCTTGTTAATGCCAAGACTATTAGCTCGGTAGTAAGTTCGTTCTTTGGTACCAATCAGCTCTCTCAGTTCATGGACCAAACGAACCCGCTTGCCGAGATTACTCATAAGCGTCGTCTCTCCGCTCTTGGACCTGGCGGTCTTACTCGAGAGCGCGCAGGCTTTGCCGTTCGAGACGTTCACTATACTCACTATGGCCGTTTGTGTCCTATTGAGACTCCGGAAGGTCCGAACATCGGCCTTATTTCCTCTCTTTGTGTTTATGCCAAGGTTAATAGTCTTGGATTTATAGAGACGCCCTACCGTGCTGTTAAGGATGGGAAAGTCGATTTCTCAGAGGAGGGGCTTAAGTACTATACGGCAGAGGAAGAAGAAGAAATGAACGTTGCTCAGGGTAATGCACCGCTTAATCCTGATGGAACGTTTGTTCGCGACAAAGTAAAGTCACGCTACGCTGCGGACTTCCCCATCGTTGCTCCTAATCAGGTGCACCTGATGGACGTTTCTCCTTCGCAGATCGCCTCTATTGCTGCTTCGTTAATTCCTTTCTTGGAGCACGACGACGCCAATCGTGCTCTCATGGGATCTAACATGATGCGCCAGGCAGTGCCCCTCATCCAGCCCGAGGCGCCTATCGTAGGTACCGGGGTGGAAGGCAAATTGGTTCGCGACTCTCGTACCCAAGTTATGGCAGAAGGAGCCGGCGAGGTTATCTACGTGGATGCAGATCAAATCAAGGTTCGTTACGACAAGACCGACGAGGAGCTTTTCGTTAGCTTTGAAGAACCTGTTGTTACCTATCCTCTCCCCAAATATCGCAAGACGAACCAGAGTACAACGATTGACCTCAAACCTATCTGTCGCAAGGGCGATCGCGTGGAAAAGGGAGATATCCTCACCGAGGGCTATGCAACTCAGAATGGAGAATTGGCTCTTGGGCGTAATATCCTTGTTGCTTACATGCCCTGGAAGGGATACAACTACGAGGATGCTATCGTGCTTAACGAGCGTATCGTACGCGAAGACTTCTTCACCTCGGTACACGTAGAAGAGCAACAACTTGAAGTGCGTGAGACCAAACGAGGCCTCGAAGAGCTTACGAGCGACATCCCCAACGTGAGCGAAGATGCAACGAAAGATTTGGCAGAAAACGGGATCGTGCGCATTGGTGCACATATTGTTCCCGGAGACATCCTCGTGGGTAAGATAACCCCCAAGGGCGAATCTGATCCCACACCAGAAGAGCGTCTTCTCCGTGCCATCTTTGGTGACAAGGCGAGCGATGTAAAGGATGCTTCCCTCAAAGCTTCTCCCTCATTGCGCGGGGTCGTTATTGATACCAAGCTCTTCTCCAAGAATTTGGATAAGAAGCGCAAGGACATCAAAGAGATCACAGAGCGTATCGAAGGTGAGTATAGCAAAAAGAAAGAGCAGCTTCGTAAAGTATTTATTGATAAGTTGCTCAAGCTCACCGATGGGCATACTTCCAATCTTGTAGAGGACTTCGCTTCTCTTGAGATCATTGCTGCCGGTAAGAAGTTTAACCGCACCATGCTCGAAAGTATTGACGAGTATAGCAACATTAAGAGCAGTAACTGGACAGAAGACGCCCATACAAACGAACTTATCACAACCCTTATTGCTAATTACATCCGTAAGGATAAGGAGTTGGAAGCAGAGTTCCGTCGTCGTATTCAAGACGAAACAATCGGAGACGAACTTGCTAGCGGCATCGTACAGACTGCAAAGGTTTATATCGCCAAGAAGCGTAAGATCCAAGTGGGAGACAAGATGGCAGGGCGCCATGGTAATAAGGGTATTGTATCTAAGATTGTACGTCAAGAAGACATGCCTTTCCTCGAAGATGGTACTCCGGTAGACATCTGTCTTAATCCTCTAGGGGTACCCTCTCGTATGAACCTTGGTCAGCTCTTCGAAGCTGTCTTGGCTCGTGCCGGACGTAAGTTGGGCAAGCGCTTTGCTTCTCCTGTATTTGATGGGGCTTCTCCCGAAGACATCGAAGAGTACATCAAGGAGGCTGGGATTGATCCCGGTGCTAAGACGCAGCTCTACGATGGTGGTACGGGAGAGCCCTTCAAGCAACGTGCTACGGTAGGGGTAACTTACTTCTTGAAGTTGGGTCACATGGTCGACGACAAGATGCACGCTCGCTCTATCGGTCCCTACTCATTGGTTACACAACAACCTCTTGGGGGGAAGGCCCAGTTCGGGGGACAGCGTTTCGGGGAAATGGAAGTTTGGGCCCTCGAAGCCTTTGGTGCGGCCCATATCCTACAAGAAATTCTCACGATTAAGAGTGACGATACAATCGGTCGCTCACGTGCCTATGAGGCAATCGTAAAGGGAACTCCTATGCCTACTCCCGGTATCCCCGAGTCTCTCAATGTGTTGATGAACGAGCTAAAAGGCCTCGGTTTGAGCCTTTCTCTGGATTAATCTAAACGCTCAACGTTTCTATATATATGGCTTTTAGAAAGGATAATAAGTTAAAGACAAACTTCTCCAAGATCAGAGTGTCATTGGCATCTCCTGAGCAGATTCTGGAGAACTCTTATGGGGAAGTCACAAAGCACGAAACGGTAAGTTACCGCACGCTCAAACCCGAGCGTGATGGGCTTTACTGTGAGCGTATCTTTGGTCCGGTAAAAGATTACGAATGCCATTGTGGTAAGTACAAAGGCAATAAGTATCGTGGAATTACGTGCGACCGATGCGGTGTTGAGGTGACCCAAAAGATGGTTCGCCGCGAGCGTATGGGGCACATTGCCCTCAAGGTGCCTGTGGTACATGTTTGGTACTCTCGCTCCATCCCCAATAAAATTGCATATCTACTAGGGTTCTCTTCCAAGGAGCTTGAGTCTATCATTTACTACGATCGTTACGTGGTAATACAGCCCGGTGTCTTTGCAGTTCCTGAAGGAGAGGCTCCCGAGTCTCACCCCGTTAATTCGCAAGAATGCCCCAAGTATCTAGAAGCAAAGCAGCTTCTAAAGAATGAACATTACGAGCAATTCTGCGATCGTATTTACGAAGACTTCCCAGGCAATGACAGCTTGGAGAACTCAGATCCAAATAAGTTTATCGCAAAGTCGGGTGCCGAGGCTATCTACGATTTGCTGGCCAACATCGACCTAGATGCTCTTGCAGACGACTTGCGCAACATAGCACAAACGGCTACTTCTCAGCAGAAGAAAGCTGAGGCTCTTAAGCGTCTTCCCGTGGTGGAAGCCTTCCGCGCTTCGGCAGGAATTAACCGCCCGGAGTGGATGGTGCTTAAGGTAATCCCCGTAATTCCTCCCGATCTTCGTCCTCTTATGCCTTTGGATGGAGGGCGTTTTGCCACCTCGGATCTCAACGACCTTTACATCCGTGTCATCACGCGAAATAACCGTTTGGGACGTATGATTGAGGCGAATGCACCCGAAGTGATCATGCGAAACGAAAAGCGTATGTTGCAGGAGGCTGTGGATGCTTTGTTCGATAATTCGCGCAAAACCAGCGCTCTCAAGAGTGATCAGGGACGTGCTCTCAAATCGCTCTCAGATAGCCTTAAGGGTAAGCAAGGGCGTTTCCGTCAAAACCTTCTCGGTAAGCGTGTAGACTATTCTGCGCGTTCGGTTATTGTCGTAGGCCCTGAGCTGAAGATGAACGAATGCGGTCTGCCTAAGGATATGGCAGCCGAGCTTTACAAGCCGTTTGTGATGCGCAAGCTTATCGAGCGTGGTATTGTAAAGACAGAAAAAAGTGCGAAAAAGATTGTAGATCGTCGTGATCCCGTTATTTGGGAGATTGTCGAAAATGTAATCAAAGGGCATCCTGTTCTTCTTAACCGTGCTCCGACGCTTCACCGTCTTGGTATCCAAGCTTTCCAACCCAAGCTGATTGAGGGTAAGGCTATTCAGCTACCTCCTCTCTCGTGTGCCGCCTTCAATGCCGACTTTGACGGCGACCAGATGGCTGTTCACCTCCCCTTGGGTAATGAAGCTATTGCCGAAGCTCAGCTCCTAATGTTGGCTTCACATAATATCCTGAATCCTGCTAGTGGTGAGCCTATTACCGTGCCTTCGCAAGACATGGTGCTCGGGCTTTACTACATCTCTAAGTTCCGCAGCTTGACTCCTCAAGAGCAAGAGCTTGAGCAGCAGGTTATTGACAAGAAACGTATCCCCTCCATTTTCTATAGTGCACAAGAGGCCTATATCGCTTACGACAATGGGCGTATAGATATCCATAAGCCCATTAAGGTAATGGTGCCCAATGCAAGAATTGTGGATGGAGAGCCTCAACGTGATGTTGTAGAGACCTCGGTTGGGCGACTTATGTTCAACGACCTTGTCCCCAATGAGGTTGGTTATATCAACGAACTCCTCGGGAAGAAGTCTCTCAAGAGGATCATTAAAGATGTGCTCAAGGTCTGCGGAGTTGCTCGCACAGCTCAGTTCCTTGACGACATAAAGAACCTCGGTTATCGTATGGCGTTCCTTGGCGGTCTTTCCTTTAACCTCCAGGATGTGCTTATCCCTGCCGAGAAGAAGAGAATTATCACAGAGGCTACGGCTGAGGCAGATAGTATTATCGAACAGAACCGTATGGGGGAAATCGATAATCAGACGCGCTACAACAAAGTCGTGGCTATCTGGAATGAAGCCACCGATCTCCTCTCTAATTTGGTGATGGAGGGCTTCAAAAAAGACAACGACGGCTTCAATAGTATTTACATGATGCTTGACTCCGGAGCCCGTGGTTCTAAGGAGCAGATCCGTCAGTTGGCTGGGCTTCGTGGTCTTATGGCTAAGCCTCAGAAGAGTGGTAGCGAAGGTGGGGCTGTTATTGAGAACCCTATTACTTCGAACTTCCTCGAAGGACTTTCTGTACAAGAGTACTTTATCTCTACCCACGGTGCTCGTAAGGGTCTTGCGGATACGGCTCTTAAGACTGCCGATGCCGGTTACCTTACTCGTCGTTTGGTGGATGTATCTCATGATGTGATCATTAACGAAGAAGATTGTGGTACCCTCCGTGGTATCGAAGTCTCTGCCGTGGTAGACGAAAGCGACAACGAAGTGGCTTCTCTCGAGTCTCGCATCATTGGGCGTACTTCTGTACAAGATATCTATAATACGAACGATTATACAGACCCCAACCGCAAGCTTATTGTGGCTGCCGGTGAAGAGATCCGCGAACAAGAGGCTGAGCAAATCAAGGCTGCCAACATCAAGAGTGTTGAGATTCGCTCGGTATTGACGTGCGACTCGCGCTATGGCGTTTGTGCAAAGTGCTACGGTCGCAATCTCGCTACGCACCGTCCCGTTCAGATTGGGGAGGTCGTAGGGGTAATTGCAGCTCAGTCCATCGGTGAACCCGGTACACAGTTGACCCTCCGTACATTCCATGCGGGAGGGGTTGCAGGTAGCGAAAATACGAACCGTTCGATTGTGGTTAAGGAAGAAGAGGCTATCGTAGAATTGAGTCTGGACCTCCGTGCGATTGAGATCCCTGGACAAGACTATCGTGTGATTGCCAGCCGAGAGTCAGAAATCTTCCTCTATCATCCCGAGTCGCACAACCTTTTGAAGACCTACGACCTCCAGTATGGATCGAAGCTTCATTGCAAGACCGGCGATAAGGTAGTAAAGGGGCAAACCCTTGCTGAGTGGGATCCTTTCAACTCCGTAGTAGTGGCAGAAACTGCCGGTACCCTCGAGTATGTAAACCTCGAAGAGGGCGTTAACTACAAGGATACGGTCGATGCTACTTCGGGTTACCACGACGTGATGGTTATTGAGTCCAAGGAAAAGAGCAAACTCCCCGAGTTAAAGATCATCGATCCTGCCACAGGTACAGAAAAACTTTACTCTCTCCCTGCCGGCTGTCGTCTTACCTTCAATCCTAAGACTAAGGGTAAGATGCAGGTGAATCCGGGTGATGAGCTCTACAAGATACCTCGTGTGCTGGCAAGTGCCGGCGACATCACGGGAGGTCTTCCCCGAGTAACGGAGCTATTTGAGGCTCGTAATCCGTCTAATCCTGCTATCCTTTCCGAAATTGATGGTGTGGTAGAGATTGGTAAGATCAAGCGTAACAACCGCGAAGTCTCAGTTACAAGCCGTTTGGGAGAAGTCCGTAAATATCTTATCCCTACAGCAAAGCATATCTTGGTACAGAATGGCGACGTAGTACGTGCCGGTACCCCTCTCTCTGATGGGGCGGTAACACCGAGTGACATTCTCGCGATCAAGGGGCCGACGGCTCTCCAAGAGTACATAGTAAACGAGATCCAAGGCGTATATCGTAAGCAGAACGTAGGTATTAACGATAAGCACTTCGAAGTAATTGTGCGTCAGATGATGCGTAAGGTCGAAATCATGGAGCCGGGCGACTCTCTCTTCCTCGAGAAGCAGATGGTCGATAAGCAGGACGTCCAAGAAGAGAACGACCGCCTCTGGGGTATGAATGTGGTAGAAGATGCCGGTGATTCGGAGAAATATCGTGCAGGAGCTCTTATCCCTGCCTCTGCTGTTCGAGACGAAAATAGTTCGCTCCAACGCCGTGATTTGACGCCGATGCGCGTACGCGAAGCTGTGCCTGCGACCAGTCGCCAAGTACTCCAAGGTATCACACGTGCTGCCCTGCAGACGAAGAGCTTTATGTCTGCGGCTTCATTCCAGGAGACCACAAAGGTACTCAATGAGGCTGCCATCAATGCCAAGGTAGACGATTTGCTCGGTCTCAAAGAAAACGTAATCTGCGGTCATCTTATCCCTGCAGGTACCGGTTTGCGGGCGTTTAATGGCATGGTGGTAATGCGCCGTGAAGACTATGAACGCGCTAAGGCTGCTCGAGAAGAAACCGGGCATGACCCCGAGTTCGTAGAAGAGGTAGCTGCTGAGGCTGCTACTGAGACGGCTGAGTAATCCGCTTTATCACTTCTTTTTGCTAGACCTTCTCTCATAAACGAGAGGGGTCTACGGGAGAAGAAGATATATTTCCCCAGTAAAAAGAGGGGCATGGTTATACACTCCATACGAAGGAGGGTTGGCCGTGCCCCTCTTCTGTTTCTGCTTCTTCTCGTGGAGAAATGAGTGGATCCTCGAGTTTTCTTCGCCTTTTTCTCCTAATCTCCAGGGTAATAAAATTTTTGTTTTAGGCTGTACTTACCACGAAGTACAGCCTATTCTTTTTTCGGATTTAGGTATAAATATTTGAGGAATAGGTTACTATATTACCCCTGTTCCGATTTGCAGCCCGAAAGAACGCTTGCTTCCCCTCGTAAATCAGAAATCATTTCCATCTTTTACCGGACAGCAATATTTTTAAGTATGCATCCCTTCACAAAATGGCGTGGCTAAGGTGACGAATGAAGGGGGCGTGGCGAATAGATTCAACTTCTCCGGATCCTCACGGATGTTGGGAGGCGGAGAGATGAGATATGATTTGGACGAAAGAGGAGACTTAAGCTAGGCTTCATCTTGAGAGGCATCATCAGACTTATTGCTTTCTGTCTGTCCCATCATAAACTCCGAGAAAAATCGTTTGTCATATTATCCTCAACCTCTTTGCTTATACTTCTTTCTATTACTCGCATAGGTTGTATTACACTAACCTCATCATCTGGCTGATACTGATATGCTGCAGATAGGTCCTTCTTATTAAAATTCATCTTCTCTATCTTCTGGACTTTTTCTCCTAGAACATAATAGAACATCGTATATCCGTTACTTTTTAGGTATTCATTTAAAAGGTCTCTGCGCACAAATAGACCATTAATGAAATTCCCGTGATCAGTATTTAGAGCAGCCACACTTCCGTTAGATTCTTTTATTACCCCTCGAAATTCAGAACAATACAGATTCATTTGTTCCATCATCTCAACACAAGGCATATAAACTGTGCTCAAAAATTCATCATCTCGATCTATGCCTTCCCAGTCTTCTTGTAGTTGTGCTTCATAGGACAACTGCATATCACAAGGGCAATCATACGGACGAGACCACACCTCGTGTTCAACTGAAGATTTATACACATCAGCCCAAGGGTATTCATTCCACAGAAATTCTGTTACTCCATGATGCTCAGGCATCCATCGCCCATAGAAGTCCTTATCCCTTGCCCATTTTGCAAACTTATCAGCATCTTTTTGTTTAACGAATCCGGTATTACTAAATAAGAAGGTTTCTTTGTTCTGATCTTTAGTCCTATCATACCCTATTAGCATAACAAACTCTGCCCCTTCTTTATGTTTGACGATGCCCCTGAAGTCTGGTAGATACTCATTTTTGCTAATCCACTCTTCATCATCTTTCCCCTTTATCAATTGGTTCTCTATTCCTATTAGTCCAGCCTTTGGTTCATATTTCGATTCTATATCAAGCGTTGGATCGAAACGGGAAACTTCTGCACTGCTCCATGGATATGGATGAGGTGTAAAATCATTTGTCTCAGGTTCTTCGCCGTAGTAGTATTGTATTTTTGTTGTTTGATAAAGATCCATTAGGTGTGCATTTACCCTATACCAAGCTAGCCACTGAAATTTCTTACCTATTCTTTCCTGGTCGTTGTGTACTCTATAGGGTGAATATTTTCCATTATCCAAATATCCTAACTTATCGTTCCAACCGAATATATGCAAAATATAATAAGCCATTTCTGCTTTAATATCGTCAAGAGGTACCCCTCGAAAGTTCCCATCTTCTGTTGGCAGGAAATAATCCGTGCTCCGATTTCTCATATTGGTCCCAATGATATAACGATTGAAATCCTCAAAACTAAATAGGGAGTTATACATCATAATAGAGCCGTTTTGTGATCCGAAAAAATACTTGTCGATATCTCCGTTTTTGGAAATCTCCTCCAGATCAATTTGTTGAGGTTTGAAGGGTGTCTTAATATTTTTCCAATAGTTACATGTTTCGTCAATATAGTAAGCTCGCTCTATGATTTTCAGAGTCCACTGGCGGACTATCAAGTCCTGCGGAACGGAATCTTCTTTCTCGTAATAGCAATGATAAATATGTTTGGCTATGGAAGTCGTTAATATCTTATCTCTAGAAGGTAAAACAACTCCGTAAATAGCACAGAAGAGTCCTCCTGTTACATATGGATCATTGACTTCTTCAAACAAACTCACAAGCCACAAGATCAGAGTCTGATGTGTGCTTAAAATCTTTCTTAACTTTCTGATGATAATTGAACGGAACTTGGGATGCGAAGAACTTAGCATCCACGTAATGCGTATTAGATTCTTCCGTTTATCATCACTTTCTTCTAATGTCTGGCCTTGTTCCAGCAGAATCTCTTCGATATAATAATCGTCATACATCTCATACATTTGATTTACATAACGAGTCCATATTAAATCTCTGCTACCAATTTTAGGATGTTTTTTCAGCTTATTGTGTATCTCCAAGACCTCATTCAAAGGAACCTCTGTACATTGTTTAAGAAGGATCAGGGGATTAATCTTATCATTCTCAAGTCTAAGAAGAATGGATGTTAGTCCCCTATTAGGGATATCCGATTCCATCAGAAATTCATAATAGAGTTCATACAATGGGCCATCTCTTTGTAGCATTTTTTCATCACAAACATTCAGATTTTTATGATACCAACAATCAAACAATGCTTTCACAGTTGTCCTAAATTTTTCTGATGGTATATCCGTATTTCGTTCCAAGAACCTTCTCTCTCGGTCTATCCAACGTAACAGCCCCTTTACATCCATATTGGAACGCAACAATTCTCCCGCTTTATAGTAGTCGCCCAAGTTTTCATATTCAAACATAACGGCTGGAACTTCCGTATTCGAGTGGTCTTCCAAAAGCAAATTTGCCGTCAAACATGCATGTAGTAAATCTTGATTCCAGAGCCTATAAGGGGCCATTCTCTGACCATATTGGCGAGCTTTTTGTCTAGAGATTGGATTGAAATGCCCATAGTAGACGCTATGGTTTGCAAGTTTCGACATATAGCGATCTGCAATATGAAGTTCGGGATCCTCATTTATAAAATCTGTTACGATTTGGTTTTTCTTAGCCACATAGCGTTTATACAACACGTGCTTGTTAATATGCTGTTTTTCTTCTTCTGTCAGTGAATGAAAAGTCTCACAGAATATCTTTAGGAATAGAGGATTCTTGAAAGCTTCTATTCTTTGGGAGTTGCAGTTTGGGTCAATACCATATTTATTGAAATAGGCAGAAATGGCTCTGTCTTTGTCCGCAAAACCATCGATTGTTTGTACGTGCCACTTCCCGCTTTCGGAGAGATCATTTACTTCTTTGTCAAAAGGAGTACGGATCGAAATGACAAGACGGAAATGGTCATGTTTTTCCAATTCCGTTCGTAATGCTCCTAAATGATTGTTCCAATAGCTACACCCTAATCCTTCATTAATAGCATCTATTACTACTACTGTATATCTGCCTCGTTTCTTTAATTCTTCATTAAAATCCGTAAAACTCATCTTTTGGCAAATAGTGTCCTTAATTAAGTTGATCGCAGGTTGATTGACTTTGAAGTTTGTCCCAAAGAAAAGGTAAATATTAGCTTTTCCCTGTTTCTTCAGAGCATAATCACATAGACTGTGTGTCTTTCCTGAACCGGCTTTCCCGATCAGGCACGAGTTCTTTTTATGGGAGTATTTTATTCGTTCAAAATCTTCATCATTCAGTTGATTGACTTTTGGATATATATCCAATCCTCTGCTCCTTCTGTCAAAACCACTGAAAGGGTTCTCCCTTAGGTACTCATGGCAATGTCTCAGCAAGCCGCAGTCGTTAGCAATAAGTATATCTACATTTAGGGTCTGCTGTATCTTTAGCTTTTTCTGAATCATTTCCCTTTTTTTCTCAGGAAGCTGACATACAAACCTCGCTAAATCAATTGTCTTCTTTGTAACCTCGTCTAATTGTGATTTGTCAGAGATATAATCAAGGAGGTTTTCCAGATCCTCATTCTCTTGATGTAACTCGGGTGTATAGCGATCATGAATAGTTGCAATGGCATCTTTACATAGCTGTAGACTACGACCTATCCCTATTGTGGTAATATCATCTTCCGCCCAGTTCGTGTCATAGCTAATACCTTTAGCCTTAAGATGTTCTTTTACGGTAGAAATAGAAAGGTAACTCAGCATTTCATTAATTTGAAGTACAATGATACCATTTACCCGACCTGATATACTGACCACAGGAGATCCAGATAGCCCATCATAATTATGTAGGGTACATTTATCATCACGTGTTAGTGCTCGATCGTTCCATTCCCCATCTTTTATTTCAATACTATTTCTTACTTCCAAGTCCACCAAATTACGTCCCATGGCTAATTCCTGTGGATAGCCATATATATGGAGGGGCATGTTTTTTACATACTCATCACACAGTAGAGATAGTGATTCTGTGGAATGATAGCTCTCTTCCGGGGCTATAGTCAGCAATGCTAAGTCGATTTTTTTTTCTGTCGTTGATAACTCTTCTCCCCGACACAACAAAGTCTGTCCAGGCAGATAAATATGGGTAGGAGCAGATGCTACTGTACTTTGAAAATGTGCTTTTACTACATGGCGTGCTGTCAATAACTGTGTTTCGCTAATAAAGAAAGCCGTTCCCTGCTCAGATTCGCAGCGTACGGGAACTATTATAGTTTCTAATGTCTTAGCATTCAAATAACTCATACTCTTGTTCCGAAATAATAGTTACTACACCTAAGTCCTGCTTTACTTCTTTCTCTAGTTCGTCGATTTTTTTTGTGATATCGCACTGGTGACTGAAAACGATTTTTTTTACCTGATTATCCTTATGAGTTTCTGCTATTCGTCCGAAAGTACTCCATGTTGGATATTTTTCCCCTTTCCCTCCTGAAATGAAATACAGATGAGAGTTGATGCGCTCAAATAAAGCTCTGCTGTTGTTACCATTGCTTCCATGATGGGAAATCTTGATGGCGTCGCACAATAATGGTCGTGGTTCATTCTTATACTTGCAATCAATACTTTGTTCCAAAGTACTGGCAACAGCATCACCTAGCATAGCTATCTTGTGACCTCCACATTCCAGTATAAAAGCTATGGATGAATAGTTGGTGTCGGAATCGTCAATTGATTCTTCTTTGGCCTGTTCTCTTACATATGCCGCATCATAAACAGGACTGGTTCTCGCAGAAATAAGTTTCTCTCCAAATTTTTCTTGATGGGCATCTACTAACCTTATTAGTAGCTCTTGAAGTTCTTCTCCATTTTCTATGCTTTTAGTCCATTCGTGCATAAAGAACTTATCAAAAGCATCTTTGAATTTCTTGTCAATCGCTTTTAATGCATCTTGTGTGGGTGACAAGAGCACTATCTTCCCAAAATCGCCAGGAATGTCAAAATCCTTCATCTCGCAGGTGATTTTCTCAAATTCCCAAACTTTTCTCAGATTTTCATTTTCAAGGATGGTCCTAGCAAGTGTTTTTCCCTGTGAGGCACTAATTTCTCTATAGTTGATTGCATCAAACTCTACGGGTAGTACCTTTTGGATCTGCTTGATAATTGCTTTTTGCTGTTCATCTAACTCTATCGTTTCCCCTCCATTTCCCCGTTTATAACTATTATACCATATTTTGTCTATTGTCAACCCTTCGTGTTCTTTTAGCATAGTGGACATCCCTTGTATATGGTCGCTGTCTATATGGGTCGCTATAAGTAGGTCAATATGGTTTTGAAGTGTATCTTGTAAGTACTCTTTCAAGGGGGTTGTGTATTTCCCACAATCCACCATAATAACGTATTGCTTCCCATCTTCCTTTACCAAACGGATCACAATACAATCGCCTATACCAACATCAAATGATCGAAGAAAACATTTCATCCTTTTTGTAGATAACATTACGTTTTTACGAAGGTAGCTACATATTGTCAATCTGTCTACATGTCCATACGTTGTTGTTTATTTAATTCTTCATTATCTAGCTCTCTATTTCAGCTTGGGATGATAACCTCTATAATTAGTTTCTTAAGTCCTTGGTAATCAGTGTTTTTATCGGGGCGTAATCGATGCTTCTAGCAATAGTTGTATTCTGATTGTTTCTCTTTAGTTTGTCATAAGCATTTGACAGATAGGAGGGTATCGTACTCTCATGTGGGGAGTTTAGAGCAAAAAATCCCCATTGTTAGGGATTGCGAACAGTGTTCATCTATTTTACCTTTGCCTTTGATTAAAGAAGAGGTTAAGGAAATCATTTTGGAGTAGTAATGAGAAAAGAGAAAGGCGAGAGGGAGGAACCCCTACAAGCTATGGTCCCTAAGAAGAGGAGCGAAAAGCAACGAACGGGAGATCGCATGCGAGAGAAAATCTTACAAGTCGCGCGTGCTGAGTTTCTAGAGTATGGATTTAGGGATGCTTCGCTGCGGCGAATCGCCGTGAAAACGAGCATTTCCGTGAGCAATATCTACAATCATTACAAAAGTAAAGACGACCTTTTTAGAGCAGTACTGCAACCCCTATTAGAATCTTTTACTGAGATGCTTCGAGAGCATAATAGCGAGAAGAGTATGGAGCTGTATGTGGAGCAAACGGAGGAATTCCAACGGGCGATGATAAAGGAATTTCTCGCCCTGATGCTTCGTTTCCGCACTGAGTTAAAACTCCTTCTCCTTGGTTCGGGAGGTTCGTCGTTAGAGGGTTTCAAAGAAGAGATTATCCAACAGCAATCAGAGGTCGGGGTAGAGTACATACACAAGCTCAGGATAAAGTACCCCAAAGCGAATAGAGCGATTTCGCCTCTTTTCATCCGCATTTGCTCGCATTGGTGGCTCATTTTCATGCTGGAGTTGGTCACCAACGAAAGTTTGACAAAGAAGGATATAGAGCAGGCTTTGAGTGAGTATGTGTGCTTTGGTACAGCCGGTTGGAAAAGCCTGATGGGGATATAAATAGAACGCAAATAAGATGATAAACGTAGAACGAATCAATCGATGGTTCTTCCGTGTGGGAGACCGAATTATCCGCCATCGCTGGTGGGTATTAGCCGCCTTTGTGCTGTTGCTGGCAGTCGGAGCCAATGGGATGCGAATGCTCAATATCAAGACTTCGTGGGAGGATTATTTCCTGGAAGATGACCCGATGCTCCTACAAACAAAGGAGTTTAAGGAGGTGTTTGGTAATGATAATTACGCTGCGGTACTCCTTGAGTGTGACAATATATTCACCAAAGAAAAGTTAGAACTTATCCGCCGGCTCTCTAATGAGATGATGGATAGTATGACCTATGCCGATAAGATCACCTCTCTTACAGACATTGAGTTTATGGAGGGGAACGAAGAGGGAATGACGATTGAGCAGATTGTGCCCGAGGAGATCCCTAGTGATCCTGCCGGGTTGGCGGAGATACGGCGTAGAGCATTCCTCAAACCCAACATTGCCAATCGTCTTGTATCAAAGGATGGTCGCCTCTCGTGGATTTTGCTGAAACTGAGCCCATTCCCGGAGACAGGGGGAGCAGAGATGCTTACGGGCAAAGAGTTATATCACATCATAACCAAGCCTGAGTATGCTGCTCTTCATCCAAAGGGTACCGGGATGCCCTACCTTTCCGAACGAAAAGTGGAATGGGTGAATCACGAACTGCCCCTAGTGATGGGGATTGCGATCCTCTTTGCCATCTTTGTTTTGGCGTTGGCTACTCGTTCGCTTCGAGGGGTGGTTGTACCGGTAATAACAGCTTTCTCTGCCATTATTATGGCGTATGGTCTTACGGGTTACCTACGTTTGAGTATCGATAGTGGTATGATGCTTGTGCCGATGCTTTTGGCTTTTGCCGTCTCGGTGGCGTACAATATACATATACACTCTTACTTCCGAAGGCAGATGCGTATTCATGGCAAACGCAAGCAAGCGGCTATTGAGACCATAAGCGAGACCGGGTGGCCCACCCTCTTTAGTGCGCTTACCACCCTTGTAGCTCTCCTTTCATTTCTTGCCATCCCTATGGTGCCCATGCACTTTGTGGGTATTGCCACAGCGTCAAGTGTTTTCTTCGCCTTCTTTGTTACACTAATGGTGATGCCGACCCTCTTGAGTTTTGGTAAAGATAAACAACCCAAGGAGGGGGCTTGCAAAGAGGGGATGCATTGGTTAGATCGTAAGCTAGAGCTGTTTGGCAGCAATGTATTGCGGCACGAGAGATTGGTTTGGATTGTCTTCTTTGTTTTTACCGCAGGTATGATATATGGTTTTACCAAAATAGAACCTGCCTTTGATGTGGAGCGCACTCAGGGACGACGCATCCAGTACGTTCGGGACATTCTCGAAGTGGCAGAGAGCGAGTTAGGGTCCATTTATTCATATGATATAATGATTGAGTTCCCGGAAGAGGGGCAAGCCAAGACGCCACAGGCACTGCAAGCTCTCGACTCTCTTGCTCACCTTGCGGATAGTTATGTCCTTACCAAGCGTACTACTTCGATTCTCAATATTCTCAAAGACCTTAATCAGACGCTTCATGCGGATAATCCCGCCTACTATCGTTTGCCTGACACGTCAGACGAGATTGCACAGCAGCTACTCCTCTATGAGAATGCGGGAGGGAGCGAAGCCGAGAGTTGGATAGACTATGAGTACCGATTCTTGCGCTTGCGAGTAGAGATGGCAAACTACAATTCTGCAGAGATTGAGCGTGAAATGGCGGAATTAGTCTCTGTGGCAGGCAATTTGCTGCCCAACGCCAAGGTAACTCCTGTGGGTACAATGCCGCAGTTCTCGGTGATGATGCAGTATGTAGTACGTGGGCAAATCGTCTCTTTCTTGCTCTCGCTACTTATCATTGGCGTGCTGATGATGGTGGTGTTTGGTAGCGTGCGTGTCGGCCTTATTGGCTTGATCCCCAATATAATGCCAGCTATTGTGGTGGGGGGCTTGATGGGATTCCTCGATTATCCCCTTGATATGATGACGGCGACTATTATGCCGATGATATTAGGGCTTGCCGTAGACGATACCATCCATTTTATCAATCATGGGCATTTGGAGTTTGACCGCCAGCGCAATTACCGATCCTCGATACTCAAAACTTTTCACATTGTAGGTACTCCTATTGTTCTTACGAGCGTGATTATTTCTAGTAACTTTGCTGCCTATTGTATCTCCGAAGGTATGATGTTCGTCCATATGGGGATCTTGTCGGTTGCCGGGATGCTAACAGCTCTTCTTGCGGACTTATGTATTACGCCACTCCTTTTCCGCCGCTTCAAAATCTTTGGCAAAGAGGAGGAGAAAGAGGCTCAGTAATGGAGAAGAAACATATTCGATAGTAAAAGTATTATACCGATATAGTATGAAAAGAATAGCAATACTAGGCATTGCCGCGATGCTTGCCGTAAGTAGTGCCTTGGCACAAACCGGGCGTGAGATAGCCCAAAAGGTGAAAGATAGACCCGATGGAGATACACGTCAGTCGGAGATGACCATGAAGCTGATCAATAAGCGTGGTAGTGTGAGAGAACGCAAACTTATCTCCTACTCCATTGACGTAGGAAAGGGGAAGAAAGACCGTAAAACGATGATGTTCTTCCTTTACCCGGGAGATGTAAAAGGGACGGGGTTCCTTACTTGGGATTACGACGAAATAGGGAAAGACGACGACAAGTGGCTCTACCTCCCTGCCATGAAGAAAACCCGACGCATCAGTGGATCTTCTGCAAAAAAAGACTATTTCATGGGCAGCGACTTTACCTACGACGATATGGGGAGCCGCAATGTAGATGAGGATACGCACAAATATCTAGGAGAGGAAACAATTGATGGGCACAAGTGCTGGAAGCTGGAGTCTACCTCCAAAGATAGTCGGGATGTCTTTAGTAAGAAAGTCGCTTGGATTCGCCAAGATTGCTATATTCCAGTGGTAGTGGAGTACTATGATCGAACAGGGCGACTGCATCGTAAACTTGAGATCTCCGATATTCACAAAATAGATGGCTTTTGGACTCCCCAAAAAATGCAGATGACCAACGTACAAACAGAGCACAAAACCATCCTAGAGTTTAAGAATAGTAAGTTTAACACCCCCCTAGCCGAAGCCAAGTTTAGTGTTACTTCGCTAGAGAAAGGATCCTTATGATACAATTTGCTAGAATGCGCTGTCTCCTCCTATGGGGGGCAGCGTTGCTAACCTCCTTACCTCTCATGGGGCAAAATGAAGAGGGTACTTCTACCCCCTTTGACCTCAAAGGGTTTGTTGATACGTACCACGCTGTACGCAGTCACTCGCCTTTCCAATTTATGAGTTCGCGCACTCGTGTGCGAGGAGAGTTTGAGAAACACTTTGGGCAGTCGCTTGTGGGGGTCTCTATCAATGCTACTTATAACGCTGTTCGCCCTGCTGAGACGGGGATTCGTTTGCGAGAGGCTTTCTTCGAGCATCGGGGGGAGCACTGGGGGATACGCGCCGGACGACAGTTCGTTATTTGGGGTGCAGCAGATGGCGTGCGCATTACCGACCTCGTCTCTCCGTTGGATCTGACGGAGTTCTTAGCACAAGATTATGACGATGTGCGTATGCCGGTAAACGCCCTACGTCTATCGCTTTTCAATGAGACATTTAAGGCAGAGGGCATTTTCGTTCCTACTTTCGAGGGGTATAAACTCCCCACAGATCGCTCCAATCCGTGGAATATTTTTGCTCAAACTAAGGAGCATCCTAACCTTAATATTGTGTGGAACGACAAGGGGAGTACACCTGCGCTTAAACTTGCCAATATGGAGTATGGTCTGCGCTTGAGTGCGACGTTACCGGGGGTAGACTTCTCGGTGGCAGCCCTACATACATGGAATAAAATGCCCGTTATCACGCGGCAATTCCTATCCCCTACGGAGGTGCAGGTGGTGCCGCGTTATTATCGTATGGGCTTTGTGGGAGGCGATGTGGCTGTGCCTCTTGGGCAATTTGTCCTGCGTGGGGAAGCCGCATTCAATATTAATAAGCACTTTACATACAAAGGAGTAGGAGAGCAGCGTGGCTTCAATACCCTCAATTGGCTAACGGGTGTTGATTGGTACGGCCCCAATGATTGGCTCGCTTCGGCGCAATTTTCTATGGAGAATATCTTTCGGTATAGCGATCTTATTGCCCAAAAGCGCAATACCTCTCTCTTGACTTTTCAGCTCTCGAAAAAACTATTGGGAGCTACACTTGAGCTTTCGGACTTTACCTATATCGACCTGACGGGTAAGGGCTGGTTTAGTCGCTTTACGGCAGGCTATGCTCTCAGCGATCAAGTCCGTCTTATCGTTGGTTACGATTGGTTGGGAGCTTCGGAAGGGCACGACAGTCTCTTTGCTAACTACAAGGATAATTCGGAGTTTTGGTTCAAGGCTCGTTATAGTTTTTGAGTTTTCTCTCCCTTTCTCGTTGGGGAGTATCTATCTTTTGCGGCAAGCTGCCTCTCTCTAGAGGGGCAGCTTGTTTGTTTTTGTTCCTCCCGAAGATGCTTCTTTATCTTTCTAAGGAGCAAGTGAGAGGTGCATAAATGTCAAATGTTGCTTGAGGTAAATGTCAGATGTTGTTTTTTCGATTTTCTCTCTATGTCGCTTATTTACAAGGGTGTTTGTTTGTGTAATGTCAAATGTCTCGTTTGCGAACCGATATATGATGCCTTCTATCACTAAAATGCTTTCGGCGGAAGGCTTTCTGCCCGAATCACTATAATTCTTTCAGTTTGGGATGAAGGTACGGATGGCTTCCCCCTTTCCCTTTGACCTGTCTTTGTTCATGTTTTTACTATTTCTACGAGAGCATTCTTCACGCTATTGTGCGAAGATTTGGTATCTTTACACTCCGAACAGCGAAGACCTGTCCCATAAGAAAGAGCGATTGAGAGAATAGAATGAACGAACAGATTGCCCCAATTGGTATTTTTGATTCCGGTTATGGTGGGCTTACCATTTTGCGAGAGATTCGTAAACTAATGCCTCAGTATGATTATCTATATTTGGGAGATAACGCTCGCTCTCCGTATGGTAGTCGCTCCTTCGAAATCGTCTATAAGTTTACATTGCAGGCTGTAGAGCGTCTGTTTGAGATGGGGTGCCCTTTGGTTATCTTGGCGTGCAATACGGCGTCTGCCAAGGCATTGCGTACCATTCAGCAGCAAGATTTGCCTCAGATGAGCGACCCCTCTCGTCGTGTATTGGGGATTATTCGTCCCACGGTGGAGGCTGTTGATACGATCACAGCGAGTAAGCATGTGGGTATCTTGGCAACGGAAGGAACCGTCAGCAGTCATAGCTATCAGATGGAGATTGCGAAGCTTTTCCCTCACATTATCGTGAGCGAGGAGGCTTGCCCCATGTGGGTTCCTTTGGTGGAAAACGGCGAAGCCGATAGCCCCGGAGCCGATTATTATGTACGCAAACACCTTGATGCGCTACTTTGCAAGGATAAGGCAATTGACACAATTGTCTTGGCATGTACCCACTATCCCCTGCTGCGTCAGAAAATTAAAAGACTTATCACTCCCAGCATTACGGTGGTATCCCAAGGAGAGTACGTGGCTTCTTCGTTGCAAGATTACCTTGGGCGACAGACAGAGATGGATGCTCGTCTATCCAAATCCGGTTCTATCCGTTATCTGACAACGGAGCAAGCCGATAAGTTTGCGGAGAAGGCCTCCGTTTTCCTCGAAGAAAAAGTACAAGCTGAGCAGGCTACAATCGATTAGCCTCCGGAGTATAAATAGAAAAAGAAACATACTAGATAGATCCTTTCCTATGAAAAGAAAAATCGTTTTTACCATTATCTCTTTTGTTGCAATTGCCGCACTTTCTCTTTCGTGCTGCGCTAAGAAAGCGAGCAAAGCGACCCTCGATGGGTTGTGGTTTGTGCAGGTTCTTAATGATAATCCTATAGAACACTCCGAAGGGAAAAAGGAGATGACCCTCTCGTTTGATACCAAATCAATGCGCCTTGGAGGCATGGGGATTTGCAATAGCTATGGTGGGGACTTCCAGATGACACCCGAAGGTGCTTTCACGGTCTCCAATATTATATCCACACGCGTTGGCTGTGAGGGGATGGCTTTAGAGACAAGTCTCTTTAGAACACTGGAAAAGTCTGCCAAGATAAAGGTCAAAGGTGATAAGGCGGAGCTATACGATGCCGCAGGAAAGTTGATTGTGGTATTGCAACGTCAAGCTGAGAAGTAGGTCTTAGTAAGAGTAGATAAAACTATAAAGGCAATGAATATCCGTATTTCCGTACGTCCTTTTTGGGTTGTGATGGTGTTGTTTATGCTCTCTTCCATGGGGGTACAGGCGCAGCAAGGTAAGCGTCTTTTCTCTCTTAAGGAGATTACAAATTGGCATTTTTCTCCCAGAGGAGCCGGGGGGTCTTTCCGCTCGATGGAGGATGGTCGCTACTACACGACACTCAACGATGCCCACACCGCCATTGTGCAGTATGAGTTTGCTACGGGGCGTGAGGTCGGCACTCTTTTCGATCTTTCGCAGCTAGCGTCGCGTACCATTAGCAAGAATGGCGACTTTAAGACTCCTGAGAAAATTGACGATTATCAGATATCTCCTTGTGGCCATCATATCTTGATTATGACGGAAAGGGAGCGGATTTATCGCCGTTCGTCTCGCTCTACGACTTATCACTACGACGTGCGTCGTAAGCAATTTGAGCCCCTCAGCTCCGGCAAGCTGATGATCCCCACCTTCAGCCCTGATGGACGTATGGTCGCTTTTGTGCGAGATAATAACATCTTCATTCGCAAGTTCGACTACAACAGCGAGGTGCAAGTAACAACCGATGGCAAGCGCAATGAAGTAATCAATGGGGCTACCGATTGGGTCTACGAGGAGGAACTCTATTGCACGAAATTGCTCACATGGAGCCAAGATGGTGGCTATTTGGCATTCGTTCGCTTCGATGAGTCGGAGGTGCCGGCTTATAGCATGCCTATCTACGGGAATGGTCTTTACCCGGGAGAGTACACCTACAAATACCCCAAGGCTGGAGAGAAAAATTCGTCCATATCGCTGCATGTCTACAATGTGGATCAGAAGGTAGTACGCCCCGTGTCTCTCCCCATTGACAAGGAGAGCTACATCCCTCGTATTGAGTTTACACCTATAAACAATGCTTTGGCTGTGTGCACTCTCAATCGCCATCAAAATGACTTCCGACTTTTCTTGGTAGACCCTGCAACGCTTATTGCCAAGCAGACCTTACGAGATACTGATGCCGCGTATGTAAAAATCGAATGGGTGAATAGCCTTGCGATTGATGCCAAGGGCTTTACTATGGTGAGTGAGGCGGATGGCTATGCACACCTCTATCGCTATAGCACCACGGGTGAGCGTGTTCGTCAATTGACAAAGGGGGAATGGGATATTATCACCCTTTATGGTGTGGATAAGGAGGGGAATGCTTACTATCAAGCTGCCGATGAGACCCCTATTCGTCGCCGTATCCTCAAAGTTTCGCCTGTGGGTGAGACCAAGGTTCTTGCCGGCGAGGCTGGTATTAACCAAGCGACTTTTAGTCAAGACTTCTCCTACTTCCTCAATGTGTATAGCAGTAGCTCTGTAGCACCTCAGTACACAATCCGCTCTAGTAAAGACGGCAAGATACAGCGCACGCTCGAAGACAACAAAGACCTTACCGCTCGACTTGCGAAATATAATTACCTGCCAAAGGAATTTATCCAACTTGAGATTGGGAAGGGGATTACCCTAAATGGCTGGATGCAGAAGCCTGTGAATTTCGATCCCAATAAGAAGTATCCTCTCCTCATGGTGCAGTATAGCGGACCCGATTCGCAAGAAGTGCTTGATAAGTTTGAGATCGACTGGGAGTTCGCTCTTGCGCAAGAGGGCTACATCGTGGCCTGTGTGGATGGTAGAGGAACCGGGGCTAGAGGGCGAGAATGGCGCAAGTGTACCTATATGAATTTGGGCATCCTAGAGAGCGACGACCAGATAGCCGCTGCCAAGGCTTTCGGCAAATATAGTTACATAGATGCTTCGCGCATTGGCATTTGGGGCTGGAGTTTTGGTGGGTATATGACCCTCCTTTCACTCTGCCGTGGTGAGGGCACCTTTAAGGCTGGGGTGTCAATTGCCCCTGTAACGGACTGGCGTTTCTACGATTCGATATACACAGAGCGTTACTTGCGGACCCCACAAGAGAATCCCGAAGGCTATCGCAAGGGAGCTCCTCTCGCTTTGGCGGATCGCTTAAAGGGCAATCTACTCATTATCCATGGTAGTGCAGACGATAATGTACACCTCCAAAATACGATGGATTTTACCGAGAAACTGGTGCAGAGCGACGTGCCTTTTGAGATGGCTGTGTACACCGATCGAGATCATGGTATCTATGGCGGTAATACTCGCTACCATCTTTTCTCTCGGATTATTAACTACCTCAAGAAAAACTTATAAGGAAGAGGCTCAATCGTAAAAAGGCACAACTCGTACCCAAACTATGTCTAGCAACTTTGTCAAGAAGCCTGAGTGGCTCCGCATCAAGCTGGGAGGCTCCATTACGTACGGGGAGACACGTAAGGTGATCGAAGGGCATTGCCTGCATACCATTTGCAGTAGCGGTCGGTGTCCCAATCAAGGAGAGTGCTGGAGCCGAGGTACGGCAACCTTTATGATTGGTGGGAACATTTGTACGCGTAGTTGTCGCTTTTGCAATACCCTCTCGGGGCATCCACTCCCTCTCGACCCTAACGAACCTCGTGCTGTGGCAGAGAGCGTACGAGCCATGGGTTTGAAGCACGCCGTAATTACAAGTGTGGATCGCGATGATCTGCCCGATGGCGGAGCGCATCATTGGCAAGAGACGATACTTGCGATACGAGAGCTTAATCCGAATGTGACTTGTGAGGTACTTATCCCCGATTTTCGAGGAGATCTATCCATGGTCGATCTTGTGATTGCTGCCCGCCCCAACATCATTTCCCATAATCTTGAAACGGTAAAACGTTTGACTCCTCTCGTGCGCAGTGTCGCTACCTATGAGCGCAGTTTGTCCGTACTGGGGCATATTGCCAAGCAGGGTATCCTCGCAAAAACGGGCATTATGCTAGGGCTAGGGGAGACCGAAGAAGAGATCTTAGAGACGATGGACGATGCCCTTAGTGTGGGCGTTAGCATCCTCACCATAGGGCAGTATTTGCGCCCGAGCCGCAAAAATATTCCCGTGGAGGCATATATTGAGCCGGCGCAGTTCGACCACCTTCGAGAGGTCGCTCTCCAAAAGGGATTTACCCATGTGGTTAGTGGTCCTTTAGTGCGCTCTTCGTACCACGCTGAGGAGCAAGTCAATCGCACTTCGCCCACGGATACTCCGCACGAACACTGATACTTTCCCACCCTTAGGCAGATAAGAGAATTATGGCATCCCTACCTCACGAGCGGCATCTGCTCATAGACAAAGGCAACAGCTACGCAAAAGTGGCTGTGGTAGACGATGGCGTTTTTTCTCCCGAGGTGGCATTTGTGGAGCAACTTACCCCCGAAACTTTAGCTCCTTTGTGCCGAGTGGCCCCCGGAGGGCGACTATTTACCGTCTATTCATCCGTGGGGGAACCTCAACTATTTGCTCCTGCCTATCTGCAAGAGCAGTCATACTATTTCTTACAAATCGACGCTGAGACCGAGTCTCCTCTCCGTGCTCTCCACTACGAAAGAGCGCAGCTTGGAGCCGATCGTCTTGCTCTCGCCGTTGGAGCCTTGGCTTTTACCGAGAAGGATACAGACGTGCTTGTTATAGATATTGGCACAGCTATTACCTACGAATGGGTCTCTAGTACAGGAGAGTACCTCGGAGGCAATATCTCTCCCGGCCCTCGCACTCGGAGTCGTGCGCTACATATGGCAACGGCTCTCCTACCCGAGGTGGAGCTTACGTCCGATGCTCCCGAGATGGGAAGCAATACACATGATGCTATTTTGGGAGGAATCGCTTGGGGGATTGGCTACGAAATTGAGGGATACATTCGCCATCTTCAGTCCAAAAAACCTCGTCTAAAGGTAATTTTGACGGGTGGATACGCTACATATTTTGCCGATAAAGTAAAAAATGTGACCTTTGTAGTGCCCGACCTTGTTTTGAGGGGGCTTGATAGATTATTAGAGTACAATGCACAGAACCATAAGTAACACCTTCCGTTGGATGTCAGCCCTCTTAGTGCTGGCTCTCACTTTCGCCCTTCCTCATGGGTTGGGGGCACAGAGCAATAGTACGGAGTCTCCCTATTCTCGCTTTGGCATCGGAGAGTTGTCTCAGAAGACAGCCGGAGTATCACGAGGTATGGGTAATGTCGGTATTGCCTTACGCTCCGATCGCTTTGTCAATCCTAAGAATCCGGCCTCCTATGCAGCGGTGGATAGTCAGACTTTTATCTTCGACTTTAGTGCCAGTGCAGGTACTTCGTGGTTCGTTGAGGGGAATAACAAAGATGCTCGCCTATTGGGTAACTTCGAGTATGCAACCTTGCTTTTCCCTGTCGCTCCCTGGATGTCTGTAAGTGCAGGGATTATGCCCTTTTCTACCGTTGGGTATCGCTTTGGGGCTTCCCAATCAATCGATGGGGCAACCAATAGGCAGTATACAACGCTCTATCAGGGGAACGGTAATATTTCGGAGGCCTATTTGGGGATCGCTTTCGACCCCACTAAGAACTTTTCTTTTGGTCTGAACGGTTCGTATCTTTTTGGTTCGCTTACGAATCGACGTACCGTAGATTTTAATTCTTCCACAGCCTACAATCCTACAAATATCGAGATACTTTCGTTGCACGGCTTTAAGCTAGATGCCGGGGTGCAGTACGGGTTTGCCATCTCTAAAGAGCACTCACTAACGCTCGGGCTTACCTATTCGCCCTCTTTGCCGCTTGCCAGTAGTTTTGTACATCGCAAGCTGCTCTCTTCCGGCACCTCGTCTACAACGTATGAGTCGGATACCATCACTGCCAAGAACGCTTACCATACGCCCAATGCTTTTGGGCTAGGGCTTGCTTACCAGTGGAGCAGTAAACTATTGCTTGCTGCCGATGTCCAATATAATATGTGGCAAAAAGCCCTCTCGGGGCACCCGAATTATCGGGCTCGCGATCAGTGGCAAATAGGTTTGGGCGCAACCTATACCCCCAGTGAGATAGCACGTTCTATTTGGCAGAGAATGGAGTATCGATTCGGTCTCTCTGCGGAGAATAGCTACATCACCTTGCCGAGTGATCAAGTCTACAAAGGCTATATGAAGGGGGGAATTTCATTTGGTTTGGGGATCCCGATGGTGGACAGACGCTCTTGGCTAGATCTGACCTTCGATTATAATCACCTCTTCCCCCAACAAACAAGTTGGGTACACGAAAACTATTTCCGTATTACCTTGGGATTGCGCTTCAATGAAGGTTGGTTCCGCAAAATACGTCTCGACTAAAAACTCTACAACTATATCTACCAATCCATTTTACAAGACGAAATAAATAGTAAACAAGCAACACTATGAAAGGACTAAAGTGTATTATCTTTTCGGCTACGCTACTTGCCTCTTCGCTTGTAGCTTTGGCACAAACCGGGATAGCCTCCGGTACTCCATATGGCTCGGGACAGGACAGTATCCGCTGCCGCGAAAATATCAGCCTTTTCTCTACCTATGTAAAGAGTGAGAGCTATACGGATGCGTATGAATTTTGGAAGAAAGCCTATGCAGAGTGCCCCGGCTCTTCAAAGAATATATACATCTCCGGAGTAAAGATTCTCAATTGGCAAATACAACAAGAGACAGACCCTGCAAAGCGCGCTGCAAAGCTCGAAGAGTTGATGAAACTCTACGACGATAGAGCAAAGTACTTTGGTGACGATCCTCGTTATGGCTTGGATTGGATCACCGCTAGCAAGGTTACGGATTACCTCCAGATTGTTCCCAAAGAAAAAGTGGACTACGACAAAATCTATGGCTGGACAAAGCCCGTTATAGAGAAGATTGGAGGGGATACGGATGCCAAGGTGGTGTACTTCAATGTTTACTCTTCGCTCAACAAGGCTATTGGCAACGAGGCTTGGCACCAGCAGTATATCAACGACTACATGAGTGGTAATGATATCATGGAAAAAGCCGTGGAAGCTGCTGAGGCAACGGGTGATACGGTACGCATCGAATATGTGAGAAGCCTCAAAGGTCAGCTTGATATGCTCTTTGTACAGAGTGGGCTTGCCAAGTGCGATATGCTGGTAAAGATCTATGGTAAAGACCTAGAAGCCAACAAAGAAAACATCGCTTTCTTGCAGGCAATGCTTGATATGTTCCGCAATGCCGATTGCGAAAAAGATCCTCTTTACTTCAAAGCGAGTAAGTATCTCTTTGCCATCAAACCAACAGCTGCTTCAGCTCTCGGGTTGGCTAAGGAAGCTATGAGTGCGAATAAGAACGCCGAAGCTACCGAATTCCTCAATAAAGCAATCTCACTTACAAGTGACAAGAACATAAAAGCGAGCTGCTACTATACACTGGCTGTGATGAGTATGAATGCGCGTCAGTACTCGCAGAGCCGTGCTTATTGCCAAAAAGCAATGGCCGAGAACCCCTCCATGGGTAGCCCTCTTATCCTCATTGCCAAGATGTATGCTGCAACGGCGAGTAGCATCTTCCCCGGAGATGCCCTCAAACAACGCTGTGTATTCTATCTCGTATTGGATAAGCTAGAGCGCGCTCGCTCCATAGACTCACGTGTAGCCGGCGAAGCTGCTTCTCTCATTGCGCAGTATCGCCGTCACCTCCCCAGCTCGTCGGACGTTTTCATGCACCCCGAGCTAGACAAGGGTAAGAGCTTCTATGTCGGTGGTTGGATTGGCGAAAGCACAACCATCCGCTAACCATTATCATTCATGCCCCAAGGGGGGAGAGGATTCTTTCCCTGGGGCGTGAATCAATTTTTTTTGACGTTGTTTCCCTTAGAGTCGTGCCAACTGCTCCTCATCTACAGGTCAAGCGTTCTCATCTTTGGGTGCTGAGCGTCTTGGCTTTTTTGTTTCTCCCTCTGCTCTATGGTTGTGGAGGCGATGGTACTACGCAGGTGGTAAAGCACGAGTTTAGTCTCGACTCTATCTACAGCATGTACACCGATAGCGTAGATGTACTTATCTCAGACTCGGGGAAAACTCAGTACCGCATGGTGGCCTTGGAGTGGTATATCTATGAGAAGCGGGAGCGCCCTTGCTGGGTTTTTCCAAAGGGGTTTTATGCCGAGAAGTTCGACGATAAGAAAAACAAGCTAGCCCAAGTAAAATGCGATACAGCCTACTACTATATGAACGAAGAGCTGTGGAATTTTATCGGGCACGTCTTGGTGGTCAATCTCTCGGGCGAGCGTTTTACCACTCGTCACCTCTATTGGGATAAGAATCAGGGAAAAGTCTTTTCGCAAGACACTGTACGGATCGAAGGACTGGGGCGTTCGCTGATGGGGAGCCACTTTGAGGCGTCTCAAAATTTTCAGCAGTACACGTTCTACAACAACGTCGGTCAGATGGATGTAAAAGAAGAAAATTCGGAAGAATGATGCTCCTCTCTACCTCTTTACCCCCTTTCTCGTTGCTTTCTGTGTTGGGGGTGATTGCCCTGCTTATCCTCTCTGCCTTTTTTTCGGGGATGGAGATTGCCTACCTCACGAGTGACCGCCTTAGGGTAGAGGTGGATCTCTCAAAAGGCGGGGTGGTCTCGAAGGCTCTCAAAATGCTCTTCCGCAATCCCGACCGCTATGTTACAACCGTACTCGTGGGCAATAACATTGTGCTCGTAATGTATGGTCTACTGATGTCGCTCATTTTAGACCCCTATTTGGAGCAATTCATCCATGCCGGGTGGCTTCTAGTCTTGGTGGATTCTCTCATATCTACTCTCGTTATCATTGTGTTTGGGGAGTATCTCCCTAAGTCTCAATTTAAGAGGAATCCCAATAGTGCGATGCGGCATTTTTCATTGCTTTCTGCCTTTTTTTATTTCCTCCTTCTGCCTATCACCCTCTTCTGCTCGGTATTGTCGAGAGGCTTTCTCCGGCTTATGGGAGTGCGAGGGAACCAAGCTGTGGTACATCGTCACCTAACGACAATTGACCTAGATCACTACCTGAGTGATACTCTCCTGCACGACGACGATCAGGGGACGCTCAATACGGAGGTCAAGATTATTCAGAATGCAATTGGCTTCTCCGATGTGCGAGCACGAGACTGTATGGTGCCGCGTAGTGAGGTGGTGGCCTGCGATCTTGCGACCCCGCTAGAGACTTTAAGGGGTATCTTTGTCTCCACGGGGCTATCCAAAATAATTGTGTACGACGGAAGCATAGACAACGTGGTTGGCTATATTCACTCCTCAGAGATGTTTCGCGGGGATGATTGGCAGCAGCGCATGAAGCAGGCTCTTTTTGTGCCGGAGAGTGTCTTTGGGCATAAGTTGATGAAGCAACTGATGCAGCGGAAGCAGTCCGTGGCTATCGTGGTAGATGAGCTGGGCGGAATGGCGGGTATCGTAACGATGGAAGACCTCGTGGAGGAGATCTTTGGGGATATAGAGGACGAGCACGACAAGAAACAGTTGGTTATCCGCCAAATAGATGATAGTAACTACATCTTTTCGGCGCGTTGTGAGATTGACCTTATTAACGAAGAATACCACCTCAACCTGCCCGAGAGCGACGAATATAACACCCTGGCAGGGCTTATCCTTGCCCATCATGGAGACATCCCCAAGACTCGTGAGATTGTAGAGATCGGTAAGCTACGCTTTACCATATTGCGTTCTAGTTCTACGCGGATAGAGCTGGTCAAGTTGACGCTCCTTGACTAGTAGCCTGCCTCTCTCCCTCCCTTTCCCTATTCTTTTTTCTCCCTTTTTCTTTTCCTCTCTAGCCTCTTTAGTGCCATGATAGGGGCTGGGGCTTTCTGTCTGCCCTCGGAGGGTGGTTTTCTTCTTCGGTCGTTTATTTTCTTCTCGTATGGGGGGCCTCTTCTCTTTTTCGCACTTCAATACGGAGTCCTCTTCGGGAGGTATTTTTGGGTGAAAGGAGAGGAGTGAGAAAAAGTCCGCCTAGAATCCTAATCGTTTTCGGGCAAAATATAGCCTCCATACTGCCCAAAACTTTTTTATTTTTCAGGCAAAAATGGGTGCGCATTTTGGGTGGAAACAAAAAATTTTTCACCCCATAAAACTCCTTTTCATTCCGCAAGGGGGTGTTCTTCTCTCTTGGGGAGGAGTTTTCGCCGGAGTCCGAAATTTCTTTTAAACCTGTCACTGCTAAATTGTTATGGTACAGTGAATTGTGAGGTTGTTATGACCGATTTTGCAAGATGGGTCAATATGAAGAATGCAAGATTTTGCAATGTTTTTGACCGATTTTGCAAGATTTTTTTTGCCTAAGCACCCTACCTTTGCTCACAAGAAAACAACGCTCATGTAGGAGCAGAAACTGAAGGATAGAAGAAAAAATAGTCGTCTACCTATAAAGAGAGTTAGGAGGCAATTTATGATAACGAAAAGCACAAATCGTTCCGGAGAGCGTCGGGAGCAAAACCTTAGAATTCATGAAGACCGCATGGATCTTCTCGGTACTATACACGAGATGATCGATGCGGAGTTCGCCCGACGTGAAGAGGGGCAATGGGGGAGCAAGCCACAGCCACGAGCGCCATCCGCTCCAAGGCATTCGGAGCTTGCTCCCAAGCCTCCTCTTTGCAGTGGTTGTCTTTTGCAACGATTTAGGGCGCTCTTTCATAGGAAAGGGGATAGAGACAAAAGAGTCATAGAATAGAAAGTAGTAATATAGTATAGCAGTAGAGAAAAGAAAATAGACCCGTCTTGCCCGCTCTTCTCTTTGAGTGAGAGCACGTGACAAAAGGAGAAAAAGAGGGCAAGACACAAAACGAAGAAAGATATGAAAAAAACGGTACACAAAGGGGGGCTATATATAGTCTCCATCGCTTTAGCGTTACTAGGGCTGGTAGGGGCATCCTACACGTCATTGGCGCAAAAGCTTACAGTGTTGGGCAAGAGTGTTCCTCTGGATGAGGATGCTTCGGGGAATCAATCCGGACACGATCTCGACAATGAGAAAAATTGGAATGGCTCTTGGTCTTGGAATCATACAACCAAAACACTTCGCCTCACAAAACTTAAAAGTAATATGGATGTACGGGGCATCTATGTGGAGGGGATTTTTAACCTTACGATAGAAGTAGCAGGGGAGTGTTTCCTCTTATCCTCTGAGGAGGATAAGCCTGTAATAGAAGGTCTAGAATCTAACATGACCATTACGGGAGTAGGGCAAGGTGCTGAACTAATAGTTCGTACCAGTAAAGATGGTAGTGTTGGCATTCTGATAGATAAAAATCGAGATCTCTACATAAACAATTGCTTGGTAGATGTTAGATCCGATGAGTATTACGGAGTTGCAGGCAATTATGATGAAAACAACACCGGTATAATCATCTCTAATGGAGGAGCCCTGGAGGCTTGGGGCAAGAGTGGCTCTATTGCCGATATCGGACAGTACTTCTCTGTAGAAGAGGGGGCAGATCATAAGGAAATTGATGTCAATAAAACTACAACGCATGCTCTCACAGCTGCTTTCCCTGATCGGGACGTGAAGTATGAGAATGGAGATATTGTGTATGCTTCCGGAGCTGATGCCGGTACTCTTGTAAAGGAACATTGGGTTTTGGTCACTCCTTACTACCCCATCACGATTGGAGGTAACAGGTTACGCAAGTATAAGAATGTTTTGAAATCTGAGAATTCCTCCTTTGTTAGTTCCGGAGAAGTTGAATATAATGCCAAGCTGCACACCCTAACCCTCAAGGATGCTACCATTGCCTTCGCTGGGGAAAATATTGGGATTTTGTCTAACCACCCCTCTACCTACCTCAGAGTAGTGTGTATAGGTGCAAATAAGATTACTACCGAAGCTGCGGATTGTTTCCTAACGAGAGACGCAGAAAGCCCTGTTTTTGTAGGGGAAAGTGATAATCCCTCTCTTGCGTTATATCCCGGTACAGGAGCTGAGTATTCCGGTATTTGGGATCAATCCGAAAAAGAAGATGATCAGCTAATTATTAGTGATATTAATCTCAAGATACAAAGTGATGGTCCCTGTATCTATACAGGCATGCAGAATAAAGAGATATCATTGGATTTTCTTAATGCTACGCTTACTAATATTAAGCCCGGCTATCTGTTGATTCAGGGCTTTAAGACGTTGGGGCTTGAGAATGCCTATATCTACTCTCCCCTTGGCGCTGTTGTGGATGGGGGTACTATCAGTCTTGATGGAAAGTCTCTTGCAGATACTACGTGCGAGATCAAGAAGGGTGCTGCTCCTGCTTACCAAATCACGATTGACCCAAATATGAAGAATGGTAAGGTCACACTCTCACAGAATGGTTCGGTAGCGTATGGTACAACGGTTACGGTAACAGTAAAACCGGATGGTGGCTACAAATTGGCAAAACTCACTGCCAACGGCGTGGATATCACGGCCACGAAGAAGTTCGTGGTGCAGGCAGCCACCACGGTAGCAGCTACCTTTACGAGAGACAATGCTATCGAAGAGGTTGCGACTACAGATGTACTCCTCTTCCCGAATCCTGCGGCAGAAGCTACGACTCTCTCGGGTGTAGAGCCCGGGGCTATGGTACAGGTCCTCTCGCTCGACGGCGTAGAAGTACTTCGCACCGTGGCTAATGAGGCAGGTGTAGCTCGTCTCGACTTCGCCGGTGTGGCAGCCGGTAAGTACCTCGTGAAGAGCGGTGAGACAACGGTAGTCCTGCTCGTTACGAAGTAAGATTCTATTGACAACGGAAAGAGGGTGAGGGCAGAACTCCCCGTTGGGAAGCACCTCTTGCCACTCTTTCCTCCCTAAGTGAAGTCGGGGTTGTGGGTTCGCCTGCAGCCCCGATTTCGTTTGTCCGTTTCATTCTCCCCATTGTTTCCCTTCATAGGAAATAGGGCTACTAATTGCCTTTTTTCCTCTCTCTTACGAGGAGACAGAGGAGGAATATTGTGCCATGAAATACTTTTAAGTAGGGAGTTTGTAGTAAAAAATCCCCAATAGTGGGGATTGTGAACACTGTTCATCTGCTCTACCTTTGCTTGCGAATTGATATGCAAGTAAATCCTATTATAACCATAAACAGATGAATGTGTTACAGCGATTGGGGATCTATATGGGCAACCGTAAACCCCTGCTTCCCATTAGTTTAGTACTGTCGGGCTTGACAGGGCTCGTCTCCCTTCTTCCCTTTATCTTCGTTTGGCTTATTGTGCATCAGTTGCTTGTAGAGCCCGAGGGTGTGGAGCCGGATAGCGTTTTCTCTCTTGCATGGTGGGCTTTCGGGTCTGCCGTATTGGCTATTTTGCTTAGCTTTCTCTCTCTTATCTTCTCGCACGTTGCGGCATTTCGGGTTGAGTGCTCCATGCGGCGCTCTGCTTTGTCGCGGTTGATGCGGATGCCTCTGGGCTATTTCGATACCCACACCACGGGGCGTATACGCAAGATTATCGACGAAGACTCGTCTCAAACACATACCTTTATTGCCCATCTTTTGCCCGATCTGATGGGAAGTATTCTCTCGCCCATTGGGGTGCTTGTTTTGCTCTTTGTTGTGGATTGGCACTTAGGGCTGGCATGTATGATCCCTATTTTGATGGCTTTTGCCACCCTCGGGGTCATGATGAACCCAAGGCAACAGAGCTTCCAAAGGGAGTATCTTGATGCTCAAGAGCGGATGAGTACCGAAGCGGTAGAGTATGTGCGAGGTGTGCCTGTTGTCAAGGTTTTTCAGCAGACCGTTTTCTCCTTCAAACGTTTCTATGATAGTATTATTTGCTATCGCGATCTTGTGACCAAGTGTACCCTTCGTTGGCAGTACCCCATGTCGTTTTATACCGCAGTGATCAATACGATTGCCTTCTTCTTAATCCCGATGGCGATAATCTTGATCCACAATACTGGCAACTATGGGGGTGTGATAGCCGATATGATACTATTCCTCCTTATTACGCCGGTTATTTCCGGCAATATCATGAAGATAATGTTTCTACAGCAGGGTATGTTTATGGCAGGGGAGGCGATCAACCGCATGGAGGCTCTTACGGAGGATGCCCCTCTCCCCGAAGCTGAGCACCCACAACCAATAACCTCTTATAGTATTGCCTTCGAGGGCGTTACCTTTTCCTATTCCGGTGCCAATACCCCTGCCGTGCAGGAGCTCTCTTTTACCCTGCCTGAAGGGAAAACGTATGCTTTGGTAGGACCCTCGGGAGGGGGTAAGAGTACAATTGCTCGCCTTATCCCTCGCTTCTATGATGTGGCGCAGGGGAGTATCTCTATTGGGGGCGTGGATGTACGCCAAGTGGCTACGCACGACCTTATGAATGCCGTATCTTTTGTTTTCCAAAATGGGAAACTCTTTCACTCTTCGTTGCGCCACAATGTGACGTATGGTTCCCCTAATGCTACCGAAGAACAGATCCGGCGTGCCCTCAATCTTGCCCAGTGTAGGGAGATTATAGAGCGTCTCCCCCAGGGGTTGGATACTCGGATTGGTGTAGAGGGTACCTATCTCTCCGGGGGAGAGCAACAACGTATTATCCTTGCTCGTGCCCTTCTCAAAGATGCTCCCATCGTGGTTCTAGATGAAGCTACTGCTTTTGCCGACCCCGAAAACGAGCAATTGATTCGCCGTGCTCTGGCTGAGCTAACAAAGGGGAAGACTGTACTTCTCATAGCCCATCGCCTAACCAATGTGGTGGATGCCGATGCTATTTTGGTGGTTGACGGGGGGCGCCTTGTGCAGCAGGGTACGCACCAAGCTCTCGTGGAACAGGAGGGGTTGTACCGCTCAATGTGGGAAGAATATAACCGCTCTATCAACTGGACCATCTAACCTTTTAATCCTCAAAATCATTATGATCCACCTCATACAAAATCGTTTTGCCCTCACCCGTGATGGAGCTATCTCCTTTGTTAAGGCTGTTGTGTGGTCGTTGTTGCTCAACCTAGCCTTTATGCTCCCCGCAATTTATCTCTTTCTCTACCTTACGGATTACCTTGATCCGCTAATACACCCCGGGGCTACTCCCTCCCATGGATTGGGCTACTATATCCTCATAGGTCTGCTTTGCTTCCTTGTAATCTTTGTTATTGCTTTTAGGCAGTATGCTTCTACCTATACAAAGATTTATACCGAGAGTGCCGAGCGTCGTATAGCCCTGGCCGAGAAACTTCGCAAGTTGCCTTTGGCGTTCTTTGGTGAGCGTAATCTCTCGGATCTTACCTCTACTATTATGGCAGATTGCTCCGAGATAGAGCACGTTTTCTCGCACGCTGTACCTCAGCTCTTCGCTGCAGCCGGGAGTATCCTCCTCATTACCATAGGATTGTTTTTCTACAATTGGCAACTCTCTTTGGCTCTCTTTTGGGTCGTGCCTCTGGCTCTGCTTGTACTGATCCTCTCTAAGCGAGCTATGGAGCGTGAACTCAAAAGGGTACATTGTACGAACCTCTCGATCGCGCAGCAGATACAAGAGGGGTTGGAGAGTGTGCAGGAGATTAAAGCGTATAACGGCGAGGAGGAGTACCTCAAGACCTTCGATGAGACAATTACAACCTACGAACGACAGTTGATGCGAGGCGAAACTTTGGCTGGGAGTACTCTCAATCTTTCCCATATACTCCTCAAATTGGGCATTGCATCCGTTATCTTGGTTGGGGCTTATCTACTGGCAGATGGTACAATTCCCATGCTTACCTATCTTATCTTTTTAATTGTTTCAGCCTCTATCTACAACCCTATTATGGAGGTGATGAATAGCTTTGCTGCTCTTCTCTACTTGGATGTGCGTATCAATCGTTTCCGCGAAATGGATCAAATGCCTGTCCAGACGGGAGTGCAAGAGTGCCACCCCAAGGGGTTTGATATAGCCTTTGATGGGGTCGAATTTTCCTACGAAACCGGCAAACAGGTGCTTCGGGGCGTCTCTTTTGTGGCTCGCCAAGGTGAGGTTACGGCTCTTGTTGGCCCCTCGGGTGGCGGTAAGAGCACCACGGCCAAGTTGGCTGCTCGCTTTTGGGATGTAGACCAAGGGCGCATTACCCTAGGCGGAGAAGACATTAGCAAAATAGACCCTGAGACTCTGTTGCAATACTACTCTGTGGTGTTCCAAGATGTGCTTCTATTCAATGCCTCTATTGCCGATAATATCCGCGTCGGGCGTAAAGATGCTTCCGACGAAGAGGTACGCCGCGTGGCGCGATTGGCGCAGTGCGAAGAGTTTATACAGCGTATGCCCCAAGGCTACGATACGCAGATAGGAGAAAATGGCGAAACCCTCTCGGGTGGAGAGCGTCAGCGCATCTCTATTGCACGTGCTTTGCTAAAAGATGCTCCCATCGTACTGCTGGACGAGGCAACTGCCAGTCTCGACGTAGAGAACGAATCGAAGATACAGACGGCGATCTCTGCCCTCATCAAGGATAAAACAGTGCTGATTATTGCCCATCGTATGCGCACGGTGGCTCATGCTCATAAGATAGTGGTAATAAAGGAGGGGCAGGTAGTGGAGATGGGGGCTCCGGAGGAACTCCTGGCACAGGGAGGGGAGTTCGCGCGTATGGTAGCTGCTCAGAATGCCTGATTTCTAGCCCTAGAACTAAAAAGATACTGGGAGCCTCTTGCCGGCCGGTGAGCAAGAGGTTAAGCTCAGACCGAACGAGATACAAATAAAGTATATGAATAGTGCGATACAAAACAACCTAACCAAGGTGCCCGAGACGATGCTTATACCGCTTCGTGCTCGCTACAACGAAACCAAGCGACCCCACGGTATTATTCGAGATCCTAAGTCGGTGGAGATATTAGATCGTATTGAACCCTTTTTTGAGGGTAGGCGAGAGGTCTCAATTCTCTCGCAAATGGGAGTGGCCGTGCGTACGGATATTCTGGATCGCCTCACCCTGCAATTCCTAGAAAAGCACCCCAATGGATTCGTGGTTAACCTCGGTTGTGGATTGGATACTCGCTTTCACCGCTTGGATAATGGCAAGGTTACTTGGTTTGATTTGGATCTGCCCGAGGGTATAGACTTGCGCAGAAACTTCTTTGAAGAGAGTGAGCGATTCCATTTTGTAGCCGCCTCAATACTCGACCCCTCTTGGCTCGATCTCCTCCCCAAAGATGCCCCAAAACTCTTTATAGCTGAGGGGCTTTTGATGTATTTTACGGAGGAAGAGGTGCACTCTCTCCTCGCTACCTTGGCAGAGCGTTGCCCTCGGTCGGAATTTATTTTTGAGGCCATGTCTCCCCGTATGGCACGTCATACCGAGCAGCATAGTGATATGAAAGGGTACGAGGCGCAGTTCAAATGGGGTATCAAGTCGGGGCGAGATTTGCTCAATTGGGGCATAAAACTTCGCTTTGAGCAGGAGTACTTCTACAATATCCACCTCAAGAAAATGCCTTGGTATGTAGCTCTCTTTTATCAGACTGTGGCTCGCCGTGTGATGAAGATTGTACACCTAACATTGGGAGAAGAGCAGTTGAGAGTCGCCTGAGAAGTCGTACCTTTGCAGTCGGTATTTAGTAATCTGATAGACGATGAACGACTTTGTAGAAGAACTTAGGTGGCGCGGGATGCTCCACAATATCATGCCCGGGACAGAGGAGCAACTCTCTAAAGAACTCTCTACGGCATACGTGGGGATTGACCCGACAGCAGACTCGCTACACATAGGGCACCTTGTGGGAGTGATGATGCTTCGTCACTTTCAGAGGTTTGGGCACCGCCCCATAGCTCTCTTAGGTGGAGCCACGGGTATGATTGGCGACCCCTCGATGAAAAGTGCCGAACGCAACCTTTTGTCTCTAGAGACCTTGCGCCACAATCAAGAGGCGATTGGTAAGCAACTTGCCAAATTCCTCGACTTCGATAGCGAGCAACCCAACGCCGCAAAGTTGGTCAATAACTACGACTGGATGAGTGAATGGCGCTTCTTAGACTTTATTCGCGAGGTCGGGAAGCACATTACCGTTAACTATATGATGGCCAAAGATTCCGTGAAGAAGCGTTTCGAAGGGACGGCAGGCTCGGGGCTTTCGTTTACAGAGTTTTCGTACCAGTTGCTCCAGGGCTACGACTATCTATACCTCTACCGCCATGAGAATTGCCGCCTACAGATGGGCGGATCCGATCAGTGGGGGAATATCACTACAGGTACGGAACTAATTCGCCGTATAGAGGGGGGCGAGGCTTTCGCTCTTACATGTCCCCTCATTACCAAGGCAGATGGAGGAAAGTTTGGCAAGACCGAGAAAGGGAATGTTTGGCTCGATCGTCGCTACACTTCGCCTTACGCTTTCTACCAATTCTGGTTGAATGTGAGTGACGAAGATGCCGCTCGTTACATTAAGATTTTCACTTTCTTGGGAAAAGAAGAGATCGAAGATCTTGTAGCACAGCAGGCTGCGGCTGCACATCTCCGCCCCTTGCAACGACGTCTTGCCGAGGAGCTTACGGTACTCGTACACAGTCGCGAAGATTACGAAGCTGCAGTATCTGCCAGCGAGATTCTCTTTGGTAATGGTACGGCAGATGCTCTCCGCTCGTTGGATGAGGAGATGCTTCTCTCTGTGATGGAGGGGGTACCTCACTTCTCTATTGCTCGCGATACACTGGCTACTCAGCCCAAAGCGGTCGATCTCTTTACCGAGGGAGCTGCTATTTTCCCCTCAAAGGGAGAACTTCGCAAGCTCATCAAATCGGGAGGCGTGAGCCTGAATAAGGCGAAGCTTACAGATACAGAAGCTACGGTTAGTGCCAGTGATTTAATTGCCGGTCGCTACCTATTGGTACAGCGCGGCAAGAAGCAATACTACCTCGTAACGGCTGAGTAAAGAATTGCCAATAGGAGCTTGTAATGAAGCAGTTAGCCATTGTAATTGTCAATTACAAGGTACCGCATTTTGTAGCTCAGTGCCTCGACTCTGTTTTACAAGCCACACGCAATATCGATGCTGAGGTATGGGTCGTAGACAATGCCTCGGGAGATGGCTCTCTGGAGATGCTCTCTCCGCAATATCCGAGCGTTCACTTCATCGCCAATAGCGAGAATGTGGGCTTTGCACGGGCTAATAATCAAGCCCTCAGGCAGGTTGATGCCGAGTACTCTTTGTTGCTTAACCCCGATACGCTTATTGGCGAATCGACGTTGGAGGCGAGCCTCCGCTTTATGCAGGAGCACCCTGAGGCCGGAGCTTTAGGAGTGCGCATGATGAATGCTCAGGGCGAGTTCTTAGCGGAGAGTAAGCGAGGTCTTGTCACTCCCTTTGTGGCATTTTGTAAGATTGCGCAGCTAGGGCGATTATTCCCCAAAAGTGCAGTTTTTAATCGATACTACCTAGGTCATCTCTCTAAAGTGGAGGTGCAGGAGGCTCCCATCCTATCGGGAGCATTCTTTTTTGCACGTAGTGAAGCTCTTCGCAAGGTGGGATACCTTGACGAACGGTACTTTATGTATGGCGAGGATATAGACCTATCGTATAGTATTTTACAGGCCGGCTATCGCAATTATTATCTGCCTATCCCGATGCTCCACTACAAGGGCGAGAGCGAGAGTGCAGCCCAAGGTGAGGGGCGTTATTTGGATGCCTTTTACGGTGCTATGGAGCTATTTTACGATAAGTATCATACGGGGCAGGCATGGCTCCGACGGCTGATGCACGGGGCTATTCGCCTGAAGAAGTCGCTGGATAAGCGTAGCCAAAAGAAGACGCTCCCTCTTACAAACCGACCCATCGCGGTGGATCTCAGGCAGCCTGATGCCCTAGATGCTATCCCCTCGGGGAGTGCCGTTGTGGTGGATTTGAGCCTTATCTCCTACGACCTTTTGTTGCAAACCATGTGTGGAGCCGAGGGGCGTGGCATTACCTTTCTTTTGCACGACCCAAAACGCAAAGTAACCTTGGGCCCCGGTGGTATAGTACCGGAATAAAATCCCCCTTTTCTTCTAGAGGAAAGGGGGATTCGCATGTAGTAAGTCGCAATTCGGCTTACGGAGCGTCTACTCTAGCTTAGGGAGTGTAGCTACAATTTGGTCTCCGATACCAATTGTATAGCCCTCGTGGATAAACACAACTCGACCAAACGAATCTGCAATGACCACTAGGGGCAAACTCCCTCGTTCTCTGTTGGTCGCCTTATAAATCATTTGACGAATTGTGCCGTCTTGGTCCACTCCATAGTGGCTTGCCTTGGGCAGTCGGGGAAACTCCGAAGCCTTGAAGCTCTTTGCGGCAGCCGACGAAGGGAAGAGGAAGACGAAGGGGCGTCCCCAAATGTTGAGTTTCTCTTCTACTCGCTCAAGGTCTTTGAGTACATGGTTGGTTGGCTCCGTACCCGGTTCGAGCAGTGCCAGAACAAAAAATCCGCGCCCCGTAGTGCTGATTAGGCTTTGGGTAGCCGTCTTCTCTTCTTTTGTTGGTTCGCCTTGTAGGGTGCAGTAGGGTTGCTCTACGTTGATAGAGCCCAACACAGATAGTTCATTCGCATCTTGGGGGAGGGTTAGGCTCAGCGTTGTTGTAGAGTCCCTCTCTATTTGGAATCGTTGCATCCGCACTTTTACAGCCCCTGAGGCCATACGCGTGCCTGCAATGAGGTAATAGCGTCCTATGGCAAGGGGCATGGGCTTGGCAAACAGGGCGGAGACCTCTAGGGGGCCATCCTCATCAAAGTAGAGGGTTTGGGGGAGAGCGGTTCCTTTGAGGTGGGCAAGGGAGAAATGACTATAGTACTTGGGTACAATGGAATTGGCTTTGTCGGTCTGAGACAAGAAGGCAACTTCTCCCTTAGGTTGGTCTGCCGGTGGAGTATCCAGAGGGTATGCTTGCCAAGTTTTGCCCCTATCAAAAGATATTTCTACCACTCTTAGGGTCGCATTATATCGAGAGAAAAGGCCTCGGGTACGGGCGAGTTGCACGAGAGCAATCTCCATGCTTCGCTTATCTCCTCGTTTGTATTTCAGAAGAGACCCAAGAGAGAGGGGAGAGGGATAGCCCCCATCTCTTTGGCAGTCGGCAAGTATTTGTAGTGTGTTGGCAAGCCATAATTCATCCTCTACCAAGGCACCTACAAAGGGTTGCTCCTCTGCCACAGTGCGCCAATCACGTAGGGGTTCATAGGCAACGCGTGGAGAGTATTGATAGAGTAGCTCCTCTTGTGTAGCACCTGTGGGTACTTGCGCAAAGAGTTTTTCGAGGAGGGGGAGGGGAATATCTGTCCAATCCTTTTCACTAAGCACGTGTAAGAAGTCGAAGGCGAGCTTTCTACGTTCGCTAGGTTGTGCATCGAGGAATTTATAGAGGTTTCGAGCATTGGCACGAGCGGTGGTGAATAGATAGCCTACAGCTGCAGGATCAAGCGCCCACTTCTTGGCCGCTTCGTTGGCAGATGTAGGGGTGGCAAAAGTGGCTTCGTAGGCGTGACGGATAGAATCGTCCATGGCGATACGTTTGTCGCAGCTTGCCATCTCCTCTTCCGTAGCCCGTACAGGGATTGCGTTTTCGTGAGGAGGGGTTAGCTTAAACTCCAAACTATCGGGGAGGTTCCCCTCGGGGGTAAGGCGCAGGATGGCAGGCTTGGATAGATCTGCCGGTAGGATATCGAAGGCTTGTTCTTGGCGTTTTTCGTCTTCTGCCCATACGAAAAGATCTCCGTGCCCTGTGGAGATCCCGGCATAACCACTGCCATTGGTACGAAGGGTAGCTACGGGGTAAAACTCGGCATAGTTGTAGACACAGAAGTGTACCAAGGCGCCCTCGCTAGGCGAGCCATCGGCATTTTTTACCACTACTTCGGCCTTGTGTGTAGGAGTGTAGTGCGCTGTGCAATTGATGGTTGTGGTGTTCCGCTCGGTAGAAATGATCTCCTCATTCCCTTCATAGCGACCAAATACTTTGGCGTGAACAAACATCGCACGAGAGGCTGCACCGTTAAACCACGCAATATCTAGGTTCGCTGCCGGTTCAGACCCTCCCAAGAAGTGCCATTCGCCATCCACCCATACCTCTACCCAAGCATGGTTGTCGTCGGTATGTGCCCAGCGCGGGGTGTATACTTGTCGAGCAGGAATCCCCATAGCGCGCAGGGCTGCTACGGCAAAGGTCGATTGCTCACCGCAACGCCCCAATGCGTTGTAGACAGTCTCCAGCGGCGAGTGTGTACGGCCATCACTCGGAGCATAAGTTACTTTTTGTCTACACCAGTGGTTAATCTCGAGTACGGCATCGTGCATCGAAAGCCCCACTATGCGATCGCGTAGCTCGTTGTAGAAAATCGCTCTACTACTATCGAGAGGTTCGTTGTTGACTCTCGGGGGAAGTACAAAGTGAAGGAACTCACGATCGGGTATGCGTTTGCCCCATGGCATCTCTTTGCGCGCTTGGAGAGCCGTGCGTACGTTGGCCAAGTGGAAGTCTACGGAGTAGTCCGCTACATCCGAAAAAGGCATGTAGGCATAGAGGAATTGCAGACCTTCGCGCTCTTCTGTCGTGAGGTCGTCTCGGAGAATTGCTTCGTAGAGATCACCTCCATTTTGGGTACGTGCAGAATCGAAATCTTCCTGTACACGCCGGCGCATCGCAGAGTCTTTTATTAGATGCCCATCACTGCAGGAGAAGAGCAGCAAGCTCGTGACAGCAAAAAAAGCTGCTAGGAATAGGGAATGTAGTTTGTGAGGTTTCATATCATATAATAGTGTTGTTATTGTTCTCTCTATCGTAGATTTTGCCCCCAATGGAGCTTCTCCCTTAGGGTCTCTGCAAAGGTGTGATTGCTCAGGCGAATAAGGCGTACAGGGTGCTTTGCTCGGGCAATCGTTAGAGGGGTCCCTGTTGGGAATACAGCCACGTTGCCATCTGTTACAAGCATAAAAGTACTGCTGCGAGAAAAAACCTTGAGGTGTAGTGTCACGGTGTCGGGTAGTACAATCGGGCGCATACTTAGGCTGTGGGGCGCGATGGGGGTAATGAGTAGTACAGGACAATCCGGTGAGACGAGAGGCCCATTCAGGCTAAGCGAATAGGCGGTGGAGCCTGTGGGCGTTGCAACAATCAGTCCATCGGCAGCATAGTCTGCTAAGAAATACTCATTGATATGGGTCTCAACATTGATAATCGACCCCGTTTCTCTTTTTTGTATGGCAATCTCGTTGAGGGCATAGGCTTGGTATCCCTCTACTTCCACCGAGAGTAATCGACGCTCCTCTATAAGGTATTCGCCTGAGATAAGGCGGTCTATGTACTGGGCAGCGTCGTGTATGTCGAGGTCAGTAAGGAAACCTAGATGCCCACTGTTAATCGCGAGAATAGGCGTTGTAGGGCTGGCAATGCGGTGTAGAGTACGCAGGAATGTACCATCTCCTCCAAAACAGATAATGTAATCTATCTTCCTAGGGGCGTTGCCTGCAAATCTCTCCATTTTTTCTAGGGCGGTACTTGTCCCCGGGTGCTGTGTCAGCTCCGAAAAGAAAGTCTCCTCAAGGAGTATTTGTTCGCCTTTTTGAGCTAAGGCGGAGAGGAATGCAGCTACATCTGAAACTGCCTCTACTACGTGTCCGGAGCCAAATACTGCTACTGTGTTCATAGTCTATGGAACGAAAGTGGGGAGGGGAGAGCGAGAGCGGTTTTCTTGCAGGGTAATTCCATTTCTTTTTCTGCCCTATTCTCAAAAAGTTTTAGCCCTAAAAGTAGTGACAGTTTTGCCTGAAAAATAAAACTTTTCTGCCCAGAAGAGGAGACCAAAACCAGCCAAGAAAAAATAGCTCCTGAGCCGATGCTCCTCAGCATGGTGAGACTAGCTTGGGAGTCTGTTTTGCCTATTCGTCGAACCTCTTTCTCTGCCATCTCCGCAAGTTGTACTAAATTTGCTACCGACAAAGATAGTATTTACCGATGACTAAGCTAAGTGTAAATATCAATAAAGTGGCTACGATACGCAATGCACGCGGCGGTAATATCCCCAATGTACTGCAAGTAGCTTTGAATTGCGAACGGTTTGGAGCGCAGGGAATTACTGTGCACCCTCGCCCCGATGAGCGGCATATACGCTATGCGGATGTACGAGCACTCAAGCAGGTGCTCTCTACCGAGTTTAATATAGAGGGGAACCCTATTCCCTCGTTTGTAGACCTTGTCTTAGAGGTAGTCCCTGCCCAAGTAACCCTCGTGCCGGACGCTCCCGATGCCCTTACATCCGATGCCGGTTGGGAGGTAGATCAGCACTTCGACTTCTTACGAGATACCATTCGTCGTTTCGAGGCTGAGGGTATTCGCACCTCGATATTCGTTGGCACGGACCTCGATAACATTGCCCGAGCTGCGGATGCCGGATGCCGTAGAGTGGAGCTCTACACAGAGCCGTACGCCACCGCTTTTCTCGAGGGAGAAGTGGAGCCGGTGATAGAGCGATTTGCCCGAGCTGCGGAGCATGCTGCCGCTTGTGGGCTGGAAGTAAATGCGGGGCACGACCTCAATCTTGATAATCTCAACTATTTCGTTCGTCGGGTACAGCCCCTTGCCGAGGTGTCTATTGGGCATGCTCTTATCTCCGATGCTCTCTATTTGGGGCTCGAAGAGACGATCCGCCGCTACCGGCACGAGCTTATTCTCTAGCGTTTTATCCTAAAAAGAAAACATTAATAATAGTGATATGTACATACCCTTGATGCAAGTAAATGCCGCTGTGGCAGATACAACCGCCACCCTCATTGAGGCTGGTACGGCTACCCCTGTTGCTACCCTTTCTGTATGGGATCTCGCCCTCAAAGGGGGCTGGATTATGCTTGTACTCCTTTTGCTCTCTCTCTTGGGGATCTATATTTTTGTCAAGAAGCTCTTGCAGGTAAAGGCAGCGCACAAGTCCGACTCCTCCTTTATGGATCGCATTAAAGACTACATCAATACACAGCGGATCGACGCTGCACACAACCTCTGTATCTCTGTCAATACACCGGAGTCTCGCATGATCGACAAAGGCCTTATGCGCCTAGGTAGACCCATGAGCGACATCTCGGTGGCAATAGAGAATGCCGGTAACGTAGAAGCCGGTAAGTTGCAAACCTCCATGCCTCTGATGGCAACCATTGCAGCATCTGCGCCCATGATCGGCTTCTTGGGTACGGTTACGGGTATGGTGCGTGCCTTCTTTGATATGGCCAATGCAGGCTCTTCTGTCGATATTTCGCTCCTCTCCGGGGGGATATATGAGGCTCTTGTTACTACGGTAGGGGGGCTTATTGTGGGTATTATTACCCTTTTTGCTTACAACTATTTGGTCGCTCGTATTGACAAAGCCCTCAATGTACTGGAGGCGCGCAGCATAGAGTTTATGGATGCCCTTAACGAACTTAGTGGCAGTCATGAGGAAGGCAATCTATAATCAGAGGGGATAGTAGCCATGGCACTCAAGCGAAAACTTAAGGTCTCCGAGGCTTTTAGCATGGCGTCGATGACCGACATAATTTTCCTCCTCCTGATCTTCTTTATGGTCGTGAGTACTCTAGTGGTGCCCAATGCCATCAAGGTCAATCTTCCCTCTTCTCAGTCTACAGCTCCGAGCGATATGCCTATGGCGAGAGTTACGATTACCGCCGAAGGGACTTGTTATTTTGCCCTAGAGGGCGAAGCCCCCTTCGTCGTAGACGAGACTCAACTGCTGGAGCAGCTGGCAGCGGCACACGATGTATCCCCCGATATGTACGTGGCTCTCTATGCCGACGAAGAGGTGCCCTACCGCGAGATTATAAAGGTGCTCAACGCAACGGCTCAGCTGGATATTAGGCTGGTACTTGCTACCAAAGCGTTGCCTTCTGCACCCCAAAATACCCTAGAATAAAGGGCTAAACAATGACACGAGACAGACTTATCGCTCTTGGGATCACCATTGCCTTTCATGGGCTTATTGTAGCACTCCTCTTTTTGCTGCAACTCTCGACTATGGCGCGTTCGCATCCTAAGGAGATTACGTTAGTCCCCGTAGGCGTATTGGGCGAAGAGTTGGCACGTGGGGGTGCCGGCAGTGAGGCTGCTCCTGCTCCCTCTAGCTATACGCCTTCTATGCCTACAGCTCCTCCCACGGCTCCCTCTCCTCATAAGGAGTCTCTTCTTACTCAAAAGACTCCCGACCAGCCCGCTGTAGCTCCTCCAAAGACAAAGCCCACGCCCAAGACCAATGAAGCGGCTCTTGCGGCAGAGCGTCGTGCCCAAGAGGAGGCTCGTCGTGCGCAAGAGGCTGAGCGAGAGCGGCAGCGTGCCATTAGCAACAAGGTCTCTAATGCTTTTGGCAAGAGTGCTTCTCAGGGTACCCAAGGCAAAGAGTCTACCGGTACCGGAGGTGCGCAAGGGCAAGGCGAAGGCTCTGCCACAGGTAGTAGTGTAGGGGGAGGTGCTTCTCTTGCCGGCCGTAATGTGGTGGGTAATGGAGGGCGTCCTGCTCGTCCTACGGGCTTTTCACCCACGCGTGGTACCGTGGTTGTGCGCATCGTGGTGAATGCAGATGGCAAGGTAATAGAGGCTACCCAGCGATTAAGAGGTACCAATGTAACGGATAGTCGCACGGTACAAGCCGCCATCCGAGCTGCGCTGGCAACACGCTTTAATGCCCAGCCCGGAGCTGCCGATCAAGAGGGGACTATCACCTACCACTTTGATATTCAATAGATTTTCAGTCCTAAAAAGCTATCATCGTATGGAACAAAAAGTTTATGTCTTCCTTGCAGAAGGTTTTGAAGAAATAGAGGCAGTGACCCCTATCGACCTATTGCGCCGTGCCGGTCTTAACGTGGAGACCGTCTCTATAACGGCAGATCGCCTTGTGACAGGGGCGCATGGAGTGCCCTATACGGCAGACCGAGTTCTTGCCGATGTAGAGGGACAATCCCCTCTTGCCATTGTATTGCCGGGCGGTCTACCCGGAGCGCAAAATCTGCATGATACGCCTGCTTTGCTCTCTATGATTCGTCGCCAGCTAGAGACCTCTAAGGTGGTGGCAGCTATTTGTGCCTCTCCTGCCTTTATCTTGGGAGAAGAGGGGTTATTGCAGGGGAAAAAAGCCACTTGCTACCCGGGTTGTGAGCCCAAAATGAAGGGCGCTACCGTGTCTACAGAGTTGATAGAGGTGGATGGCAATATCATCACCGGTAAAGGTCCTGCAGCCTCTATCCCCTTTGGGCTTGCCATTGTAGAGAAACTTGCCGGGGCAACTACCGCCAAAGAGGTGGCCGAAGGCATCCTATATAAGTGATTTTTCGGCAAAGAGACCTCTTTTACGTTCGTCTCTTTGCGGAGCGTTGCTGACCTTTAGTTTTGGACTTCTCATACGATCCGAATCGTCCTCTCAGTCGGGAGGAGGCTCTCTATCTTGCCTTTGAGGTAGACCGAGAGGCGTTGTACGAATTGGCGCATCGCACAACGGTGGCCCTAGGTCCCGCCTTCGATACCTGCTCTATTATCAACGTAAAGAGCGGCAACTGCCCCGAAGACTGCAAGTGGTGTGCCCAAAGTCGCCATTATACAACGGGAGCCGGGGTTTACCCTTTGCTCTCGTCGTACGAATGCACTCGCCAAGCTTGCTACAACCGCCGGCAAGGGATTCGCCGCTTTTCTCTCGTGGCAGGAGGACGATCCGTCTCCCTGCGTGAGACGCGCCAATTGGCAGAGATCTATCAGGAGATCTGTTCAGAGACCGATATAGATTGCTGTGCCTCTCTTGGCTTGCTCGATGAGGAACGGCTACAGATACTCTACGATGCAGGCGTCTCTACGTACCATTGCAATATGGAGACAGCCCCCAACCTTTTCTCTTCGCTCTGTACAACCCATACTCAAGAGGAAAAGATTGCCACGATCCGCGCCGCACGCAAGGTGGGTATGCGCGTCTGTTCCGGGGGGATTATTGGCATGGGGGAGACATTGGAAGATCGTATAGACTTTGCTCTCTTTCTCCGTGATTTGGAGGTGCAATCGATACCTATAAATCTATTGCAACCCATCCCCGGTACACCTCTTGATAGCCAAGCTCCCCTTAGCGAGGAGGAGTACCTCACCACGGTAGCTCTCTTCCGGCTTATAAACCCTAGAGCCTATCTGCGATTTAGCGGAGGGCGTATACAGCTCCCTCTCCCTGTGGTACGCAAGGCTATGTACATCGGCATCAATGCGGCCATAACGGGAGATCTGCTCACCACTGTGGGGGCACGTGCCGAGGAGGATATGGCTCTGATTCGAGAGATGGGCTACACTACCGATCTTCCTACCGATTGGGAGAGATAGTTTTGTGTCATTGGGGATGGCTTACCCATCAGACGATGGCTTTTGCATTGTGATACGTTTCTAGGAGGATTGATACTGCTCCCTCTCTGACGATTTATTTGTAAGTTTGTAGACAGAAATTGCAAGAGATAAACGACTAATAAAACAACGATGAATTTATTCTTATTACAAGCAGCTGCTCCCGAAGCTGCAAAGGGCGGTCTAATGGGCGGTAGCTGGGGTACTATCATTATGATGGTGGTACTAATCCTAATTTTCTGGCTCTTCTTTATTCGCCCTCAGTCGAAGCGTCAAAAAGAATTGCAGCGCAAGCGCGAAGCAATGACAGAGGGAGATAAGGTAATTACTGCCGGAGGGATACATGGCAAAATCTCTAAAGTACTTGACAAGGAGTTCGTGATAGAGATTGCCAAAGATGTACAGATCCGTGTAGACAAATCTTCTGTTTACGCTGCCGGCGAAGACGTCGCAGCTCAGAAGTAATAGCCCCATATGGGGTGTATTCTCTAGAAGAGGGTAAAACACTTGCTCCGCGGGAGTTGTTAAACCGTGTACTTGCAAGTGTTTCTCTCCACTAGAGAAGAAAAAGATATCCTCCCCTTTTCTCAAAGAAAAAGCTTGCTGCATGGATCTTCAGCTCTTTACTAAACGTATACTTTCGGTAGGAGAAAAAGTTCCTCGCTCTGCCCCTTTGAGTGCACAAACGCTACGGGGGCGTAAGTTTTTTTCTTTCCTTGTTTTCTTGCTCCTTTCTTTGGGGTGGTGGTTGATAACGAGTCTACAAGAGCGTTATCAAACCTCCATTGTTATACCCGTAGAGTATCCGGACTTGCTAGAGTTCGCTCCCGACGGAGAGTTGCCCAAAGAGTTAAAAGTAAAGATCGAGGATACCGGTTTTTCGCTTCTTTTCAATTATACCTTTCGCACCTACAGCCCAATAAGGTTGGACGTGGATATGGCTCGCGCTCGGAGTGATAGGCGGTTGCTGATCTCTTCCGCTTTGCTGAACCAAAGTGTGCAGGCTCGGTTGGAGTCGAGTTCTACGCGCATTGTATCAATTACTCCCGGGGAGATTGACTTCAAACTCTCTCGGTTGGAGTCGAAAGTGGTGCCGATAGAGAACTGTGTATCTGCAGAGCCCAATGACGGGCATCTCCTTAAGAATCTTACCATAGAGCCCGATCATATTACTATTTACGGCAGTAGGGATCAGTTACGTCAGATAAAGGCTATCTATACAGATAGCGTGCTTTTGCATCAGGAGGGCGAGTCTCTCGTGCAAACAAAGATGGTGCCGCTCCTGAAGCATGAAGGGGTGCGTCTGAGCATCCCCCAGGTACAGGTGCGTGCCGAGTTCGTTAAGTTTACCGAGAAAGTCTTGGAGATCCCTATTGAGGTGGAGCATAAGCCCGAGGGCGTCTCTCTTACGTTGCTTCCCTCTCGTGCGCAACTGAGGGTAGCTATCCCTATGTCGATGTACAATACCGTGCGGCCTGAAGATTTTACCCTTATGATTGATTATCGGGAAATCTTTGCTCCCAGTGGTGCCGATAGTACCTCTGTTTCGGGTGGCTCTCAGGGTCAGCTCTTTACGGTATATTTAGTAACTCCGCCGGAGTGGCTCATCAACTACAGCATTACCCCGGCTCGCATTCAATTCATCAGGGAGGGTGTCGCCGAGTGAGTTGCGCAGACATAAGGGTACTGGGAATTAGCGGAGGTATTGGGAGTGGCAAGAGTGTCGTTTCGCGCCTTTTGCGCCTTCTAGGGATACCCGTTTTCGATTGCGATAGGGAGGCAAAAGCCCTGTACGATAGTGATGCGCAACTCAAAAAACAGCTCATCGAGCACTTTGGCGAAGGGTTATATCCCGAAGGTCGATTTGCTTCTCATGCTTTAGCTCAGATTATTTTTGAGGATCCTCTAGCAAGGCGAGAGGTGGAGCAGATGGTACACCCTGCCGTATTAAGGCGTTTTGATCAGTGGAAACAGCAGCAGGGGTGTTCGCTAGTTGCTTTAGAGAGTGCCATCCTTTTCTCGAGCGGATTTAATAGGTTTTGTACCGACGTTCTATGGGTTGATGCTCCGGAAGACGAGCGTTTACAACGCATTGTACAACGTGACGGAGCAACCCGAGAGGAGGCAATGCGTCGTATCGAAGCTCAGCGTAACAACACCCCTCCTGAGGGAAGTCGTGTTTTTCGGATCGATAATAGTGCAGATCAGGCCCTCCTACCGGCTGTTCGCGCTCTGGTACAGGAGCTTCTTCCTTAGCTACTACCATTTTCTCCCTCTTTCCCCTTGGTGTTGCGGAGGAGGGGCGCGGAGACTCCTTTTTTATCGTTACTTTTGTGGGAGTCTTATCAAAGATTAGGAATATATGTTTAGGCGATATATCGCATTCTTAGGCCTTGTGCTTTTTGCATTGGGTACTGTGGCTTGTAGCAAGATCCCTGACGATCATTGCCGTATTGTGCTGCGTTGGGAGGGTGCCGCTACGGATTCCCTTTCTCCTCGTCTCTATTTAGTCCACAACGATACCCTAGGAGGGAGTGTGGTAGATACGGTAGAGATAACCGAGAGAAAGGGGAGGCAAGCGCTGGATATATACGTGGACACCACCTATTCTCACCTCACAATTCGTTCCGAAAATCCCTCTTGGGAGTTGGCTTTTGAGATGCCTAGGGCAACGAAAGTGACGGTGGACATAGATTGGGAGCACCCCCATCTTTTGAGAGTATCGGGCTACCCCGAAGCTGATGTTCGCAGCAAATTTATTCGTGGAGAACGCAAGTTGCTCCGTCGTTACGACGAGGCTTTGGCGCAAGCTAATATGACAGAGGCAGACAGCCTTTGGTCTCTTGTGCGTCATCGCCTTGCGGAGTATATTGTAGATAACAAAGAGAAGCCCAGAGCCGATCTCCTCATGATGGAGTTCCTCCCCGGGCGAGAGGGAATGCTCTTTTTTCAGGAGCAATACCCCACGGAGTCGCTGCCTGAGCAGTTCCGTTACTACCATAATGAAAGAGAGCGATGGTCTGCCATAGGAGAGAATGGAAGGTGGATTGATTGGTCTCTTTTGCCCATGCCGGACTCTCTACGGAGTCGAATCACCTCTCGTCCGGACTCTGCATTCCGCTATGCCGTTGTGGAGCTTTTGTCGAACACCGAGCCATCACCCTACGCAAAAGAGATCAGAGAGGTACAGAAGAAAAAGGCGAATCGATTTATTTTCCTGAGCTATAGCCTTGCCCCTAAGAAGCAGGGTACTTCCCTCTCCTCCGGGCAGGGGAATTTGCCTAATTACCACGCTATTAAATCCCCGGCAGGTAGTATTCTCTATTTTTCGGATCAAATGGGGATTACCGCCTTCCCCTACTATCTAGTGGTGGATGACCATAATATCGTCGTTGCTTGGGGAGAGGATTTTTCTGTTTTGCTGAAAACTCTGAGTTCTTTGCCTTGAGATAAGAGATTGCCATGCTTGTCAAAACCTATACCGCAGCCCTTATTAGTGTAGATGCCCACCTCGTAACGGTGGAGGTGAATGTAGAGCCGGGGGCAGCTGTTACCCTTGTAGGACTGCCCGATACCTCTGTAAAGGAGAGTTACCAGCGCATTGAGACGGCTGCCGAGTACTCGGGCTACCGTCTGCATGGCTTCCGAAGTGTAATTAATCTGAGCCCAGGCGATCTTAAGAAAGAGGGTACTGCCTATGACCTCCCCATTGCGATAGGATTGATAGGGGCATGCCAATACTTCAAGAGTACTTGCCTCGATCGCTACGTGATGGTGGGAGAATTGTCTCTCGATGGCACTATCCGTCCTGTAAAAGGGGCTCTACCCATTGCCATAAAAGCACGAGAACTGGGATACGAAGGTCTTATTGTCCCGCGGGAGAATGCACGCGAAGCAGCCGTGGAGAATAAACTGAAAGTCTTTGCCGCCGATACCCTTGTGGAGGTGGTACACTTCCTTGAGGGGACGGGTGAATTGGATCTCGTGCAGGTGGATACGAGGGCAGAGTTTGAGGCGCATCGAGAGTATTATGTACACGACTTTGCCGATGTAAAAGGGCAAGAGAACGTAAAACGAGCCATGGAGGTGGCGGCTGCCGGAGGGCATAACATCCTGATGGTGGGGGCGCCTGGCTCGGGGAAGTCCATGATTGCCAAGCGAGTTCCCGGCATTTTGCCTCCATTTACGTTGGGAGAGTCTCTCGAGACCACCAAGATTTATTCGGTGGCAGGCAAGTTGGCTCACAATACAACGCTTATGACGGCTCGTCCTTTCCGAGCTCCTCACCACAGTATTTCGATGCCTGCTCTTGTGGGAGGCGGCACTTCGCCTCGCCCCGGAGAGATTAGTTTGGCGCATAATGGTGTTTTATTTCTAGATGAGCTAGCCGAGTTTAATCGGAGTGTTTTAGAGCTCATGAGGCAGCCCATGGAGGAGCGAACTATCACGGTCTCCAGAGCTAAGGCCACGGTGGATTATCCCGCCTCTTTTATGCTGGTTGCAGCAATGAATCCCTGCCCTTGTGGCTATTATAATCATCCTACAAGAGAGTGTGTTTGTCCCCCAGGGTCGGTGCAAAAATACTTGTCGAAGGTATTGGGTCCCCTGATGGATCGTATTGATATTCAGATAGAAATTGCCCCCGTTCCTTTTGAAGAAATTTCCAAATCCACCCCGGCAGAGCCCTCTTCTCTTATCCGTTCGCGGGTAATAGCCGCTCGTGCGAGACAGACGGCTCGCTTTGCCGACTTCCCCCACGTGCACTGCAATGCTCAGATGACCGCCCCCTTGACGCAGCATTTTGCTCGCCCCGACGAGGAGGGAATGCAGCTCCTCAAAAAGGCAATGGAGCGTTTTGGTCTCTCGGCACGTGCCTATGATCGTATTCTTAAGGTGGCGCGTACGATTGCCGACTTGGCAGGAAGTGAAACCATTGCTGCGGAGCATATTCGAGAGGCAATCCTCTATCGTAATCTCGACCGTGCCTCGTGGGGAGCGGTGTGAAAAGCCTACTTCCCTTTTTCTCTTTAGCTTTGATTAAACTCTTCTTTCTCAGTTTAATAGCGAAAACCCGTTGAGCCCTTCGCGAGATGTGGGCAAATTATTTAGGGCAAAGTGTTGTTAGTTTGGGATTTTATACTACCTTTGCAGTCGGAAAAGAGAGCTTCCTTAGCTCAGTTGGTTAGAGCATCTGACTGTTAATCAGGGGGTCCTTGGTTCAAGCCCAAGAGGGAGCGCGTTTCTTAAAGATAGTCCTCGATACCTATTCGGTTCGGGGACTTTTTTTGTCCATTCACCCTAAATATTTTTGAATATAGAGTGTTGGAGAGTTGTTCTTTAGGGATATTTCTGTACATTTGCATCGCGAGAGGATGAGTTAAAAAGGTTATTGCTTCTCCTTTTGTTGGTTATAAATTCACTAAATAGAAATTGATCATGAACGAAAACACTATCAATTCTTTTTTGATGCAGAACGCAAAGTTCTTCGACCCTGCTAGCCAGGCTCAGATTAAGCAACTTCTTGAAAACGTAGACGAAAGCAAGCTCGCTACTATCCAAGCTATCTCTTTTAAGGATCCTATGACAATGATGATCCTTGCGATCGTTGCCGGCTCTCTCGGGATCGACCGCTTTATGCTTGGCCAAGTAGGTCTTGGGGTTGCAAAACTTCTTACCTGCGGTGGATGTGGTATTTGGACTATTGTCGATATCTTCTCTGTACAACAACGTACAAAAGATTTTAACCTCAATTTCCTTAAGCAAGCTCTCGGTCAAAACTAATTTTTGACATAGATAGGGGCTTTCCCCCCATATCGTAAGGATTTTCAAAACGGAGATTTGTCTTTCTTATCCCCCGATAATAACGGAAGAGGATGGGGAGGGCAGATCTCTTTTTATATCCGATTATTTTTGAAGAAGTAGTACATTTGTGCCAGGAAATGCCTGTCCTCTCCGTCGAGAAATAGAGAGGTCAAGAGGGTGTTTAAGGTTGGGTAAAAACAAATAAAAACTATGACAGAGCAAACTATTAACAACTTCCTCCTTATTAATTCGAAGTATTTTGATATGAGCATGATGCCCGAGGTCAAACTTCTCTTGCAGAATGCCGATGAGAGCATGGCTCAAAGTATTTTCGCTATCGAGTTCAAAGATCCTACGACCCTCCTGATTATCTCTATATTGTTGGGGACCTATGGGATTGACCGCTTTATGTTAGGTGATGTTGGTATGGGGCTACTCAAACTCTTTACAGGGGGAGTGTGTGGTATTCTTTGGATTATAGACGCTGTGAATATTCAGCAGAAAACGAAAGAATACAACTTCAATAAACTTCGTTCTGCACTTTCCGGCTATCCAATGTACTAAGAGTAACATTGCACGATAGTATTGCTATCCCTCCCATCATTGCTTCCCCTAGTGGCAGTAGTGATGGGAGGAGTCTTTTTTAGGGGGTGGCTCAGTCTCTATTCTCTTCTTGGCAGTGCCGTTTCCTTTTTTACCCAATATAGAGGCGATTTTTTGCCTGAGAAGTAAATCTTTTTAGGCTGATATTCCCAGAGAAATTAGCCTAAAGTAGGAGAGGTCTTAGGGCAAGAACCAGAAAAATAATAGCCAGCTCCACGGATTGATTGATGCGAATCCCCTTTTTGGTGTCTTGCAGTGTTAGTTCACGTGGGTAGTTACCAATGTAGGGTTTGTCAAATAGTTCGCCAAAGTAGTAGTGCGGCCCTCCAAATTGGCATTGCAGTATGCCGGCTAAGGCAGCTTCCGGATAACCGGAATTGGGGCTGGCGTGGTTTTTTCCCTCTCTCCAAACAAAGCCTAATAAGTCTAGCCTGCCGCTAACCAAGAGCATAAGTAGGGCTGTAAGGCGAGCCGGTATATAGTTGGCCACGTCGTCGATGCGTGCTGCCCAGCGTCCAAAGAGGATATAACGGGCAGAGTGGTACCCAATCATGGAGTCAAGGGTGTTAATCATCTTATAGGTTAGGATACCCGGCAAGCCAAAAAGCAGGTAGTAGAAGAGAGGGGCTATCACGCCGTCGCTGAGGTTTTCGGCTAGCGTCTCAAGAGCAGCGGTGCGAATTTCTTGAGCAGAGAGGGTCGATGTATCCCGACCTACGATGCGAGCTACCTGTTGTCTGCCCTCTTCTTCAGATCTCTCTACCGCATCAAATACCATTCGCACTTCACGGCAAAGCGTTGTACCGGCAAGCGAGTAGAATAGGAAAATAAGGTCTAGAGGGACAATCGCCCAAGGGGAAAAATGGGATAGCCCCCTCTCTATACTCCAGGTCGCGAGAGCGGTTGCACTGATGAGCCCGAGAGCTAGAAAAGCTCCTTTGGCAAGTCGGTGGTTGCCTCGATTGAGACGCTTCTCGCCCCAACTGATTGCTTTCCCAAAAAATACAATAGGGTGAGGGAGCTGTGGAGGATCGCCTAGTAGACGATCGAGCAGCCACGCAGGAATTAGACTCGAGGCAATGAGGAGTAGGGCGGAGAGGTAGGTCACTGGGGGGAGGATGAGGAGTGATAAGGCTGTTTAGAACTCTGCTGTTGATACCAATCTCTGAGTGCATCTACGAGGGCTTGATCGGCCTCTTCGCCTTGACTTGCTACCCTAATGCAGGCAGAGCCTAGGGTTCCCATGTTGGTGGCATCACGTACTAGGATGCCCCGCTCTCGGGCTAGCCACTCTTTGAGATCGGCACTGGTTATCCCCGATACCTCGAAATGAAAAATAAAGAAATGGGTATCTGTGGGTACGATGGATAACCACGGAAAGGCGGATAGTTTGGCTCTTAGCGTGCGGCTACTCTCGAGGAGTTGCGCCTCAATGCCCTCGTATAGGGCTTGGTTGCGGAGGAGCCATTTCCCCGCTTCTATGGCTAATGTATTTACAGACCACGGATGGCTGAGCGCACGGATCCCCTCGAGTGTTGTAGCATTTGAGACAAGGTACCCCAGCCGCAGCCCCGGTATGGCAAAACTTTTGGTGAGAGACTGTACGAGTATTACGTTGCCCAAACTAATCGCTTCGCGTGCGCTTAGCACCTCTTGGGGGGAGAATGAAGCGTAGGATTGATCAAAGACAAATACCTGCTCGGGGTGTTTTTGGATGTACTCTACCAGTTCCTTTTTGGGGATTACTTGTCCTGTGGGGTTATTGGGATTCCCACACCAGATCGCTTGGGCGCCTTGAGGAGCTTCCGGCCATTGGCTAAAGGAGGATAGTGTGTGGCGGTAGAGCCGTGCGGCATCTGCGTATTCGCTAAAAGAGGGCGAGAAGATGGCAGAATGCTTTCCCTCTAAGCTATGGGCTACAAGGTAGATCGCCTCCGTAGCTCCATTGGTTACCATCACCTCCTCCGCTGTTATGCCGAGTTGCTCTGCAAGGCTAATCTCTAGGCTGCGAGGGGAGGGCTCGGGGTAGGAGGTGATGAGGGGCAACTGCTCCGAGAGGTACCGATACAATGCCGTGTGGTCAATGATAGTGGGTACATTGCTGCTGAAGTTGTAGCGGATGGGTACCCCGTGGTAGTGATGCAGATCGTCTCCGTGCCCTTCAATCATAGTCTTGCATGATTTGGTAGATGCGCTCTACATCAACGTATTGCCGTACATGATCGGCAAGTTTGTCGTACTGCTCTTCTTTGTAGCTAGCGTAGTCCAGTGCTTTCTCTTGCGTTAGTTTGTGGCTGAATGGGGCGAGTAACCGATCCACTACTGCCGGATTATCAAGGATGCCATGGATGTAAGTGCCCCAGCATCGCTCGGAGAGTCGGGTACCCTCTGGGGTGCCGTCTGAGAACTGATTGGTAGGCGAGCAACTGGCCCCCTCAAGTAACGTTGTTTGCCCCATGTGTATTTCGTACCCTCGGCAGAGAGTGGGATCGCCAAGGTGTGTGAACTCAACTTGACGGGTGACTTTCTCTTGAGTTATGGTGGTTTCTGTGGGGAGCAATCCAAGTCCCGGTAGGTGTTGATAGCCGCTTCCCTCTAGGTTGTCGGGGTCGTGCAGCACTTGCCCCATCATTTGATACCCTCCGCATATGCCCACAAGGGTCGTGCCTTTGCGATGAGCTCGTACCAAACACTGCGCCACGCCGTTGTTTCTTAGTTCGGCCAGGTCGCCAAGGGTGTTTTTACTCCCGGGCAGAATGATAATGTCGGCCTTCTCTAGTTCTTTTAGATTATTGGTGTAGTAGAGATGGATTCGAGGGTCCTGCTCAAGTGTGGAAAAGTCTGTGAAGTTGGAGATATGCCCCGTCCGTACAACGGCTATATTGACCTTCCCTACTTGCGATGTTCGGTTCTTATTGGTCAGAGCTACCGAGTCTTCTTCTTCTATTGTGATGTCTTGGAAGTAGGGGACGACACCCAAAACGGGTACGCCTGTTAGCTCTTCGAGCAGTTTACGCCCTTCGGTGAAGAGGGCCAGATCTCCACGAAATTTATTGATGATAACGCCCTTAATGAGCCGTCTATCTTCGGGCGATTGTAGCATGATGGAGCCGTACACGCTGGCGAACACGCCGCCACGATCGATATCCGCCACGAGCAATACGGCAGCGTGGGCGTGGCGAGCCATGGGCATATTCACAAGGTCGCTATCCTTTAGGTTCAACTCCGATATGCTCCCGGCACCCTCCATTACGATGGGATTGAATCGGCTGCTAAGTCGGTCGAAAGCTCCGTGTACCTCGGCTCGTAGCTCTTCGCGCCCCTCACGCCGGAAGTAGTCGTAAGCATGGGTATTGCCAATCGGTTTGCCGTGGAGTACAACTTGGGATGTTTGGTCGCTACTCGGCTTTAGGAGCAGCGGATTCATATCGGTGTGGCAGGGGATGCCGGCTGCTTCGGCTTGTACGGCTTGTGCTCGGCCTATCTCAAACCCTTCTGGGGTAGCGTAGGAGTTGAGTGCCATGTTCTGAGCTTTGAAAGGGGCCGGGTGGTAGCCGTCTTGCTTAAAAATGCGGCAGAGTGCTGTTGCCAAAATACTTTTCCCTACGTCACTACCCGTACCGGCTAGCATAATAGGGCGGAGAGGCTGAGGGTGTTTCATTCTTCTTTCCCTTTCAGTTTTCGTTTGTAGGCAAAGGCTCGCCAGCGATCTTCTTGGAGCTGTTTTTGCCAAACTTCGTAGCGTGCCATGACAAAAAGGAGGTCGGAGAGCCTGTTGATCAAGACGAGGATTTGTGCGGGCACGGGGTCTATATGGTGTAGGGTGACAAGCCTTCTCTCAGCTCGGCGAGCTACCACTCTTGCTTGGTGTAGGTGGGCAGCAAGGGGAGTCCCCCCGGGGAGGATAAAGTAGCCCTCTCGCTCATTGATTTCGGCATTCATGCGATCCATACACTCCTCTAGGTGCCCAACGAGAGAGGGAGAGAGACTATTGGGGTTACGATCTCTAAGGGTAGAGGGAGTGGCAACGAGGCTCATGGCAGCCATCAGCTCAAGTTGTATCTCTCGGAGATCCTCTTGCCAAGGATGATCGGGTTCGAGGAGAGAGCGTACAAGACCAAGGGCGCAGTTTAGTTCGTCTAGGGTGCCGTTGGCTTCGATGCGTGGGTCGTCTTTATCCACTCGTGCGCCCCCGTGTATGGCAGTTGTGCCTAGGTCTCCGGTCCGTGTGTATACTTTATTCATGCATTCCAGAGGTCAAGGATATTTCGTTCACCCCAGTAGAGGTGCGTGTATCCGGCGATACAGTTTTTTATTCGGTAGAGAGGAGTCTCTACGTCGTTGCCCCGAGCGTCTTTTACGCTGGAGGCATAGTTGAAAATCGGTTCGTGGGGCGTGACAACGCTGCTGTAGTGAAATTCGTGCCCCTGCCACGGCTCCTGCCCTTGGATTGAGAGGGTTCGGTAGCCTAGGTGTAGGCGCATGTTTTGCATTGTTGCCTCTTGGGGCAAAACACCTACCATGGGGAAGCTTTCGCCTTTTTCGTCCGTAATAGAGCGACAGAGATACATCATTCCGCCACACTCGGCAAGTAGCTTCCCTCCTTGGGCTACGTAGTCTCGGATCTCCTCTTGGAGCTGTCTGTTTTGCGCCAATTGAGGCAAAAAGAACTCAGGGTAGCCCCCGGGGATATAGACGAGGTCGCTAGGGGGGAGGGTGCTATCGGTGAGAGGACTAAAGTAGGAGACGCTGCCGAGCCGTTGCAGTTGGTCTAAATTGGCTTGATAGGTGAAGTTGAAAGCTCCGTCCTTAGCTACGCTGATGCGGAGTGTCCCCTTAGGTGTGTCGGCGGTGAGTGTAGGGGCAGGGGCTTGGGTGGCACACAGCTCTAGCAGGCGATCTACCTCTACATATTTTTCGAGCGTCTCGGCAATGCGATCGGCATACGCATTGAAGTCGAGTTGGGCATCTAGGGTAAGCCCTAGGTGACGAGAGGGTACCGATAGTTCCTCCATACGAGGGATATAGCCGAGGCAGGGGACCTGGGCAGCCGAGGCGGCTTCTTGCAAAAAAGCGTAGTGTCGGGGGCTGGCTACCTTATTGAAAACAACGCCAAGGAGGCGGATCTTGGGGTAAAATCGAGAGAAGCCATACAGCGTGGCAGCCACCGAGAAGGCGGTACTTTGTGCATTGACTACCAAGAGGATGGGGAGGTTTAATAGTTCGGCAATCCGAGCACTGCTCCCCTCCATGCCCTTATATCCATCGAACAATCCCATTACTCCTTCGGTCACGGAGATGTCGGCTTCTTGCGAGTGGCGTGCGTAGAGATTATGCAGATGCTCTCCGCTTGCGAGCCAATTATCCAGATTGATAGAGACCCGCCCCGAAGCCATTTTGTGGTATTGGGGGTCGATATAGTCGGGGCCGCATTTGAAGGGTTGTACCCTATGACCCCTATTGCGAAGAAGGCGCAAAAGCCCTGTGGTGAGGGTGGTTTTCCCTCCTCCCGAAGAGGTGCCTCCGATTAGAAATTGGGCTATCATGGCTTTACAGCTTTTAGAATGCTAATGGGGTTGTGCTCGTCTAGTGTGATGCGTTGCGAGGAGACAATGTGCCACTTGCAGCTCTCGGCGCTTTCGTAGAACGCCTCTCGGCTCTCGGGGCTTACGCTGTTGAAGACAACAACGCCTCCCTCAGTGAGATAGCTATCTATACGTTGAATCATGGAGACGAGCTGCCCGCCATGCCCCCCGATAAAAACGGCATCGGGGCGAGGATATCCTGTTAAATCCATCTCCATAAAATCACCAATGACGGCGGTGATGCCGGGGGTGCCAAAGCGCCGAGTGTTGGTCTCCATGAGGGCGCGTCCTGCCTCTCGTTGCTCAAAAGAGACAATCTCTAGATGGGGAAATTGCAGCTTGGCTTCGATGGAGACGGAGCCCGTGCAGAAGCCAACATCCCAAAGCGTTTGATGCGAACGCAGGTCTAGAGCGGCAAGGGAGAGTAGCCGAATGGGCATTTTGGTAATCATCTTGGCTCTACCGTCGAGGAGGGCAAAGTCGCTCTCGGGGATACCTAGGGGTCGGTGTCGGGGGTGCGTCTGTTTGAGTATAAGACAGTTGGGCATAGAGAACGAGCGTTGGGCTACCTCCTCTATGGAATACTCAGCTACTCTCTCCCCGGCATTCCCTAGGTTCTCTCCCACAATCATACGATAGTTGTTGTAGCCATAGTCCAGCATTCGTTGGGCAATGGTATTGGGGGTTTTATTCCTATCGGTCAGCACACCGAGGAGGGGTTCCCCTTCTATTAGGGCTTGTTCGAAGCGTTTCCAAGGTCGCCCCGTGAGGGAGAGTGTCCGCATCCCTTCGTAGGGGAGTAGGCTACGATGGGCAAGTAGTTGTAGCGAATTAAAGGTGGGAAACACCTCAATAACCGCCTCCGGGTCGCGCCTTTGTACCGTGCCGGCAAACCCAAAAAATAGGGGGTCGCCCGAGGCAAAAACAATGATCTCTTTATGCTCTTTGTAGGCATCGAAGACGCCATCCAAAGGTACCGTTATATCAATCCAAGTAGCCCCTAGGGGAAGGAACTTTTCCACCAATTGGTGATGACGAAGTCCTCCGGAGAACACCTTGTTCTCGGCTATTATTTTGAGGACTGCCGAGGAGAGTTCTAATTCGGCGTCGTCGGTAATACCAATGATGTAATACTTGCGTGCCATGCTAGATAGGGGCTATACGTCTCGCCCGGGATAGAGGGCTGCGGCATCGTCGTAGCAGAGAATGGCATTGATAAGGGTGGCGGCTAGGTTGCTGCCTCCTCGTCTGCCTTCTACGATGATCTTAGGGATATGGGGGAAGGTATGCACTCTATGCTTCGACTCGCAGACGTGTACAAAGCCTACGGGAGCGGCTATGATGCCGGAGGGAGTGGCTTTACCCAGCCGTATTTGTCGGCATAGCTCGATAAGAGCCGTAGGAGCATTACCAAAGGCAAATAGAGCGTTGGGGTCTTCTTCTACGGCTAGGCGAATAGCTTCTTCCGCCCTTGTAGTGCCTCGCGTCTTGGAGAGTTCCACCACACGAGGATCGGTGATATAGCATTTGACCGAGAGCCCAAGTCGCTCCACAGCTCCCTTGCGGATGCCTGCTGCCACCATAGATACATCGGTTACAATTGTCTTGATTTCACCCTTCTTGATGGCTTCGTGCATGCGTGCCACAGCGTTGGGATCTGTGTAGAGAATATCCTCCATGGAGAAGTCTGCCGTGGTGTGGATGGCATGGAAGAGAGCCCATCGCCTATCGATAGGCACCTCGGGGTGGCGCATTTCACGCTCTATCGTGCGGAACGATTCCATCATAATTTGCTGCCCCTTGCCCTCAGCTCCTTCGATGCGCTCTCGGTAGTAGCCTCGAGGCGTGATGATGGCATCTTGAGTTTGGTAAGACTGAGAGTTGCCGATAAGTACCACGGTAAACATATCAATCTCTTCGGGGTCGAATTGTGCCAACGTGGTGCGTACAACGCGTTCCCCCGGGCGACCGGCTTCTCGCACATACCCTACAGGTGTGGTAGAAGCGCGCCGCTCCAAAAATAGCGCTTTGAGCCGATGGAGCTGCCAATACCGCCCTTCGCTTTTGGGGTTGTAGACTGCGGTTACGAAGTCCGCCTCGGCAGCTGCTATGATGCGTTTCTCTATCTTCTCCCATGGGGTCATGAGGTCGGAGAGGGAGATAATGCAGAGGTCATGCCCAATGGGAGCACCCAAGAGCGAAGCCGCTTTTTGGAAGGCACTGATGCCGGGGAGTACTCGGATCTCTATGGCGCTATCCCGATCTTTTTTCATCTCATAGATGAGGGGAGCCATTCCGTAGATGCCGGCATCGCCCGAACTGATCACCGTAACGCGCTGCCCTTTCTCCGCTTCTTCGAAGGCAATACCGGCACGCTCTCGCTCTTTTTTCATCCCGGTGTCGATACAACGAGCCGTGGAGGAGAGCCAGGGTTCAATGAATTGGAAATAGTATTTATAGCCTATTACTACGTCGCTTTGGGCAATGGCTTCGCACACCGCCGGGGTGATGTCTTGAGGGCTGCCGGGGCCTATGCCTGCGACTATGATACTGCCTTTGTTCATAAAATTAAGGGGAGAGGTTAGGGTTTTGTCTCGAGTCTATTGTCTTTGTATATGAGGTATTGCTGGCGCAACGCTCGGTATTTTCGGAGGTCATCTTGCCAGCTTTTGCGTATTGCCTCCTCGCTCCATCCCTCTCGGAGTTGCTTGCGGAGTGAGGGAGAGCCTGCGAGGAGGTCGAAAGTGCGCTCGCGGTCAATGAGTCGCTTACCCACCTTTTGGGTGCGCTTCTGCCAGTCAATGAGAGGGGCAATACTTAGTCCTCCTTGGAGGAGAGAATCCGTGTAATTCGTTCCATAGCAGCGTTGCCCCTTGTACTTTGCGTCGGTGGCTCCCTGCATAGATTTTGGGGTGAAGAGATATTCTCCCAACCCTTTATTAGGATACCCCAATGCCGTAAAAGGATTGGGGGTGCCCCTGCCTACACTTAGGATGGTGGCTTCGAAAAAGCACAAAGAGGGGTAAAGGCGAATGGCTTCGGGCGTCTTGAGATTGGGGCTTGGGGCTACGGGGAGCGTGTAACTATCGCCATGTTGCCAACCCTTGATGGGTATCACACGGAGATCGCATTGTATGCCTCCCGCCAGCCAACGCTCGCCGTTGATCATGAGAGCTAGCTCTCCTACGGTAAGTCCGTGCAGTACGGGGATGGGGTGCATCCCGATAAAAGATTGGCACGAGGGCGTGAGGAGGGGGCCGTCTATGTAGTCGTTGGGGTTGGGGCGGTCGAGTATAACTACTGTGATATGGGCTTCGGCAGCGGCTTCCATTACATAGTGCATGGTGCTGATGTAGGTGTAGAAGCGGGTGCCAACGTCTTGTAGGTCGAAGAGAATAAGGTCTAAATCGGCAATTTGGTTGCGCTTGGGCTTTTTGTTATTGCCGTAGAGAGAAATAATGGGTAAGCCGGTGAGGGCATCTTTCCCGCTTGCCACGGAGGCGCCTGCATTGGCAGTCCCTCGGAATCCGTGCTCGGGAGAGAAAAGACGACAGACCTCTATATTGAGGGCAAGAAGGCTATCGACAAGGGGGCGTTGGTCCGATCCGATAACGCCTGTATGGTTACTCACAAGCCCTACTCGCTTGCCACGGAGTAGGGGGAGTAGTTGATCCATCCGTTCCGCTCCCACTTGTATAGAGGAGGGGGGGAGCGTAGGGGCAGCAAAGAGCTTAGGAGCCCCCACAAAGAGGACTCCTAAGACAAAGGTTATAACCCTGAGTAAAAACTTATGGGCGAGGTTGCTCATTTTTTTGCATCGGCTACACGCTTCTGGTCGGCAATGAAGGCGGCCAAACCATTGTCCGTAAGGGGGTGCTTAAGCAATCCCTTGATGGCACCCAAGGGGCAAGTAGCCACATCTGCTCCCACTTCTAGGCATTCGATAACGTGGCGTGTGTGGCGGATACTTGCTGCCAAGACCTCCGTTTCAAAGCCATAGTAGCGGAAAACCTCCACGATCTGACGGATAAGCCCTACGCCATCGCCCGAAATATCGTCAATACGTCCCACAAAAGGCGATACATAGGTAGCCCCGGCTTTGGCAGCGAGGAGTGCTTGACCGAGATTGAAGATGAGCGTACAGTTGGTACGAATCCCTTCACGAGAGAACTGGCGAACCGCCTTGATACCCTCTTCGGTAGCAGGTACCTTTACCACGATGTTGGGGTGGAGAGCTGCTAGCTCGCGCCCTTCGCGGAGCATCCCCTCGAGGTCGGTGCTCATCACTTCGGCACTTACATCGCCATCTACTATTTCGCAGATTTTGAGGTAGTGCGCCTTGCAGTCTGCTTCGCCGCTGATACCCTCTTTGGCCATCAAGGAGGGGTTGGTTGTAACGCCATCTAGTACGCCTAAGTCGTTTGCTTCTCGGATGCTTGCCAGATTGGCTGTGTCGATAAAAAATTTCATTGTTACTTCCTCACTGTTTATTTGGGTGGTAGATTATTTTTCTTCTTTGTTGGGAGAATCTTCTTGCTCGGGGTACATAAACCACGATGCATACATAGAATAGTTGTGGGCGATGCGTTGGTTCATCTCGGCACTTTGGGTCGGATCCACTTCTTTGATGAAGCGAGCCGGACAACCGCCCCAGAGGGTGTGAGGCTCAATCTTGGTGCCCTTGAGCACGACCGAACCTGCGGCTACGATGGCTCCCTCGCCCACTTCCACGTGGTCGAGCAGTACCGAACCCATGCCGATGAGGGCATAGTTGTGTATCGTAGCTCCGTGAATGGTCACGTTGTGCCCGATGGAAACGTAGTCGCCCATCTCTATGGTGGAGAGTCCGTACAGGGTATGCAGTACCGATCCGTCTTGGATATTGACATGGTTGCCAATGCGGATACTATTCACGTCGCCACGCAGTACCGCATTGAACCACACGCTGCAATGGTGCCCCATTACCACGTCGCCAATGATGCAGGCCCCCTCGGCAAGGAAACACTCCTCGCCAATTTGGGGGGTAATCCCACGTACAGGGATGATATGCGCTGCCATCGTGGGTTAGAGCTTTTGGGTCTTCTCGCGAAGCCAAGCCGCCTCTTCCGGGGTAAGTAGAGGGCTAATCTCTTGGTATACCTTCTCTTGATAGGCGTTGTACCAAGCGATCTCTTCTGCGGTGAGTAGGCTCTTCTCTACAAGACGATTGTCGAGATAGCAGAGGGTAACAGTCTCAAAACCGAGGAATGTCCCAAACTCGCTGCGGCAATTCTCCTTGGTGACGATTAGGTTCTCAATACGGATGCCCCATTTGCCAGCGCGGTAAAGCCCCGGCTCGTTGCTTGTAAACGTGCCCACGGCCATGGGGGTGGGGTTGTTGTCTGTGCGGATATTCTGAGGCCCTTCGTGTACGTTGAGGGCGATCCCTACGCCGTGGCCTGTGCCGTGCCCGTAAGAGAGCGCTCTATCCCAAAGGGCTTTGCGTGCCAAAATATCAAGCTGATTGCCACGAGTCCCCTCAGGGAATTGTGCCGTAGCAATGGCGATATGACCTTTGAGTACAAGCGTGTAGTCTACTTTGAGATCGGCCTGAGGTTCTGCCTCGCCAAGGGCAATGGTACGGGTAATGTCGGTCGTACCATCTTTGTATTGAGCCCCACTATCGAGGAGCAATACGCCTTCGTTGCGGAGGGTGTAGGCACTCTCGGGAGTAGCTCGGTAATGTACAATGGCACCGTGATCTTGGTACCCACAGATGGTGTCGAAGCTATCCCCGATGTACATATCGCTTTGGGCGCGATGCTCGGCAAGGATGCGATCGATCTCCACTTCTGTAGGGGTTTCTCCTCGCTTGAGGGCAGCCTCTAGCCACATAAAGAAGCGTGTGAGGGCTACTCCGTCGCGGTGCATGGAGCGATGTACGCCTGCCAGCTCAGCCTCATTCTTATAGGATTTGAGCATGGTTACCACCGACACTCCCTCTATTTGTCGGCAGTGGGGAGCGAGAGCGTTGTAGACGGCGCTTGAGATACGGCTTTTGTCCACATACACCGTAACGCTTGCGGGGAGGGCGGATAGGTAGCCAAAAATCTCTTGATAGCCCATGACGCGCACTCCTTGAGCTTGTAGTTCGCTTTGGAGGGCGGCATTTACTTTTTCTGCAAAGGTGAAGAGTACCGATTCTTTCTCCCCGATAAAGCCGAAGCCTACGCCTACGGGGTTGCACTCTACGTCGCAGTTGCGGATGTTGAATGCCCAGGCAAGTTCGTCTAGGGTAGTCAAGACAGTTGCATTTGCGCCTTTCTTCTTGAGGTGCTCTAGGATGCGTTGTGTGCGTGCCTTGGTCTCTTCGCCCGAGTACTCTACGGGCTGAGGGCGGAATTCGTTCTTGGGGATGGCGGGGCGGTCAGCCCAAATGCCGTCGATAAGGTCGTAGTCGCTGTTGATCGTGAGGCCAAAAGCGGATAGCGCGCGCTCCATTCTCTCTACTTCGGCTTGGCTTACGCAGGTGCCGTCACACCCTACTACTGCACCCTCGGGTAGCTCCGAAGTTAGGAATTCTTCGATGGTAGGTACACCGGATACGCCCTCTTTGTATAGCTCAATGGTACTGCCCTCTAGCTGATCACCAGCCTGAAGGAAGTAGCGCGAGTCCGTCCATAAGCCGGCTTTGTCGAGCGTTACTACTACGCTTCCTGCCGAGCCATTAAAGCCCGAGATCCAGGCGCGGCTTTTCCAGTGCTGAGGGGTATATTCGCCAAGATGCCCGTCGTTGCTAACAACAAGGTAGGCTTGGATATTCTTTGCACGCATGGCACTCCGGAGTGCTTCGAGGCGTGAGGGAATGTTACTGCTCATAGCGTTTATCGTGTTTAAAGAGTTTGAGATTCAATCTAAGTCGTCTACCCCTCTGTGCTCTTGGCGCAGGAGGTCGGTTACCGTCTTGACGGGGGTAAAGGTGTCGCTGGGTACCTCCACAAAAATGGTATTCCAGTGGTGCATGGCGCCGTTCCACAGCCCCGGTCGCTCTAGAGCCTGTAGTTGCTTGCCGTTTTGGCTCTTTGTAGCAACAAAGGCTGTGCGTTTATTCACATAGTCTTGTAGGTGGAAGTGTTGCCCCTTGAAGTCGTAGGGCGAGCATACAATATCCACAGGATTGAAGTAGCTGCTTGAGGCAAGGATAGAGGCGTCTCGCTCACTGCTTTTGTCGATTTGGGATGCCTCTACAATTTGTAGAGAGGTACTACCATCCGCCTCGCGCACTATATAAGGGCCTCCCCCCGGCTCTCCATCGTTGCGTACCATGCCGCACACACGTATCGGTCGGTTGAGCTTTTGTTGGATGCGTTCTGCCAATTCTTTGTCGCCTAAGAGGTCTATTTGTGGGAGCTGGATGCAGAGTACCTTGTGCAAGAAGTCTACCATCTCCTCGAGTTGGGAGTGGCTACACTTGCCCTTATCAAGCTGGCGAAGATACCCGAAGATGCGCTCTTGCACGGCCAAAAGAACCCCTCCTAAGAGCTTTTTGTAGAGTATCGTATTACTCTTGAGATGCTCCATGGTGACGTTGTCTATGTTCTTAATAAAGATGACATCGCTCTCCAAGGCTGCCAAATTGTCGATGAGGGCTCCGTGCCCTCCGGGGCGGAATAGTAAATCGCCCTCCTCTGTGCGGAAGGGCATGCCCTCCTCATCTAGGGCAAGTGTGTCGCTACTGCTGTTTTGGGTGCTGAACGAACTCTCAATGATGACGCCGTAGTCACCCTCAATACGCGAACTAGCGCGCTCAATGTGTTGGCGGAAGAAGTCGATATGCTCGGGCGATACCGTGTAATGTATGCGCACTACGCCATTGCTGTTTTTGGTGTAGAGAGCTCCCTCTGCGAGGTGCTCGGTAGCGGCGGTGCGAATGTATTTCCCGGGGTATTTGTGGAAGGGAACAAGTCCTTTGGGTAGGTGTCCGTAATTCAATCCTCGCTCTGTGAGGAGCGACTTTGCCACGAGGTCGTAACGCCCTCCCTCCAGTAGCTTTGCCACGGTGCTCCACTCGTTGCGTAGACAGCTCTCGCTAAGCTCACCAAAGAAAGCGAACTCTTCGATGTGCTCGAAGAAGTAACGTTGCTCTTCGCTTAGCTCTTCTTTGCTCTTCGTCCCTGCGTCGAGCAACTCGTAGAGGTGCTGAAACATGCGCGTAGCGGCACCCGAAGCCGGTACGAATTTGGTGATTCGGTGTTGGGGATCATAGCGATAGCGATCCCAGAGATCGAGGTAGTAGGGCATCTCGTCTTGCTTGATACGCATGATGCCATACTCTATGCTGCCGCTGCCCTCTAGCTGAAGGTAGCTCCTGCCGTCTCGCAAATAAGCAATTTGGGAGGAGGCTTCCTCTTGGGAGATTCCGTGCTCGGCGAGCTGCTCTAGGTCTTTTGCCGTGAAGATTGATCCCGTTTCGTCCATTTTATTTTGTTTCTTTTTGCGCCAAAGCTAGGGGAAGACCCCTATACCTGCCCAAAGTTACGGATTCTTTGTGGCTTACTCGTCCCCTCCCTCTGCAATGATGGCGCAATGATGGTGTAGGATAAGCAACCCTTTGGATTTTACCTGATTCTTTTCCACAAAGATAGGGGATCTGTCACTATCGGAGGGGGCCATCAAGGGGTGATTATTGGGGATGGACGTCTCAAGAGGGGAGGGGAAGGCGGGGAGCTCTTGCCGAGCTGCCTTTCCCGGCTCGCTCTAGGTGAATTTACTCCTTGAGGGGAAGGATTGGAGAGTACAGGGTGAAATGTTTTTTGTTCCTGCCCAAAATGTTCTCCCATTTTTGGGTGGAAAATAAAAGAGTTTTGGGCAGAAAGTGGTCAAGGTTTTGCCTAGAAAAAGTAAGATTCTAGGCAGGGTTTTGTCGTATCTCCGCTTGTCCGAAAATGTAGGTGCCTCTTAATGGATGGTGCGTCGGGGCAATGGCGAAAGGGGAAGAGGGGCAAAAGGGGTGTTTTATTTCCCTTGTTCGAGATAGGGATTGTACATCATGATGGCGTGGTTCTCGGCAATAAGTTCGGTTGTTTCTTCTTTGGTCGCTTTGTGCCGTACCTTACGCCAAATCTTATTGTGGCGTGTATAGCCTCCCCACCACTGCTGGCGTATGCTGGGGTCTGTTTCAAAAACCTCGTACTCCCAAGGGATCGGGGCATCACACGAGAGGGTGCCATGCAGGAATTCCTCGTCGAGCCAAAGGTGCAGGGAGAAGGTGTGCTCCGTATTGTTGCGTATGACGAGGTCTATATAATTATAGGAGAGGGTTGCCCCACAGGCAAAGGGGATGGTGCGTTGCACGTCGGGGAAGACGTCGAAGCTATGCCGCCAGCGTTCTTGTACGGTCAGGGGGCTGTGGAGCGTTATCCAATAGAGAAGATTGCCCAGCTGACATAGCCCTCCGCCTACCCCTCGTTGTACTTTGCCATTGTGTAGTACCATGCCTTCTAGGTACCCTTTGCGAGCCGATGGGCGACCCACCAAGCGCCAAATGGAAAAGGTCTCTCCGGGGCGGATTACCACTCCGTCTAGCTTGGCAACGGCAAGGCGTAGGTTAGTTATTTTGTTGTATTGTAGCTCCATATCTACATCTTTGAGCCTACGGAGCAGGGTAGACTGATGCTCAAAGAGGAGGTGCGAAGTCTCTACCCCGTGGCGGACGCGTGCGTAATGCTCGGAGCCGAAGAGCCAGCGAAGTTTTCTTTTGAGGATATAAAATTCTCGGCCTAGGTAGTGCCGCAACTTCCCTCGCTTGATGGGGCTTTCGACTTCTTGGGGTATCATGGGGATTGGTACTAAAAAAAGGGGGGG
>NZ_ACNN01000035.1 GCF_000174815.1 Porphyromonas endodontalis ATCC 35406
CCTTCAAAGACATCGATGAGAAACAAATACGAAATATCAGGATGCTGCTAAACAACAGACCTAGGAAAAAGTTGGACTTTAAATCACCGAATGAAGTCTTAGCACTACTTTTGTCATACCGTTGCACTTGATACTGGAATCTGCAGTTCCCTCTTTTCAATTTCATAGAATGGTCCTGATGTAGCAAACGTGATGAGATTCTCTTTGCCTACTACTCGCCATCTTGGCTGAAGTCCAGTTTAATTTTGAGCGCGAATACACAGGTGAGAACATGTATCAATACATACTCTCACCTTGCTATATTACGGAGTCTATTGGTTATCCACGAATTCAATTTTTTTGTTCGATTCGTCGATCTTTTTTTGTAGCTTGGCAATTTTCTTTTCCATCTTAGCTAAAGTCTTTTGGCTCCTCTTTAACTTCTTATTGATGGACTTGACCTTCTTCAATTTTTTGATCGTACTATCCGCATCCTTTACTGTGTTTGACGCGTTTGCTGTATTGAATTCAGCGGTGGCAACATCAGCTTCTGAGTTGATATCAGCTACTTTCTTTTTAAGTTCAATATTGGTGCTTTTCTCCTTTTCGTACTCCAATTGTAGCTTATTCAGTTCTGTTGTAAGCTTGAGAAGCTTTTGCTGTTCCTTTAGCTTGTCTATTTTAGTATTATTCTGTGCAAAGCCTGCAACTGCAGACAGGAGCATTATAGCTATTAAAAATAATCTCTTCATATATAACTAACTTACTTTCTTATGACAAAGATATGCAATAGAATACTTATTGCTAAGACTTGTCCCATGAATTAGATTTTTTTATACTTGGTTTATTTCTATAAAGAAACGATAGGTGTTATTCTAGATTGACCAGGATTGTCTTGTTCGGAGTTGTTTGTAGGTATGATTTTGAAAGCAAATCAAGTTGTCTGTATAATACATTTCTTCAAATCTCTCCAGAGACTTGTACTAGTCGCTACTCTAATAGCTTATGCAATGAATAAGACTTGCCTTGCTTCAGAGAAACCGATTAATTGTGTTTCTTTCCTTCGGCTCAGATGGGGTGTGTTTTTTATAGCACTATGTCGAGCAGAATATGACTGGAGGGTAGTTATCAAAGGTAGATCTGGGGCACGAGACGATGGGCTATATACAAAGAAAAATCGTTGTAAAACTAAGGTCTTACAACGATTGTCTGCTTTTGAAGACTTTTCTGATGCCCATTCTGAAGGAATCTTAAAGCCATTTTGCGGAGAGAGAGGTTAGTGAACTAAACTCTGCAACTCCTTGTATCGTAACATTTTATACGTTTCAAACTTTTTTGTGTAGCCATATTGTAGCCACAAGAGAGTATTTAGAGCGTACTCATAGATACCGCTGTTAGAATTGCACTCTTGCAATTCGTGGGTTCAAAGGTACATAAAAAATGAACCGTCTCCAAACTTTTTGATAGAAAAGTTGTTATAAACTTCTTGGCTACAATTTTCAGTGCACGGTGCAAGCCCTTATATATGAAGGGACTTGCACCGTGCACTGACGAATATTCATTATGTAGTTGCTTTGTATGTTTTTGAGAAACCGACAAAACGGGCAAATGGTGTTATATTGCCAACATTGGCAATATAATATTCTTGAAAAAGGTCCATTTCTATGGAACTTTGCAATTGAAAATCAAAGTAATAAATATATGCATACGAAAATGAGACCCCAAAGAGAAAAGGGACGCTTGTTTATCGTGCTTCCCACTCTTGAAATTATGCTGTCTTCTTGCGACAACAGCAAGATGAAAGCCCAAATTGCAGGTATGGAATATTCCAATTTCCTGAAACATTGCAAGATGCAGGCGAACTTGAGGATTGAAACCTATACCAAGTGTGCCGCCGCATTCGATATGGATGTACTGCTTTTACATCTTCCCAAAGGAATGATCGATTCTTTAGTGCACTCCTCTTCTGATAAGAGTCATCGCTTTTTCACCATTGAGAGAGAAGATCTCATCTTTTTGCTGAATGAACTTTGTCAGGTGGACCACAAAAGAATGTTTCAGCACATTATACACCTTATCCATCTGATAGAGAAGCAAGACAACCTGTCTGAACTTCATGATTTGGTGAAAGCAATTGAGGAACTTATCAAAAAATTGATGCGTGATGACAGAGAATAACATGGTTCCCGCCTCACTCATGGAGGAAATACGTTCCTTGAAAGAAAGTATGGATCGGATTACAAGCTTCATTCTTGAACTGAAACATGACTATGCAGTTTTGGAAGAAAATATAGAACTGAGTACATCAGATGTCCTGCGATTGCTTGGAATATCAAAGGCTTCGCTTGCAAGATGGAGGGAGGCCAACTCCGTCCCTTACAGGTATGTCTCCTGCAACCATGTGGTCTATCCTTTCAAAGGGTTGTATATAGCCATCAAGACCGGACGTGCTTCCTTCAAGGGCTTTCGTCGTTTGGAAGCCTTGCAACGCCTTAATGCCTACAAGGACGGAGTCTTGAAAGGATATATGGGCGATGACTCCCAAACTTTATTTGAAGAACTATGAATTTGAAAGAAGAAATCTTGCAGAAGACCAACCGTGGATTGGAGGTATTTTATTTCTACATGCCGATTGAGTTCGTGCCGAAACGTAATTTCCGCAACCCCTTGTACGATGACAAGCGTGCATCTTGCAATATCTACTTTGACACCCAATCACAGTGCTATCGCATGAAAGATTTTGGGAACGAGGCATATTCCGGAGATTGTTTTTGGTTCACTGCCGCGATTCTGGGCTTTGATGTGCGAACGGAATTCATAAAGGTGCTGACATCTATCATACACGACTTGGGGCTAAACATTCCCATCAAAGAAAGGAAAACTTCAGAACAAAGAAGATGTTTTACAAGAACATCTACAGCGTCCCTCGTCAAGCACAAGTCTGCCGACTCCAAATCGTCAGAAAGCAGAAGATGGTTTCATATTCATGAACAACCTTTCAGTGCAGAAGAAAAGGACTTTTGGTTACGGTATGGAATAACGGACAGAATCCTGATGCGATACCATGTGAAGTCGTTGTTTCGCTATGAAGCCGTTTCCAGCCAAGGGAAGCCTTATACGCTGACTTCCACGAAAGAAGAACCGATGTTCTGCTACGTGATGGGAGATTTCGTAAAAATATATCGTCCTAACAGCAAACTACGTTTTCTCTACGGAGGAGAGAAACAGGAAGATTACGTTTTCGGCTTCGAGCAACTTCCCAACAAAGGAGACATTCTTTTCATCACGGGAGGAGAGAAAGACGTATTGTCGCTCTCCGCTCACCATTTCAATGCCATCTGCTTTAACAGTGAAACTGCCTCAATACCGGAAAATGTCATTGAAAGCCTGCAACTGCGCTTCAGGCATATCATCCTGCTCTATGACATGGATGAAACGGGATTGCGAGAGGCTCAACGACAAGCGGAGTTGCTGGCGAAGTATAACGTGTTGCATTTGGCTTTGCCTCTTGAAGGAACAAAGAATGAAAAAGACATTTCAGACTTCTTCGCCTTGGGACATACGGAAAACGAGTTGCGAGACTTACTCACAGACAAACTTTCGGGAATGTACACACAAACGATTATGATGCTGCGTTCTTGTGAGATCAATTACGACAACCCTCCTGATGCTTCCAGAGCGATTATTGCGGTCAATGGAGTGCCGATTGGCACGCAGGACAATTTGTTTTGTATCACCGGTGGCGAAGGAACAGGAAAGAGCAACTATGTCGGAGCTATTCTTTCCGGAGCATTGGTGAAGGAACGAATGCAGTCGGAGAAGACTTTGGGTCTGGAGATTGCTCCTAATTCCAAAGCTTGGGCGGTGTTACATTATGACACGGAGCAGTCTGAAGCACAGTTGCACAAAAACTTAGGCAAGACATTGCGCAGGGCATCTATGACAGCTGTTCCGGAGTTTTATCATTCTCTGTACCTTGCCTCACTTTCCCGAAAGGACCGATTGAAACTTATCCGTGAGAGTATGGACTTATTTCATCACAGACATGGAGGGATTCATCTTATGGTAATCGATGGCATAGCAGACTTGATACGCTCTGCCAATGATGAAACGGAAAGCATTGCCATCGTGGACGAACTTTACCGCTTGGCAGGCATCTACAATACCTGCATCATCTGCGTGCTGCATTTTGTACCGAACGGTATCAAACTCCGCGGGCATATCGGCTCCGAACTACAGCGCAAGGCTGCGGGTATTCTCTCCATAGAGAAAGACGACAATCCCGAATACTCCGTGGTAAAGACTCTGAAAGTTCGTGATGGCAGTCCGTTGGATGTACCTATGATGCTTTTTGGATGGGATAAGTCTGTCGATATGCACGTTTACCGTGGCGAGAAGTCGAAAGAAGATAAGGAGAAACGTAAAACGGGAGAACTGATTGCCGTGGTCAGAGAGGCATTCCGGAACACGTTCAAGCTCTCATACCAAGATCTTTGTGAAGCATTGATGCGGGAAATGGAAATCAAAGACCGAACGGCAAAGAAGTACATCGCCTATATGAAAGAACAACGCATCTTGGCACAAGACACCAATGGAAACTATCAAAAGGGAGAACTATGCCGTACCTAGAACATCATACCGAAGATAGTTGGCAAAAACGCCTTTTCGATAAACTGATGAGTGTTGAGGACAAACTTGACCAATTGCTTGTCCTGCAAGATAAGTCTATTGACACGACTGTTCGTCCACCTTTGAAGCCGGAATATTTGGATATTATTGATGTATCCAAGATTCTGAGAGTGGAACAGAAGACAATTTACAATTGGGTCTGGGCTGGGAAAATTCCCTATCTCAAGGCCAATGGTCGATTGCTTTTCCTTCGGGAAGAGATCGATGAAATGGTACAAAAGCGTGAAGAATGGTAGTATGTTCCCATCAACCAAAAGATTAAGTATGGATTTTCCTTCTCATATTTTTGGGTTTACGCAGAAAAGGTGTTACCTTTGCTGTCGCGAATTACATATTGTTTCGCGACAAGAAATAAGTATAAGTATGAGTGAAAGCATTGAGAATAAAATACTTGATAAATCAAAGAAGTGCGGACGTGGATCTGTTTTCTTCGTGGGCGACTTCGTTTCGTATGGCAATCGAAATGCTGTCAATAAGGCTTTGGAACGTCTCACGGAAAAAGGACAGATGCTTAGGGTTGCACGTGGCATTTACTGCTATCCCAAAATAGAGAAAGTTTACGGACTTGGTGCAGTCCCTCCATCGCTTGAGGACATTGCCAAAGCAATGGCAAAAAGAGATGGCGCAAGAATAGTCCCGACAGGACTTTACGCCCAATATCAATTGGGACTGACGCAACAAGTGCCGATGAACGTTGTTTTCTTAACCGATGGAGCCTCACGTACCATAAATCTTGGTGAGGGAAAAAATATCAAGTTCAAGCATGCCTCTCCCAGATATTTCGCAATTCGCAGTCAATTGGCACTTCTACTGACAATGGCTCTTAAAGACCGGGAAACAGAAAATCTGTCAGAAGAACAGATTGCTGTCATCAAGACAAAGTTAAATGAAAATCCTCACCTTCAGGTTGCCGACCTCAAACTAATGACCTCGAAGGTAAGGGAGTTTATAGTTGGTCTGTATGAATAAGTTTTTAGAACTATCAGATTCACAAAGGAAAAACGTTTATGAATCAATTGCATACAAGGTCGGGTTGCCTGCCCAAGTGATCGAGAAAGACTTTTGGGTAACTGTTATCTTGCAGACTGTTTTTGCACTGCCTATTTCCAGACATTTTGTTTTCAAGGGCGGTACCAGCCTGAGCAAGGGGTGGAAACTCATCGAGCGGTTCTCAGAGGATATAGATCTTGCTGTTAATCCCGTATTTATCGGTGCGTCAGAAGGAGAACTCACGAAAAAGCAAATCAAGAAATTGCGAAAAGCATCTTCGCTTTTCGTTTTGGAAGAACTGACACCGATGATTTCCGAAGAACTGCGGAGACAAGGCTTGCATCCGTATGTTACGGTCGATGCCCAACCCAAGGGAGATGGAGACAACACCTATCCTGAACCGCGTCAGATTTATCTTCATTATAAATCTCTCTTTGACAAGGAACTTACATACCTTCGTGCAGACGTTGTATTGGAGGTTAGTGCGCGTTCTTTGTTGGAACCGACAGAATCTATACAGATTACGAGTATTCTTGGAGAGCATCTTCCCTTTACTCCATTGGTAAACAGTGCCATTCATACCGCTATTCCGGCAAAGACATTCCTTGAAAAGGCATTCTTGCTTCACGAGTTATTCTCTGTTCCCGGACGTGGAATGACAGCAGATCGCAAAAGCCGGCACCTTTATGACCTATACGTCATGATGAATAGGGATTTTGCAAAGGAAGCAATAGTGGATGATGTTTTGTGGGAATCTATTCGCCATCATCGGGAAATTTACACTTCCGTGAGGGATGTGGATTATACACCTGATGTCCGCAAACGTCTGCAACTTGTTCCCCGAAAAGACATCCTTGATGCGTGGAAGGATGATTATGAAGCTATGAAAGAGGCTATGATCTATGGTTCAAAGCCCTCGTTTGAAGAATTGCTGGAAGCCATGTCCGAACTTCAGGAAAAGTTCAGAATAAGACATTAGAACGTAGCCTTATAAACGGCTAAACTGCGTATGTATAATGATTGGCAGTTGGCAGAAGCGTCGAGCAGGTTTTCTTGCTCGACGCTTTTTTATCGCCATTTTGGTTTAGAGATAATCACCCGACTCATCACATCATGGCTTTCCGGCCTTTTCTTTGGAGCATGTGTGGGAGATTGAGGTATTTCGTTGTGTGGGGGAGACTTTCCTATAGGTTCTTGTTTAATATCCTGTGATAAACCGTTTTGTTCACTTTCCGTTTCCTCTCGTTCCTCCTCCGGCGGAGCAAGGGTAAGGGCTATCCGTCTGTCCAATTCAGCCGCCTCACCTTTGAGTGCACGAAGCTCTTCTTCTTTCTTCCAAGAACTGTTGGCAATGACGGTGTAAACATCTTTATTGGCTGCGACCTTTGCCATCTCCTTTTCGTGTGACTCTATCACCTTGGGGATACGCTCCAAGGCATTGATAAAATTCTGACAGGCAAGTTTAGGGTCCGAAGCCAATTTGCCGTTATTATAGGTATAGTAGATACTCTCCTGCCCTTTCACAAAAAAGCGATTTACAGAGCAATCAAATAGGTCTTTGGAAGTACTCTCCGTCTTGACCATGATGGAAAAGCCATAAATCTCACCGATTTTATTGTACTCTCCCTTGGTGCGTGCCTTCTCGTCTATCTCCTGCAGACGTGCGGCAATGATCTTGATGTCGGTACTGTCCTCCACACCTTTGACTGTCAGTTTATTGACAGGCTGTCCCTCCTTATCACGCTCCACACGCTGCTCAAAGAGAGCCAAGTCAGCTTTAGCTTCCTTAATCTTGTCCGAATGGAAGGACACGGAGCTCTCAATCTCTGCCAACTTCCCTGTTGCTGCATCACGTTCCCGGAGGAAGTTCTTACGTTCTGATTCTAAGGTGGTAATTTTCTTATCCAGCCTTGCTTTTTCCAAAAGGTCGGTGTTGCCTGAAAGTACGGCTACATACTCGGAAAAGTTCATTCCGCTGTCCTCGTCCATACTTCCCTCATCAATGGTACGGCTACCCAAAGTGTTTGTTTTTAGCTGGTTGATAAAGAGCTGTTTGTTGTGCAACAGATTGAACTTATAGCTATCCAAGGAACGCTCTACGGCATAGATGATGACATCGACCTTGTTGTCCGCAAACTCCTTGGCAACAAGATTTCCCTTTCGGATGGCACGCCCGTTCCGTTGCTCAAGGTCTGACGGTCGCCAAGGCGTGTCAAGTTGATGGACCGCTACGGCACGTTGCTGGGCGTTTACACCTGTTCCCAACATGGAGGTAGAACCGAAGACGATGCGGATGTCGCCACGGTTCATCGCATCCACCATCGCTTTCTTGGCCTTCTCGTTCTTGCATTCCTGAATGAAGCGTATCTCGTAGGACGGGATATGATAGTCTTCTACCAGCTTACGCTTGATTTCCGAATAGATGTTGAACTCTCCACCGGGCTTGTAAGTCCCTAAATCAGAGAAAACGAACTGCGTCCCTTTCTGTGCATTATACTTCTGATAGTAGTCATTGAGCAACTTCGCGCAATGGCTCGCCTTGTTGTCGATATGGTCTGAGTATCCATTTTCATCAATCATGCGTAAATCCAAGCTCATCTTGCGGGCGTAGTCTGTTGCAATCAGCATCTTTGCTCTTTCCTCGCTCTCACTCAGTGGCGCTCGTCCTAAGATCGTGGCATCCCCTTTCTTGGCAAACTCCATCAGCTTACCGATGAACTCTTCCTGTTCGGGCGTGGGCGGTATGTTGTGCAGTATCTCGTTCTTCTCGGGTCGGTCGATACCGATGTCCTTTGCTGTGCGGAAGTCGCAGATCTCCGCATAGAACGAGGCAAGTTCCGGCACCTTGATGAAGGTGCGGTAACGTTCCTTCTGGATAATCTCATTGGTGATGGAGAACTCGTAGTCGGTCGATTTCTTGGCAAAGACCGCCGCCCATGCGTCAAAGCTGTTGATACCCTGCTTCTCCAAAGCCTGCGGGCGCAGGTATTTGAAAAGCAGATACAGCTCTGTAAGTGAGTTGCTGATAGTCGTTCCTGAAAGGAAAGTAGCTCCTAAATCCTTGCCCGACCTCTCCTGTATGGTGCGGATGGCAAAGAGCATGTTCAAGGCTCGCTGTGAGCCGTCGGGATTGCCCAAACCCGACACCCGGTCGTGGCGGGTATTGAACATCAGGTTCTTGAACTGGTGCGATTCATCTACGAATAGGTGGTCAATGCCCATCATCTTGAAATCTACGGCATCGTCTTTTCTTTCGGCTATGCTGTCCTGAATCCCCTGTAACTTCGCTTCCAGTGTCTGCTTGCGCTTCTCCAGTCCTTTGAGCATGGCTCTTGATATATCATGCCCTTGCTGGCGCAATACTTCAAGGTTCTCCTCCACGGAGTCCATCTCCTTCTGAAGGATAGCCTCCTGTATCTCCAAGGCTTGCGGTATCATACCGAACTGCTCATGCGTCAAAATAATACAGTCCCAATCGTTGTTCTTGATGTCGTTAAAAATACGCTGTCGGTTCTGCTTATTGAAATCGTTCTTGCCCGGATAGAGAATCCTTGCATTGGGATAAGCCTTGCGGAACGTGTCGGCAATATCAAATACGTTTGCCTTCAGACCGATAATCATCGGCTTGTTTGACAGTCCCAGCCGTTTCATCTCGTAGGCTGCCGTACACATAATCAAGGTCTTACCCGCCCCCACCTCGTGGTCACATATACCGCCGCCGTTGGTTTTCAGCATCCATACGGCATCCTTCTGACTCTTGTATAAGTCGGCAATGCCCAATCTTTTTAGGTCAAGGTCGGGAAAAGTCTGATGTGCACCGTCGAAGTTGGGGCGCACAAAACAGTTGAAAAGGCGGTTATACCTGTCTGCAAGCTGCTGCTTGAAGGTGTCAGGTGTTCGTCCGAGCCAATCGACAAAGCCCTGCCGTATCTCCTCAATCTTGGCGTTCGCCATCTGTATGGCGTGTCCATCCCGCACTTTGACGGTCTTGGTCTCGCCTGTTATGGCATCCCGCACCTCCTTGCTCTTGTTGATGTCGGGAATGGTATTGTGCAGGGCGTGCTTCAAAAGGTTGATGCCATCATAACGGCGGAACTCGCCCTGTACGGAGTACTTGTGCCAAATATTGGCGTTCTTTTGGTCGCATGAAATGGAATACTCATCCATGTTGGAGTGGTAGGACACTCCTATCTCGGTCTCAAAGAACTCCGAGGCGAACCTGCCATAGACCTTTGAGGGTATCCAACGTTCACCGAGGTTGAAGTCAAGCTCGGCAAAGGGAATGGGCGTAGGCGTGGCTGTACGTAAGGCGGCAAGGCTTAGTTTGGCTTCCTCGTGGTCGGGATGGTCCAAAAGCCACGACTCGATGCGCTCCGCCTTTTCAATCACATTACCCGAAATGAACTTGTCCGCTACCTCATAGCCGTCCTCTTCGGGATTGTAGAAGATGCGTCCCTCCAAAGCTGAAATGATGTCGCTTTCCTCCATATCAGGTAAAAGCGAACTCATATAGTCGAGTTCCACCGAGCCATACTTGTTGAGCGATGCACCCAGTGCTTCCATCGGATCAGCTGCAACGGTCAGTTCGGTGGTGGCGAATGCCGTGGGATGGTCAAAGATGTCCGCCTTGATATATTTACCGTTCTCGGAGCGTTCCAAGAAAAGCATCTCCATGCCCGTGGCATCCATTTTTATCACATCGGTGTTCGTCTTCTGGTTGAAGTAGCCCCAGCGTAGGACATAGCCGTCATAAAGTCGGTTGAGTTTCTCGCGTTCTTCCTTGTCCTCGGTCCGGTTGTTTGCTTCATAGTCATAAAGGCGGTGGTAGCTCTCCCTTATTTCTATATAGGCTTTCAGCCGTGAGATTTGCGCATAGGGCAAGTCCATCGGATTGAAAGTGGGATGCCGCTTCAAATCAGAAAGAAAACCGACCTGCCCCTTCTGCACGACAATGGAACCGTCCCTCAAATGCGAATCGGGCGATGAGAGAAAGGGACGCGGCGCGGCGTCAAACTCCTTCTTCACCTCCGCTATGGGTTGTGGGGTACGCTGCCCGGATTCGTCCATAAAGTCGAAGAGCGAAAGTTGCCTTACGGGCGAAGGTGTTGATTTCTTGCTTCTGCGAGGACTATTCTGTGCTGTTCCTACCCTTTTCTGCTGTTTGTTGGGAGAGGGCTGCCGGCTTGGCTTTGGCTGCGCTGTAGAGACCTCTTTGATCTCTTTGTTTACTCGGGTTACCTCTTGTGTCCAAAGGTTGTATTCTTCGGGAGCAAAGAGCGTAGGCTCATCGCTTTTCTCGTGCAGGTAGATGGGGTGATGGTCATCATCGAAATAGACCGTTTTCCCATCCATCTCTCGTGGGCTTTCCACGTCCGTGCGAATTTCCGGCTCCTCCATCTCATACTGAAAATGAAGCGTCAAGGCAGGAGTCCCCTCCGGGGCTATCTCCGCACCACTTATGGATGGTGCTATTATGGTCGCTTCTTCAGGGATGTGCTGTTCTGTTGTGAGGGAAGTGTCGAGAAAAACTTCTTGTTCTTCTTTCGTTGTCTCCTCCTTGACCTCTTCTGCTATGACTTCCTCTGCAACCGCTTCTTCTACGGTCTTTTCTTCTTTGGTGTATCGTCCTTGTACGAGTTCTTCGAGTTCGGCTATCTCGTGCAGTTTCTGGGGGCTAAAATATAAGTCTCGTTCAATACCTAACCCATGTATCTTGACTTCCTCCATTTCGTCAAGCGACATATTGCCCAGTTCCCAACCGTAGCCCATCGTAACCGCACCGAAGCCGATACGGGTCTTTGGGTCATACTCCAAGAGGTAAGCCGTGTAAGCTCCCATTGGGAAGAAGTAACGGGCGTAGGCAACTTTATCGCCAATAAGTTCTTTTTCCGTACTGTACAACTTGGGCAGTTGCTTCCTGATACTGTCGGGCATCAGGTTGTAGGCATTGTCTATATCCTTGTCTTCAGTTTCCTGCCTGTCTGTTTTTGTTTTCAGCTTTGTAGTGATACCCAACTTTTGCAGTTGTTTCTCCGCTTCTGCCTGCCGCTCTTCTTCTGTCATAGGTATGCCTGTCTCATAGAGTTTTCGGTCAAGGCGTTGCTCAAATTCCAAGGAGAGTTGTGTCCTTATATTCTCCGCCATATCGTCAATGCCACCATCGAAGTGATACTCCCATGCAGGCTTGCCGTATGGGTCCCTGCCCATCGTGCGTTCGGTGGCAATGGTTCGGTGGGTTATGTCCTTCCATTCACCGTCAAAGAGTGAATTGTGCTTGAATACGACAGAAGAGCCTTCGGCTATGGGAGCCGATACGGACGCAACAAATTGCTGTTCCATGCCCTCGCTGATAGTCTTGCCCGACTGCTTTTGCAGGACGATGAGGTCGCTGCCCACTTCCGTTCCTGCATTCTCTGAGAACATGCCCGACGGCAGGCGGAGAGCGGAGATAAGCCGACTGTTCTGCATCAGGTAACGGCGTATGGCTTCGTTCTTGGGACTGTCCAATACGCCCTGCGAGGTGATGAATGCCAACAGTCCGCCCTCCTTGATGCAGTCCAGTCCCTTCACAAAAAAGTAATTGTGGATGGCTCGTGTGGATTCACGCTTGAGAATGTCTTTTCCCTTGCTGTACTCCCGGTCATAGACCATGAAATCGCCAAAGGGAATATTGCTTGTTACAAGGTCGTACTTGTCCTTGTCCTCCAACTCCCCGATGGCTTCAAAAGGGGCTTGGCGGACTATGATGTTGTCCTGCCCATAAGGATGAATGGCTTGTGAGATACGGGCAGTGAGCAGGTCTTTTTCCATTGCATCGACCGTACCGGCCTTTTTAGAGAAAGTCTCAGTAAAGGCTCCCATGCCTGCCGAAGGGTCCAAGCATCGTCTTATCTGCACATTGGTAGCGGTAAGCGCATCGGAAATGGCGGCAACGATTCGGGTATCGGTATAAAAGGAAGTCAATACACTTGCCTTGATGCTCTCCCAATAACGCTTGGCGGTATTGGCATCGACGGCATCACGGTAAATCATCTGTTTGAGCCTTTGGGTCGGTTCAAAGAGGTGTTGCTCTGACTTGCTCCAATAGCGGATGTCGTCGGGGATGTCCGTGCGGTTAAGCACGCATTTCAAGCCACCGAAGCCCTGATAGCCGCGCAATATGCCTTTCTCTGCTTCGGTGGCTTCACGGCGTTCTTTCTCCAAGCGCAGCACGACACGGATGGCTTCCGTGTTGGCCGCCAAGACTGCTTTCTTATTGTATGCCATAGTGTTTTCTTTTAAATTAAGGAGGAGGAAAAAAGTCGGGAGATAAAAAATATATTACCTCCCGACCTTATCTGTTACTCTCCGTGTCTGTCGGGATTATCTCCCTCGTTGTTTTCCTTTCTTATTTTCAAATTCAAAGGATGTGGTATAGTCTTCATTCAGTACCAGACGGGCGTTGAACTTCTTGCCTGCCTTGCTGGTCAAGCCATTGAGAATGGGTGTCCGACCTGTGGTCAGCAAGTCCCGGATATTGTCCTCGGAGAGCAGCGTGCCGCAGACTTCGCGGAAAACATGGAAGTTGCAGTCCTTGTTTCTGCACTTGGCTACCTTGGCGTAGATGCCCACGCTCTCACTGCCGCACTCGGGACAGCGGTAGGTTGGGTAAGACTTCTGTTCGGAAGCAAGCGAGAGCAGTTCCTCGCAGATGGTACTAATATAGGAGTTGATACCTTGTGCAAACCTTTCGGGCGGCATCTGACCTGCCTCGATAGCGGCAAGAGCCAGTTCCCAACTGCCTGTCATCTCCGCATTGGCAATCTTCTTGTCCTTGACAATCTCATAGACTGCCAAGCCTTTTTCTGTTGGGACAATGGCTTTCTTCTCTCTGCGGATGTAATCACGGAGGATAAGCGTCTCGATGATGTTGGCTCTTGTGGCAGGTGTGCCGATACCGCACTCCGCCATTGCCTTCTTGCTCTCTGCATCCTCAACCTCTCTTCCTGCATTCTCCATTGCAGAGAGGAGCGTTGCCTCTGTATAGAGAGGCTTTGGCTTGGTCTTATGTTCGGTGATTTCTGCATCAACAAGTGGCAGGACTTCTCCTTCTGGCAAGTTGGGCAATGAAGACAAAACCTGTTCATCGCCGTCTTCTTTCTCCTCTGTCTCGGTTGCCTTGTTTTTCTGCACCGCTTTCCAGCCCAAGGAGATTTGTCGGCAGGCTTTCCAAGTAAAGATGTTGGTGTCGTCCGTGAACTGCACCTGCACACGCTCTTCCTCGGAATCGGGAGAAAAGGCTTCGACAAAGCGGGTTACTACCATCTGATAGACAGTCACCTCGTCTGCCGATAAGCCCTGCGGTGTTTCGCCCGTCGGGATGATGGCGTGGTGGTCGGTTACTTTGTCATTGTCCACCGAATGGCGGTTAAGTGGATTGGATAGCGTCTTGCCTATCTTGCGGAGCAGGACGGGTACTTCCTCAAAGACATCCTCACTGATGTATCGGCTGCCTGTACGGGGATAGGTCGTGATTTTCTTCTCATAGAGGCTTTGAGCTATCGAGAGGGTCTTGTCCGCTGAAAAGCCGTGGCATCTGTTGGCTTCTTTCTGCAAGGCAGTAAGGTCGTACAAGAGGGGTGGCGACGTATGTCCCACCTTTCTTGTGACCGATTCTATCGTAAGCCGGCTCTGACTGCGGAGTGCAGCGAGAGCAGTCTGTGCCGATGCTTCACTCTCGTAGTCGATAACACCAATGGCTTTCAGCGACATGCCATCTTTCTCTGTGAAAGCAGAAAGTTTCCAATAGGGTGCGGAAGAAAAATCACGGTTCTCTATGTACCGACGGCAGACCATAGCCAGTGTCGGGGTCTGCACCCGTCCCAAGGAATAACCGCCCCTGCGGGCAATGGACAGGGCACGGCTGGCATTGATGCCCACGAGCCAGTCGGCTTCTGCTCTCGCTTGAGCAGAGTGATACAAGTTCTCGTAGTTGTTGCCTGACTTGAGATTTGCCATGCCCTCACGGATAGCTTTGTCCGTGAGCGAGGAAATCCAAAGGCGGTAGAAAGGCTTTCGGCAACCCAGATGTGCATAAATCCATCTGAATATCAGTTCACCCTCCCTGCCTGCATCGGTGGCTACGATGATACGGTCAGCTCTGTCGAAGCAACTTCGGATGATTTTGAGCCGCTTTAATGCCGCTGGGTCGGATATATACTCCTTGTCCTTGCGCACTTGGCGGACGATCAATTGGAAAGGATTGGGACGGATGGGCAGGTCTTCCGCTTTATAGGCTGTAAAACCGTAGGCTTCGGGCATGGCAAGGGCAATGAGATGTCCCATTGCCCAAGTAACAAAATATCCATTACCCTCTAAATATCCGTCCTGTCTGCTGTTTGCCCCTACGATACGGGCAATGTCTCTGGCTACCGAGGGTTTCTCGGCGATAATACAAGTTGTCATAGTTGGTAAAAGAAATTAAGGGTTACATCTTGCGTCCACGGGACTTCTTATGCTTGTTCTCGTCCTGCTTCTGTTTTTGGGCGGCAGTAGGCTGTGTCTGCCCGGTCTTCAGGGGTTCTTTCACGCTCTTGGTGGCTTCGTTGGTCTTGCCGTGGTTGTTCACAGCTACCTGTGTCTTGTGTTCCTCTGCCACGGCTTCCACCTTGCCATTCTTATGACTCTTGTCGGGATTCCACTTATAGAAGCGAGGGCGGTTCTGCTCTTTGTCCATACGGACATAGGCGTTGAAAGAGTTTCCCTCCTTATCCACCATGTTTTTAAGATAAAGTGTTCGACCACTGTCCAAGGCTTCACGTTGCTTGTCAGAAAGCTCCAACCCACAGAGTTTGTGAGGCACTCCTTGCTGTTGTGTTTGTTTGTGTTCCTGTCGCTCTCTTAAACTTTTGTTGTCTCCAAAGATAAACTCAATACCCTTTCGTTCGGCATTGACCTGCAGGGTGGCATTGAAGGACTTGCCACTCTTGGCGGTCATGCCCTCCACTTTCACGGCTTTGCCCTCCACGAGGTTTTTGTATTGTGCATCGGAAAGGGTAACACCCTTGATTTCCTTGGGAATGTTCACACGGTCGGCGCGCAGGGCGATAATCTCATTGGTCTGCGGGTCGATGGAGACGTAGGCAGAGAAAGGCTCTCCGTTCTTGGGTGTTACTTCGATGGTCTTGCCGAGATTGCCCGTAGTGAGTAGCTGTTCCTTCTCTTCGGGAGAGAACTTATAACCCATATAGGGAAAATCGAGTTGCGGTTCCTTCCTCAAAGGATGGATAGCCAAACCAATATCTCCCTGCTCGTTCGTGCGGAATGCCAAGCGTGCGTCGGTATAGATAGTGGTATCACCTATCGGGATGGCAATAGTCACGAGATTACTCTTCTGCCAAGAGAGCATCTTTTCCAACTCTCCACTCTGCTCGAGTCGCTCACGGGAAAGCCCAAGATGTTCGAGCTGCTTCCAATCAATCTTCGACTCGTCAATGGCGGTGGCGTTCTTCTTCTGCGGAAAATAGTCCTCAAAGGGTACGCCCATCTCTGTCAGTTGCTGTTTGCTTTCGTCCTTCTCACGGCTTTGGAGCAGAGTGCGAAGATTGTCCACGCCTTGCTCCACGTTGCTTGCCACGACCTTGTACAGTCCGAAACGGGACGGCTCGTTGAACTGCTTTAAGAAGTTGGTCATGAAGTTCTTCAGAAGTCCATCCTTGCTATTGAACTTCAAGAATGCAGCTTGATTGGCTGCGATGGCTTCAGTGGTTTTAAGGTTGCCTTTGTCGTCGATACCTGAAACTACGGAGAGTTTTCCTGCTTCCTGTTCATTCTTCACTTCCGTGCGGTCTTCCAAGACCAATACGTAGTTGTCACTGTTGTTCGATCCCATAATTCTTTGTTTTTAAGATGAATAAATCGCTATCGAACGGCAAATATATAAGCTATAATCCTGCCTTTAAAGACATAGGGGAATCACGGGAAAAGGAGGGAAAACAAGGGGGATACGCAAGGCAAACTGTCCATTTGGTTTATATTAAACTACATTCCTGCAGTATAGACGTGCTGATAGAAGCAGACTATTGCCAAATATTAAGTTCAACAATGTGTTTGATGCCTGCGAACACCACAGGCACCCGATGAATGTCGGCAGGCTTTTGAAGACACAAAGATGATGGAATAATCGAGAAAAAGGGAAAACATGGTGAAAACCCTTATTACGGGGGATGCAAGAAAGTTTGTGTCGTAAAAGATAGGAACAAAAACGAAAGCAAATCTTAACTCAGGAAAAGAACTTTCAGGTTTAAGCTCTCACAAATCATCAAAGATGACATAACCATATATGAAGTCGGCAGGGGAAATGAAAGTTCATCATCTCTTTATGAAAGCCATAAAAGAAAAGATCGTTTTTAGCAATATCAAGACCTCTGCAAAACTCCTTTTAGGGGAGAATACCACACTTGATTATCAGCAAGTTATATTCACTGCTTTCTTCTTTTTGTGGACTTTTGCAGAGGTCTCAATATCATGATTCTTCCATGCCATATGCATGAGGATGGAGACAAATTGGTTTTGACCAATTATCTCTAGATGTGGAATTGAAGAAAGACTTGGATTGCCCTTCATTGCAGGAAAAAGTCAAAGAGTACAACCTTGTCATTACAGAGCAGGACAAATTCATACCACACTGGTATAGGAAATAGTCTATGAACTAACTATGTAAGACAGGGCTATCCACATTATCTGTCGCGGATTTCCCCTCAATTTAATGATACCTTGTAGTTTCTTTTTCCTATTCGCACAACGTAGAACCCTTGGGGCAAGGGAACTTCCATGCGATTAGTCACCTGGCCTTTCCAAACAACCTGTCCATTGATGCTATATACATTGACGAATACAGGTCCTTGGGCACCACCTGTTGTCTCGATATGCAGCGTGCCAGCCTTTCCGTACACTTTGTATGCATCGGTCGGCATGGTTGGCGTGCTGATGGAAGTCGGCCATTGCCAAGCCTCCAACTCTACAATATTCTTGAACTCCGAAAACACCATGGATGTGCGGTAGGCATCGGCAGAACCCTTTGGAACATAAAGAATAGCAGTTTCCATCGGACAAGAGTGGAATGGCAGATATGGGCCATCGCCATTTGTCCATTCTGTAGTCACTGGTGGAATTATAGGCCGTGCGTAAACCTTTTGCAATTTACTATTATTCCAAAATGCATTTCTGCCTATAAATGTCACACCTGCCGGAATGTCGATGGAATCCAAGGGGGCACTATCGAAAGCGTGTTTCTCAATACGCGTAACCGTGGAAGGAATGTTTATTTTACGGAGCCTGAGGTTCCAAAAGAAAGCTCCTACGCCAATTCGTGTAATTTTGCCCGGAATATTCACCTCTTCCAAAGCACTGCACCAATAAAAAGCATCATCTCCTATCTCCGTCAATTTGTCGGTAAGTATCGTTGCCTTGCGCAATCCTGCCATACCGTTGAAAGCACCTCTTAATACTCTCACGTTCTTGGGTATTACCACTTTCTCAATCGCACGTATCCCGTAATACGCTGCACCATCCAAGATTTCAACAGTTTCAGGCAAGATGGCGACAGAAGGAGATATTTCACGACAGTTATGAAAAACGCCACCATACATTTCTCGAAGTTGGGAAGGGATATTCACTTCTCTAAGGTTACAACATTCCGCAAATAAGTCTTTATTGAGAATTTTAAGATTGTCCGGAAGTCTCACTTTTTCTATTTCTGTGCTATAAGTAAGTAAATCTCTACCTATTTCTTCCACGCTTTCGGGAATAATCAATTCTTTAAGAAGTACATTATAGTCAAAGGCATTCTTGCCTATTTTCTTGAGCGTTTTGGGCAACTTATAGTCTTTTATGTAACTTCCTGAAAAAGCATAGTCAGGCAGAGCATCGTTTACCATGTGTGCCTCCTCCAAATCCAGATGACGTAGGTTCGTTTTGAAGTCATCTTCTTTTTCCTGCATTATTTTCAAAAACTTCTCAACTTTCATTCCTGTAGGCTTTGGAACACCAGGCCAACACAGGTAGTGAAGGAAGGCGATGTCTCTGTCATTAAGTGTTCCTGTCACCCGAATGTGGGTGAGTTCTTCGGCTCCCGGTCCTATCACATCCTGTAACGTCCCCGGAGTTTCCACATGATATTCCTGCGCTTGGGCGGTTAGTGTGAATATCAGCAACAATAGTATTGAGTAAAGTCTTGATGTCATGGTTGTTTGCATTAAACGTTATAATGAAACCTTGTAGCTTCTTTTTCCTATTCGCACAACGTAGAACCCTTGGGGCAAGGGAACTTCCATGCGATTAGTCACCTGACCTTTCCAAACAACCTGTCCATTGATGCCATATACATTGACGAATACAGGTCCTTGGGCACCACCTGTTGTCTCGATATGCAGCGTGCCAGCCTTTCCGTACACTTTGTATGCATCGGTCGGCATGGTTGGCGTACTGATGGAAGTCGGCCATTGCCAAGCCTCCAACTCTACAATATTCTTGAACTCCGAAAACACCTCAGAGGCACGGTAGGCATCGGCTGAGCCTTTCGGAACATAGAGAGTTACCAACTCTTCATTACAATCTTCGAATGGTAAATATGGAGAAATAGCAGTAGGTTCATTTGTTTTAGGAGGAGTAATCGGACGGGAATAAACTTTTTTCAGATTGCGATTGTTCCAAAACGCATTCCTGCCAATAAAGGTCACACCTGCCGGAATGTCAATGGAATCCAAAGGTGCACTGTCAAAGGCATTTTCTTCGATGCGTGTGACAGAGGAGGGAATTTCTATCTTATGAAGTTTAAGGTTCCAAAAAAAAGCTCTTTTGCCAATTCGTGTGATTTCGTCCGGAATATTCACTTCTTCCAAATTTTCACACCAATAAAAAGTATCATCTCCTATCTCGGTTAATTTATCGGTAAGAATTGTTGCCTTGCGCAATCCTCCCATACCGTCGAAAGCACCCCTTAACACTCTCACATTCTTGGGTACTACCACTTCTTCAATCGTTCTAATCCCATAATATGCCGCGCCATCCAAGATTTCAACTGTTTCAGGTAAAATGGCAATAGAGGCAGGGGCTTTGAGGCAGCCATAAAAAACACCACTGTATATCTCTCTAACTTCCGATGGAATATTAACCTCTTCCAACTTTATGCAATTTCCAAACAATAATTCATTAAGGACCTTAAGCTTTTCGGGGAGTTTAACCTTTCTTATTTCTACGCTATAAAAAAGCAGATTCTTACCTATCTCTTCCACACTTTCGGGAATAATCAACTCTTTGAGAAGCACATTGAAACTAAAGGCCTCGTTGCCTATCTTCTTGAGCGTTTTGGGTAGTTTATAGTCTTTGATGTAACTGAAATAAAAAGCCTTATCGGGCAGAGCATCATTCACCATACGAGCATCTTCCAAATCTAAATGACGTAGGTTCGTTTTGAAGTCATCTTCTTTTTCCTGCATTATTTTCAAAAACTTCTCAACTTTCATTCCTGTAGGCTTTGGAACACCAGGCCAACACAGGTAGTGAAGGAAGGCGATGTCTTTGTCGTTAAGTGTTCCCGTCACCCGAATACGAGTTAGTTCTTCGGCTCCCGGTCCAACAACTTCCTGCAACGTCCCCGGAGTTTCCACGTGATATTCCTGCGCTTGGGCTGTTATTGTGCATATCAGCAACAATAGTATTGAGTAAAGTCTTGATGTCATGATTTATTGAATTTATGATTAATGTAAAAAGAGGAGAAGAAGTGCCATAAAGCACCTCTCTCCTCCAGTAGAATTTATTCCTTTACAAACTTTACAGATTCTTTGATCTGGCCATTTCGTTCGGTAATTGTGGCAACATAGATACCCTGTGGCAGGTGGGAAACATTGATTCGCATTTCTTTCTTCGTACTGTCAATGCTGTACTTCCCGTAATTTAACCAATTTTGGACTCCGGTAATGCACAGTTCGTATTGTCCATTCGGAAGGTCATACGAAACTGTCAATTCCGATTTGACGGGAATAGGAGAAACCTTCATTTTTCCTTTCCCTGCTTTCACGAGAAGTTCATCGGAAGTGAGATAGCCATCTTTCTTTGCCGTCACTTCAACCCTATAGGTTTCATCTCGAGTGGGAGTGCAGGTCATTTCCGCCCCTTCGGCAATCATTTTCCCATTGGAATCAAACCATTGGTAGATGGCATCTTCGTCCACTCCCGTTACAGAAAGTGTTACCTTTCCTTCATTCTCATTCTTGATTATTTGCGGATGTATTACCGGTCGCGGCTCGCGGATGATCTCGAAGGTCTCTCCTCCGATAACTTCTCCATTTTTGTCCTTCTGGCGTAGGAGTATGGTATGCTTTTCCGGATTGCTTCCGAAAGGAAGAACGGTCTTGAAGTTCACACTCAGTTTAACGAGACCGACGTCCTTGGGGGCAAGCTTAATATTGTCCAGGGAGCCGTCCGATGAGATAAGCTCCTGTATGTAAGGATTGCCTGTGGATTTTATTTTTACGCCCTTATTGCCTCCTTCGTTCCAAGCAGAGAGGACTTTGGGAGCCATACGAAGCAGCACTCTTGCATTGTCAAAGAGGGTGTTTGAGCTTCCATTAGTTGCATTCGGTAACTCTATCACATCAAGACTGTAAGACTCCTTGGTCTTAAGATGATTTACAAGAGAAACCGCTCCTTCATAAGAGGAACCGGAGCCAACATTTGTTATTGTTAGGTTTTTCTGTGCAATATTATTGTTGCGTGCTATCATTTTACGAATATCAGACACATCGACATAAGGGTCATTCTTGTCTGCAATCTTCAATAATAGGCAGAAATGCCAAAGGTTCTCCCCACTAATAGCTGCATTTGCTATACTTTCATATCCTTTAGGGTTAATTGGTGTCCAATCTATTCTAGCAATTGCAGATTTGCCCGGTTCTATTTCTGGTATTGAAGCGATATATGGAATAAATCCTCCGAGAGGAAGACCTACCATAGAAATGCCTCCTGTCCACGCTTCAGGCCATTGTAGGTTCGTCCCCGCCTTAGCCCAAAAGCCTATAACTTTCGATTCGGGAGACTTCTTCTGTCCCCTGTTCCAAACTCTTACATAAATGTAATTTTCTTGAGCAGGCAAAGGATTCTGATGTTCTTCTATACCATCTTTTTGATGTCTGACCCAAATTTCGGGAGCACTCCAATAGTTATCATTCGTAATAGTCGTATTTGGTTCAAATCCTTTATCCTCGGCATTATCTTTGATATACAGGTCATAGTCCTTCAAGAGCGTAGGGAAGCCATACTGGTTCATCGGTCCAATGGAAGGATCACTGTCGTCACTATCCTCCTCCAACTTGGCATTTGCGGGGAGGTTTTGAGGACGCGGTCCGATTCCCCACCAATAGTATCCGTCGTTATCCTTATCATAGGCCGGTGCCGGTTTGGAAATTGCCGAAATCAACTGACTATAGATAGGAGGATACTTGCTGGACCAATCGTAATTGTAATTGTACTTGTACTCAAAGGGAAGTGTGGGAGCCGCAGAAGAAACCATATTGTTGATATTCACAAACGCATACAAGAACCCATGGTCTCCCCAGTTCTCTCCCCAACTGTTTTTGAAAATCCAAACAGTCTGACCTATGTGAGGGTCGCCGGGTTTAACCACAATCCGTGTGGTATAGTGCTCATAAACGACATCTCCCGCTTTTATCGTCTTGTAACCTACCAGAGTCATGGCATGAGACCAAGAACTGATGCGTCCGGCAAGTGGGCTCTTAATCAGCATGGATTTCAATTTTTCAATTGAGGCGAATTCATTGCCTTTGATAGGGTTGAACAATTCTTTTCCCGCATTTTTTATCGTATACAGAGGTTTACCTTTTTCGGAACAGGGACGATCCTGCGCTTTGTATGGGAACGACATCTCATCCTGAATCCATTTGCGACTGATGTAGTCTAATGCGAAAGGAGTCCATCCTCCGTTGCAACTTCCCGCGTTGGAACAAGACACCAATTCTTGTTCGGAGAGGTCAAAATTGCAGGCCGTATTCTTGTGGAGTTTTGCAACGGCTTCCATAGCTCCTACGGCAGAGAAAGCCCAGCATGAACCACAGTTCTTTTGATCTTTTACCGGAGTAATCCACCCTGTAATCTCATTCTGGAAATAGGGAGATCCCTTGACAGTAGCACTGTGGCGCGTCCTCCAGTCGAAATCAGGAACATAAGAGGATTTTTGATATCTGACACTCGGAACATCAACATCAATGATACCGCCGATATAGTATTCCGCTCCCTTGAAGTTGGGAACCGTTCCTCCATACATCTCTTTCTTCTCTTCGTATGAAAGCCGTCCGAACGGTGTGTCACCTGCTCTCCATAGTGCACCGGAAGCCTTCAATTCCAAATTGAGCCGATATATTAAATATTTAATTCGGGTATCTTCGTCAATGAAAGTAGGTGGTAAGGTGACTGTCTTTGTACGAGCCTGAAGGGATGCAGAAGGTGCCTGTTGAGGAGCCGATAATCCCGAAACGGTGATTTTAAGATGCTCCACCATAGCATCGGAAATGAGGATATGGACTTTTTCGGGCACAAAATCCTTTATTTTCCCAGTCTCAAACCCCATAAGTTCAAAATTGTCCTTACCTTCTTTGAAAGCAAGGAGGGGAAACGATTCATAAATAAGTTTCTCATACCCATATTCGTCTGCCACCAATATCCTAACATGTCCATTGGGAGAAGTAAACTTTATGCTTCCACTTGTGAGGATGCCGGAAATGTTCCCTGCCTCATTTTTGTTGAATGATAAGAGTGTTTCGTCCTGCGACAAAACCTTCGCAATATCCGTTTCAAAATTCTGTGCCTGCATATTCAAAATACAGGCAAAGACAAAGACGAAAGTCAAAAAAATGTAATTCTTTTTCATAACCATTGTGTTTTTAAGAGTGAAAAAATAGAATCCATAATCAACATGTCCTCCTTTCTATAACTATGGCTTTGAGATGAAACATTCATAGATCTATATGCTTTACTATAGTGTCTGTCGTCTGTCAATTCAAAACTCCTCGTCGCAAATATACATAAATAATTTTACTCTTGCAAATTTTCCTTGCTTTTTTTGGGGAGAAATTCTCTTTATGGTGAATTTTCAAAGAATTTCGACTGTCGGTTCAGAGAATGGATATACCATTTTGCTGTCTCCGTCATAGACAGAGAGACCTTTGCAAAGCCCAATAAATAGGAGGCTATAAAACTACTTTGCAAGATGTGCCGGTGAAGGAAGTTCCTTAATGCGTTTCGTCTCTGCATCCACAAGTGAAAGTATTTCTTGTCTGATACGTTTGTAGTTGGCTTCGATGGTCTCTTTGAGATTGTCGAATCCATCTTCATTTGTAAAGTCTGCGATTACAGGGATGGATTGGTAGGCTTTCATCTCGGCAGAGACTTTTACAGAGTCCACAACAATCTCCGCGTGGAAAATCTTCTGGTCAATGCGCTCGTCAAAGTTGTCGGACATAGCTCCCACGAACATACCCTGCGTGAGGTTGGAAATTTTGCTTGCCGGGATAAGACTGTCCATCTGGGTGGAGATAGAGGTGGACTTGTCGTTTCGATTGATGGTCATCGATTGTCGTTGCTGCAAGACCTTGCCGAACCGCTCAGAGAGCGTCTTGGCCGTTTCGCCAACGACTTGCCCGGAAAAGACATTGCCCACAGTGTTCTGTATCACCTTACTCTCTTTGTCGCCATAATCACGAGTGAGCTGTGAGAAATCCTGAAAACCCAGACATACAGCGACCTTGTTGCTTCGGGCTGTGGCAATCAAGTTATCCAATCCACGGAAATAGATGGTTGGCAACTCGTCGATGATTACCGAAGATTTGAGCTGTTTCTTTTTGTTGATGAGTTTCACAATACGGCTGTTATATAGTCCTAATGCTGCCGAATATATATTCTGACGGTCGGGGTTGTTACCTACTACAAGAACTTTCGGCTCATTGGGATTGTTGATGTCGAGCGAGAAATCATCACCTGTCATCACCCAGTACAATGCCGGTGAAATCATCCTTGAGAGCGGTATCTTCGCTGAAGCTATCTGTCCCTGCAACTGGTCTTGCGCACCACCCTCCCAAGCATCCATAAAGGGCGAAAGGTAGTTAGCAAGCTCATCGTAGGAGGTGAGTATAGGGAAAATCTGTGCGTAAGGGCGATTCAGAAATTCAATGGCATGCGGAAAGGTGCAATACTTCCCATTCTCATAGATTTTCAGGAACCAGATGATAGCGGCAAGCAAGATAATTGGCGATTCTACAAAGAAATCTCCCTGCTTCTGAATCCACGAGCGGTTAAGGTTGAGCATGATGGTGTAGGCACTCTCATAAGCATCGGATATATCCGTCATAAAGGCAGGATTGATGGGATTGCAGCGATGCGACTTTCTCGGATCATCGAAGTTTATCACGAAGAACTGTGGGGTTACCTTGTAGGCGTCCAAATGATGGAGCAGGTGATTGTAGGCTATCTCCGACAAATCGGGAAACTTATAATCATAGATATACATGGCAAAGCCCTTTTCAATCTGCTGCTTGATGTAGTTGTTTACGATGGCGTAAGATTTACCCGAACCCGGTGTGCCAAGCACCATTGAGGCACGGAAAGGATTGACCACATTGATCCAGCCCTTGTTCCACTTCTTCTTATAGTAGAAGCGTGTAGGGAGGTTTACCGAGTATTCGTTTTCCATTAACCTCGTTTCCTGCATGAAGCTCTCATTCTCAGTATTGAATACATCATCCATCAGGTTATTTTTGAGCAATCGACTCATCCATACACCACCCATCAGCAGGCAGATATAGCCAACGGACAGTGTGAAGATATAGAGCGTAGCTGCACCGACTTTACCGATGGGCAGTGCAAGCAGCCACCAGTTGAAGAAGAAAAAGACGAAGCCGGAGAAAAGCACCGTCCAAATCTTTGGCCACGTGATTTTCTCTTCCTTTACGCCCTTTGTTCCAAGACAGGACAAGGCAAGAAACACTACACAAAAGAGTTTCGTCCAAAGGATGGACGAAAACAAGCCCGCCGTGTGTTGGAAATTCATCAGTATCTTGTTGACGATACCGAGTGTAAAATGCCACTCTTGAAATGCTTCGTAGCAGAACCAATAGCAGTTGGTAAGTAGGAATATCACAGAGATACCCCGCATAAAGTCCATGACCTTACCCAATGCCCTTAAATCATCTTCCTGTGCCATAGTTGTATGCTTTTACATTTTGTTTTTTATCATTGCTTGAATAGCATTTGAATGCTATTTGAATCATTTATCGTTTTCTTCGTCTGAGATTAACCTTACTTTGTCTGCGGAGTTTACGCTGCCAAGCTGCCTCCTTCCAATCATCATTACCCATTGGAGCAAAAGGTTCGCCAACTAACTCCTCTATGAGGTCATCGACGATATTGTCGCTTTCCTCTGTGCTCGGTTGCATCGGCAAGGTAACGTTGGTTTGTTCGGAACGTAGGGTTGGATTGCCATACAGCGTTTCGTCCAAAAATGGATTATGGGCAGGATTAGAGAAATACGCATTGAATACATTGGCGGAATATCCCTTACCCAATCGTGAACCATTGAGAGCGATACCCTCTTCATCATCAATGAATGTAATGCCATAGATGCGCCCGCCCTCATTCTTTCGGACAACCGTCCGCAAACCTTGTTCTTCTAATCGCTGTCGCAGTGCTTTCTCTGTTTGAGGAGAAGTACGCATTACTTGCAGGACTTTCTCTCTTACGGCGGGTATCAGCGGCTTGATGGCTTGTTTGGATTTCTGCATCCTGTTCTGTACGGCAGTATAGCCCACACCACGACCGATGTCCGAGGCATGGATGGGCGTACTTAATTTGTTGGCCTTATCACCAGTCGGAACATAGACAAGCCCGTCGTATTTCTTTCCCCGAAACTCCGTCTTCACTTCTTCCACGGCAAGATTGTATGCTGAAAGAATAGCATTCAGTTCACCCAAGGAACAGAAGCGATAATGCTTCAGCACCATGCGGAGGGTGCTTGCCACCTGTTCCTTGGTATTTCCTCTGGTGGTATCAATCTTGGGTGTTTCATTCATCGCCTTGTCAGCGATCTTTGAACTTGGAATGAGTTCGTATTTTCTTTCCAAGGCATCGGTAATCTTCTTGCTCCTTCGCTTTTCAAACTTGTCGTTGATTTTCTTTCCCTCACCGTCTATCCGAAGCGACACAATGTGGATATGCTCACGGGCGATGTCGTTGTGCTTGAACACGATGTAGGGTTGTTTTCCGTAGCCGAGAGCCTCCATATACTCCTTGACTATCTGTGTGAGTTGCTCATCGGATAGTTTCTCGCCCGGGTGCGGATTGAGCGAACAGTGGAACACTGTTTTCTTGGTACGGCATTTCTCAGGGATAAGAGCCTGCATATCGCGAAGCACCTTATCTATTCGATAAGTGCCGTCAAAGCCCTCTCGAAGTTCATTCACGCATAAGACGGATGCCTCGTTGTGCTGCACCTTTTTGAAGTTGTAGCCCAATGCCCCTCCGAGATTCTCCGTTGCTGAAATCTTCGCTATCATGATCTTTATCGCCTGTCAAATTGCTCGGTTAGTTGTATCGTTTTCTGCTGTAACGTGATGATTTGAAGAGACAAATTCTCTAACTTTTCGAGCAATAGTTGTGCGGTCTTCACACTGTGATAACTGTTGATGGCACGCACGGTTTGGTTATACAGTACGCCAATCTTGTGGATTTGTGCCATGAGTTCTGAGAGTTTTCGGTAGTATTCCACGGCGGATTTATCCACCGTGATGACCTTAAAACTCTCCCCAAGAATACGACCACGCACGAAATCCGACTTGGTTTCCGCTCCCGATTTATGGAACAAATCAATCGCCCTTTGCTGGTCTTTCGGATTGGGCAACCGCACATGCCAGTTGTCCCAACGGGGCTTTTCTGCCCGTTTTCGTTCTGAACGACGTTCTCTTTCTTTATCCATATCCATTTAGTTTCTAATTACGACTTTGGAGTGATTATTCCCTCGCACCGAGGCAAGGGGCTTTGTGGTACAAACGGCGGTTTGTGTTACAAAGACACACCTTGCCAATATCAAGAACCGAAGGTCGGCGAAGCCAAATGATACGATTGAAGTATCCACCCTTTTGGGGTGTCTGCTTCGGGATATAACCTCCATGTATTATTCTCGCCTGCAAAGTTACGGCGAGTTTTCAAATATCTCATTATCAACGATATTCACTCTTTTTCCTTTCATTTCCCTGTACTTCACAGATGGTTGAAACTTAAGATAAAACCTTGTTATTTTGCAAACGGATTCAGTTGAAAGGCAGCTTGAAACCCGTATGGATTAAGATCCCAAAATGATAATTTCAACTTCAAAAAATCTCAATCAAGAATGGTTTGAATAGTTGATGATTTTATGCCTTTGAGCAGACTCAAAATTGAGCTGAGTTAAAACTAAACTTTTAGGTCGGGTCAAAAATATGGTTTCAACAACAAATATGACATGGCTTATCAGTCAAGATATACATCAACTTATAGCATAAGTAACAACCGACTATGAATATGGAAAAGAAAACAGACAATCCCATTTATCTGGGCTTCGCCTCACAGAAAGGTGGAGTGGGTAAAAGCAGCCTTGCCGAAGTGCTGGCATCCATTCTGTACTACGAAAAGAACATCTCTCTTGCCGTCGTGGACTGTGATGGTACGCAGGAATCCTTCTACAAACTCCGCGAACGCGACAGAGACCTCATCGAGTCCTCACCCGAACTGGGCAAAGAACTCCATGAGCGGCTGTCCCGCTACGGCAAGAAATCATACCATATCATCAGAAGCAAGCCGGAAAGAGCCGTTTCCGATGTCATGAAATACCTGCATAAAATGAAGACGGCACCGCAACTATTCATCTTCGACTTTCCCGGTCATGCCCTTACCAGTGCCATGATGGACCTGTCCATTACGATGGATTATATCATTTCCCCGATAGAATCCGATCCACAGTCGCTGGCATCGAGTTTTGCATACGCCAAGATAATCAGGGACTTGGGAATCGGCTTTGAGGGCTCACGCATTCAAGATTTCTTCTTGCTCTGGAACAAAATCAACCGCAGTGCCGGTACCACGGTCATCGACCTGTTCAGTCAGAATGCTGAGGAACAGGGACTGCCGATTTTCGATACCCGTATCTACAACTCCGTCCGCTTCAGCAGGGAATTGGCACAAGGGGGTGTCAAAGGTGTATTCCGCTGCTCCTACCTGCCCCCTGCACCGGCTCTCCGCCCTCAGACTGGGGTGGATGAGTGGGTAAAGGAGGTCATGGAGAAACTCAACCTGAAAACTGAGAACGGCGTATGAAATCACTGAAAGAGCAACGTGAAAAGCTGCTTCAAGCGAAATTGGAGGAGATGGCAGACATTGGTGTCAAGAAGCGCACAGAGGAGAACACACCAGACTTTGACGACCCCATTGATTTGGATGATGATTCAGACTCTGTGGAAGAAGATGCAAGTGCCTCTCTTTCTAAAATTGACGAACAGGAGGAAATACCGGAAGAAACTTCGTTTAATGGCAACAATGCCAAAACAGCGCAGCCCTCGAAAAGAAAGAGAAATGCCAGAACGAAGGATTCTTCCCCAGCAATGGACTTTCCTGAATACGAACAGCGATTTCTGACGGGTGTCCGCAACGGGCGCAACAAGTCGGGCTTCAGCATCCATACCGAGATACTCCAGATACTGCGTGATGTGCTGAACGACATCAGGTCGGAGGCTTCCATCACGGGGTATATAGAGAATATCCTTCTCGACCATTTGAAAACGTATCAGGATTTGTTGAATCATACCGCCTCACAGCGCAGGCGCGATAAAACCATAGACTTATGATTATCAATTTATTATTAGGAATATTGCTTCTGCTGGGCATTGCATGGATAACCCTCGCCATCGCATATCTCTGGAGGCTGTTCCAAGATTCAGCAACCCAATCGGAGAAAAACAACCCGAGCCGAAAAGAAAACAGACAAATCGAGCGTTCCAAGCCTTCTGTTTCCCAAGAGCAGATAGACAATGCCCGCCATATCTTGGTGGGCAGGAGCAAACCTTTCATTTCCCCGTCTGTCCCCGATGTTCCCGCTGTTTCCCCAACTGAAAATCCAGCCGATAATCCCAATACCTTTGCAGCGGAAAACTCACCGGTGCCCGAAGAAACAGAAGATACGGAAGGCACGGAAGAGGACAACGAGATGCAGATTGACTATACGATGGATGAACCGGATGAGGACATCATCGCCCGTGAGGAACTGCAAATCGCCGACGCTGCCTTGCCCGAAGTCTCACCGTCCGCTATTCTTGCGCGGGAAGTTGTCCGTGTTACCGGCTGGCATAAGAATGACAATACGCTTGACGAGGAAAATGAAGCCGAGGTGCAGGACACGCTGCAAAGCATACGGGGCACACAGCTCATGGACTACATCAAGGAGGCAACGCTCAAGCAGGAGAAAGACCATCAAAAGCTGCTCGCTGCCATCCGCAAAGTTGAAGAAGCGGAGTTGCAGGAGGATGATACGGCGACACCTGAGACAGACGATGAAAACGATAACGAGGGAACGGCGGAAGAAAAGCCGCTGTCCTACTATCTGTAAAACAATCCATATTGCAAACTGGGAAGGAGTAACGGCCGGAGTGGCTCACATGTAAAACAATCCCATACGATAAAATGAGGCCGCCTACACCGTCTCCTCCCATCAAAGAATATTCATTAACAACTTAAAATAAAAAGAACAATGAACAAAAAAATTACACTGATGCTGCTCCTGATGGCTGCCGCCACCGTAGGAGCATACGCACAGGGCAACGGTATGGCGGGCATCAACGAAGCCACCAAGATGGTAACATCTTACTTCGATCCCGGCACGAAACTTATCTATGCCATCGGTGCCGTAGTGGGCTTGATTGGTGGCATAAAAGTGTACAACAAGTTCAGTTCAGGCGACCCCGATACGAGCAAGACCGCAGCGAGCTGGTTCGGTGCGTGCATCTTCCTCATCGTGGCTGCCACTATCTTGCGTTCCTTCTTCCTGTAAAAGATGGCTAATTGGGAAATCAATAAAGGTGTAGGTCGGACGGTGGAGTTCAAGGGCTTGAAGGCGCAGTATCTCTTCCTCTTTGCAGGAGGATTACTGGCTGTTTTCATTCTCGTTGTCGTGCTCTACCTCTGCGGAGTCAGTCAAATAGCCTGTCTCATCATAGGCATAGTGGGTGCCACCCTCGTGGTGTGGCAAACGTTTGCCATGAACCGTAAGTACGGACAGTATGGGCTGATGAAGCAGGGGGCGGTGCATATGCACCCACGCTACCTTGTAAACCGCCGTACCGTCTTTCACCTTATCCGTAACCTTCAACCCAAAAGAAAGAAACAATGAGAAACAAAAGCAAGATAACAACTTTGGAGTCGAAGTTCCCGCTGCTCTCCATCGAGCAGGGGTGTATGGTGAGCAAGGATGCCGACATCACGGTGGCTTTCCGTGTGGAACTGCCCGAACTCTTTACCGTCACCTCTGCCGAATATGAGGCAATGCACTCGGCTTGGCACAAAGCGGTTAAGGTATTGCCCAATTACAGCATCGTGCATAAGCAGGATTGGTTCATCAAGGAAGACTATCAAGGCAAGCTCTCCGAGAGTGGATTGAGTTTCCTTGCCCGTGCATCGGAACGGCATTTCAACGAGCGTCCCTACCTGCATCATTCGGTCTATCTGTTCCTGACCAAGACCAACAAGCAGCGTATGGCACAGCAGAGCAAATTTTCCTCGCTCTGCCGTGGACACCTGCTGCCCAAGGGAATCACCAACAAGGACGAGGTGATGAAGTTCATGGAAGCCGTGGACCAGTTCGAGCGTATCATCAACGATACCGAACAGATAAGGATTATCCGCATGACAGAAGAGGAATTGGTCGGTACAAAGGAAAAAGGTGGTCTCTTGGACCGTTATTTCTCCCTCTCGGAAGAAGGATACGCCTCTTTGGAGGACATTCGCTTGGGTGCCGACCTCGTGCGTGTAGGCGACAATATGCTTTGTCTGCATACACTTAGCGACACCGATGACTTACCCACGAGTGTAAGTACCGACAGCCGATATGAGCGGTTATCGACCGACAGAAGCGACTGCCGCCTTTCCTTTGCCGCTCCCGTGGGCTTGATGCTGCCCTGCAACCACATCTACAACCAGTACATTTTCATCGAGGACAGCGACGCCAATCTTGAACGCTTCGAGAAGCAAGCACGGAACATGCAATCGCTGGCACGTTATTCTCGCTCCAATCAAATCAACGAGGAGTGGATACAAGAGTATCTCAACATCGCCCACTCGCAGGGCTTGACCTCCATCCGCGCGCACTTCAACGTGCTGGCATGGAGCAGCGATAAGGAGGAACTGCGGCAAGTCAAGAACGACGTCGGCTCTGCACTTGCCTTGATGGAGTGCCGACCACGCCACAACACCATTGATGCTGCAACGCTCTACTGGGCGGGTATTCCCGGCAATGCTGCCGATTTTCCTGCCGAGGAGAGTTTCTATACCTTCATAGAGCCTGCCCTCTGCTTCTTTACGGCAGAGACCAACTACAAGGACTCACTCTCTCCCTTCGGCATCAAAATGGCAGACCGTCTTTCAGGCAAACCCATCCACTTGGACATCTCCGACCTGCCGATGAAAAAGGGTGTTATCACGAATAGAAACAAATTCATCTTGGGTCCTTCTGGCAGCGGCAAGAGTTTCTTTACCAACCACATGGTACGCCAGTATTACGAACAAGGGGCGCACGTCCTCTTGGTTGATACGGGTAACTCGTACCAAGGGTTGTGCGAACTTATTCACCGCAAGACCAAAGGCGAAGACGGGGTTTATTTCACCTATACCAATGAAAGCCCCATTTCCTTCAATCCATTTTATACCGATGATTACTTCTTCGACGTGGAGAAAAGGGAGAGTATCTGCACGCTCTTGCTGACCCTTTGGAAGAGTGCCGATGAGCATATCACCAAGACTGAAGCGGGCGAACTCGGTTCTGCCGTCAATTCCTACATAGAGTTGATACGCTCTGATAGAAGTATTACGCCTTGCTTTAACACCTTCTATGAGTATCTGCGTGATGTCTATCGGGAGGATATGAGAAAGCGGGACATCGAGGTAACGCTCTCGGACTTCAACATCAACAACCTCTTAACGACATTGAAGCAGTATTACAAGGGCGGTCGCTACGACTTCCTTTTGAACTCGGATAAGAATATCGACCTGCTCTCCAAACGCTTCATCGTCTTCGAGATTGACCAGGTGAAGGATAACAAAGACCTATTCCCTGTGGTAACGATTATCATCATGGAAGCCTTCATCAATAAGATGCGACGGTTAAAGGGTATCCGCAAGATGATTCTCATTGAGGAAGCGTGGAAAGCCATTGCTTCGGCAAACATGGCGGACTATATAAAATATTTGTACAAGACCGTGAGAAAGTATTTCGGGGAAGCCATTGTCGTAACGCAGGAGGTGGACGACATCATCTCCTCGCCAGTAGTAAAGGAGAGTATCATCAACAACTCGGACTGTAAGATACTACTCGACCAACGCAAGTATATGACCAAATTCGACGGCATACAGGCGATGCTCGGCTTGTCCGAAAAAGAAAAGAGTCAAATCCTCTCCATCAATCAGAACAATGACCCGAACCGACTCTACAAGGAAGTGTGGATAGGCTTGGGCGGTATGCAGAGTGCCGTCTATGCTACGGAAGTGAGTATGGAAGAATACCTCACCTACACCACGGAGGAAACAGAAAAGGTTGAGGTTATGCAGCGTGCTGCACAGCTCGGTGGCGACATCGAGACGGCTATCCGGCAACTGGCCAATGAGAAAAGAAATCAATAAAAGTTTAACCGCGTAATACAATAAGCTTGAGAATATGACATCATATTCTCAAAAATATGACGTCATATTTCAAGAAAACAGTCGACTGATTTTCCGAGCAAGTCAAATGCTATTGTATCCACGCAAAAATCAATTTGTAAAATGAAAAAGAAAGTTTTAATGCTGATGATGAGTGCCATTCTCTTTATGAATGGCAAAGCCCACGCACAGTGGGTAGTGAGCGACCCGACCAACTTCGCCGGCAACATTGCCAATACGGTCAAGGAGATTGCCACCGCCTCGAAGACGGTAAAGAACACCTTGGACGGATTCAAGGAGGTGGAGAAGCTCTACAACGACACCAAGAAGTATTATGATGCCCTGAAGAAAGTGAACAACCTCATCGGTGATGCCTACAAGGTCAAGGAGTGTATCCTCATGGTGGGCGACATCTCGGAGATTTACGTTACCTCCTACAAGAAGATGCTCTCGGACAGGAACTTCCGTCCTTCCGAACTCGCTGCGATGGCTTCGGGCTACGCCAAACTATTGGAACAAAGCGGGGAGAGTCTCAAGGAACTCAAGTCCGTGGCCAAGTCGGGCGTGCTTTCGATGAATGACCACGAGCGCATGCAGACCATCGACCGTATCTACACCACATTGCGCGAATACCGCTCGCTCGTGTCGTACTACACAAGGAAGAACATCTCTGTGAGCTACGTCCGTGCAAGGGAAAAGAACGACCTTGCCTCCGTCAAGGCACTCTACGGCAACACGGCAAGCAGATATTGGTAGGTCGGCAATCCTACATTTTTCATTCATTACAGAATACTAAACACGAATAGTTATGGATTTTGCCAGTTTACACGAGCTCTTACGCTCCACCTACGATGAGATGATGCCCCTCTGCGCGCAGATGACGGGCATCGCCAAGGGGATAGCGGGATTGGGCGCACTCTTCTACATTGCCCTTCGGGTATGGGCTTCCATTGCCCGTGCCGAGGCAATCGACGTGTTTCCTCTGCTCCGCCCCTTTATCTTGGGCTTCTGCATCATGTTCTTTCCTTCGGTAGTGCTCGGAACGATGAACGCCGTACTCTCGCCTGTGGTGCAGGGTACGGAAATGATGGTACATAGGCAGGAGGGGAACTTGGCGGAGCTTACCGCCAAGAGAAACAAACTGCAGGAAGAAGCCTATTTGCGCAATCCCGAAACCGCCTATCTTGTCTCCAACGAGAAGTTCGACCAGAAGATAGAGGAAATGGGCTTCATCGGTCCCGAAGACGCCCTTACCATCGCCGGAATGTATGCCGAACGTGCCGCCTACCAAACCAAGCAGTGGGTGATGAAACTCGTTCATGATCTGATGGAACTTTTGTTCCATGCTGCAGGGCTTATCATCGACACACTCCGTACCTTTATTCTTATCGTCCTTTCCATCCTCGGCCCGGTAGTCTTCGGCATTGCCGTGTGGGATGGACTTTCGGGTTCTCTTACGGCTTGGTTCTCCCGATACATCTCGGTCTATCTGTGGCTTCCCGTGAGCAGTATCCTGACCGCTCTGCTCACCAAGATACAGGTGTTGATGGTACAGAAGGACATCGAGGCACTCAGCGACCCGAACTATCTGCCCGATTCGGGAACTTGGTATTACATCGTCTTCTTCCTCATCGGCATCGTGGGCTACTTCTGCGTACCTACGGTTGCCGGCTGGATTATCGAGGCAGGAGGCGGTATCGGTTCTTACGGGCGAAACGTCAATCAGACCGCACAACGTGGCGCACAGGGTGCATACACGGGCGGCAAATATTTGGCAGGCGGAGCGGGTGCCGTTGCGGGCAATGCCATCGGACGTATCAAGGGAGCTTTGCTTAAAGGCAAGTAGAGGTTAGAACGTGAGAATTTAGAGATAGAACAATAACTTAAATGATAAAAAGAAATGGAATTCAAATCACTTAGAAATATCGAGACCTCATTCAGGCAGATACGGCTCTATGCCTTTGTCTTTGCCATCGTCTGTGTGGCGGTAGGCGGTTATGCCGTCTATGCCTCGTACGGCTTCGCCAAGGAGCAGCGAGAGAAAATCTATGTGCTGGATCAAGGTAAGTCGCTCATGCTTGCACTCAGTCAGGATGCAAGCCGAAACCGTCCCGTGGAGGCAAGGGAGCATGTGCGCCGTTTTCACGAGCTGTTCTTCACCATCGCGCCCGACAAGGACGCCATCGAGAAGAACATGGAGCGTGCCTTCCTCCTGTGCGACAAGTCGGCTTTCAACTATTACAAGGACTTGGCGGAGAAAGGCTACTACAACCGTGCCATATCGGGCAATGTCAATCAACGCATAGAGGTGGACTCCATACGCTGCAACTTTGGTGCTTACCCTTACGGGGTAACGACCTATTCACGGCTGTTCATCGTCAGACAGAGCAATGTCACGGAGCGCAGTCTCATCACGACCTGCACGCTGCAGAACTCCGTCCGCTCGGACAACAATCCGCAGGGCTTCCTGATGGAGCAGTTCATGGTCAGGGAAAACAGGGACATACAGACCTATAAACGATAAGACTATGGCAAGGAAAAGAAACTATTTGCTCGCTCGCTACTATCTAAGGCTGCACCTGTGGCTTCGCCATCGGTGCGACAGGCTCACGGTAAGGCAGCGCAAGGCTATCGTCTATGGGCTGAGCCTTGTCTATCTCATCTGCTCTCTTTGGATGATTGCGCAGTTTTTTCTACCCCAAAGGGAGGAAGCGCTGCTCTTCCCCACGAGCGAGGTGGTGGACAGCCCCATACGAACGGACAGCCTTCATCGTATCACAGAAAACATTCACCAATTAGTATGTAAAAACAATGGAAAATAAACAGAAAGAACAAATGAAGAAAGGCTTGGTCTTCGGAGGGCTGGGACTGCTCTTTGCCCTCTCGATGTGGTTTATCTTCGCCCCTTCAGGCAAGGACAAGACTGCTGCAGAGCAGGGCTTGAACGACAGCATCCCACAGGCAACGACAGAAAAGCTCACCGAGAACAAGCTCAAAGCCTATGAGCTGGGTGACAAGGCGCACGAGGAGGAGCAGACCCGCGAGGAGATGGGCAGGCTCTCGGATTACTTCGCTGAAAATACGGCTCCAACGGAAACGAAACGTGCCGAAGCAGCCGTTTCCACAGCAAAGATAGAAAGCTCCATGCGCCGCTATGAGGAGAATACCCGCTTGCTTAACTCTTTTTACGCTCCCGATCCACACGAAGAGGAACGTGAGGCATTACGCTCGGAGATTGACAATCTCAAAAAGGAACTATCCTCCAAGAGCAGCAGGGAGGACGATGAAGAGAAACGGCAGCTCGCACTGATGGAAAAGAGCTATCAGATGGCGGCGAAGTACCTGCCAAAGGCTTCATCGACACCGCCGTCCCTGGGTGGTTCCTTTGTGGGAAGTACGGGTAACGCTACTTCAAGCACAGATACGGAACTTACAAAGGGGCAGGTTGCACAAACCAACACACCTGTTATGGAAGTCTTGGCAGAACGCAGACAGGTGGTGTCTTCACTCGGTCAGCCGATGAGCGATGCGGATTTCATCAGGGAGTATGGCACGAAAGCACGCAACATGGGTTTCCATTCACTTACAAGTCTGGCTGCACCCACGATGCGCAACACGCTCAAAGTGGTGGTGGACAGGACAACGACACTCAAGGAGGGTGACAACGTGGTACTCCGTCTGCTGGAAACCGCCAAGGTGCAGGGCTTGCGTATTCCACGGCAGAGCCGACTCATAGCTGTCGCCAAGATTGAAGGCAACCGTATGCATCTGCTTATCAAAAGCATTGAGGTGGACGCCCATATCATAGCCGTCAAGCTCTCGGCATACGACACGGACGGGCAGGAGGGCGTGTATATCCCAGGTTCGGAGGACATCAATGCTCTCAAGGAGGTTGGTGCCAACATCGGTGGCTCGATGGGGACATCGTTCACCTTTGCTTCCTCCGCCAAGGACCAGATTATCTCCGAGGCTGCCCGTGGGGTGATGCAGGGGGCAAGTCAGCTTCTCCAAAAGAAACTGCGTACCGTCAAGGTAACGCTCAAAGGTGGTTATCGCCTTTTCTTGGTGCAGACAAAATAAAACAATCAAAAATGACAGGTAAAACAATAACATCAAAACAATAGCAACAATGAAGAAACTTATTTTATCAGTGATGCTCCTTGCATCAGCAATGGGGACAGCCTTTGCTCAGGAAACAGACAGCAATGTAGCACTCAATCCCTATAGTCCGCTTACTTCGGGCGAACTCTTTCAAGGGATGAGCCGTGCAATCCCTAACGGGCATGTTGTCCTGCCATACGGCTTGGACGTTACCTTCGACAAAACCGTGCATCTCATCTTCCCTGCTCCCATTCGCTATGTGGACTTGGGTTCACAGAACATCATTGCCGGGAAAGCGGAGGATGCGGAGAACGTGCTGCGTGTGAAGGCTGCCGTCAAGGACTTTGAGACGGAAACCAATATGAGCGTTATTTGCGAGGACGGCTCGTTTTACGCTTTTAATGTAAAATATGCCGATGAGCCGGAGAAACTCAGCGTGGAGATGAAGGACTTCCTTTCTCCTGTGGACGGACGATTGCCGAGCAACCGTGCCGACATCTATTTCAAGGAACTCGGCAACGAGTCGCCCGTATTGGTCAAGCTGATGATGCAGACCATCTATCAGAACAACAGGCGCACCGTCAAGCATATCGGGGCGCAGCAGTTCGGCATGAAGTTCCTCCTTCGTGGCTTGTATGCCCATAACGGCTTGCTGTATTTCCACACCCGTATGGAAAACGGCACGAATATGCCGTATTCGGTGGATTTTATCACTTTCAAGGTGGTGGATAAGAAGATGGCAAAGCGCACCGCCATTCAGGAGCAGGTGCTTCAGCCCTTGCGTGCCTGGCATCAGGTGATGCAGGTAAAGGGTAAGGATAGCGAACATTCTGTGTTTGTATTGGAGCAGTTTGCGCTTTCAGAAGATAAGCAACTGGAGGTAACGCTTTACGAGCGTAACGGAGGTAGAACGCTGACTTTTTATGTCGGGCAGGAAGACCTGTTGCTCGCCAAGAAGATAGATAACCTCAAACTCAAATGGTAGACTTTATGAAGAACAAACTCATTTTATCGACTTGCGTTGTGGTGGCTATGGCTTTTAGTTTGCCGTCGCACGCACAGCGTCTGATACCCAAACAGAGGGGAATGGAAGTCGTGGGCAGCGTTCCCCTTATCAAAGGCGAAAAACTCTTTGCCAAGGATAACTTCGGTGTGGGCGTATCGCTCATCCGTTATTTGAAGCGTGAGAAGTATGTCTTTGTCTTGGCAGAGTATGAACAGCAGAATATGCCTTATAGGGATTATGGCGTGAAACTCAAAGATGCGCTCCTGCACTTGGGCTATATGCACCCGATTCTCTCCGACAATGGAAAGAACGTGTTTCTCTATGGCGGCATATCTGCTTTGGGTGGCTACGAAGAAATCAACGAGGACAAGAAGCTGCTGCCCGATAGGGCAACGCTGCTCGACCGTTCACGCTTCGTCTATGGCGGTGCCGTGCATGGCTCGGTGGAGGTGTTCCTCACGGACAGACTTCTGTTTCTTGTCAAGGCACAGGGGCGGTTGCTCTTCGGCTCAGACGTACATCGTTTCCGTCCTGTACTATCGGCAGGACTTAGGTTTAATCTTTAAGCAAGAAGAAAAATGAAAAAGAAGATTTTAAGTTCAATATGGGTAATGGGCGTGCTTGCCCTTGCTGTGTTTTGTCTATCTGCTTGTACTCGGGAGCTGGATGTTCAGCAGTCCTATCCGTTCACGCTCGAAGTGATGCCCGTGCAGAAGGACATTGTCAAAGGACAGACGGCAGAGATACGTTGCACGCTCAAACGTGGGGGAGATTTTGCCGACACGCACTACACCATCCGATATTTTCAGCCCGACGGCAAAGGAACACTGAAGATGGACGATGGCACGGTGTTCAAGCCCAACGACCGCTATCCGCTCACCAAGGACGTGTTCCGCTTGTACTATACTTCGTTATCATCCGACCACCAGACGATTGACGTATATGTGGAGGATAGTTTTGGTAAGGTCCAGCAGCTGACCTTTAGTTTCAACAACGGGCGGGAAGAAGGCAAGGACAAGCATGCATTTTCTCGCCACTAAGAACATAACTGATGCGAACGATAAATTCTTTCATTTTACTTTGTGTATTCTGCCTGTTCTGTCAGCCGACCCTTGCCCGGCGCAGGGTGCGGTTGACAGACTTGCCGCCTTTTGAGCGTGCGGTGGTTGTCGTAAAATATTTTGAGGGACTGCACGGAAAGGGCTGTTATCCGTACGTCGGATATGGGCATCAGTTGCAGCCGGGCGAGCATTTCTCTTCCAATATGACGGAACGGCAGGCGGACTCGCTGCTCCGAGCCGACCTTTGGAAATGCTTTGAATACTTCAAAGGTTATGGCAAGGATGCCCTGCTGCTGACCTTGCTTGCCTACAACGTGGGCGTTGGGCGATTACTCGGTTATGGCAAGCACCCCAAAAGCCGACTGCTGCAAAAGATAGAGGCAGGGGACAGAAACATCTATCGGGAGTATGTCTCGTTCTGCCGGCACAAGGGCAAGGTCTTGAGAGGATTAGTCAAACGGAGACATGTGGAGTATGCCTTGTTCTTTCTTCCTTAGCAAATATGAAATGTAATTTCTTTGCGACTTTCTTTTGCTTCTTTGCTTTGGTCGCCTGCTTGTTCAAAGACAAAGACGAGTTGTTGAGCAAAGCGAAAAAAAGAAGCCACGCAAATTTTCGGTTTGCGTGGCTCTTGATTTTATTAAAGATGCTATTTCTACACTTTCGTTATTCTGTCTATTCGTTTGTTGGGGTGTATATCGAAAGCCCAGTTTATCTCATCATCGGGTAAGGTACTGTGAATGCTTCCACCCATTACCAACCCACAATTTTGCAGGACTTTCTGCCGTGCTTCCTCATTGCTCTCAGCAACCACATCGAATACGCCGTCAAAAACATATTGCGTATATACCAAAAATCTTTGTTTCTTCTTCATAATTTCCAATCTTAAAATTCGACCTTTAATAATCTGTACTGCTTTGGCTCTCCATTGGATAATTTGCGGTGTGTGAGCCAAAAGTGATGTGCGCCATAGCCGTATGCAAAGAATTTGTCAAGTTCCGTTTCTTCAGCTATTTTGCTGATTGCCGTCCTTAACTCTTCCTCGTTGTCGGATAGGGTTATTGCGTTGATAACCCTGATGAGTATGTGCGGTATCTCGTCTGCACAGTTATAGATAATGTTTTCAATCTCTGTTTTCATATTTCTAATTATTTAACGGTTCATACTATGCCGTTGCCTTCATTCGCTGACTGATGAGTCTTCGGTTGGCATTGACAAGGTTCACTATCTGCTCGTGATACTCCGTATTCTTGTTGCACACGCCACGACTTTGCACCACTTCCAATGTTTTCAGTGAGACTTCAATCGTCTCTATCCGTCTACCCTCAATCGTAGCCGATAGGATTAGTGAGTCCTCTTTAAGATAATATTCGTTGGAAAATAGACAATGGTGCATTGATACGGCTTCTTTCAAATGCTCCTGCACACTTTCCAATACATGGACTTGGATTGTTCCGTCTGTGAAACGGATGCCGAAGAACTTGGATTTAAGTTCCTTGAAACGCTTTTCATTTTCCATTGCCTTTTGCTGTTTCTTGGCAAGTTCCTCCTTTTCTCTTTGCGTGAGCAGTTCTCTATGTCTGCGGTCGTGTTCGGCATGGAGGTCGGCAGGACAAAGATGTTTCGGGCTGTGTATGTCCTTTCCCAGTCTGCGGAGCATATCCACATAGTCGCACCAAAGGGAAATATCCGTTATATCGTAGCCGTTGCGGACTGCAATCTTATAGGATTGCCAATAATCGTCAAACGCTCTTCTTTTGCCAAGAAAATAGCGCAGGTGGTCTGTACGTCCCGACTTCATCAATGTTTCGGCACGGCTGTCGGAAAGCAATGCAGGAATGAGTGTTGTCGGAGCAATGTCGTGAAAATCATCCTTAAAACCATTCCTGCGGAGTGTGTCCGTAACCTTGAACTTGGGATATATCTGCGAATAGGCTGCATATCGGTAGGCTTCGTTGTCGTTGCGGATTGCCATAGGTGCGCAATAGGAGAATGTATCAACGTATCTCCCCAATACTCTCTGAACGGCAACAATTGTCTTTCGTCCTTGTGCGTTCCACCAATACTGACCGATTTCAAGCGCATAGTGCTCTGCCTTGCAGCCTTTCTCCATTTCAGCTACGAGGAGGAACATACGCAACACTTGGTATTCTCCACAAGCGGTAAGTGTGGTGAAATACCGCTTTTGTTGCAATTTCCTTTGGAATGTCTCCTTGACCTGCAACTTTGCCCTGCAGTGAGGGCAAGTGCAAGTATCGGCAGGCTTTTCCATTATCCAACTATGCCCGCAATCCATACAAGTGGTGCGACCCTTGGGCAAGCGGTAGGCGAAGTGGTCTATGCACTCACGGAATGCCCATTTGCTTTGTGTTGTGGTTATCGGGCGAAGATGCTTGCTTTGTTCCAAAACTGCCTCTTCAAATTTGTTTCTTGGTTTCATAAGCTTAAAAATCGAATAGTGATGGTTGTACTTGGGTTGCTATGTTCTCGGTCTTTTTCACTCGTGTGTTACGACTCTGTATTTTGGCAAGTTCCTCACGCTGATATTGCTTAATGGCTTCCTGCCTTGCTTCGGCTTTTTCTTCTTCCGTTAGTTCCACAACGTGATTAACGGCTACTTGGCAGGAAACAGCCTTACCCACCTCTATATCGTCTTCATCATAGTAGTGAACAGCCATAGAGAAGATTTCATCATCATCAAAGCCGTTGCAACCGCTTTTCTGCACTTCATTAAGAATGTAGGTGATGCACTCCTCGATATTCTTGTTCGGTTTCATCAAGTTAGGGGCAAACAAAGGGTCTGTCATAGCACGCTGATTGAGATACTCGGCTATTGTCCGTGTGAAATGTTCTGTTCCTTTCATTGTCGTATATGTTTTGATGTTGTTAATACTTGGGAATTTCTACTATTTGATTGATGCGTCCATACAGGTAGGCTCTTAGGCTTGTTCTGTCGGGTGCGTAATACTCTGTCCATTGTCCGTACTGATTGACAAGGTATTTCTTCAGTACATCGAAGAAGTCAAACCTCCAGCCTTGCAGGGGCACGGCTGTGCGGAAGTAGGTGTTTGAGTTTACGGCTTCACATAGCCAATTTTTCTCTTCACGACTCATCTGTTCGCCACAATTGAGTTTCAGACGAAGAAGATAAACCTTGCTATTACAAAGGCTCTCCAAAGGGGGAACATCCCATTGTACAAACTTAATTGCCAACACTTGCTCACTCTTTTCAGCCGTAGGGTTAATGCGGTAATGAGAGGAGGAGCTATATCCTTTGCTGTTCATCGAAGATGTTGTATTTACTTTTTGCTTATCCATAGCGACATTTTTTTTATGCGTCCAAAGATCGGAGTATGCTGATTCCTTTTTGTAGCAAAATAGAGGTAGCGGGGTGGGCTTGCACAAGGTTTTGGCGGAAAATACAACCCGTAGGTGTGGAGATTTTCCAGACAAACCAAGCGGCACAGACCTTTTGAAAGCCACAAGCCCCGTACTACCTTTGCGGATAAAAAGGGAACAGCATCCGTCTTCTTCATTTCGCATATTGTGGAGCATTGGAAAGGAAGCGAAAGTGCAACGCCCATAGTGGGAAATAGAAAAGGTGGCTATCTCGAAATGTGAGATAACCACCTGATGAACGATAAATGAAAGGTATTACAAAGCCGTGCTTCTCAAAGCACGCAAAGCAGGATGGCACAGAGTATCGCCAGCCAGAAGAGAATGCTCAGCAGCGTAAAGGTAATTTGGAGAATGACTCTGACAATAAAGCGTAGTATCAGAAAACCTGCAATGACTGACAAGGCGGTAACGACCTGTGGCGTTACTATCTTCGAGATAAGCCAAACGACACCGATAACGATGGAAAGCAGGATAGCGAGTTCGATGAAGCGTGTCCAAGAGAAGCGGCGGACTTGCTTGGGAGAAATCGACTGCTGCTTGATTTTATCGGTTTTGTTCGATACGTCTGCCTTGATGAAGGCAGGTGTGTGAATGTCTTGATTCATGATGATTGTATTCATAATCGGAGCTTTTAATAGTTCAAGAGCAATAACAAGATGCGCAGACTACACAAAGACAAGTGTTTGCAAAACTCTTGTCGTGTGGAGTGGAGCGTTTATCTTGGCTCTTGACACTACAAAAGCTCCCGATGGTGCTGCATCAAGTCATGTTCTCACCGCCTATCGTTGGCAGACCATTGACCTCAATGAGCAGAACGATTGTTCCTGTCAGTTCGGTGTAGAGTTTCTCATATTCCGGACTTGCGCCGAAGTCGTCCGTCAGCTCATACTTGTCGAAAACGCTTTGCACAGACTTGTTCTTCAGAAGTATCGGGGAGAGCTTTTCGGGGAGTGGAGAGGGCAGTTCTTTCTCAAACTCATTCTCCAAGACAGACACAAGCGTATCGTACTTTGAGAAATGCAGTCCTCTATACAACACTTCGCTTGCCATACTCTCAGCTTCGGGATGCGAGAAGCCTTGTGCCACTGCATCGCAGTAGGTGGTAAGAGCTTCGTCGGTTCTTGCCGTTATGAATGGTTTGTCACTCAGCATTTCGGGGAAATGCTCACTGAGGTAGTTCTCTAACTTCAGACGGAAGTAGGATAGTTCTTTCTTAGTTGTCATAATCTTCTTGGTTTAGGGTTATACATTATTATATTATCGGATGCCCATCGCCTTATTGAACTTGCCGAGCTTATCGGCGAGTTGCTCCATATCATGCTCTATCTTCTTGTTGGTTATGCGGGCATATATTTGTGTGGTCTTGATGTTAGTATGCCCCAACATCTTCGATACACTTTCCATCGGAACGCCCTTACTCAAAGACATGGTGGCAAATGTATGCCGGGCAAGGTGGAAGGTCAGGTTCTTCTTGACACCGCAAAGGTCGGCTATTTCTTTCAAATATGCGTTGGTTTTCTGATTGGTCAGTATGGGGAATAATTTGCCGTCCCGATAGGTCTTTCCACTATACTTTGCAATGATGCGCTTCGGAATATCGAGAAGTAGGACATTTGCTTCCACGCTTGTTTTCTGCCTTTTGGTCATAATCCACTGCTTGTCATCAAGTGTAACGATGTTGTCCGGTGTGAGATTGGATACGTCGATATATGCCAACCCTGTGAAGCAGGAGAAGATGAAAACATCCCTTACCAGTTCCAAACGCTGGATGCCGAAATCTTTGTTGGCTATCTTCATGATTTCCTCGTCCGTGAGGAAACCACGGTTTACCGGCTCCAAGTGGAAGCGGTGATTAAGGAAGGGATCGTGATGCAAGACACCCATTTTCTGCCCTAAGATGACAATGGTCTTAAAAGTCTTCATCGTTTTAGTTGCCGTATTGGCATTCTGTCCAACAGCTGTGCGAAGATAAATATCAAATTCTCGGATAACCGTATAAGTCAGCTCTGACAGCTTGATGTCTGCTCTTCTGTAGTCGTTTTGCAGGAACTCCAAGAAGTGCCGCCTGCAAACATTGTATTTTTGCAGTGTGGCAGCACTTACAGAAATGCCGACTTGTTGGGCAATATCCGCATTGTGCTTATCGAAAAGTTGCGACAGGGTGTCTATATCCTCTTTTTTACCTAAGAACTCTGCCTTGATGCGTTCCAAGCACAAATCGGAGCTATCTTCCAACTTACGATAGATGTTTTGCAAGCCATTACGAATGTTGTCCAACTCGAGATTGGTACTCAGAACGTCGGTTGTACGACCTTTGAGTTTCTCATTCTCTTTGTCCCAGAGGGATTGCACTACGGCAATTCCCGTGGAACCAAGTGAAAGACGTTCGTTGTTGAGATAGATTCTCAACATCACCGGTGTCTTTCCCTCCTTGTTTACATAGTTGCTTCTAAGATAGAAGACTGTTCTGAAAATTGACTTCATACTTTGCTTGTTTTTAATTGTAGCCAATAACAGAGAAATTGTAGCCGGACAGATGGCTGATTGTAGCCAAAAGTCCATTGTTTCAATCTCTGTAGACCGGCCACAAAGTTCTACATAATTGTTTGAATAACAGCAAAATACAAGTACTCTAAACGAACTCTCTACGAACTCTTGGCTACAATTTTTGGGAGGCTCAAAAAAATGTAGCCAGATTGTAGCCACAGAAGAGTATTTTGGGCGTTCATACGACCTTTTTACGTACTCTGAAAGCTTGAATGGGCATAAAATAAAAGTGTCGTAACTCCTTGAAATTACGACACTTACAGATTTTTGAAGTTTTTGTCTACTCATTTTACAGAGTACTTCAAGCGGAGAGAGAGGGATTCGAACCCCCGGAGCCTCTCAGCTCAACGGTTTTCAAGACCGCCGCAATCGACCACTCTGCCATCTCTCCATTCAAGTAAAGGAAATCCCTTATCCTCGAATCGTCTGCAAAGGTAATACATTCTTGTAAAATGGCAATGCTTTCTGCCAGGAAAATACACCTTCAGACTCTCGAATTGCTAGGAATATAGGGGTGAGTAGGGTATTAGCTTCAACTAAAGTCCTGAACTAGAATGTAAAAGAGAGAATGTATCCAATGCCATCACTCCTCCTCCTTTCTTAAAGTGTTGCTTGTGTGGAATCCGAAAACTCCTTTTGTGTGTCACGTGGAGGGTTACAAACTTTGGTATGCTGACAACATAGGATTTGCATCTCTTTTCCTGTGGAGCCTCTTCCCCTTACTTGTACTTCTCTTGGAATTGTGTGATAACCCTCTTCATCTCATCATCAAGATAGCTCCAGGCCTTCTCTTTTATGGGCTGAGGAATGCCGTAATAGGCTTCTGCAATGCTCCCTGTAATGGCGGCAATTGTGTCGCTATCTCCTCCGATTGAGACGGCGAGTCGGATAGCGCTTTCAAAGTCCATGCTTTCGAGAAAGCAAACGATGGCTTGAGGCACCGTTACTTGGCACGTCTCGTCGAATGTACTGGTTTGTCTGATTTCATCGCATGTTAGGTTGAGGTCGTAGTGGTACTGCTCTTGCACCATCTCTCTGAGTTGTGCTTTGTCTTTTTGGTTTCGCGCAAGGTAGATGCAGTCCGCCACACATTGAGCCCCCTTGATACCCTCGGGGTGATTGTGTGTGCACTCAGCAGATATTTTTGCCTTTGTCAGGGCATCTTCTCTAGCTGGGAGCCATCCGCAAGGTGATACACGCATGGCAGAACCATTACCAAAGCTACCATAGGGTTGGGGGCCGTTTGAATATACCCAACGGGCAAAGGAGCCTCCGTAACCACCCTTTGGATATGGGTAACGCCTGCACCATTCGTGTAAAACCTTCCCTATTTCCTCATCCCTGATAATAGCATCCGCAACGGCAATCGTGCAAATGGAGTCGTCTGTGAACGCACATTCCGGAGTAAACAACTCGAAGTCTGTCTTATAGATATTGTCGAATTCGAAGCGAGAACCAACAATATCACCGATGATCGCACCTAACATTGTTTTCTTTTTATAATTAGATTATGGATTCTGTTCCCTGGTGTAGCCCTTTGACCTTGGAGCAATGCCACCGGAGGGGGGCTATATATACGAAAAACCCCTTCACGATATAAAGGAGTTTTCAATTTACAAACCAATGTCTTTTCCCTAGGATTCCCTAAGGAATCAGTGTTTAAAGTGGAGCTGGAGGGGATTGAACCCTCGTCCAAACGTGGAATGAATACGCTTTCTACATGTTTATCTCTGATTGGAATTGTCGGGGATCGTTGCACGGACAGAGCAACCAACAACCATCCCTTAGCCTATGAAATATTGGAATGCTACCCCATAGACCTAGCAGCCCCAAGCTCCGATATTTGTGCATCACCTAACTCGAGTAACTTCGGAGCAAGAGTTTCGGGTGACGTCTCGTCCGAGCCTATCGGCTCAAGGATGAAGCTAACTTACTATTCTTCGGTTAGGCAGCGAGAGCGTAATTATTTTCGCCAACTAAAAATTTTGAAGTCTGATATTAAAGTGAGGGAACAACAACTCACTACATGCTTACTTACCCCTTCGTCACGCTGTCAAAGCCAGTCAGCCCCGTGCGTCTTGTTTCTAGAGTAGAGCTATGGAGCCCTAATGCCCTGAGACTTATGGTAAAGTATCTTCTCTCTAAGAAGCCGCTGCCTCTAAAAGAGAACGAGCAAGAGATCTTGCTCGTAAAGGGAAGATTTTATCCTCCTCTCTTGTGGTCCCACTTGGGCTTGAACCAAGGACTCCCTGATTATGAGTCAGGTGCTCTAACCAACTGAGCTATAGGACCATTTGCCAAATATCCTAAGACGGATGTGGGTGCCCCTTGCACCTTGAGCCCTGCAAAGGTACAATAAAATGTTGTATACACAATGCTTTTTGCCTATTCCTTCCTCGTAGAAAATGGGATGCTCAGAATGGTTCGATTGATTTTATAGGGGGATATTCTTCTTCTTCTCTCTGGTTTTTAGGGTTTGGCTGAGGCGAGAGAGCCCTCTTTCGCTGATGGGTGTTTCCGATCTCCTGGGAGAACAGTCCCCGTGATAGATGCTTCATGCGAGGGGAGTTTGCCGTACTCGGATGAGTGGCGGAGTGTCTCCTCTCAAGAAATGCAGCCAAAAAGCAACTCCCTTTCTACCCTAAAACAAAAAGAATTTCAGGCAAAAATGGGGTACACTTTTGCCCTAGAAATTTTCTTTTTTCAGCCTGTGTCGGAAGGGAAATTAGCGATCAGTCTTTGGGGAGGCAATTATTGTACTGCAACCACCAAGCAAAGGAGAGTCCATTGATGGTAGTGGGGTGCCATGGTACTTTGTGCTGCACCTCTTTGAGAAGATCCCCCGCCATCAGCTGTCGGAATCCCATGAGGTCTCCCTTGGGGAAGAGGGGGCGGCGCCTACGAGAGTGTTGATAAACGAAGAAGGGACGGAGCAGTTGTTTTACTCTGAATGCCGGTTTTTGCCATTGTTGGTATGCCGAGAAATCATTGGCAAACGAGATGCCTGCCTCGCGGAATAGCTCCGTAGATACCTCTTCGTAGAGTCGTTTGCCGATGCGGTAGGGTGCGGGTAGACTGTGCATGAATTGGCACAGATCTTTGTCGAGGAAGGGCATCCAAACAGATAGCCCAAAGTAACGCCAGCTGCGAGATGAATTGATATAGTACTTGGGCATCAGCTCTCGGTTGCGGAAGGTCTCAAAGAGTTCGATCGCGGTTTTGTCTTGGGGGTAACTTGCGAGGAGCGTTTGATGTAGGTTGGCTAATTGGGCGACTTCGTTGCGCTCAAGTCGGCGATTCCCATTCTCGTGAAAGCACATTAGATAGGCATTAGTCTCTAGGCGTGTAGCTCCTTCTACGAACCGTAAATGCAGATTATCCCCTCCTATAATATCTCCATTATGCCCGGGTAGAACTACGGCTCCCGGGTAGCGTTGCGCCATTTGTTGCGCTGTTGTGTACTCTGCAAAGAAGTAGCCCGAGCCAAGTCCGCTGATCTGTTTTAGATACTTGATGGCCTCGGCATCTTGGGTATAGCCTCGCTTGTCGTAGCCTGTGGGTAGGGTAGAAATGAAATGGTGTGGAAAGCCCAGTTTTTGAGCAATCGTGCGGGCTCGCTGTACTTCGTGTATCCCTTCGCTAGCTCCATAGGTGCAAGTGGATACGGAGGTAATGTCCCGTTCTTTGAGGGCAAGGGCAATGAGCCGTGAGTCGCGACCGGCCGTTAAGGGGAGCACTACGGGATGACTCTCTAGCCGCTGAGCCATGCGATCCATTGCACACGAGAGTCGCTCACGGAAGAGTTGCTTGGCTTCTTCGTACCCAATTCCCTCAAGTCGGGGACCTTCGTAGAGCGAAGTGTCGTAGCGTAGGGTTGTCACCTCTCGGGTCGAGGGGGAGAAGTGTATGCCGCATCCCACGGGGATTCTTTTAATATCGGGGTGCAGTGTGCTGTCTTCGGGCGTGAACCCCCATTGCGAGAAGAAGAGAAGGGTAGTGGGCGGCGTCTCTATTCGGGTCTCGTTGGCGTGGATTAGGTCGAACCCATTATTGCTAAAGCGAATTGCGGAGCCCTCAATCCGATAGTAAAGGGAGAGGGTAGAGCGGTGATCTACAAAAGCAAAAATATCGTGCGACGGGGTGGGTTGGCTATTGGATATATAGTACCACGAGCCGTTGAGCTCAGCGGCTCTTTGGAGGTAGTCTTGTTCACTCCGTGCCGTAGAGAAGTGCTGTAGGATGCCGTCGGAGGAGAGGAATGCGCTGTCCGTCGTGCGGAAAGCCTCCCCCCGAGCTACGCTAGTTGCCTGCTGTGGTGTTGCCAAGGGTTTGTTCATAATGCCAAACAAATCGGAGTAAGAAAAGCAGATAGCCCACTTGCTCTAGAGCTATAAAGAGGTAGAAGAAGGGGACAAAGCGATCGAAGTCGAAGAGCGTAAATCCGAGAGCAATTACTGCTACGTCGAGTATGAGCATAATCACTTGCGCCCACATATTCTGCCGTTGGTGTGTAAAAATATCGGGTAGTGTGTTGAGTATTGAGTTGAGGAAGTTGGGGATGCACATGGGGAGCATCCATACTACAATATGGGCTGAGGGGAGCCACTTGTCTCCTACAACCAGGCTGACCAGGTAGGGTGCCACTTGGGCTAGGAGTAGCACTGTAGGGATGCTTATGATTAGGGTATTGCGTAGCAGCTTATATGCTAGCTGCCTGATGGGTAGGCGTTGGGATACGCATTCGCTAAGGCGTTGGAAGTAGACATTCGATAGGTTCTCTGCCACGAGTTGTAGGGGGCGTCTTGCCAGCATGATGGCCATAGTAAGATACCCCACTTCTGCCAATCCGTAGCGGAGAGGGAGCATCAGTACGAGGAGGCTCCCGAGTAGATTATCGATGAGTGCTTGCACAATACCATAGCGTGGGAATCCTCTATATTTCTTGGCAACCGACCCGAGGGAGGTGGTTTTAGGAGCTTTAGATCCTTTTTTTAGCGACTTGAAGAAAAGAGGGAAGGTGGCGACGAGGGAGAGCATTTGAGCCGTGATAAGAGAGCCAATCGTGGCTGCTACGAATCCGAATACTGCCTTTAGGAGATTGTTCCCCACACCCTTAATGAACTGCATTTTGGCGAGTATCTTGTACCTCTTGTGCCGTAGCTCCCACAGAGCAGATGCGTTGTACCAAGTGGAGAGTAATACGAAGAAAGGAAGGGCGTAGATACTGCTCCCGAGAGGAGTAAGAGAGGGGTTGGTATAGCCAATTACAAGGGCTATGGGGAGGAGTATTAGGGTGAAAATAAGAGAAATGCGCAGGGCAAGGTGGTAGAGCGTGTGAGCCTCGTCTTCGGCACTGGCTACTACGATGCCCTGTTCGTAGCGGGCTCCGGATGCAATGGCGAGAAGGCCTCCCCAAGATAGGAAACTCCCCAAAACGCCCATTGTCTCTTGATCGTACTGGCGACCAATTACGGCGAGCAACAAGAGGGCAACCACCTGACCTGCGGCCCCCGAGCCTACCAAGCGGATGCTCTCGCGTAGTATGGAGTTGTTTGAATGTGTTGCTGCCATATCGCTTTCAAAGGTACTCAATTGGCATCAAAGCTCCCCTCTAAGCATTTCTTTTCTCTGCCAAGAGAAGTATTTGCCCTTAGGCGATAGCATTACAGCGAAAAGCCGTACTTTTGCAGAGCAAAGCACCTCTTCTTGGTAGGTTTTCCCCCTCTAGGTTTGTGGTGCTCTAGTGTGTGAATCATAGTTTGCCGCCTATCCAGCGTGGTGGCATTTATACGTAATAGATATATGAATATCTCCTATAAGTGGCTTTGCGATTACCTCCCTCAGGTGGCTACTATGTCGCCCGAGGAAGTAGCCGATACTCTCACTTCCATTGGCTTAGAGACTGGGAGTGTAGAAAAAGTAGATAGCATTAAGGGTGGCTTAGAGGGGCTTGTCGTAGGGCGTGTAGAGACCTGCGAAATGCATCCCAACTCCGATCATTTGCATTGTACGACCGTGGATGTAGGAGGCGAAGAACCTCTTAAGATTGTCTGTGGGGCTCCCAATGTAGCTTCGGGGCAGCATGTAATCGTAGCAACCATAGGTACCACTCTCTATAGTGGAGAGGAGAGTTTCGTTATCAAGAAGTCGAAACTGCGCGGCGAAGAGAGCTTTGGGATGATTTGTTCCGAAGTGGAAATCGGGGTTGGTGTGGACTCTAGCGGTATTATGGTATTGCCCGAAACGGCCGTTGTCGGTACTCCGGCAGCTAAGTATTTTGGCCTAGAGAGTGATTATTGCCTTGAGGTGGATATTACGCCCAACCGGATAGATGCCACTTCGCACTTTGGGGTGGCGAGAGATCTTGCTGCCTACCTTACACGGCATGGTAGCCCCCAAGAAGCCAAACTCCCTCAGACAGAACGCGTGCTTAGCGACCTGAAAGATGGTAAGCCCATCATGGTTTCTGTGGATGTAGCTCCCGAGGAGTGCCCTCGCTACCAAGGTGTAACGATGGAGGGCTTGACCAATGGCGAGAGTCCTAAGTGGTTGCGCGAGCGTCTTGCTGCTATCGGTGTTCGCCCGATTAGTCTCTTGGTGGATATTTCCAATTTTGTCCTTCACGAAGTAGGGCAACCGCTCCATTTCTTTGATGCAGATAAGGTTGCAGGAGGGGAGATTCGTATAGAAAAACTCCCCGAGGGTACTCAATTTACCACCCTCGATGGTATAGAGCGCAAACTGAATGGCCGTGAGATCATGATTTGTGATGCCCGGCACAACCCCCTCTGCATGGCAGGGATTTTTGGCGGTGCCGAGAGCGGTGTATCTGATACTACCACGCGCGTTTTTATAGAGAGTGCCAACTTCAATAGTACCAGTGTGCGTAAGGCGGCACGTGCACACGCCCTCAATACGGATAGTTCGTTCCGCTTCGAGCGTGGGTTAGACCCTGCAGCTACTTCGTATGCTTTGCGCCGAGCTGTGGCTCTTCTGCAAGAGTTAGCCGGAGGGAAAGTGGTTGGCGAGGTTATCGATTGCCGACAAATGCCGGTAGAGCATCCTGTATGTACGCTACGCAGATCACGCCTTACCCAAACTATCGGAGCCGAGATCCCCGACGAAGAGGTACTACGCATCTTGCAATCTCTAGATATAACGGTACAAGAGGTATGGCCCGATGGATGGCTCCTCAATCTGCCGGTTTACCGCATCGATGTGCGTCGAGAGGTGGATGTGATAGAGGAGGTGCTCCGTATCTATGGCTACAACGAAGTGCCATTGAAAGGTTACATTCGAGCTAATCTCTCCACCCGAAGCAAGGTGGACAAAGACTACCATACCGAGCTCCTCTTGAGTGAGCAGCTTGTAGGGGTGGGGTACCAAGAGATCCTCTCCAACTCCCTTACGGCAGAGAAGTATTACGCAGGGTTGGAGACCTATCCTGCCGAGCAGCTTGTGCATCTTCTTAATCCTCTTAGTCAAGAACTAGGCGTATTGCGTGAGACACTCCTCTTTGGCGGTTTGGAAGCTATTGCTCGCAACTTTAATAATAAGCAGCAGAGTTGCGCCTTCTTTGAGTGGGGCAACTGCTATCGTCATAAGGCTATGCCGCAAGAGTCTCTCGGGGATGAGGCCTCTCGTGATGTACTCCGAGACTATTCCGAGCGTGCCATGTTTGGCCTTTGGCTATCGGGTACATATGGTGGTACCAATTGGCTTGCACCCAAAGAGCAACCTATCGATGTGTACCGCCTCAAAGCCGATGTGGAAAACATCCTTTGTCGCCTTAATATCCCCCTCTCCTCCCTACACCTAGAGATGGGAAGCAACGATATCTTCTCCGATTTCTTGGCATACCAAATCCCGGGAAAGAAGAAGCATACGATTGTGTGGATGGGAGAGATTAAGCCTGAATTACTCCGCCGTTTCGACATCTCGATGCCGGTCTACTATGCAGAGTTCGACCGAGAGTTTTTGATGGAAGCAGGGAGAGAAAAAGCTCTCCTAGCGCAAGAGATTGTCAAGTACCCCATTGTAAAGAGAGACTTTGCACTCCTATTGGGGCAAGAAGTTACCTTTGCACAGGTAGAGGCTGTGGCTCGTAAGGCAGAGCAGAAGCTACTGAAGAAGGTAGAGCTTTTCGATGTGTATACGGGCAAGAATCTCCCCGAAGGAAAGAAAAGCTATGCCGTGAGTTTTTATTTGCAGGATGCCACGGCTACACTCACCGATAAGCAAATCGAAAAAACGATGCAGCGCGTCCGCACCCTTCTTGAGAAAGAGTTGGGAGCCGAGCTGCGCTGAGCACGAAGAGGATAGAGACAGAGAAAGAAATAATAATAGCACGAATCATACTATATGGGAAGAGCGTTTGAATATCGTAAAGCACGCAAAATGAAGCGTTGGGGCAATATGGCTCGCGTTTTTACCAAGTTGGGAAAAGAGATCACCATGGCTGTGAAGAGTGGCGGTCCCGACCCTGATACCAATCCGCGCCTACGCGTTTTGATGCAGACGGCGAAGAAGGAAAATATGCCCAAAGATAATGTCGAACGTGCCATCAAAAAGGCGACCGACAAAGACTTTACGGACTATAAAGAAGTAAACTACGAAGGCTATGGACCCAGCGGTATTGCCATCTTTGTAGAGACGGCTACAGATAATACTACTCGTACGGTTGCCAACATTCGTAGCTACTTCAATAAGCATGGTGGTAGCTTGGGTACAACGGGGAGCCTAGAGTTTCTCTTCGATCATAAGTGCGTCTTCCACCTTGTGGCAAAAGAGGGTGTAGACCTAGAAGAACTTGCCCTTGAGCTTATCGACTTTGGCGTAGAGGACGAAATAGAGGAGGAAGATGGCGAACTCATTGTTTATGGTGAGTTTGCACAAAATGCGGCACTACAGAGTTATCTAGAAGGAGCCGGGTTTGAAATCTCTTCTGTAGACTTCGTTCGTATCCCCAACGATTACCGAGATGTAACTGCGGAAGAAGCAGAGAAGGTAAACAAACTCATCGAGAAGATCGAAGAAGACGAAGACGTGCAAAATGTCTTCACCAACATGCGTGAGCCTGAATAATCCGTCTAATAAATAAGAGTAGAGGAGCAATTAAAGTCCCGAGCAATAGCTTTGCAGAGGCTTTGATTTCTCCTCTTTTTGTACCATCTCTCCAAGTATATGAAACTATTCAAGAGCCTTTTTGGCAAACCCTCTTCGGGGGCAACTCCCAAAGAAGAATCGCCCGCAACCTCGGTAGAGAATACCTCTCTACAAGCAGAGCGAGACGCAGATGTACTCAAATTTGATGCCCTTCGTGCCAGTAAAATAGGGGAATATCCATTTGCTATTAAGGCATTTGGTAAGGCTTTAGAGCTGCGCCCCGAGTTCGAAACTCGCTACTATCTTGCCGAGACTTTGATGAGGATAGGGGCTACACGGCAGGCTCTGAAGCATCTTGATTTACTCGTAGAAGAGGAGCCCAACCACCTTACGACTCGTATTTATAGAGCGAAAGCCGAGTACGAAGAGGGGCAATACGACAAGGCTATAGAAGACCTCAAAACGGCTCTTGCTCTCACTGAGGAGGAGAAAGACCTTGCCCTCTTGCATCGTCTTTTGGCCGCCAATTATCTAGCTCAGAAGGAGTGGCAAAATGCGGTGGACGAAGCGACAAAAGCCATCGATTTACACGACGAAGAACCCACCTCTTCGCTCTATAAAACCAAGGCTTTAGTGGCTCTTGAGCAATGGGATGAGGCGACAGAATTTCTTCGTGAAGCCTTCCGTGCTTTCCCCGAAGAGGAGCGTTTCCACCTCTATGAAGCTGATATTGCCCTCGCCAAAGGGGACTACCCGGCGGCGCAAACGGCCTACCGTACAGCTCTTGATAAGGATCCTTTCAATGAAGATGCATGTTGCGGTCTGGGGCATATTGAGGAGCTGTCGGGCAATCTCTCCCAAGCGATCCAACTGCTACAAGGCTATGTAGAGGATGGTATTGTGGGAAAGAATATCCTAACTTATCTGATACAACTTCTCAATAAGTCCGGCCGTGGAGGCGAGACCACGCCCTATAAGGCTCAATTGCAGGAGATGGACGAGAGTGAAGCTCAGAGCAAAGCGGACTTCGAGTACATCCACGATACAAGCGTCTATGGGGATATTTTTGGGCACCTTTAGGGGGGATGGCAAAAAAGTTTTACGTGGTGTGGGTCGGGAGGATCCCTGGCGTTTACGCCTCTTGGGGAGAGTGTAAAGAGCAAGTTGAGGGCTTCACCGGAGCAAAGTACAAGTCTTTCTCCACGGAGTTGGAGGCTCAGCGCGCCTATTCCGGCTCCCCGTTACCTTCTTCCTTGGGTGTGGCAGCAAAGGGCGGTAGGTCAGGGGCTGATTATCCCATATTCCCGAGCATTGCTGTGGATGGAGCCTCATCCGGAAATCCGGGAATGTGTGAGTACAGAGGGGTAAATGCGGATTCGCATGAAGTAATCTTTGCTTCTCAACAATTTTTCGGAACGAATAATATTGCCGAGTTTTTGGCTATCGTACACGCCATGGCACTTTGCCTCCAGCAAGGCGTACGTACACCTATTTATAGTGATAGCCGTACGGCTATGGCTTGGGTGCGGACTGGGAAATGCAAGACCACTCTCAAACCGAGCGAGAAGAGTGCCTTTGCCCTCGATCTGATACGCCGAGCAGAAGCCTGGCTCGCCCAAAATCCCCCCGAAGTACGTGTGCCATTGCTCAAGTGGAAGACGGAGGTTTGGGGAGAGATCCCGGCAGATTATGGGCGCAAATAGAGGGCTTATTCCATCTTACTAGAGAGGTAATGGCTGAGGTAATGCCCCCGAAAGAGGATAGAAAGAATCCCCCCTGTGGACAACTTTTTTACTTTAATTACGGTAATGAAGTTGCCCTAGCGCATCAGAGGAGTGTGAGCTATACGCCCCCTCGCATCGTTCGGCAGATGAGGCGCGACCTTGCCTATCTGCCTGCATGGATTGCTCCTAAACCCGAGCAGGATTGGGTTTGGTTGCCTTGTAATGCCCCTCGATTTTCAAAAGAAATGCCCTTCCCCCTTGCTCACGTTTTTGGGGCAGAAGAGGTGGAGTTGGGGAGAACGATTCATCACCCTTTGCACCTCTCCCTTTGGGGCCCGGAGCCTACCCTTCGTCCTCTCTTTTCGCATTTTCGCTCGGGTTTTCCTCTGTTGGATATCCCCGACTCGTACTCTCGTCCTTACCCTTCTGAGCTATACGATCGGAGTTTGTCAGTGGAGCTATTACAAGAGTTGCCTGTCCCCCCTAAAATTATACCCCGATTTTGTTATACCGACGAGGAGCTGGAAGAGGCTTGTCTTGCATTGGCTCCTGGGGCTATTTTGGCAAAGCTCCCTTTTTCTTCTTCGGGGCGAGGGGTGCTACCTTACGTCTTGCCCCTGTCCCAAGAGAGCCGTCGTTCCCTCATGGCTCAGAGACAAAAAAATGGAGTAATCAGTTTAGAGCCGCTCCTTGATAAACTGGAAGATTGGGCTGCCGAGTACCAAATAGACGAAGAGGGGCAAGTGGATTTTATTGGCTTGTCACACTTTGTTACGGAAAAATGTCGATACCTATATAATGAAGTGTGTCATCCTCGGATCCTTTGGCAGAAGTTGGTTTCTGTAGTGGGAGAAAGGCTACTCGAAGAGGTAATAGCGATACATCGAGATTTTTTGCAGAGGAGAGTTGCCCCCCATTATCGAGGAGCTGTGGGGGTGGATATGCTCACCTATCGAGGGGTGCGTGGCGAGGTCTTGTTGCATCCTGCCGTCGAGGTCAATGTGCGCTCCACTATGGGATTATTGGCACACCGGCTCTATGAGCGTTTGGGAATGCCTGAGGCTCGTTATCGTTTTCAAATAGCTTCGTTTGCTAAAAAAGGGGATGCTCTCGTATGGTCTCGAGCCTCGGAATTTGCGAATCCCCCTCGCTTTGATGCTGACGCAAAGCTGCTTAGAGGGATCCTTCCGCTCCACTCGATAGATGCTGATACCCAATTTGTTGCTACTTTTAGCCTGCTTCACTCCTAGTAATTAGGCTGATTTTAGAAGAAGTTTAGGCCTATATTTGAAATTAAATCACCTGCTTCTCCTATAAATTTTACCCTAAAAACCGAGTTTGGAATACCTAGGTTCGCATTTGTTTCTTACCTTTGCGCTTTGAATAGGTAGCAATTAACGAAGAATAAAAGATATAGTACATATATGGCTACATTACAGAAGATTCGTAACCGAGCCGGCCTCCTGATTATCGTTATCGGGGTTGCCCTCCTCGCGTTTATTGTCGGAGACGGATTGCGTTCAGGCGGAACCCTCTTCCAGATGAGTAACAACTATGCCCTCAAGATTGACGGTGAGAAAATCAAGGCAGAAGACTATCACCAACGGTTGCAACAGCTGCAAGAGGCTGCCGAAGCTAATGGCAATCATCTTACAGATGAGCAGCGCATGCAACTCAATAATCAGCTTGCCGAAGAGTACATCCAAAGCATTGCTCTAGAGAAAGAGGCTGATGCCCTAGGTCTAAAGGTTACTCCTGAAGAATTGATCGCCCTTGTATTGGGTGATGGCGTTTCCCCCGCATACCAAGCGCAGCAGTTTATCTCGCAGTTGGGTATTAACCCTAGCGATCGCAATGCTGTGCAGACATTCCTTGAACAAATCTCTGACAATCAAATTGCCCAACTCCCTGCGGAGCAACAAGGGCAGATGCGAATGATCAAGAATAGTTGGGATGCTCTCCTTCGCTCGGTGCGCAATGAACGTTTGGGCTCTAAGTTCAATGCGATCATGACTCGTAGCTATGCCATCAATAAGGTGGATGCACAATTCCTTTCGGATGTGCCTTCTCGCGATGTCGCTGTGGTGCGTACTCCTAGTACTATCCTTGCCGACACTACAGTGCGTGCTACCGACGACGAGGTGCGTGAGTACTACAACAAGCGCCCTCGCATGTTTATCCAGAAGTATCCTTTTACACGTGTGGAGTATATCAACGTAGCTATTCGCCCCAGTGCCAAAGACTACTCAGATGCTTTGGCTTTGATGAATAAGACTCGTACAAGTCTGCTTGGCGCAAGCGATGCTAGCACGATCACTCGTAATCACTCTGAGGCTTTTGCTCCTGAGTATTACATGTCCGGACAAGAACTTCGTGATATCCAATTGCCCTCTTCTCTCGTAGAGTTTATTGAGTCTTCTGAGGTGGGAGCCGTTAATACTCCTTCTATAGAAAATGATAGCTATTCCCTCGTAAAGGTGATGGCAAAGAAGTCTGCACCATCGGGCGTTCAAGCTCGTATCATTGTACTCGACTCTCTGAATGCTACTAAGGCAGACAGCATTGTTGGTGCTATCAATGGTGGAGCTGCTTTTGCTGATATGGCTATGCGTTACTCCGCAGACCCTCAAACCAAGGCTCAAGGTGGTTATATCATCTTCCAAGATCGCATGGGGATGCCGGATACGACGCTCACAGAAGCTATGGCTACTATGCAAAAACTTGACACCCTTTACAAGGTGCCTGTAGGGCGTGCTTTCACCTCTACGCTAGGGGCAACTAAGGTGATTATGCAGGTGGCTAAGGCAATGCCCGAAGCAACTAAGTACAAGATTGCTTATATCAACTTGCCTGTAACCTTCAGCGAAGGCACCTTTAGCGAAAAGTATTCTACTATCAACAATATCTTGGCTAGCGGCAAATCTTTTGACGAAATGGCTAAGGAAGCTGAGGCAAAGGGTCTCGAAGTTGTGCGTGATGCTCGTGTAGAACCCACCTCGATTAACCTTGCCAATATTCCTTCGTCTCGCGAAGCTGTAAGCTGGCTCTTGAAGGCAAAGCCCGGCGAGGTAAATGAGAAAGTATTCCGTTGTGGAGATGCTAACCTCGTTGTTGCTACGGTAAAAGAGCAGGTGCCTGCAGGTACACAACCTTTTGAGGATGTGAAGGAAGACATTCGCGACTACCTAACAATGGAGAAGCGTGGTGATAAGCTCGCAACAGACTTGGAAGGAAAGAAATTTGCCGATCTAGATGGCTATGCCGTGGCTATGCAGGCTAGTGTAGATACCATCCCTAGTGTAAGTTTGGTAGCTCGTGGTTCTGTGACTCCTATGTTGAGTGCCCACGCTATGACTACGGCTATAAATACGATTTCTAAGCCATTCCGCTCAGGTACCGAGGTGATGGTAGTAAAGCCTCTCCGTGAGATTAAGACACCCGTAGGACAGTCTCAGGAGGCACAACTCCGTCAGCAACGCCGAGCTTTGGGTCAAGGTCTTGGTTATAGAGCTTTCCAACAGCTCATGCGTGATATGGATATTGTGGACAATCGCGCTAAGTTCTTCTAAGCTCAGAATAAGAAAAAATCTCTCTAGAGGGGATATCCCCCAGAGGTACTAACAATCCGCTTCCGCAATGCCTTCTGACTAAGGGAAGGAGTGTGGGGGCGGATTCTTTTATCTAGACCATCATGACGAGAATAGGTATTCTCTCCGATACTCACGGTTATTGGGACGAGCGTTATGCGCATTATCTAGGAACATGCGAGGCTATTTTCCATTGTGGAGATATAGGTTCTCTTTTGCTTGCTGAGCGTTTGCAGGATATTGCCCCTCTCTATGCCGTCTATGGAAATATCGATGATAGCGACACTCGGCGCCAGTATCCCGAAACGCTTTCTGTAACGATAGAAAAAGCGCGTATTGCTCTCATTCACATCGGAGGCTATCCGGGGCGATATACAGCAGCAGCCAAAGAATTGATCTCTCGTACCCAGCCTCATCTGTTTCTTAGCGGTCATAGTCATATTCTCAAGGTGATGCCCGATCGAAAAAATAACCTCTTGCATATCAATCCTGGGGCAGCAGGGATACAGGGGTGGCAGCCTGTACGTACTTTGGTTCGCTTAGTGGTGGATGGGGAGCAGCTGCGCGATCTTGAGGTAATTGAGCTTTCCGGTTATCGTTAATTCTCGCTTTAAGCAAGCCCTCTTTCTCCTGCCTGTTTCTTGCTAAGAGCGGAGGTCCTCTTCTCTTATTCTCCTTCACTGAGTAGGGTGTAGACTCTTATTTTCATTCAATGAGAGGGATGTTTTCTGCCAATGATGGTATATCCGATTTTATTAGGGATAGAAAATGCTTTTAGGTATTGCAGGGAATGAAAATAAGTAGTACCTTTGCACTGCTTTCTGAGAGAGTGACCTAAAGCGAAGGCCTCACCTCTCTCCAAAATAGATGGCGAGATAGCTCAGCTGGTTAGAGCGCATGATTCATAATCATGAGGTCCCCGGTTCAATCCCGGGTCTCGCTACACGTTTCATAACACTTTTGGGGGCTTCCTTTTTTTGAGGGAGCCTCTTTTTCTTTTATCCGAAGGGGAGCAATCTATAGCAACATCGCTAAGAAACGGAAGAGTGGAATACACGATCCTAAAACATATAGGGCATAGAATCCCCTACGAAGATGGAGAAGTCTTTATAAAAGGTCGCTGAGGGGCAAGGAAAGGGGGAGTAAGGTGTGTTTCTATCGTCCTCTTTGTACATTCAGAGGTACAGGGATTCTATTAAGGGAGGAGAGGAGGTGTTCATCCCATGGAGGCCTTTTTCGTATTATGTCATATCCTAGTTGAGGAGTGAGTCTCAGGATATAAGAAGCCCTGCCTAGCGAGTCTAACTCACGAGGCAGGGCGCAGCAATTATATAGAAGAGGTAAAGTTAGTAAGTGTGATGGTTATCTTCAATCTCCTTACGAGTCATCTTTTTCTTGTCGATAGAGCGCCAAGCATAGAAGATATAAGCGAGCACAAAGGGGATCAGTAGAGATACGATGCTCATCGCCTGCAGGGTGTAAGGGCTTGAAGAACTATTGCGTAGGGTTAGGGAGCTTTGCATATCGAAGAGGGAGGGATAGTAGGCCGTATTGTTCCAGCCTGCTACGAGGAGCAACCCAAGAACCGAAAGGACAACACCCACGCCTTCTACCCAAATTCCCTTGCGGAATGCAGGCTTAAAGAGGGTTAGTGCAATGCCTGCAAGTACAAGTACAACCCCTATCAAGAAAATAATAAGTACGATAGGCATAGCTAGGAAGTTATGCAGGTACTTGTAATTTTCGAGGCTGATAACGCCCGTGGTTGGGTCTTCGGTATATCCCGTTGTCGTTACTAAGAATGCCACGTAAGCCACAAAGAACACCACAAAGATGAGGGCGTTGGGTCGGAGCGCCTTCTTCGCTTTGGTTTGGAGTGCCTCATCATCAATATTGTTGATGAAGTAGAGAAGGGCAGTAGTGCGAGCTAAGAAAAGGACGGCAATACCTAGCACTAGATTCCAAGGATTGAGCACAGCCTCTAATCCGTGGAGCTGAATGCCATGATAGGGTTGCCATGCAGAGATGGGGCCTGCAGCTTGAGTGAAATTATAGATCACCGATTTATCCACAAGGAAATTGCCTCCGGTAAATAGGGTTGACACCGCAGCCCCAAGCAATACAGGAGCCAAAATGCCATTAAGTACGAGGAAGGTATGAAAGGTCTTTTTGCCCCATACATTGCCATGCTTTGACTGGTATTCGTAGGATACTGCTTGGATGACAAAGCAGAAGAGTATGAGCATCCAAACCCAGTAAGCACCACCAAAGCTGGTGGAGTAGAAGAGGGGGAAGGAGGCAAAAAATGCCCCACCAAAGGTTACAAGGGTAGTAAGGGTAAACTCCCACTTGCGTCCTGAGGAGTTGATAATCATCTTCTGTAGCGTGACATCTTTTTGCCAGGGCCAAATGAATGTTTGCCCTCCCTGCACGAAAAGCAAGAATACAAGCAACGCCCCTAACAGCGAGACGAGTAGCCACCAATAGTGTTGAAAAAATGAATAGTCCATAGTCTCTTTTCTTTTGCTTATAAGGGATTACTTATTTGTTTCTTCGGAGGATGTACCCTGTTGTGCGGGACCCTCTTTTACCGATTTCACCATGATATTGATCTCTGCCACCAAGAGCACTGTAAAGAGTAGCGCAAAAAGGGCAAATGTGATCATTACACTTGAAGCCTCTATTGAGGATACCGCAGCTCGTACCGGGAGGATGTCTTGGATAGTCCAAGGCTGGCGTCCGAGTTCGGCTACAATCCATCCTGATTGGCTTGCAAGGTAAACAAGAGGGAGGCATACGATGGTTAGTATGTGGAACCAGCGCATCTTTCTATACTTCTCCGGCTTACGTGCAAAGATGGTAGCGATGAGAAGGACGAGAATGAAAAGGAGTCCACAACCTACCATTATACGGAACGAGTAATAGTTAATGGGGACATTGGGAATGAGTTCGCTGCGATCGTTGATGTGACCGTAGCCAAAGTAGGGGAAGTTCTCTTGGATGATCTTATTTTGAGCATCCATCTCCGACTGATTCCCTGCCTTCATAGCTTCGTGGTATTGGGTGAGGGCCGCAAGAGCTGTACGTCCACGCTCCATTTTTTCTTCAGCACTGAGGGCAATGGAGCCATCGGGGAGGTAATATCCACCATCAAGCAAATTGTTGATGCCGGGTACATAGCCATCGGGGGTGTGGGTGGCCATAAGAGATAGCATCTTAGGCACCTTTGTATTAAAGTAGAAAGCCTCTTCTCCCGGTGCAGGTACCTCTCTCTTGGGGATGCCAAATAGGCTAAGAGAAGCCCCTCCCTCAAGAGATTTTCCCTCCGGAGTGTTCATTCCTCCATTGTATAATCCCTCCATAGCGGCGAGCTTCATCGGTTGACGCTCAGCTACGTTTACAGCACTGGTATCGCCCGTGAAGGCCGTAAGAAGAGCTGCGATAAGTCCAAAGGGGGCAATTATGCGAGCATTGGCGAGAGCGAACTCATGGTGCTTTTTGTCCTTGCGAAGCATGTAGTAGGCACATACGGCAAGGGCAAATATAGAGCCGAGTAGCCAAGAAGAGGTAACTGTATGCCAGAACTTATTGATGGCAGTAGAGGAGAGAGCCACTGCCCAGAAGTCTGCCATTTCGCTGCGTACCGTTGCAGGATTGAAAATCACCCCTTGAGGATCTTGCATCCATGAGTTGGCGATAAGAATCCAAACAGCCGAGATGGTCGCCCCTATCACGGTGAGCCATGTGGAGGCGAGGTGAAAGCGAGGAGTCACTTTGTTCCAACCAAAGAACATGACGGCGATGAAGGTTGCTTCCATAAAGAAAGCCAAGATACCCTCAATTGCGAGGGGAGCCCCAAAGATGTCGCCTACGAGCCAACTATAGTTCGACCAATTGGTGCCGAACTCAAATTCTAGAATGATACCTGTGGCAACACCAATGGCAAAATTGATACCAAAGAGCTTTTGCCAAAATTGAGCCCAGTGCTTCCACTCCGGTTTGCGTGTGCGATAGTATTTTGTCTCGGCTAAAGACATGATAATACCTAGCCCCAGGGTGAGTGGCACAAAGAGCCAGTGATAGCAGGCCGTAAGGGCAAATTGCGCCCTCGACCAAGTGAGTAATGCTTCAATTTCCATATCGTGATTATTTTATTTCCTTCTCTTTCAATCTCTCTAAAGGAGAGCTATTTCTCATGGGTGATTTGCTCCATAACAAAGTTGGCTTGCTGCTCTTTATCTCCTTGCTGCCCCACAATGCGTGGGAAGAAAAAGGGGCGTAGGATGGCAAACATGATAAACAATTTGATAAGGGCGAGAGTCCACAAAACCTTAGAGGTGCGACTCATGGAGCGAAATCCATCATAGTAGAGATAAAAGGCTCTACGCCAAAAAGGAGCCTTCTTTGCATCTGTTTTACTACTCATAGTCGTCTATGTGCTACGTTATTTCTATCCTATGCTTTCGCAAGGGTTGGATACGATTTTGTAATCGAATGCCGGTTTTGTCGGCTTCTTTTGGTGCAAAAGTAGGGCTTTTTTTTCTGGAATCTTGTTTTTGAACACTTATTGTGTGATATTATTATTGATTTGTATTTCCTGTGAGGAGGGTACACTTGACAATTGAGCAAGGGCGACTATAATAAAAACAAGTAGCTGAAAAGAGGGTTGAATGCCGGCTGAAAAAAGATGGAATACAGGCCTAAAAATAAAAATGTTTTGCCCAGAATGGAGCTCCCGTTTTGGGTGATTTATTTTTCGTTTTTGGGCGGAAGAGTTGTACATCCAAAGTTTATTATTACCTTTGCACTACGAAACGGGGGAGATGCCTTGTATTCGTGCTCTCACGGAGAGATGGTTCGTTAGCCAAGTGGTTAGGCACCGGTCTGCAAAACCGTCTACGGCGGTTCGATTCCGCCACGAACCTCACTAAGAGGAGTACTGTGACATTCTGTAATGGAATGGCATTTGTGCTCCTTATTTTTTTATAAGAGATAAGGCCTGCTCTTCTTCTCCGCTCCTTCTCTAAGCCTACAGAAGGCACCCAATGTGCTTTTGGTATACTGAGAAAGTGGAAACAGAGAGGTTGGGGGCTATTTGTTGTGCAAGGTTATCGGAAAAAGCACTAACTTTGCAGGGAATTTTTGACGAGCATCTAGATGCCCGTTTGCAACAAGACGCTAGAATAAAAGCATGGTAGAAGCGCGTTACATACTTAGCCTTAGAGGGTTACCCGATGGTGAGTTTGATATTGTCTATACCCTAGATGATTCCTTTCTCGCAGCTATCGAGGGGTTCGACATCTTTGGGGGAGACGTAAAAGTAACGCTGGAGGGGACGCGTAGTGGAGATAATTTTGAGATCGACTTCGTGCTAGAGGGTACGGTTCGCACTCTCTGCGACCGCTGTAATGCTCCTCTTGATGCAGAAATTGAGGCTGTTTTCCCTATGAGCTTTGCTCTCGGGGCAGAGACAAAGGAGGTCTCTGATAGTGACTTTATGGTGTCGCGCAACGAACCGGAGATGGGCTTAGACGAAATCCTTTGGCAGCTAGTGGTTTTGGCCATGCCTATGCGCAAAGTGCACGAAGAAGGTGCTTGTAGCGAAGAGGTGGAGTCCTTTTTCCTTCACCAGCAGCAGAATGCCAAAGATCCACGCTGGGCGGACTTGGAGCAAATACAATTCGACAAATAATAAATAAGTAAGAATATAAAGGAATCAAACAATGGCACATCCTAAACGTAGACAATCGAAAACCAGAACTCTCAAGCGCAGAACTCACGATAAGGCAGCTATGCCTACCCTAGCAAAGTGCCCCCAATGCGGTGCTTGGCACATCTACCATACGGTGTGTGGCGAGTGCGGTTACTACAGAGGTAAACTCGCTATCGCCAAGAGTGAAGAATAAGCAACTTTTCTAGGTGTCGCTCTCTCGGTATCTTTGCCCCTAGCAGTGTTGGTCATTTGCATTTAAGGGTTACTGAGTGAGAGAAAAAGAGACTTCGAGGTAACAATGTAGGCACTATGCCATAGGATCCTGCATATACCTCGAAGTTTTTGTATTCTCTCCGAGCCGTTTTGTCTCACTAGAACTCTTGTAGATGATAGGTTTGTCCTATTTTTACTACCTTAGTGCTTGGAAAGCGGATACACTCTCTTTTCGGAAGAATGAGGAGGGGATTTGAGTCCCCCTCGGAGAGCAAACTCTCGCTGATCATTAGTGCTACAAATTGATATATAACGCATAAACAGACTACAATGATGAATCAAATATACGCTACCATTACTGCAGTAGGGGCCTATCTGCCAGAGGATAAGTTGACCAACGCAGATATAGAAAAGATGGTCGACACCAGCGATGAGTGGATCATGACTCGGGTGGGTATCAAAGAACGTCGCATCCTAAAGGATCCCTCCAAAGGTGCTTCCTACATGGCAACCGAGGCTGTAAAGGGAATGCTAGAGCGTTTCCATATAGATCCCCTAAGCGTAGAGGGGCTATTCCTCGCAACCAATACGGCGGACTATCACTTCCCTCCTACTTCGTCTATTGTAGCGCACGATAGTGGTTGTGCCAATGCGTTTACGTTCGACCTTGTCTCGGCTTGCCCCAGTTGGCTTTATGCACTAGAGACGGGTGCTAACTATATCCGTTCCGGGCGTTGTAAGCGTCTCGTAATTGTGGCAACAGAGAAAATGTCTGCCGCTGTAGACTATACAGACCGCCAGACTTGTGCTCTTTTCGGTGATGGATCCGGTTGTGTACTACTAGAGGCAACAGAAGAACCCGTGGGTGTGATGGACTCTATATTCCATACGGATGGAGTGGGGCGTCCTCACCTTATCATGAAGTCGGGAGGCTCTGCCAGCCCGGCAACTGCAGAGACTGTAGCGCGTCGTGAGCACTTCGTTTACCAAGAAGGTAGTCACGTATTTAAGTATGCTGTAAATGGCATGTCGGACGTTTGCGAGCAGGTTATGAAGCGTAATAACCTTACCAATAATGACATTGCATGGGTTGTTCCCCACCAAGCCAACCGTCGTATCATAGACATGGTAGGGCGTTACCTCAAGGTGCCTCAAGAAAAAGTCATGATCAATATCGAGAAGTATGGCAACACCAGTTCTGCCACTATCCCCATCTGTTTGTGGGAGTGGGAGAAGAAGTTGCGCAAGGGGGATAACCTCATACTTACTTCTTTTGGTGCCGGCTATACTTGGGGTGCTGTGTACCTCAAGTGGGGGTATGATCCTAAGGAAGACTAATCTACTAGGGCTTTTGCAATTAAATGATGGATAGTACGTTTTCTCCCCCCGCTGAGCATCCTCAGAATTATCGCTCAGGGTTTGTTAATATCGTAGGTAACCCCAATGTAGGGAAGTCTACGCTTCTTAATTACCTTGTAGGGGAGCGTCTCTCTATCATCACATCCAAAGCTCAGACTACTCGCCACCGCATATTGGGTATTGTCAATACACCCGATATGCAGGTGGTTTACTCAGATACTCCTGGGGTGCTTAAGCCCAATTATAAGCTACAGGAGCGTATGCGAGCCTTCTCGGATCAGGCTCTGACTGATGCCGATGTGCTTATATACGTGACCGATGTAGTGGAGCGTAGGGAGAAGAATCTGGATTTCTTACAAGCTGTGGGGCGCCTTGAGTGTCCTATTCTCCTTGTAATAAATAAAATCGACCTTACCGATCAAAAACATCTCGAAGAGCTGGTAGAGGAGTGGCATACGCTTCTTCCCAAAGCCGAAATACTCCCTATCTCTGCTACCAATCGCTTCAATGTGCAGCCGCTCAAGAAGCGTATTGAGGAGCTTCTCCCTATTGCTCCTCCCTATTTTGAGCAAGATGCGCTTACCGATCGCCCGGCGCGTTTTTTTGTCTCAGAGATTATCCGAGAAAAAATCCTCCTCTACTATACCCAAGAGGTACCTTATGCTGTGGAGGTTGTAGTGGAAGAATTCAAAGAAAGCTCTCAGCGGATTGATATCAGGGCTGTTATTATGGTAGAGAGAGAGAGCCAAAAGGGGATCATCATAGGGCATAAAGGGGTTGCGATTAAGAAGCTCGGTATTGCAGCTCGTCGCCCTCTGGAGAAATTTTTCGATAAGCACATTCGCTTAGAGCTTATCGTGCGAGTGGAGAAAGATTGGCGACAAAATGATCGCGATCTATCGGAGTTTGGCTATTCGCTAGACTAAATTCTCCTTTTCTAAAGAAAGAAAACTCGCTCAAAATGAGCAAGGTATAATATCAATATATGAGTAATTTAGTAGCCATAGTAGGTCGCCCCAATGTGGGGAAGAGCACTCTCTTCAACCGATTGGTAGGGAGCCGACAAGCTATTGTAACGGAGATATCAGGAACAACGCGCGACCGTCAATATGGGCACACCAACTGGACGGGGCACGAGTTCTCCATCGTTGATACGGGAGGATGGGTCTCCGGCAGTGAGGATGTTTTCGAGTCTGAGATAAATAAGCAGGTACAGATCGCGATAGAGGAGGCCGATGTAATCCTCTTTGTTGTGGATGTAATGGCCGGGATGACCGACTTGGATCGGGAGGTCGCGGGGCTGCTTCGACGTGCCAAGAAGCCAATTCTTCTGGTTGCTAATAAGGCGGATACATTCGAGATTGGCTACCAAAGTGCTGAGTTTTACGCTCTCGGCTTGGGGGATCCCTATGCCATTAGTGCTATCAATGGCTCCGGTACCGGAGATCTTTTGGACGCTATCGTCAACTCGCTCCCCGAGCAACACGAGAGAGAAACCGAGAAGGAACTCCCTCGCTTTGCCGTGGTAGGTCGCCCCAATGCCGGTAAGTCTTCGCTTATCAACGCCTTTATAGGGGAGGAGCGAAACATTGTAACGAATGTGGCCGGCACCACGCGAGACTCTATCTATACGGAGTACAATAAATTTGGTTTCAGCTTTTACCTTGTCGATACTGCAGGTATTCGCAAAAGAGGTAAGGTGCAAGAAGACCTTGAGTACTACTCGGTAATTCGTTCGATACGTGCTATCGAAAATAGTGATATCTGCATTGCTATGATTGACGTAACGCGAGGAATTGAGAGCCAAGATGTCAATATCCTCTCCCTTGTGATGCGAAACAGCAAAGGGTTGGTAGTCTGCGTTAATAAGTGGGACCTCGTGGAGAATAAAACCAATGAGGCAATTCGTGTCTTTGAGGAGGCAATTCGTTCGCGTCTTGCTCCCTTCTCGGATTTCCCGATTCTCTTCATTAGTGCCCTCACTAAGCAGCGTATATTTAAGGTGTTGGAAGTGGCAAATGCTGTGTACCAACGCCGCTCGAAGCGCATCCCTACTCATGAGTTGAACGAGGTGTTGTTGCCTATTATAGAGGAAACGCCTCCTCCATCGTGGAAAGGGAAGTACATCAAGATAAAGTACGTAACTCAGTTGCCCACAGCGGTGCCTTCGTTTGCATTCTATGCCAATCTCCCGCAATGGGTAAAAGATCCCTACAAGCGATTCCTGGAAAATCAGATTCGTAAGAATTGGGATTTCTCGGGTATTCCTATCAATATCTTTATCCGAGAGAAATAGATTTTGCCCATAGAAGTATGCCAAAGTGCCACTTCGTGATCCCCGCCGGTGGGGTAGGACTTAGATTTGGAGGCCCTCTTCCCAAACAATTTGTGGAGGTAGAGGGGCTTCCCATTTTGATGCATACTTTACGCGCCATTGCTCCTTATGCAGAGAGTATTACACTGGCTCTTCCCCAGGATTATCAGGAGTATTGGCAGCAACTATGTCGGGAGAAGTCTTTTGATCTCAAGCATGAAATTGTAGAGGGCGGGGCAACACGTTTCTTATCGGTGCGCAACGCCATAGAGGCTCTCGCCGCAGATCCTGATACTCTTATTGGGGTGCATGATGCTGTGCGCCCCCTCGTCTCGGGAGAGACAATAGAGGCTCTTCTTGCCGCAGCTGAGGCGTCAGGAGCTGCAATTCCCTACCTACCTCTTACGGATTCTATACGACACCTCGAGCCGTTGATGGGATCAAAATCGGTAGATCGAACTCAGTTTGTAGCGGTGCAAACCCCTCAGGTATTCCATCTTGAGCGCCTTCGTGCAGCCTATAGACAAGCGGATGGTGGTGCGAATTTTACAGACGATGCTTCTGTGTATGAGGCTCTGTATGATGCTCCTATTGAGCTTGTTGAGTCTAATCCTGAGAATAAAAAAATTACCCATCCCCACGACCTTCTTTTTCTCCGTCAAGCACTTAATTCTCCATCGAATCACTAATCCTCTCACTTTCACGCTGCTCCTCTAAGCCCTTTTTGCCATGAATAAGGACTATCTACAGACTACTATTGAGTATCTCCCTGGCGTAGGAGAGCGTAAGAGTAAGCTGTTGCAGAGCGAATTAGGGGTCTATACGTTTCGAGATCTTCTCTATACTTTCCCATTTCGTTATGTGGATCGTAGTCGCATCCTCACTGTGCGAGAACTGCGAGATGGAGGAGGCGAGGTACAACTTCGGGGGATAATCTCGGATTATGTACTTGAGGGATTTGGCCGGAAGACCCGATTGAAAGCGACTTTTAGGGATGATACGGGCTCTATTGAGCTGGTGTGGTTTAAGGGGTCGGACTATATCTCGGAGCAATTCCCCACAGGGCGAGAGTATATCGTCTATGGCCGTCCTAAGGCTTTTGGGCATTATTATAATATTGTGCACCCTGAGGTTACGCCTATTGAGCGTGCGAGCCAAGTCGCGGGTGGGCTGCTATCTGTCTATCATACCTCAGAAAAGATGAAACGCTCGGGATTGGATAGTAAGAATCTGCGCAACGCCATCGGGAGATTGTGCCAAATAGCCCATCTGTATATCAGAGAAACGTTGCCCGAAGAGGTCAGAAATCGTTGGGGTTTAATCCCATTGCCTCAGGCTCTCTACGCCATTCACTTCCCAAAAGACGATGCAACGCTGGAAAAAGCTGTGCAGAGACTGAAGTTTGACGAACTGTTTTTCTTGCAACTATCACTGCAACTGACAAAGAAAGAGCGCAAGTCTCACTTCAAAGGCTACCTATTCGATCAGGTGGGGGAGTACTTCAATTCTTACTATTCGAGCCTCCCTTACGACCTCACACAAGCCCAAAAACGGGTGCTTAGGGAGATCCGGCACGATACGCAGAGTGGACTGCAAATGAATCGCCTTCTGCAGGGAGATGTGGGATGTGGCAAGACTCTTGTTGCCGTTTTTTCCATGCTTTTGGCTTTGGATAATGGTTGGCAGGCTTGTATGATGGCTCCTACGGAAATACTCGCCCAGCAACATTACGAAACCTTGCGTGGCCAGCTCGCTCCTTTGGGTATAGAGGTGGCCCTTCTTACGGGTAGCACACCACAGCGAGAGCGAACGACCATATTGGAGGATCTTGCTCAAGGGTCTTTGCGTTTGCTGGTCGGCACACACGCGCTCCTAGAAGAGAGAGTACAATTTGCACATCTTGCTCTTGCCGTTATTGATGAGCAGCATCGGTTTGGTGTGGTGCAGCGCGCTCGTCTTTGGGAAAAAAGCCTCGATCTACTCCCTCATGTACTCATTATGAGTGCGACTCCTATCCCACGTACTCTTGCTATGACGCTCTACGGAGATCTGGATATTTCGGTGATAGATGAATTGCCACCGGGGCGCAAGCCGATCTCCACACGCCACTATTTCGACGATTTCTCCGAAGAGGTTTTTCGATTGGTGGAGCAAGAGTTATTTGCCGGTAGGCAGATCTATGTGGTCTATCCTATGATAGAGGGGACAGAAGACTCCGACTACAAAAATCTGGAAACCGGTTACGAGCAATATCGTTATCGCTTTGGCGATCGTAATGTAACGTGGGTTCACGGCAAACTAAAACCCCAAGAGAAGCAGCAGCGTATGGAGCAATTTGTCTCGGGTAAGATCCCTATTTTGCTCTCTACTACGGTGATAGAAGTTGGGGTAAATGTGCCTAATGCTTCCGTTATGGTCATCGAGAATGCCGATCGTTTTGGGTTGGCTCAATTGCATCAGCTCCGTGGGAGAGTCGGGCGAGGAGCCGAGCAAAGTTATTGTTTATTGCTCTCTAAGCGAACCATCAGTCCTGTTGCTATCAAGCGAATTGAGGCGATGTGTAGTTCCAACGACGGCTTTTTCATTGCGGAAGAAGACCTCAAATTGCGGGGCGCCGGGGACATAGAGGGAACACGACAGAGTGGCGACCTCTCGGGATTGCGCCTCGCAGAGCCATCGAAAGACCTCAATATCCTCTATGCTGCAGCTCAAACTGTAAAGGAAATCCTCGAACGAGATGCTCTTTTAGAGGGAGGGGATATGGTTCTTTTGGCAGAAGAATTAGAGAGAATATACCCTAAGAGTAAGCGTTGGGGGAGTATTGGATAGCAGGGTGCTAAGTGTTATTTCTTCGCAAATAACCATAAAAACGCCCCCCTTTCAGTATCCTTTCTTCTCTTTTTTGTGGTTGTTTCAGTAGAATCTACTACATTTGCGATCGGACAAGTTGGGCAGAATAGGAGAAGCGCTCCTCGTATGCCAAGTATGAACTAAGTAAGAACAGAATGAAAAGAACAAAGCTAACAGCCGCTCGCTCCCTGCTTTTAGTGGGGTTTGTAGCTCTACTTAGCTTGCCTCTTGAGGCCTATTCCGTGGATAGGAAGAAGCCTCGAAAGAAGAAGTCGGCGCGCACTACAGCGGTTGCGACGACTAAGAGCAAGAAAGGGATTTCGTCCCAAAGTGCAGATTCCACCGAGATGCCAACGCTCTATGCAGATGGTGTTAAGGGGATTGAGAAAGTCAAGGCAAAAAAGAATATGCGCGAGCTTGAAGACGCGCGCGAAGCCCTTGAAGCACCAGCCATCGACCTCTACGGAGTGGATAGCTGGAGCTCATATGTCAACCCCTTCGCCGGTAAGCATTCCGTTGAAATCCCCTCTAGTTACGAGATCAATTGTGAGGGCTTTGTGATGCCCCTCAGTGGGAAGGTAAAGGTGACTTCCAACTACGGTTATCGTTCCAGATTTGGTCGTAACCATCGAGGTATAGACCTCGCTCTCCACACGGGAGACACCGTGCGTGCTACCTTTAGTGGTAAGGTTCGTATCCGAGATTTCGAAGGTAAAGGGTTTGGATACTACGTTGTGATCCGTCACCCCAATGGTTTAGAGACCGTTTATGGTCACCTTAGCCGTCAGTTGGTGCAGCGCGATCAAGTGGTGAAAGCCGGCGATCCTATCGGTCTAGGTGGCTCTACAGGTCGCTCTACCGGCCCTCATTTGCATTTAGAGTTTCGCTTTATGGGGATTCCCATTAATCCAACGCAGATTGTCGATTTCTCCCTAGGAGTACTACAGCGTGATACCTACGTATTCCGTCGTGGTAACACTGATAATTCCGGTCCTAGCTATGGAGAATTGTTTGCGAACAACAAAGAGAAAGTAACGGAGTACAAGCAATCTGCCAATAGTCGTGAGCGTGCAAAGGAAAAAGCTCCTCAGACGCATCGCATCAAAGAAGGTGATAGCCTCTCTTCGATTGCTAAGCGACATGGCACTACAGTTGCTAAGCTTTGTAAGCTAAACAATATGACCGCAAAGGCAACTCTTCGCCCCGGAAAATCTATTCGGGTGCGCTAGTGTCGCACAGAGAGGAGAGAGATAAGAGTCTCTTCCTAATAAAAGATAGGAGAGAGTGTAGCAAGAGGGGGAAAACTTCTCTTTGTTGCACTCTCTTTTTGTTTCTATGGGAGAGTATGTTCCCTATAATCTTATGGTGGATTTATCTCTTCCTCACTGCGAGCAAAAACTCTTTTGTTGCGTGAGAGTTTGTACCTTCGTAGAGCCGAGCAAATAAAGATGGCACCAAAAGCCACTTACTACTATGCAGTTTAGAGATATAATAGGCTACGAGTCGCTCAAAGAAGAACTTCGGAGAATTAGTGCTACGGGGCATATCCCTCACAATATCCTTTTCGATATAGAAGATGGGATGCCCGGTGTTGGGCTTGCTCTTGCCTGGATACAGTACCTTAATTGTTCGGACCCTCACCATGGGGATAGCTGTGGAGTCTGTCCCCATTGCAAGATGCTTTCTCAGCTTTCTTACCCTGATGTCCATTATATCTTCCCTGTTGTTAATGCTACGGACGTGGAGACGCCTTCGGATAACTTCTTGTCTCAGTGGCGTGAAATGTTTGCTGCAGAGGGAGCCTATTTCGATCATGAGACATGGCTTCGCTACCTCAACGCCGGCAAGCAGCAACCTGTGATTTATAGTAAGGATGCCATCGCTTTGGAGAACAAACTGAGTATCGCCTCTAGCGAGGGTGGGTATCGTATGGTCATTATATACGAGCCTGATCGCATGAATGAGGCGGCTGCCAATAAGCTCCTCAAGCTGATGGAAGAGCCTCCCGATAAGACGATTATTGTATCGGTTTGTTTTGCTACAGAGCAGCTTTTGGAGACAATTCTGAGCCGTATGCAGCGTTTTGAGTTGCTCCCTCTCACCCAAGACGAACTCAAAATGGGGCTACGGCAGTTTTACCCACAAGCACAGGAGCGAGATTTGTTGCGTGCCGCCCTCCGTAGCGATGGTATATTGCTTCGGGCTCGTCAGATACTTGCTAATAATACTTCCATTGCCAAATACACAGAATGCTTCGGACAACTTATTGGAGACATAGTGCGTAAGGATGTGGTTGCGCTCCGTAAGTTAAGTGAGAAGATGGACAGTGAGGGGAGAGAATGGATTGTTGCAGCTTTGGTTTACTTCGAGGAGTGTTTTCGACTTAGCTTTACGGGCAATTTTACGGGAGCCGGTACTCAGTTTTCTACAGATAGAGAGCAAGCAATCTTTATTGCCTTGAATGAGGTGATTACTCCTGCTAATATCGAATCTATATATCGTACAACTGAGAGTGCTATACGCCACGTGAGAGGGAATGTTAGTGCCAAAATGGTGCTTTTTGATACCTTCCTACGCTATACTGCCGCCCTATCACCGGCTCTCAAGGCGAGAGAGGCTCGTTCTATTTGAAGTCCTAGAGAATCTCTTTTGTGCTTTTTCATGCCTATGAGTTCACGCCCCTTGCAAGTTGTTCATCTCTGTACCAGCGATAGTGCGGGGGGAGCGGCTATTGCAGCACATCGTCTCATGATGGCGCAGCGTGAGGCAGGTTTGAATGCTTCTATGCTCGTACTCCATGCTTCTCATCGGGGATCCGGTATTCACGCTTTACGGAGGGATAGTGCTTGGTCTCGAGGGGTTGCACAATGGAAAAAATCGCTCGAAGTAGGAGCTGCATGGGTGTCTCAAGGTTTTCGTTTGGCTCATGTTTTTGATGTCTCATTGCCGATAGCAGGTTTTTCTCTCAAGCACCATCCTCTTATCCTTGGGGCTGATGTTATCCATATTCATTGGATCAACCAGGGATTTCTTGGTCTCTCCTCTCTTCGTCCTTTGGTACAACTAAAGAAAAAGGTGATCTTCACCCTTCACGACGAGTGGGCTTTTACTTCTGTTTGTCATCACGCTCGCGACTGCCGGCGTTTTACCGAAACTCCAGGGTGTCATGACTGCCCTCAGTTGCAACCCGGGATCCCTTTTTTCGATCCGGCACGGAGTTTTTTCCGTGCTAAACAGGCTCTCTACAAAGAGTTATCCCCCTCTTTTGTGGGGTGTAGCGAGTGGATTGCAGCCGAAGCTCGGCAGTCGTTGTTGACACAAGGGTGCCGCGTGGAGGCTATACCCAACGTCTTCGATTCCAAGACTTTCACCCCTATCCCCCGAGAGCAAGCTCGCATAAAACTTGGCTTGCCAGCCGATAGACCTATACTCCTTTTTGGAGCAGCTCGTACTGACGACCCTCGCAAGGGTTTTGCCGAGATGCTCAAGGCTCTTCAAATTTTCTACGCAACTCCCTATGCTCAGGAGCAGAAGCCTCTCGCTCTTCTCTTTGGAAAAATATCCCATCCTGAGTTACTTTCGTCGCTCGCTCCTATCGAATTTAAGTGTGTGGGGTACCTATCCCCACAGGAAATGGCTCTTCATTATGCCGCCGCCAACCTGTATGTAACGCCCTCTCTCGAGGAAAACCTCCCCAATACCATTATAGAGGCGGCTGCCATGGAGTGCCCTACGGTCGCTTTTGAGGTCGGGGGGATACCCGAGATTATTACTCATGGAGTCACGGGCTATTTGGCTCGCTATCGAGATGTGCCCGACTTGGCTAGGGGGATAGAAGAGGTGCTCCGTGCCACCGAAAAAGGCCCAATAGCACAGTGTCGTACCGATGTGCTCCATCGCTATGATACCACGAATATCGTACAACGATACCTCAATGTATACACCTCATAATACTAGAGTCCTATGTATAAGTCTTTTGTAATAACCCCACAAATAAGGCAATGGAGACGCAAATGCACCCTATTCCTCCTTTTGGGGATGCTTTTCTCTTTTGCCAATCTCCATGCCCGAGAAAATAAGAAGGTGTTAGTCGCCTACTTCTCGCTTCGTGGAGGCGTAACCAAACAGGTCGCTGAAGAAATTCATCGTAAGGTAGGAGGAGACCTTTTCCGTATCGAGCCTGAGGTGCCCTATCCCAGCGAATACAATGATGTAGTGGCTCGTGCCAAGGAGGAGCGTAACAATGATGTGTATCCCAAAATCAAGGGAAAACTGCCCCGATTTGCTGCTTACGATACGATTTACTTAGGTACTCCTATTTGGTTTGGGCAGTTGCCCGGGGTGGTGAAAACCTTCATTGCGCAGCATGATTTTCGAGGGAAAGTAGTTGTGCCCTTTGCAACGAGTGGAAAGAGCAGTATCACTAAGATAATGCCCCACTTGATGCAGATGCTCCCCAAGTCTAGCCTGATGGAAGGGCTTTTGATACACAAAGACGAGGTTAATACCGCTGCTCCTCGGATCGATCAATGGCTTCGTACTTTACAGCCCTATAAAGAATCTCCTGAAAAAGACAGCTGATTTTCAGAGGATTTTCTGCCCTATTTTGAAAAAAATCTTGCCCAGAATGGAGGAGCATTTCTGCTTGGAAAATAAAAATTTCTAGGGCAGGAAATTTTTGCTTTCTAGCGAGGGAGAAAAAGAACAATCCCTATGTCGCTTTTTTAGTCTGGTTAGTTAGGGATGGGGAGGAGCTAAAGAGAGCTGATTACGGCAGCAAAGTAGGCGTTGTGCAATTGGTGATTTTTATGTTCCAATAGGGCAGTAATCTCGCCCTTTGGAGCTTAGAAGTCGATAATTCTTTGCTAATTGTAGCCCCTATTTGCAGGGAAAAGATTAGATTTGCGGTTGAAATACGAGTTGGGAAGTGCCCTAATACTCGTGAATTTCGCTCAAGTATCTGATATTCAAAGATAAAATACAGAGATACTATGGGGTGAAATAGTTAGGAGAGATGCTCGAGTGGTTGAAGAGGCACGCCTGGAAAGTGTGTAAACGCCAAAAGTGTTTCATGGGTTCGAATCCCATTCTCTCCGCAGAACTTTGAGGGGTAGACATGATGTTTAGATAGGTATATTCCTTCACCTTATTGTCACCATCAAAGAAAAAGTATAATAGAACAAATTAAAAAGATAGAACAATTTAATCTCAACGTCAAGATGAAAAAGTTATTTGCAACTCTTGCCTGCACCGCCTTGTTGTCAGTGAGCATTACCACTGCTTCGTGGGCTCAAGACCAACCCGCACAAGCTCCTGAGGCTGCTGCCACTGAAGAGGTAGCTGCTCCTGCTGTAGCGGATCAAGAGGAAACCCAAGAAGCTGCTGAAGCTCCTGCCGAAGCTCCTGCCGAAGAAGCTAGCTTCCATCAGGCTCTTAAGACGAAATTCATCGAAGGGGGTGCCGACTTTATGGCCATCATTGCTCTCGCCCTCATCCTTGGTCTCGCTCTCTGTATGGAGCGTATCATCTACCTCAACCTCTCAGATACCAATGTAGACAAGCTACTTAAGGGTATCGAAGATGCTCTTGCTCGTGGTGATGTAGAAGGTGCTAAGAAAATTGCTCGTGAGACTCGCGGCCCTGTAGCTTCTATTGCTTACCAAGGTCTTATGCGTATGGATCAAGGCATTGACATCGTTGAACGCTCTATCACATCGTATGGTGGGGTACAAGGTGGTCTTCTCGAAAAGAACCTCTCTTGGATTACTCTCTTCATTGCCATGGCTCCCTCTCTCGGGTTCCTCGGTACTGTAGTCGGTATGGTTATGGCCTTCGACAAGATTGAAAAGGTAGGTGACATCAGCCCTACGGTAGTTGCCGGCGGTATGAAGGTAGCTCTTATTACGACCATCTTTGGTCTTATTGTAGCTCTTATCCTTCAGCTCTTCTACAACTACATCCTCAGCAAGGTAGAGGCTATCCTCAATAAGATGGAAGACGCTTCTATCTCTCTTCTCGACTTGGTTATCAAGTACAATATTAAAAAGTAATTACCCCCATTAGTAGTTATGTCTGTAACAAAATCTAGAAAGATATCCAGTTGGACGTTCCTCGCTCTCCTGGTTGTCTCGGTTCTTATGTGCCTTTCTCTCTTTATGGGAGGTTCGCACATGGAAGGGACGAATAAGGCCTACGAGCTTACAGGAGCATTCCTCGGATGGGTATACATACTCACAGGCTTAACCCTAGTGGTTACCTTGTGTTTTGCCCTAATCGGCTTCTTCAGAAGCTTTAAGCGGGACTCAAAGAAGGCTCTTACAGGTCTTATCGGTTTGGTAGCTCTTGTATTGCTACTCGTTATCACTTACGCTATTGGCAATGGAGACCCTGCCGCTATGAGTGCTGTAAACGAAGACTCTCAGAAGTATCTCACTGCGGGCTGGCTCAAAACCGCCGATATGGTGCTTTACAGTAGTTACGCACTTATTGCAGCAACTATCGTTCTGATCATTTGGGGCGCAATTCGCCGCAGTACACTAAAGAAATAATTATCAAATTAAATCAGTAATAAGAGCATGGCTAAGTCTAAAAAGAAAGTACCAGGCATCAATGGTTCGTCTATGGCCGATATCTCTTTTATTCTTCTGATCTTCTTTTTGATAACTACTTCAATGGATACGGATAAGGGTATTAAGCGTCGTCTTCCGCCGCTTGTGCCCAAAGAAGAACAACATGATGATATAGAGATTAACGACCGCAACATTATGCAGTTGCTCGTTAATCGTAAGGACCAGATTGCCGTACTACGTAAGACGGCAGGTGGCGAGAGTACTCAGCTTATCTCTATCGAAGAGCTCAAGGAGCGTGTAAAAGAATTTGTGGTGAACCCCAAGAATAGTCCTGAGTTGCCCGAGAAGGAAACTCGCGAGGTACCTGGTCTTGGAGTGGTTGAGACTACAACTCTTAGCTACGCTATCTCTCTTAAGAATGAGGTAGAAACGAGTTATCAGATGTTCATCAATGTACAAAATGAGATCCTCAAGGCTTACAATGAGATTTGGGATGAGTATGCTCGTATGAAGTTCAATACTCCCTACGAAGAGCTCAGCACCGATAAGCAGAAGATGATCCTCGAAGTGTACCCGATGCACCTCTCCGAAATGCCTTTGTCGAATCTCAAGTAATTAGTAAGGAAGATAGTAATGGGAAAATTCAGTAAAAATGGCGGACGTGAGATGCCGGAACTCAACACTTCCTCTCTCCCCGACCTTATCTTTGCATTCCTGTTCTTTATCATGATGGTTACAAGTATCCGCGAAGTAACCGCTAAGGTAGAGTACAGCAATCTTCCTCGCGCTACAGAGCTCACAAAGCTCGAAGAGAAGTCGCTCGTGTCTTATCTCTACGTAGGTAAGCCCATTGCAGCCTATCGCGCAAAGTTCGGTAATAATTCTTGCATTCAAATCAATGACAAAATAATCCAGAATACGGAGCTTGTCTATGACTTTGTAAAGCAAGAAGAGGCTAAGATACAAGATGAGCGTAAGAAGCTTATGACCATCTCTATCAAAGCTGATGCCGATACAAAGATGAAGATTATATCGGATATTAAGTATCAACTTCGTCGTGCCGACGCACTCAATATCAGTTACTCGGCGCGTCAGCCGGGAGGTCAGCAGAGCCGTTAATCGGTCTCTCAACACCTCTTCTATGAGGCTATAGAAATCACCAAAAAGAGAGGAGAGGGGGCATTTGTAAGTGCACCCTCTCTTTGTTTTTAGTTAGGAGCTACTCCTATTAAACCTCAGAAGAAAGGGCTATCTCCTCTTTGGGAGATCCCCAACAAATAGCTACTTTTGTTGCGCTATTAAGCATAGAAAAGAATAACACAATACACTAGAGAAAGAAGAGAATATGACTTCAACCTCCCAAAAGCCACGTGTGCGGTTTGCGCCCAGTCCTACGGGGCCACTCCATATCGGAGGGGTGCGTACAGCTTTGTATAATTACCTTTTTGCTCGTCATTTTGGTGGCGATATGCTACTTCGTATTGAGGATACGGATAGCAAGCGTTTTGTACCAGGTGCCGAGGCCTATATATTGGAAGCACTTAATTGGCTTGGGATAGAGATAGACGAAGGTGTGGGTGTAGGGGGTGAGTGTGGCCCCTATCGCCAGAGCGAACGCCGAGATATTTATCGCGAGTACGTAGCCCAACTATTGCGAGAGGGGAAGGCTTATAAGGCCTACGATACGGCCGAGGAGCTAGAGGCTGCTCGTAATGCAATCCCCAACTTTCAGTATGATGCTACTACCCGCAATAGCATGAAAAACGATCTTGTCCTCAGTAAGGAGGAGATCCGAGCTTTGGAAGAGGCGGGAGTGCCCTACGTGGTACGTATCAAAATCGAGCCCGGAGAAGAAGTCGTGGTAAACGACCTAATCCGAGGAGAGGTGCGCATCAATTCGTCCATTATAGACGACAAGGTGCTCTACAAGAGTAGCGATGACCTGCCTACCTACCACCTCGCAAATATTGTAGATGACCATCTAATGGGTATTACCCATGTGATACGAGGGGAAGAGTGGTTACCTAGTGCCCCCTTGCACAAGCTCCTTTATAGAGCGTTGGGTTGGGAAGATACAATGCCCCAATTTGCTCACCTTGCCCTCTTGCTCAAGCCCGAAGGGAATGGTAAGCTCAGCAAGCGGGATGGCGATCGATTGGGCTTTCCCGTATTCCCTCTTGAGTGGCACGACCCTGAGAGTCAGACCATTTCCATGGGCTATCGTGAGAGTGGCTATCTGCCCGAGGCTGTTGTCAATTTCCTTGCCCTCTTGGGGTGGAACCCCGGGGATAACCGAGAAGTGATGACTCGGGAGGAGCTGATAGAGGCCTTCTCTCTTGATAAGTGCAGTAAGTCGGGGGCTAAGTTCGATTTTGAGAAGGGCAAGTGGTTCAATCATCGTTACTTGCAGGAGGCTCCTGTTGAGCGTATTGCCGCTTTATTTACTCCGGTCTTGGAGCAGCATCATGTAGACGTCCCTGCCAATCTCGAGAGCATCCTAAGTGTGGTACGAGACCGAGTGCAATTGATCCCTCAGCTTTGGGATGAGACTTATTTCTTCTTTATGGCTCCCGAAGAGTACGATGAAAAAACGGTGAAGAAGCGTTGGAAGGCAGAGTCTTCGCTCCAAATGCGTGAAATTATCGATCTATTGAATGCCCAACCCGCCTTCGAAAGCGAGGCATTGGAAGAGGCTCTCAATAGTTTCATTCAGACCAAAGAGTATAGTATGGGTGGGGTGATGAATGCCCTTCGTTTGGCTCTTGTTGGAGCTCCCAAAGGCCCTCATATCAACGAGATCCTTTACTTACTGGGGCGAGAAGAAAGCATCCGACGTATTGAGCGTGCCATTGCGCAGCTCGGTTAATCAGACCTCCCAATAAAAAAATCTCCTCTCCTTGTGGCATTTCGCCATAGGGAGAGGAGTTCTTTTTGTAGGCCCTATTCAGACAACGACCTCCAAGCCTCTTATCTGCATTCTCATTGTGGACTTTTCACCTGCCTATTCCATCTTTTTTGTACCTTTGCCGTAAGAAGACTTAGCAATGACTAGGCAGGAAGCAGAGTATTTGCAGCGGCTGGAGCGTGCTTTTGGAGGTCTCTCGCAGCTTTTGGAACGCCAACAGGTGTACATTTCGGAGCTACAAGCTCGGATGAAGTACCTTGAAGGGGAGCGTTTGAGACTGGAGGAGAGCTTGACTACAGAGCAGCAAAAAAATAACGCTTTGCTTACAGCTCGGATGATTATTGCACAAGACAAAGATTGGGCGGATGCCCGTCAGCGTCTTGTAGGGTTGAAAAAAAACATCCAAGAGGCCTTACGCCTTTTGGAGACAGAATAAGAAGCCGGAGAAGAAAGAGCCTCTCCGAGAGTTGAGGGAAGTGTCTCTATGATGGAAGAAGACGGCTTAAAGGATGTGATACGTAGGGCGAGAATGCATGTGTAGCATACACATAAAAGGGAAAAAGTATGTCTCAAAAACCTATTGTGCAGCGTAAGAGATCGAGTGCGGCTACAGAGTCTGAACCGATGATGAAGGCGAGGATTATCGTAGATAGTGTAGAGCTTAATCTCAAAAGAATCCCTGTCTCTCAAGATGGTGGATACCGCAGAGCTGCTGACTTTGCTACGGATCGTATTCTTCATTATCGTCGTCTCTATGGAGGGAGTATGGAGCAGATCACGGAGCAACCGCGTCTTATGGCGTTGTTGGAGACCGCTTATTTGTTGGATATTACGACCCAACGAGCCGATCACTCTGATACAGAAAAGTCCTTGGCTAGGTTGTGTACTGACGCCGAGACGCTCTTGGAGCAGTACAAAACCCTCGTAGACGATTTGCCTTCACTCTAGTAGTGCAGAGGGGAGGATCTTGCTAAGGGGATGCGGAGTAAATAGCTCCTAATTGTGCCTTAGGCGAGTGCTTCTATTCTTTTTATCCCAATATCCGATAGTCTTTGTGTTAAGTTGGAGTGTCCTTCACAGAGGGAGATTTTCTCTGTTGTAGGGTGAGGAAATCATGCGCCTCTCTTCTTTTGGAGAAGAAAAGTCATGGAGGCAAAGTAAACAAACTGGCTTGCTAAGAGGGAAAGAGTCCCTTTTTCGGGTTAGGACAAAGAGAGACAGATTATGGGATATGTAATTGGAGCCATTGCCCTCCTCGTTGTAGGATCTGTAGTAGGTTGGCTATTGATTCGCCGTAAGGCAGACAACCTCTACAAGGCAAAGTTGGCCGAAGCAAAGAGAGAAATAGAGCGTCTTCGCAAAGATGCAAGGCGAGAAGCGGATGCTCTAGAGAAGGAAAAAATGAAAGAGCTCAAGCAAAAGTTCCAAGGTTTGAAGGAGGAACTGGAGCGTGAGACGAAGCAGCGAAATAGTGCATTTGATAGCCGCCATACCAAGCTAAAGCGCCGTGAGGAGGACCTCAATGAGCGTCAGTGTGAGCTGGAGAAGAAGAATGGCGAGCTAGATGCTGTGCGCGAGATGCTTACTGCTCAGCAGGATGTAGTAGAGCATCGTCAAGAAGAATTGAACGAGCTTATTGCTCAGCAACGCAACCAGTTGGAGCATATCGGAGGGCTTAGTGCTACTGAAGCTAAGGAACAACTCATCGAGACTATGCGTGCCGAGGCGCAAGACGAGGCTACGGCATACGTTAATGAGATTGTAGAAGAGGCTAAGATGACTGCCAATAAGGAGGCAAAACGCATCGTTGTACAGTCTATCCAGAGGGTAGCTACAGAGACAGCTATCGAAAACTCTGTAAGTGTATTCCATATCGATAATGACGAAATAAAGGGGCGAATTATTGGTCGTGAAGGACGTAATATTCGCGCTCTTGAGGCAGCTACGGGTATTGAGATTATTGTGGATGATACCCCGGAAGCGATTGTGCTCTCGGGCTTCGACCCCGTACGTCGTGAGATAGCACGCCTTGCTTTGCACCAGCTGGTACAAGATGGACGTATCCACCCAGCCCGCATCGAAGAGGTGGTGGCTAAGGTGCGTAAGCAGGTAGAAGAGGAAATTATCGAGACGGGCAAACGTACCGTAATTGACCTCGGGGTACACGGGATTCATCCCGAGTTGGTACGCCTTATTGGGAAGATGAAATATCGCTCTTCCTATGGTCAGAATTTGTTGCAGCACTCTCGTGAGACTGCCAACCTCTGTGCCATCATGGCAAGCGAGCTAGGGCTTAACCCCAAGAAGGCGAAGCGTGCAGGTCTACTCCACGATATTGGTAAAGTACCCGACGACGAACCCGAACTATCGCACGCTATCCTAGGGATGAAGCTCTGCGAAAAGTATAAGGAAAAACCCGAGATCTTTAATGCCGTAGGAGCTCACCACGACGAAGTGGAGATGACTTCTCTACTGGCTCCTATCGTACAGGTTTGTGACGCTATTAGTGGTGCTCGCCCTGGTGCTCGTAGGGAAATCGTTGAGGCGTATATCAAGCGTCTTAATGACCTTGAGCAGCTCGCGCTCTCCTATCCCGGAGTGGTTAAAACTTATGCCATTCAAGCCGGTCGCGAATTGCGTGTAATTGTGGGGGCTGATAAGACTAGTGACAAAGACATTGAGCAACTCAGTAACGAGATAGCACGTAAGATACAGGATGAAATGACCTACCCAGGGCAGGTGAAGATAACTGTAATACGTGAGACGCGCTCTGTGAGCATCGCAAAGTAACAACGAGAGAGCCTAGGAATTATATGTCTTCCTTCGAGCAAGAGATTGACAAGCGGCGTACGTTTGCCATTATTTCGCACCCGGACGCGGGTAAGACAACCCTCACAGAGAAACTCCTTCTCTTCGGGGGGGCGATCCATGTAGCAGGCGCTGTCAAAAGCAATAAAATCCGCAAAACGGCCACTAGTGACTGGATGGAGATTGAGCGGCAACGTGGGATCTCTGTCGCAACCTCAGTGATGGGCTTCCAATACGGAGACTATAAGATAAATATCTTAGACACCCCGGGGCACGAGGATTTTGCGGAAGATACTTTCCGTACCCTTACGGCCGTAGATAGCGTTATTATCGTAATTGATAGTGCCAAAGGGGTAGAGAAGCAGACGCGTAGACTAATGGAGGTCTGTCGCATGCGGCACACGCCCGTTATTGTCTTTATCAATAAGTTAGACCGTGAGGGGAGAGATGCTTTTGAGTTGCTGGATGAGGTGGAAGAAGAGTTGGGGATTCATGTTTGCCCCATGAGCTGGCCCATTGGTATGGGAGAGCGTTTCCAAGGGGTATATAACCTGTTTTCCCAAGAGCTTTGTCTTTTCAAAAGCGACAAGCAGCATGTCTCTGACGATATCCACTCAATCAAAGATATATCTACTCCTGAGGTAGAGGGGTACATCGGAAAGGCTTCTGCCGACCAACTTCGTAATGAACTTGAATTGGTTCAGGGTGTCTACCCCGAGTTCTCTTCGGAGGAGTATTTGTCGGGTCTATTGGCTCCCGTTTTCTTTGGTTCTGCCCTCAATAACTTTGGTATTAGAGAGTTGCTCGATTGTTTTGTGCGCATTGCGCCATCGCCACAACCCACAGAGGCAGAAGAGCGCATTGTGGAGCCTCGTGAGGAGCCTTTCTCCGGATTTGTCTTCAAGATCCATGCCAATATGGATCCCAATCACCGCAGCTGTATCGCTTTTGTCAAGGTTTGTTCGGGGCGTTTTGAACGCAATAAATACTATCGTCACATCCGTCTCGATAAGCAATTCCGCTTTTCTTCCCCTACCGCTTTTATGGCTCAGAAGAAAGAAATTGTGGATGATGCCTATGCCGGAGATATTGTAGGATTGCCCGATACCGGTAACTTTAAGATTGGTGATACGCTGACAGAGGGTGAGTCTCTGCACTTCCGAGGGTTGCCGAGTTTCTCTCCGGAGCTTTTCCAGTACATTGAGAATGCCGATCCCATGAAGCAGAAACAGCTTATCAAGGGTGTGGATCAGTTGATGGGCGAGGGGGTTGCGCAACTCTTTATCAATCAGTTTAATGGTCGTCGCATCATTGGTACGGTGGGGCAGCTTCAGTTCGAAGTGATCAAGTATCGCCTCTTGCATGAGTATGGTGCAGAGTGTCGCTGGGAGCCTATCCACTTGTATAAGGCATGTTGGATAGAGAGTAGTGATGCCGCAGTGCTTGCCAACTTCAAAAAACGTAAGGCACAGTACATGGCGTACGATAGAGAGGGACGAGACGTTTTCTTGGCGGACTCCGGTTATGTATTGCAGATGGCTCAACAAGACTTCCCCGAGATCAAGTTCCATTTTACAAGTGAATTTTAGGACGAGCTAGGCCTAGAGTTTTCAGAAAATTAGGTAGCGTTACTCTATTTTTGGGGTAACGCTTTTTTTTCTTACCCTCATCGGGATAGAATAATGGGCTGTGTTTTGTCGGAAGCTATCCTATATCATCATATCTTTTCTATATGCAATAGTCCGTGACCTTCATCTATTGTTGTAAGTTCATCCCCTCATTGGCAGATTGGCTAAGACGAGATTCGCTATTTATATTTTTACGATCGGACGTTTTGAGACTCTTGTTACCCAAAGTGCAACTTATACCAAAAGTGATTTTAGGGCTATGCCAGTTTTGGACAAATGAAATAAGATTTTCCATACCTACTATTTCACCTTTGGCTAGATTAGTGTTCAGTATATCATATCCATTGAGAGAGAACTTCCAGTTTTGGATACGTTTACTAATGGAAAAGTTTATCCACCACTGTTTCTCGGTTTTATATACTCCTAAAAAGAGAGGGCTATAGTAGGTAATTTGAGCATCAAAATACCACTGAGATGGAAGATTTAATGATTGTTTGTGTTGTGCGTAATAAGCAGTGAATGTGCGATTGTAATCTAGGGCATTTATGTCCCCTTTGTCTTGTTGTACATGATAAGCAAGGTAAGTAGATGCTATCCATTGCAATCCATCTTCTTTGTAGATAATTGGGATTGGAGCTCCTGCTACAATTCGTAGATACCGACTATAATCTAGATTTGTTTTAGTTAGGGCATAACCTCCATTATATGGTGTTAGGTATTCGATTATTGGATACTTTTCATTAGATAGATTTATTTCTAATGTAGCAGCTTTCATGTAGGCGTAATTGAGGGAAAGATTATACCTCGTACTATTCTTGAGTTTGGGATTTCCCAATCTGTGTAAGAATCCGGAATAGGAGGCGTAGGGCATCAAATCTCGGAAAGAAGGGCGTCGGTAGTAGGTCTGTAACGAGGTGGATATTCGGTGATTGCGTGATATATCATAAGCAAAATTGAAATAGGGTTGCCAATGATGTGTATTATCAAAGTGACTTATTCTTTCTTGAGCAATACCTTTCCGTTGATCATAATTGAATTGGACACCGCCATATGTATCAATGCTCCCATTACGATAACGTACAGTAAGATAGGCGGAAGTGTTACTTTCGTTATAAGCATTGTTCAGGAGATCTGTCTCCATTGGCGATTTAGTTACAAACCACATGTTATTTTGACTTCCTCCGATTAGAACTCCCAATGTCGGAGTAGGCCAATAGACAACGTCGGAGGCTATGCGGAGATAATGGAATCTATCTTGTAATGAGTTATTATTTGTATTGCCGTAAAAGTAATTCCGACCATTACTACTAAATGTGTAATCTGCATAGTTTTTCCAATCCCAATTCTTCTCAGACAAGGTATGATACAAATTCAAAGTAGCTACTTTTCGATTCATATCAATTCTATTCGTGTGATTGTAGTCAATATTCTCTTTAGAAAGAGATAAATGCCCCCTTGCTTCAATCAGTTGTTTGGGCGATACTTGCCATTCGAATCCTGTTTGAAGACTATGTCCTCTATAAGGATTGGTCGTTGTTGTATCCGCTCCAATGGAGGTTGTAAGAGTCTCTTGATGGCGTGTGTTAAAAAAATGATAGGATACATAATTCCTCCAATTCTTCTTGTTATAGTTGATTCTTATACGTGCATTTTCGGATAGCAGCTTTCTATAGATAGCATCCATAGAAATAAAAGTATTGGTTCCTTCATTTGGCTTTTTCTTTGTGATGATGTTCAAAATGGCATCTCCTCGCATACCATATTCCGGTCCCGGATGGCGAATAATCACCACCGCTTCTACGTCCGTCACACTCAAGGATGCAAGATATGCTTGTATCTCTTCATTTGATAATCTGAGCACCTGACGATTAACAGCCACTGTTAAGTTATAGAACCCAAAAATAGACAGCCCTCCACTTTCTTGTATTTGTACCCCTGGTATCAACTTTACACCATCCAAAATGTTTCCTCCGATGGATGCCGGATTTGCGGATAGATTATATCGAGCGACACTACCATTGTATGAAACAAAGGGGCGTTTAGCCGTTACAACAACCTCATTCAGCTCTTTATCTTTAAGTTTGATATTTATCTCCGGTATTTCTGTATTCGATTTATTTACCAAAACCCTATTCTTTTCGGGGGTATAATTTCCCTCAATATAAGAAATAACATATGAGTATTCGCCATAAGGTAATTCCTGATGGTAACGCCCTTGTACATCACATATCGTAGGATAAATTTTCGTTGAATCTTGGAGATTCTTAAATGTAATAATGGCATTGATAAGTTCTTCCCCTGAGGTGGATTTAACCTGACCACTAACCATTCCTCCGACATGTTCTTGTGCAAAAGCCGTTAGCATAGATAGCATAACAGAAAGCAATAACATTACTTCTCTTTTCATTGTACAATACTTTTCTTCATCAATGGTATAAAGGTATTAAACAATCTCATTTAATACACTGATTTCTCTTCTTGTTCTCTTTGAATTACTCCTTTCGTGTTCGTTTCCCCAAAAAACTTATAGTAAAGAAGTTGTGTGTAATATCGTTCTTGACTCTTTGGTATTTTCTATAGCGTCCCCATTAATCTTTTGGATTTGCCTCAAGGATTAAAATGGTGTAGAGCCTCCTTTTGTGTGATAGTGACGTAAATTCTTTGGCTCCAATCAAATTAGGTTGACCCTGTAAAACGGAAGACCTTTCTTTTTTCTTACCCTCATCGGGGCAGAATAATAGACTATGTTTTCTTCTTTTTCGGCGTGTATTTGAAATTATTTTCGTAATATTGCGCTCAGAGTACAAACCTTCTTGAGCCTCGGATGGGGGGTGTGAAAAATAAATCCTCACGCTGTTAGGATGTTATAATGTATCGATGTCCCCAGATTAGAGGTCTCTTGAGGGTATTGTTTTAGGGAGAAATATTTGAATTTGAAAACTAAAAATAGATTAGAAATGAAAGAGATTTACTTTGTTATGAAGAGACGATTTGTCTTTCTTTTAGCGACCATTGTGGCTTTTACAGCAATGGGAACTACTTCCATTTGGGCGCAGGAGTCGCTTGGAGTGACTGTTGCAGGCGTAGAAGTAACCAGTGCTAATGCTGCCGATCTTATGAAAGAGATTGGCAAAGGAACTGGTAAAATCAGTTATGATGTAGAGAGTCACACTCTTACCCTTGATGGGGTTAATCTGGCAATTGATGATACGACAAATCCTATTGAAACCTCCTCTGACCTTAGTAATTTTACAATAGAATTAAAGGGGGATAATGTGATTACTTCAAAGGGAGGACGCTTTGACTTGGCCAGCCCTAACAATACGATTAAGGGTAGTGGCTCCCTCTCTTATGACGCTTCTGCTGCAGTTGCTATTTTTCTAGATAATTCTAATCTGACTATAGAAGGAGGCTGTACCGTAGATGTGAAGGGAGCTTGGGGTATTACGGGAGATATGGGGCTCTCCGAAATTCTTCTAGTTAAAGCCTCTACTTTAAAGGCTAAAGGAGAAAAGGGCTCAATCTCAGACTTGAAGGATATTAAACTCGAAGATTGTGTGATTACAGCACCGGCCAATGCTAAGATTGTAGAAGGATTTGTTGTCCTTGGTGAAGAGGTGTGCACGGAACAAGTCGTGATAGAAAAGGTGAGTGTGGACTATGATATTACTGTAAAGGGTGTAAAAGTAAATGCTAGCAATGCTTCCGATATACTGGGTGATGGCTCTGTTTCTTACTCTGCGGAGACGAAGACTCTTTTCCTGCGCAATGCTACCTTAGAGGGTGGGGATAAGCCTGCTCTTGAGGTGAAGTCGGATTTGTATATTTCTCTAGAGGGGGCGAATACATTGAGTGCTACGTCTAGCGATGCTATCCTACTTGAGGCTGATGTGGAAATAAGGGGAGAAGGTTCTCTTAACGTTAAGTCTAAGGAGCAAGCAGGCCTTAAGGCAACCAAGGGTTTGACCGTGAAGGGAACGTCTATTGTTGCAGAGGGGGTATATGGATTCCTAGGCGATAAGAATAAATTGTCATTTGTGAATGCAAAGGTAGAGCTACAGGGGAGTACAGCCTCTTTATCCGGTTTTGGCGAAGTCGCATTCGAGGGGTGCCATATCCATACTCCCAAGGGTGCTAAGGTAGATAAGGGAGTTATTTATCTCAATGGGGCTATCTGCAAGGAAAAAGTATTGATAGACAAAACTATTGACTACCTCTTTGTAGGAGGAAAGACGCTTACGAGCGAAAATTACGAAGACCTCTTTGGGGATGGTTCTGTTCGCTATGATGTAGAAAAGCGGATTCTCACGCTTAACAATTTCTCTTTTAAAACAATTGCCGGAGAGTCCGGTATCAATGCTGCTAGCAAATTAGCGGATATTACTATTGTAGTTAACGGTACCAATACGATTGAGACTCCCTACTTTGGTTTGGCATTTTCTACCAATGCCCTCATCAAAGGGCAGGGAACCCTCAAAGTGAAAACAGGTAGTGCTGCCATTGCTTTGAGCGGAGCCACTCTTACGATAGAAGAAGGTGTTGATGTGGATCTTGAGAGTGACGATAATGCTATTACCGGGCTTTTGTCCTACCCGGGTAGTCTTGTTTTCAAAAAGGCCAAGGTTAAAATCTTGGGTGCAAAGGGAGCTATAAATAAGTGCTCTTCTGTTACATTCGAAGATTGTGCCATCCTCTCTCCCGAGGGGGCAAAGATGGAGGGCGACCGCCTTGTGCTCAATGGAGCTGCCATTACAACTCCCGTGATTATCGGTGTTAAGGGTGTTAGTGTAGACGAGGTTGAGGCTTCCTCTGCCAAGATCTGGGCTACTTCGGGCAAAGTTCATCTCACAGTTGATACGCCCACTCGGGTATGCATCTTCTCGCTTGATGGCGTTTGTCTACACGCTACCGAAGTGGCTGGGTATGCTACTTTTGCTCTTCCCTCTTCTTCTTACATAGTAGAGGTAGGTAATACTACTCGCAAGGTGTTGGTGCGCTAGTGTAGTCCCCATCTCCTTTTATCCCATAGGACTACGACCTCCCCCCGAGTGTGAGGTTGTGGTCCTTTTTCTTTTCCTATCAAGAGAATAGCCTCCTTCTTGTCCTTATTCACAATAGCCGGTAGGGAATGTACGTTAGTGTAATGTATGATTAAGATCTCCCTTATTACGATCTGTTACAATGCAGAGAGTACGCTATTGCCCACGCTTGAGAGTGTGGCTCGGCAGACCTATCCTCATATTGAGTACATCGTGGTGGATGGGGCATCGCGCGACAATTCTTTAGACTTGGTGCGTTCAATATGCCCTGAGGCTCTTATCACGAGTGAGCCAGATAGAGGCTTGTACGATGCTATGAATAAGGGGATTTGTAGGGCAACAGGGGACTATATTTGGTTCCTCAATGCCGGGGATTCTCTGCGTCGGGAGACTACGGTGCAAGAAGTTGTAGAGGCAATAGAGCAGGGGAGTGCACCCGATATTGTCTATGGAGATACTATGATTGTGGACGAAGAGCGGAAAGAGCTGGGGCTTCGACGCCTACGCCCCCCTCATAATCTTCGGAAAAAAGACTTCTTACGGGGTATGTTGGTTTGCCATCAAGCCTTTGTGGTGGCTCGTCGTATCGCTCTTCCCTACGACCTTACCTATACATTGAGTTCCGACTACGACTGGTGTTTACGGATGCTTGAGCGTTCGCACGAGAATCGGCAGGTTCAAACTATTTTGGTCGATTACCTAGCAGGAGGCCTCTCCAATCAGAAGCATTGGCGTTCGCTTCGGGAGCGTTTTGCTATTATGCGCCGCCATTTTGGGCTCCTCCCTACTTTGTTGGCGCACATTTCGTTCCTCTTTATTCGTAAACGTTGATGCACACGGTAGGTTCGATTCAGACTGAAGCCCTTTCTCGACTTTCTTCTCTTTACACTCGGGAGGAGGCGCGCTCGCTTGTCCGTATTCTTCTAGAAGAAATTTTGCACTTGTCTCGTACCCAGCTTCTTATGGCGTCGGAGAGACCTTTGGACGAAGGGCAGGAGGGGCAATGTTGGGAGGCTGTAAGGCGTCTATTGCACCATGAACCTATTCAATACATTTTGGGTCATGCCCCTTTTGGTCCGCTCGATCTCTTTGTTGCTCCAGGGGTGCTGATCCCTCGGCCTGAGACGGAGGAGCTTTGTTCCACCATCGTAGAGCGACATAAGGGACAGAAGGGGGTGCGCATTCTCGATTTGGGTACGGGGAGCGGTTGCATTGCTTTGTATCTAGCACAGAGGTTGCCTCAATCCGAGGTGTTTGCTCTGGAGAAAAGCGATCAAGCTGCCACCATAGCTCGGAGAAATTTTGACCGATCAGGCTTAGGTTCTTCTACTCCCCAACTCTTGCGTGGGGATATGCTCGAAGTGGGCTCTTGGGCTTCGTCTCTCCCTCCTTTGGATATTATCGTCAGCAATCCTCCCTACATCCAGCTTTCCGAGGCTGTGACTATGGAGCCTCATGTCTTGGAGCATGAGCCGCACCTTGCCCTCTTTGCTCCGGAGGCAGATCCTCTGCTTTTCTATCGGGCGATATGCCAACTGGCAGCACGGCTTCCTATGCAATCATCTGCCCATATTTACCTAGAGTTAAATGCTCTTCTTGCAGAGGATACTCTTGCTATCTTCGCAGAAGCTCCCCATATTCTCTCAGCAAGTCTTTTGCCCGATCTCTCGGGAAAATCGAGATTTCTCACTGCTACGCTTACTCCCAAATGACTCCAGAAAATCTATACCGCAAGGTCTCTTCTTATTGCTCTAGTGCAGAACGTTGCCCCGCAGAAGTAGCACAATGGCTTTGGCGTCATGGCATTGATGCCGAAGATCATAGCTTTATTATCGAAAAACTCAAAGCCGATAACTTTATCAACGAAGAGCGTTTTATTCATGCTTTTGCCTCCGATAAGTTGCGCTTCTCGGGGTGGGGCCCCTTCAAAATTAAGCAAGAGTTATTACAGAGAGACTTGCCCGAGGCTGCTGTGGAGCGTATCGTGCGAGAGGTAATGGATGAGGAGGATGCTCCGCGCCTTCTGAGAGAGATGCTTACCAAAAAGCTACTTTCGCTCAACGATCCTACTCCGGATGAAATACAACGCAAAGTAATTACTTGGGCAATGAATCGGGGGTTTGATCTCGATGAGATACTCTCTATCCTCAAAGAGTTTTAGTCAAGAGCTGTGTCTATCCGTACCTATCGTTATGTACCTCCTAGGCGTTGGCAGACCTATCTCAAGGCTTGTTTGGAGATCCTTTATCCCCAGTACTGCCCGGTGTGCCATCATCTTCTTGCTCCCGAGATGGAGGGAATTTGTCCGGATTGCCTCCTCTCGCTCCCTCTCTATCACGATAAATTATTACATGCTGCCGACCGATTAGAAGGAGGAGTTTTCCCTTTTGATCAACTCCTAGCCGGCTACCAATTCAGTCGTAACAACGCGGTGCAGGAGGTGGTACATAGTATCAAATACCAAAGAAATAGAGCCCTTGGGATTACCCTTGGGCGTGTTTTAGCTCATCGTTTTGCCCTTTCTCCAGCGCGTTACGACCTATTGATTCCTATTGCTACGCATCCCAAAAGAGAAGCCCTGAGGGGTTACAATCAAGCCGAAGCTATAGCCCGAGGGGTGAGTATGGCAAGTGGAATACCTGTTGCAAAAGAGACACTTATACGGAATGGGAGGCACAGCCAAACAATGCTGGGGCGTGAGGATCGCTTGCGCTCAATGGTAGGGGCATTCTCCCTGTCGCGCGATGTGCCGGCGGAGGGGAGCCGCCTTCTGCTCGTTGATGATGTGCTTACTACGGGAGCAACCTTAGTGGCGGCTGCAGACACATTGGCTCTCACAGCTCCCGAGAGCCTGACGGCTCTTGTACTCGCCGTGGATGAATAGCCCTTCCCTTTTTCAGCTAAAACTTGGCTGGTCATCGCAAAAGTCCCTTTGATTTTTATAGGTAAGATTGGACTAAGTCCGAAATAAAATTCTATCTTTGCACTTGCTTTTGAGTTGGACTTTGTTCAAGTTAGTTGAAGTTAAGCCGATAAAACAGGGTAAACCATAGGATGGAATTTATCAGGATATTCTCTATAGCAAAGAGCCTTATCTCTATTCCCAATTCGTTTTTTGGGAAGTCTCGCTTTCACCTCTTTACTCTTCTCTTTCTCTCCGCTCCCTCTCTGTTGTGGGCGCAAAGAGGGGATAAAAACCCATCTTTTACCGTCGTAGTAGTGGAGGAGGGGAGTGAAGAACCTATCCCCGGGGCTTTGGTGCAGCTAGAGGGGCAACGAGCCCTCACAGATGGCGAGGGAAAAGTCGATTTTCCCTTCCCTCAAAAGGAGCGTTGCGAGGTGCTTGTTCGCATGGTTGGGTACAATGAGTATAAGAGCATCGTTAAGCCAAAAGCCAAAGGTCTACACTTACATCTCGTCCCTGTACGGCTTGATGAAGTGGTAGTCGTGGGCGATAAACCGCGTAGCGAGTCCACTACCATTGCGGTACGCCTCGGGGAGAATGCTTTGCGTAGTGAGGCCAAGAGCTCCCTTGCAAAGGTCTTGCAGGAGGTGCCGGGGATGAGTAGTATCAGCAGTGGTGCTACCATTATGAAGCCCGTAATACAGGGTATGCACAGTAGTCGTATCCTCCTTATAAATAATGGAGTACGGCAAGAAGGGCAGCAATGGGGAGCCGACCATGCTCCTGAAGTGGATATCTCTACGGCAACGAGTGTTGAAGTAATCAAGGGGGCTGAGTCTATTCGCTATGGAGCAGGAGCCATAGGAGGGGTTATTCTACTGGAGACAGCTCCTCTGCCCAAATGGGGAGAGCCTCTCAAGGGGCGACTCTCTCTCTCGGCAACATCTAACGACCGTGGGGCTGAGGTTAATGGAGATCTCTCGGGGAGCGTAGAGGCTCTTCGGGGATTGACCTGGCGCACGCAAGCCGCCTATTCGGTAGCCGGAGATTACGAAACTGCGAAGTATGTACTTAATAATACAGGAGCTAGAGAAGGTAGCTTTACGGGGGTGCTTGGCGTTGATCGTCCTCGTTTTTCTACGGATTTATTCGTGAGTTACTATTCTTCTCAACTCGGTATTTTTACGGGTTCGCATATAGGTACCCTCGAAGATCTCTTGGAGCGATTTGAGTTGGGAGAGCCTCAAGTCTTCGCCCCTCGTAGCTATAAAATTGCAGCTCCCAAGCAAGAGGTACAGCATTGGCTTATGCGCCTATCGGGGGTGTACAAGCTAAAGCAGGGAGGTCTATTGCGGATGCAATATGACTTTCAGAACGATGATCGGCAGGAGTTTGAGATACGTGTCGGCTCCCTGGCGCATAAACCTGCTTTGGGGCTTCTACTAGCAAGTCATGGAGCACAAGCCATTTGGGAATCTTCTAAAGAGCAACCCTTGCGTTTTGTTGTTGGTTCTAGTGCCCAATTGCAGCAGAATAAAACGACCAATACCGGTACGGTGCCCCTTATCCCCAACTACGCCGGTCTTACATTTGGGGGATATGGTATTAGCAAATGGGTACGTCCCCGTTACGAGGTTGCTCTTGGGGTGCGTTACGATTATAAGTACCTCAATGCCCTAGGCTATGGGCTCTCGGGCGAGGAGTATGGAGGGGAGCATCACTACAATAGTCCGTCGTTTTCGCTCTCGGGTCTTGTACGTCCTCTAGAGGGAGTTACCTTTTCTTCCAATCTTGGTTTGGCTTGGAGAGCCCCTGATGTCAATGAGCTCTACAGCAAAGGTTTGCATCACGGAGCGGCAGCGTATGAGGAGGGGGATGCTACTCTGCAGCCCGAGGCTTCTTGGAAGTGGAATAACGAACTTCGCTATGTCAACTCTTGGATACATGCCTCTGCAACCGCTTTTTTGCAATCCATTGGCAACTATATTTTTGCAAGCCCCGAGCACGACCCCAATACGGGAGGCATTGCCGTGAAAGAGTTGGTAGCCGGGGTCTTTCCCATCTTCCGCTATCGGCAAGTAGATGCTCGCTTTTGGGGTGGGGATGTACAACTGAGGGTGCACCCATTCAAGGGTTGGGAATACACTTTCGAAGGGCAGTGGATTCGCGCTATAGAACGCAAAACCGGGGGATATTTACCCTATATCCCTTCCGATCGCTACCGCCAGTCTATCCAATGGAAGAGCCATAATCTCTTCCCCCACAACCAATTCTCGTTTGGGTTGGATTGGGTTTTTGTCACAAAGCAGCGGAGGTTTGACCCCTCAATAGACTTTTTACCCACGACGCCAGATGCCTATCATTTGCTGGGAGCATCGGCAGAGTATACCCACACTATGAGTCAAGGTAGATCGTGGAAGGTATCGTTGCGTGCGGAGAATCTGCTTAACGCGCTCTACAAAGAGTACACGAATAGGTTTCGCTACTTTGCCCATGAGAAGGGGCGAGATGTGCAACTTATCCTAGGTTACTACTTCTAGAATAACAAAACAAATAGATATACGACAATGAAAAAACTGCTCTGTACAACTTTCGCTACTGCCCTATTTGTGCTCCTGTTTTCCCTTAGTTCTTGTGGAAAAATTACCCCGGAAAAGCCGATAAATCAGGCAAAAGAGCGTGGGCATGAGGTACCCTATAGTACCGATTTTATCTTTACCCCTTGTGAAGTGGCAGATACAACAGCCCTCTTTGTGGATAAGATTACGAATAAGGGCTCCTCTTCTACATGGAGCTTCTCCAATGAAAAAGCAAATCACACACCTCTTGCACTAAAGCGAGGTCAATGGTATCACTTAGAAATTGTGCTGCGTAATGCCTCCGGCTCTGATATCAATGCTCAATACATTACCCCAGAGCAGGCGGCTCTACATCAGTTCTTTTTTATAAGTCGAGAGCTTAAAGACGAAGCCAAGAAAACCTATCGCACCATACCAAGTGCTATCACCTATAAGTATGCAGAGACGCTGCAACTTGAGGGGAAGCGTAACCCGATTGGGCTAGAGGGTGCCTTCTATGTACATCCCAATGCCACTCTGGATCACTTTTTCTTGAATGTGGTATTGGTACATGTATTGCCTCCCTCGACAAAGATTAACCGAACAACAAACTCTTTTTATCCCTTCGATCAACCTGCTCGCACTATGGGTACACGCGATCTTGAGTTGTACATTCCAATAGACCTACAATAACTAAGTGATAGAAACGCAATATGAGGAGATCTGTTTTTGCGACTCTTTTATTGTCGGTAGCTTTCTCTCTAGGGTTCTCTAGTTGTAGCAACGATCCTAAGCCCAATATGTCGAGCTTTGTTTTGCCCGATAAGATCAGCATTGAGATGCATTGTGGTCACTTGCATGGGGCTGAGTTCCATGGGGATCCTTCCTATCTCAATATTGGTTTCCCCGACAAGGGGGTGCAAAAGGTAGATTTCAAACTCAATGCTGATGGCAAAGGGTATAGTATAGCCGGAGGGAACAACCCTGTCCGTTGGAAGTCGAACGTGATTTGGTCTCTGGAGCTTACTTGCTACGATAAGGAGGGTAAGCGTGTCAATAATATGTTTGTGAAGGAGGGGGCTGAGGATCTATTCCAACTCTTCATCACGGTAGACAATATCCGTAAATACACCCCAGGGAGTAAGGTTGAGGGGCCTCTAGTGAATACAACTTTCGAAAAGGTGGGGGCGAAGTTTGTGTATCGCGATACTCATCCAGAAGATCGAATGTTTGGGTATAGCCCCCCTGGTGAAAACTATGAGGTAAAGCTCTCTCGTAAGCAGTTGGGGCTAAAGGGGTATTTCGATGATCCGGAGACTCTCGAGGAGAGTAACCCTTTTATCGGACTTCGTGATAAGCATCTCTCTTACGATCTTCACCTCCGTATGGTGCGCTTTGCAACCCCTAAAAAGAAGAGACCTAATGGCTCTTTCCGCTCTGCGTATGCTTGGGAGGAAGCTTTTTCTGCACTCTCTGTTTTTGAGCTAACAATCCCCATTCGAGTGGTGACAAAGCGCCCCTCTGATGATCCTAAAACGTTGGAAGAATATCTTAATGACCTCGCTGCCGAGTACGAAATGTCCAGAGAGGATATAGAGGATCTCTATAAAGAATCGTGGGATGTGCCTATAGAGGGAGAGGGGGCTGAGAAGTATTACATGTAATCTCTTTCGTTTCCATACTTAATCGTCTATATTGAGCCCCTTTACCTTGGAGTCGTTTTTCATACCGCTCTCTAGGGTAAAGGGGGCTTTTTCTCTCCACTGAATGGGAGGTCGAAAGGCTCGGATCGTGGCCATTTCTTCTCCCTCTTCCTAGTCCTGTTTACAGGATGGGGGATAGGGTTGTGTAGAGTACTAACGAGGAATGTAGTACCTTTACGTACAGAACAATGAAGATGAACGAGAATAAAAACCGACCGAGTCTCCTCACAGCCGAGCGATACCACGATATCAGCATGGGGCATCGCGTTGTAGGGCACGAGAGCAAGTGCCGCCATCTACATGGGCATAACTATCGTATCCACTTTGTTTGTACAGCTCCTGAGCTAGACGCCTTGGGGCGTGTGATAGACTTTGGTGTGATCAAAGAACGCCTTTGTCTCTGGGTAGAGGAGGCTTGGGATCATAAAATGATGCTTTGGCAAGAAGATCCTCTTCTACCTCAATTGAAGGAGATTGCCCCCGAGGATTTGGTGATAGTTCCTTTCAATCCAACGGCGGAGGCGATGGCTCGTTATTTGGTGGAGGAGGTCGCTCCCCACAATTTGGAGGGTACGGGTGTTACTCTGGTGGCCTGTACTGTAGAAGAGACCGCCAAGTGCCGTGCGTCTTACCGCCTATTGCCATGCTAGACCATCTCGAACTTCCTGTAAACGAGATATTCTATTCCCTACAAGGGGAGGGGGCACAAGTGGGGCTTCCGATGGTATTTATACGTTTGAGTAGTTGTAACCTTCGTTGCAGCTATTGCGATACGGATTTTTCTTCTTTTACCCCAATGTCGTTGGAGGCAATTGTTGCAGAGCTTGCCTCTTTCCCCACGCATAATATCCTTTGGACAGGGGGGGAGCCTACCCTGCATCTTACCGAAGAGGTGGTCGGATTTTTCCATCAAAAGGGGTATAGACAGAGCATTGAAACCAATGGTACACGCCCTGTACCTCGTGGAATTGACTACATCACGTGCAGTGCCAAGCCCGAGTCCTTTCCTCATTTGTGGGAGAATTTTCCCCATGGTGTGGATGAGTGGCGTTTCCCCTTTGGAGCATCAGCTCCATTACCACCTGCAATAGAGAGCCTTCCGCCGGCACGCACCTACTGCTTAAGTCCTATTTACGAACCGGGAGAAGCAATATTGCAACCTCCTCATGCGTTGGAAGAGTGTATTGAGTATATCAAGCAACACCCTACATGGCGTCTAAGCATACAACTCCACAAAATCATTGGTATTCAGTAGCTCTTCTTGTTGGGGCTTTCTTTTTCTTGCTCTTGCTTGGGGGGTGTGCAGCGCGTAAAATACGTGATGCGGAGTATGCACACAAGGCGGGGCGTTACGGAGAGGCTGCCGAGATGTACCGTGAGCTCTATCGCAAGCAGACTCGCAAAGACAAAGAGAAAAAGGCGTTTTTTGCTTTTCGTGCCGCAGAAAATTATCGTTTGGCACGCAATGCGCAGAGGGCCAAATCCTTTTATATTTCGGCGCGCTCTTATCAGTATCCGGATTCCATTGTGCTTTTGCGACTTGCGGAGATGGAGCAACGCCTAGGGCGCACTCGGGATGCGCTTGTAGATTACGAGGCCTTTTGTGCTCTTTATCCCAATGATTACTTTGCCAATTTGGGGAGAGAGTGTTGCCTGCAAATAGACGCTTTGCGTTCCAATCCTTCTCACTATCAAGTGCGTTTGGCACGCAACTTGAATTCGTCTCGAAGTGATTTTGGAGGGGCTTTTTTGCCCGATGGGAGTGCTTTTATTTATTCTTCGGCTCGTAACAAAAACCCTGAGATAGAGAACAGTGCCATCACGGGGGAGAAGCCTAATGACCTCTACTATATCCACCAAGATGCCCAAGGACGATGGTCTCGCCCCGATAGTATCTCCGGAGGTATCAATACCTCTAATGACGAAGGGATGCCTGCTGTTTCTCCCGATGGTAACACCCTTTATTATACGATGGCGGAGTATAGCGATCTTTACGACAGAACTGCCAAAATCTATAAGTCCTCAAAAAGTGGAGAAGGAGGATGGAGTGCAGGCAAAGAATTGGAGATCTGGAGCGATACGTTGCGTATGGCGGCTCATCCAGCCCTCTCGGTTTCGGGAGAGAAACTCTACTTTGTGAGTGAGGGAGGGTATGGAGGTAAAGATATTTATTACATCAACGTAGAAGAGATCGGGAGTGCTGTACCTACCAATATAGGAGGAGCGATCAATACTCCCGGTAATGAAATCTCTCCTTTTGCTGTGGGGGATAGTACGCTCTATTTTGCTTCAGATGGTCATCCCGGCCTAGGAGGATACGATCTCTACCGGGCCACGTTGCAGTCATCGGGGGAGTGGCTTTGCGAACATCTTGGCGCGCCTCTTAATTCTCCCCAGGATGATTATGCCATGACCCTTAACCCTAAGCCGGATAAGAATAATACGAGCGAAGGTTATTTTTCCTCTTCTCGTCAGGATGCATGGGGGCGTCCACATCTTTGGTCTTTTACCCAACCTGCTATTCTTACGATTCTGGAGGGTTTTGTTTCAGACCGCGAGGGGAATCCTATTGCAGGGGCATTTGTACGTGTTGTAAGTGAGACGAATCCCGAGACTCCTCTTGTGGCTACTACCCACGCCGATGGCTACTACTCATTAGATATAGGGGGGGGGACGCGTTATGTTCTCTTAGCAGGCGCCGATAAATACTTACGTGCCTATTCTTCTTTTGAGAGTGATGTTGCTACCGAAGATGCCGTTTATGCCATTGATTTTACACTTGCTTCCTCTGTAGTGAGCGAAGTGTTCCAAGACATATTCTATGCCTTCGATAGTGCAGATTTATTGCCGGAGAGCAAGGTTGCTCTAGATCAGATTGCCAAGATACTACAAGATAATCCTGAGGTCGTGGTTGAGCTTTCGTCTCATGCTGATCGTGTGGGATCCGATGCCTACAATTTAGGTCTTAGTGATAGGCGTGCGCGAGCTGTAGTGGATTATTTAAAGGGGAAAGGGATTCCAGCCGATCAGTTGCAACCCAAGGGATATGGGAAGTCACGTCCTAGAGTGATATCTTCAGCCCTTCATGTCCTTTACCCCCAATTCCCCGAAGGTACGATACTTGACGAAGCATTCGTTACTGCCCTTAGTGAAGAGGATAAGAAAATAGCAGATGCCCTAAATAGACGCACAGAATTTATTGTTATAGATCGAGTGGAGGGAGCCTCGGAGTCTACGGATGAGGTGGGGGAAGAGAATACCCCTAAAGTTACTCCCGAGGAATAAATCCATCCGCGCTTGCTCTCTTTTAAGTCTATTAGTTGGAAATGATACAATACAAAGAATTAGAAATTCCAGGAGTTTGGCTCCTCACGCCTCAGGTTTTTGGAGATGAGCGTGGCTCTTTTACCGAAGTTTTACGTTTCCCTGAGTTTGCCGAGAAGGTCTCGCCTTGTCCCTTTATTCAAGAAAATGAGTCTTTTTCTACCCGAGGGGTACTGCGAGGACTACACCTGCAACATGGCTCGGCTGCCCAAGCAAAACTCGTGCGTTGCATCCATGGGGAGGTGATAGATGTAGCCGTAGACCTTCGGTTGCAGAGTCCAACCTTCGGTCGTCATGTCGCCGTTCGTCTCTCTGGTACAACCAAGCAGCAGCTTTACATTCCTCGGGGCTTTGCCCATGGTTATCTTGTGGTGAGCGACGAAGCTATTTTTTCTTACAAGGTAGATAATGGTTATTCCCCTCAAGACGAATGTCATCTTTATCCCTTTGAGCCTGAGATTGGGGTTGATTGGCTACAATATGGAGTGCCTAGAGAGCAGTTAATCCTTTCTCCCAAAGATTTGGCAGGCTCTAGTTTGCAGCAATATCTTAGGGGTTAGATGTTTCCCTATTGGTTCTCTTTTCTTTCTTCTTAGGCTCGACGCCAAATGAAAATATATCAGTTCGTTTTTGATGGTAGGGAGCAACTCCTACATTATTACTATAAAGGGGAGGCGCTCATCCGCAAAGGATATCCCTTGTTTCTGCCTAACACCTCGCCCGAAGAGTGTTATGTGGCTTATCCCTCGTTGCTTGTGCGAATCGGTAGAACAGGTCGCGAGGTCGCCTCTCGCTTCTCACATCGTTACATCAATGGGCTAGGGGTTGGGTTTGATATTGTGCATCACAATCGTCTTTGCGACCTTATTGCCGCTCGGCAGCCATGGAGTGAGGCTGTGGCTTTTGAGTATGCAGCTGCTGGAATAATCGAAGATTGCTTTTTAGACGAAGGAGGGTTGCAACCAAGCTATCATCTTGAGTGGGGAGAATGGGATCTGGAGGTGACGGAGCCCATGATCCGCAAGGCTGTAGAGCGAATGTCCTACTTAAATATCATCCATGTAGGGGATATTTTGCTTGTTCGGCCTCAAATCTTGCAACATCCAGCGCTGCAAGTTGAGCAGAACTACAGCGTGAATGCTCCCGAGCTAGGGGAGTATATATTACGTGTTAAGTAGGACTTTTAGCTCTCTAATTGATCTCTATCTAGAGCTTATTGAAGAATATATGAGGTCTCTTGTGGAAAAAGATTGGGCGTAAGTTTTTGTAGAATAGGAATGTAACTAAGTTTAACGTTTTAAGGCTGGTGGAGAATTTTGCTGGAATAGAATAAAAGCC
>NZ_ACNN01000034.1 GCF_000174815.1 Porphyromonas endodontalis ATCC 35406
ACTGTTTTTCCGACGTATGCAGACGGACGATTAAGGGGGGCGATGTGTATAGCGCAGTGCGTGGTGCGGGCTCTTGCTCCGTGAGGGCGGTTGCATCTTCGTGAGGGGTGGATGATATCTATTCGGCAGCCTTGGAATAGATGGGATGCAACACCGCCGACCTATAGGGGATATATTCCTACGGATCGGCGGCACTCTGTACCCTGGGCACAGGGCACTAGGAGGATTCTGTTTCTATTCTTTTATCCTTTTTTCGCCATCTACGATGTAGATACCGGCAGGTAGGTCCTTCCATTCGCTCGAGAGACGGATGCCCTCAAGGTTGTAGATGCCGCGCTTCTTCTGCGGTACGTTGGCTTTCACCTCTCCGATGCTAGATGCTCCTTTACTGATGGTAACCCAGTCGGTTATGACCATATTGTCGGCACCGAAGAGGGTGTAGTAGCTAGAGCCTTTGATTTGGAATTCTTTCCAGTAAGCTCCCATAGGGGTGGTAATGGCGCAGCCGGTGAACTCGGGCTCCTTGTCCCACATATAGTCAATGCTGCCTACATACTTGTTTTCGCTGCTACCACCGCCCTTTACGCGCACGTTGCAGTGGTCAAACTTCCAGTAACCGGAGGAGAGTCCGGATTCCCCTCCACTAGCTTCGAGGGTGCAACCGGATACGGTGATCGTATTCCTGTTGAGAATGCCTAGACGGTTCTCTTTTTTACTGGCTGTTGTGGAACCATTTACTATGAGTTCTCCGCTACCTGTGAGAGTGCAAATGCCTCCATTGATCATCCCCACACTCCCCTCTGCAGAGATGGTGTTTTTGCCAATGAGTTGAATCTTTAGGTTGTCAATACCATGTATAATGCCAACACCATTATCTCCCTCTGCCGTGGTGTGGATAGTCGCATTATCGAGGGTGAGGGTCCTGGTGGTGTTGTCGTACTTCGCAGTACCCGTTACGCCTTCGATTATGGAGAGGTTGTTGCAATTGTTGGAATTAACCTTTGTACCGGCAATCTGGAGGTCGTATTCGGTCTGTGCCAGTGCTGTACCTACTCCCAGCGTAGCCACTAGGGCAAGGAGGATTGTGCGTAATGTTTGTTTGTTCATGACTCGTTTGTTCTTAGTTACAATAATAGGATGAATGGTTTTATTTGCTTCTTTTCCCCTCAAAGCATAGGGTGAAGAAAGAAAATACCTTTGCTTATTCCTCCGAGGAGGGGAGGGCAGTGCTGAGGCTTTCTGTATAGAACTTTCCCAATATTTTTATCCTATTCGGATTTGAGGGGTAATCATTATTTTGTAATTCACCCACAAATGTAAATCTTTTTCCCAAGAGGTGAAAGTTGCACCATCAAGCATTCTACATAATGTAAAACCATGAAGATTTTACTGAGGAGAGAAAAACTTGTTTCCCCGATTGAGGAATCATCGTCCTTAACGTTACCATCTTACCTAACGCCGGTCTGTGTATCAAGGTCGCTTGTTGAGAGGCTTTGATCTCGGGTTACTTTACGACTCTTTCCCGAATTAAAGTTGTACGAAAGCTTAAGCCCGATGGAGCGAGACTGGATGTGATTAACCTGACGATGCTCAAAGCCGTCTCCCCACATCTTCGTCTCAAAGCGATGGTATTGTGAGAAGGGATGTTTTACCGTAAATGTTACATCTAACTTATTATCCCAAAAACTCTTCTTCACGTAGAAGCTGTACCAATGGCTGTAGGAATAGGTCGTACGTAGTTGTGGTGGATTGCCATTGTAATACCACGATGCCCCCAAGAACCATGCTTTGGAAAGTGAGATGTCTGCACTGACCATGAGTTTATTTTCCCAGCTCCGTTGCTGTATCCCCTGAGGGGCATAATCAAACAGATGATACCCAAAATCTCCGTAAAACAAGAGGGAGAGGGGTGTGATAGGACGCCAATTCATCCAAACACTAACACTAGGCTTCCGGTGTATCCCCGCATTGGCATAGGTACTGCACAGGATGTCGGGATTTGCTTTATCCCGGTAGCTTATGGGCATAATTGCATTGTTCGTCTGGTTGTATCCTGCGCTCAGACTAAGGTAATAGTTATTGGAAAATAGAGTGTACGACAGATTCAAATTATGCTGACGCTCCGACTCCAAATCGGGATTGCCAAAAGAGAGATCGTAAGGACCGGATTGACTTTTATATGGATTCAGACTCCAAATAGAGGGGCGGATGGGATTTATCTTATAGAAAAATGACAACTGTTGTCGATCTGTCAGATTGTAGGAGAGATTGAGTGTTGGTATCAGATGCAAGGCTTGCGTCTGAAAGTTTCGCTTCTCGTCCTGAGAAAAGGAGATCTTGTCGTACATAAATTCTCCTCGCAAGCCCAAGCTCATCCCGAAGAGACCCTTATTCCATGAATAGTTGGCGTAAACTGATGCTACACTCTGCAACTGGTTCATATCTCCCAACTGATAAAGAGGATTATCTATAGGTTGCCAATCTTTCTTTCCGTAGTCCCATGTATAGTACTCGGGATGGGAGCTACCTAAACGGATTATCTCTTTCGCCCCGATTTGCATGGCATGAGCACCTCCCCAACGGAACTGGTAATCACTTTGTAAGGCATGCTCATTCAAGCCACCTCGGGAGAGTTCTTTGCGACGAGTTTCGTCGAAAGGAGACTTCTCCCAAGAGGTAAATCCATCATGATACTGCCGCTCAGTTATATCGTTATATCGCTGATCGGGATTGTATGCGTAGCGATAACCAATGGAAAAACGAGGCGTTTTATCATCAGCGTAGAGTTTGCGATAAATGAGATTCCCTTCAACAGAGCCTTCTAGTATGCTCGCCCTTCTGTCTAAGGTTGCATAACGGGTCGGTGCTCCAAGGGGAGAAAAGGTCTGCTGAGACACATCTTGGCTATTGATTGATGAGACAATAAAATGCCCATCGGCGTAGAGCATGTTGAGACTATCGAGGGTATATTCTCCCATGATGCGCCCTGTATGGTATTGGAAAATCCCTTTATCATCGCTCCCTTTTTGTGAGGATTTCAGTTCGCTGAGGGTCTGTGTATCTTTAAATGTGCGTCTATAAATTTCTACAGGTTGATTGGTATGTCGGGTATAATTGTAGTCGTAAGCAAGAGCGACACTCAGTTTCCCCTTAGTAAGTGTGAGAGAGGTAGCTCCCTCTATCGTGGGTATTGTAGAACCTCCTAGCGAGAGGGAGCCACTATAGCCATCAAGGCTTTTGTGGTTGGTAATGATGTTGAGGATTGCATCTCCTGCTGATGAATCGTAACGGGCATCTACTTGGGTAATTACCTCTACTCGTTTAATCGTATTGGCAGGGATACCTCGCAGCACCTCCGTGGGGCTCATTGAGGCAACACGAGAGGGCGTACCATTAATATAGACAGAAAAGTTAGACGAGCCTTTGATGCGAATGTTGCCTTCTCCGTCCACACTTACCAATGGAACGTTGCGGAGGGCAAATAGGAGGTTGTCGGTCTGTGCTAAGGCATCGTTTTTCATATCATAGGTCAAGCCTACGGGCGAGAGTTGAATTAACTTCCGGCGAGCCACTACTGTAACCTCTCCGAGGAGTGCCTCATCGGGGGCTAGTCGGATGGTATCGAGTTGGCTTTGGGGACTCTCAATTGCTCGTTCACATGATTGGGTTTTGTAACCCAAAGAGTGAATTGTGAATCGGACAAGACCCTCCGAGGGTACCTGTAATATAAACGTCCCATCATCTAGTGTAATAGCTCCTCCGGAGTGCTGGGTGTTATCTTTAGGCTGATACTCCACAGTTGCGTAGGGTATAGGACTATTGGTGAGGCTATCTACAACTACCCCTGTTACCCTACATGACTTACTTTGTGCCCATGATCCCCAGGGGACTAAACTGAGACATAAAATACATATCCAGGAAAAACGAACCCTGTTTAGAACGTTAATTGTAGATCTTTCGCACATACTCTAGTCAAATGTCTTTCTTTTACTACGCAGTACATCCCGTACTGCTTTCTTTTGCAATAGTATAAAATAATATTTGATTGAGCAAATATTGTCATATTATTTCGCTCGCTTCTGAGAGAGTAAATGCCTTTTATTTGTCCCAAATTCAGGGTGGAAATGAAAAAAGTATTGCCCTACACTCGCGAGAATGTAGGGCAGAAAATTTTTGTTTCACAGCCTATTAGCCACTCCGATTCCGGGCAGAATCTTTTTCGTTTTTACCTGTCGGGCGTAGCGCTTTTAGGGGGGAGGGGAAAAAGGGGAAGGGTATTAGAGAGAAAGAGGGGAGAGGAGGCGGTAGAGCCATTCCATCTCGTTTATTGTATCTCAAAGAGTTGAGTCTCTAGGTGGAGGGCATCAATGCGGAGTAGTTTACCGGCGAGAGAAGTCCCCATCCCGAGGAGGGTCTTTATGGCCTCTAGAGCCATGGTGGAGCCGATAATGCCCGGCATGGCTCCGAGTACGGGTATAACCTCGGTATCGGCTTCGGCATCAACGGTGCTGAATATATCGCGGTAGGCTCCGGCTCCCTGGTAGTGGAAAAGCGAGCATTGCCCTACAAAATGCGAGACCGCCCCGTAGAGATAGGGGATACCCAGTTGCTGGGCTGTGCGATCCATAAGCTCACGGGTATGGTTATTGTCGCATCCATCAATGATAATATGGTACCCTTCTGCAATGGATTGTGCATTCTCTTCGGTAAAATAGTAGGGATAGATTTCAACCGAGCAGTCGCTATTGAGGGCTAAGAGGCGGTTACGGGCGCATTCGGCTTTGGGTAGGTTAAGGTCGGCCTCTGAGTACAAAATCTGCCTCTGTAGGTTGCTTAGGGTTACTACGTCGCCCTCCACAATGCCAATATGCCCCACGCCTGCGGCTGCCAAATAGTAGAGAATGGGTGCCCCCAACCCTCCGGCTCCTACGACCAATGCACGCCGAGAGGCGAGCCGAGCCTGCCCCTCGAGACCGATCTCGGGGAGCAAACTCTGCCGTGAATAGCGCACTTTTGGGTCGAGTACTACATCCATTCGTCCCAGTCTTTCCATACGGGTTCGTATCCTTGAGCGCGAATGGCTGCTGCCATTTCGTCTACACTTCTGCCATCGTTAATCGCGAATTGCTCCAGCTCGGTGTGTGGAGTGGCATACCCCCCCGGCTCTGTACTGGAGGCGGCACTCATGGTGGTAGCCCCTATGTGCATAGCCATATCGCGGAAGGCAGAGCTCTCTCTAGTGGATAGAGATATGTCCACTTCGGGGTCGAATAGGCGGTACGCACAAATTAATTGAGCCATTTGGCGGTCGTTGATAGGGTCTGTAGGCATAAAGGAGCCTACGTGGGGGCGTAATCGGGGAAGCGAGATGGAGTAGCGAGTACGCCAGTGGGTTCGCTCCAGATACTGCAGGTGAAGAGCCGTAAAGAAGGAGTCGGTACGCCAATTTTGCAAGCCTAGTAAGGCCCCAATACCAATCTTATGCACGCCGGCTTCTCCGCAGCGATCCGGGGTCTCTAGGCGATAGCGGAAGTTGGCTTTGAGCCCCTTGGGATGGAATTGTGGGTAGGCGGCCTCGTTGTACGTCTCTTGATAGACGCAGACATAGCTCATTCCCGCAGCTACCAGGCGAGCATACTCCTCTGTGTGGAGGGGCTGTACCTCAAGAGATACCTGTGCAAAATGGGGGCGAACCGCCTTGATTACCTCTTCGTAGTAGTCCACCCCGGTGAGCTTTGGTGCCTCTCCCGAGACGAGAAGAAGGTGCCTAAATCCCCAATCTTTTAGCACAGCGATCTCTTTCATAATATCGTCGATGCTCAGCTTTACTCTATTGATTTGGTTATGGCAATTGAAGCCGCAATAGATACAATAGTTGGCACAATAATTGGAGACATATAGGGGCACGTACATCTGAATGGTACGCCCAAAACGGCGCAGGGTAAGCTCCTCGGCCTTGATGGCCATCTGCCGGAGATAGGGCTCGGCAGCCGGGGAAATGAGCGCTTTGAAGTCCTCTAGATTGCAACGATCTTTGCCTAGTGCCCTCAGTACGTCGGTCTCTGTTTTGGCAAAAATGGAAGCCTCTTCTTCGTCCCAATTATGTTTGATTAATTCGTCGTAGTAGGTCATTTTCTTCCTTTCAAAGATAGGGTCTTTTATAGGTTGAAGTAGCTATCGACGGGCGAAGTGGCCGAAGCACTATGAGCCACTGCCGGTAGCCCTGCTTCGTAAGCTCGCCTACCGGCTACCACGGCTTCGCGGAAGGCTTGTGCCATGGCAACGGGGGCTCCTGCTGCGGCGATAGCGGTATTGACAAGTACGGCATCGGCTCCCATCTCCATGGCTTCTGCGGCGTGCGAAGGCGCTCCGATACCGGCATCCACTACCACCGGCACTCTACTTTGCTCTATGATAATGCGTAGGAAGTCTCTCGTAAGAAGCCCTTTGTTCGTACCGATAGGAGCCCCGAGAGGCATTACGGCGGCAGCCCCTGCGTCCTCCAGACGTTTGCACAAAATGGGGTCGGCTTGTATGTAGGGCATCACAAAGAATCCCTCTTTGGCGAGTACCTCTGTGGCTTTGAGCGTCTCAAAAGGATCGGGGAGAAGATATTTTGGGTCGGGGTGGATCTCGACTTTTATGATGCGAGCCCCGAGAGCTTCGTAGGCTAAGCGTGCTGCAAATATAGCCTCATCGGCATTGTGCGTGCCCGAGGTATTGGGCATGAGATGCACTCCGGGGCGGCGAATTGCCTCTATCAGATCGTCGTGGTCGCTGTTGGTTTCCACACGCTTGAGGGCTACTGTTACAAGTTCGCTCCCCGAGGCTTCGATGGCGCGTTGCATGAGTTCGTTGGAGGCAAACTTGCCCGTTCCGAGAAATAAGCGAGACTGAAAGGTTTGCCCTGCAATGGTTAATTGTTCCATAGGTAAAGTACGAGATTTAGAAATATTGATCGCTGAGTTGTACAAGTCGGGAACTCTCGGCTTGAGGATCTGTAGCGTGGTTGATAATGCCGGAGAGGGCAATGCCTTGTACCCCTACACCTGCTAAGGTGGAGAAGTCGCCAGCAGTAATTCCTCCAATGGCAATGAGGGGAATAGGTTGAGGTAGGGTGTGATTAAAACGGACGAGGGCGGCCATGCCTTCTTCGCCGAGCAGCGGACTGAGGAGCTTCTTCGTTTGAGTGGTACGGAAGGGGCCTATCCCCACATAGTCCACCCCTTGCAGAGAGCGTAGGGCTAGGTCTTCGATCCGATTGCAGGTGGCTCCTACTATCTTGTCCGTTCCCAGGATGCGGCGGACGTCGGCAGGGGGGAGGTCGTCGAGCCCCACGTGTACGCCATCGGCATCCGAGCGAAGAGCCGCCTCCACATCATCGTCTATAATCAGGATCGCTGAGGGATAAGACTGCATCTCTTGGCGGATGGCTCGAGCGGCTATAACTCGTTCTTCAGTCGATGCCGTCTTCATACGAAGTTGTATCCAGCGTACGCCCCCTTGCAACGCGGCTCTGCATTGGTTGAGTATCTCCTCCAAATCGGGGCTATCGGTAATGAATTGCAACTTTCCTCTTCGCAGCTTCTCGGCCTTGAGTCTCTCTCCGGAGGGAGGGAGAATTGCGAGACGCGTCTTGCCGGAGCGGCGCAAAGCATCTATGTACCATTGCCCTTTGCGGCAAGCTTCGGAGAGTGTTTCCCCTTGAGCCAGTGCCGTAGCAATAGCCGCAGATAGGGCGCAACCGGTGCCGTGCTTATCGTAGGGAGTGCGTGGTACTCGGCTCGATTGGGCTTCGCGGTGGGGTTGATAGAGTACATCGCAAGAGCTATCTCTGTTGGAGGAATGCCCTCCCTTGAGTAGGATAGCTACATGGAACGTATCTGCCACTTGCTGCAACTTGTGCTCCCAATCGGTACCGAAGAGCAGTTCTGCCTCGGGTAGGTTGGGGGTAATTAAGGAGCAGTAGGAGAAAATTTTGTGGAGAAGGTCGGGCGTCCAATCCGCGTGCAAGGGATCTCTCCCATAGCTGGGTTGCAAGATGGGGTCCCATACAATCTGCCGAACTCCTGCCTCTTGTAACATATCGGCTATGGTGTACACATCTTGGAGAGAGGCAACAAGACCAATCTTGGCCGCATGGGGTTTGTGATGCTTGAGTAGCTGGCGGAGTGCAGGGATAAAGTCCACACTTTGGCACGCTACAAACTCAAATTCATCTTGAATGGTAAGGGCAGTGGTAATCGATAGAGGGTAAGCCCCAAGGCGTTCTATGGTGCGAACATCGGCCGTAAGCCCTGCCCCCGAAGAGGGGTCGTGCCCTGCGATCGTTAGTACTTCGGGGCGAGCGAAACGAGAAAAAGCCTCTTCCATGGCATCCTCTTGCTCAGCCAAGTAGCCCAGTGTAGCCCCTCCTGCAAATCCATAGGAGCACACGAGAGGGTAGTTGTCCGGAGTGATTCCGCCCAAGGCAAGCACCGGGAAGGGGAGCTTAGGGAGCCTAGATCGGCATTCGTCCAAATCTATATTTGCGTGGTATCCGCCCTTGGAGATACTATCGAAGACGGGGCTAAGCAAAGCCAAGTCGGGGCAGAAGGGGAGAGACTCTAGTTCGTCCAAACTATGCGCCGACGCTGTAATGCGTTGGGTTTGAGCCACCTCTTGCCAATGCTTCCACTCCTTTTGTCGGGAGGCCTTGAGATGAATCCCCCCAAGACCTGCCACGGGTACCAAGTGAAAGTAGTCCGCCAAGATGACCTTACTGCGGTGGCGAGGCTCAATGGCTCGGATACAATCTTCGTACTGCTCTTGGGTCGCATCGGGCAAGCGCAAGAGCAGCATAGACAAGCCCGCCCCTAGTAGTGCATTGTAGTGTTGCACTACCTTGGGAGTGGCATTGGGTGGGGTTATAGCCAGTAGCATAGGCTGTGAAGGGTTATTCTTCTTCCCCTTTTATACGATCGTGGAGGTTTTTCGAGGCACGCATAGAGCAGAAGTGCTCACCACACATGGAGCAGAAATGCGCCGTCTTATGCCCTTCGGCAGGGAGCGTCTCGTCGTGGAATTTGAGAGCCGTCTCGCTGTCGAGTGCAAGATGGAATTGGTCGCGCCAGCGGAATTCGTAGCGTGCCTTGCTCATGGCATAGTCGCGGAAATAGGCTGCCGGATGTCCCTTGGCAAGGTCCGCTGCATGGGCTGCAAGTTTATAGGTGATAACGCCTTCTTTTACGTCGTCTCTATTGGGTAACCCGAGGTGCTCTTTGCGTGTTACGTAGCAGAGCATGGAGGTGCCAAACCAGCCGATCATGGCTGCCCCTATGGCAGATGTGATGTGGTCGTACCCCGGAGCAATGTCTGTAACCAAGGGACCGAGTGTATAGAAAGGAGCTTCGTTGCATAGGTCGAGCTGGAGATCCATATTCTCACGGATCTTTTGCATGGGTACGTGTCCGGGGCCCTCGATAATCACCTGTACGTCGTGTTTGTCTGCGATGCGAGCCAATTCGCCTAGGGTGCGAAGTTCTGCAAATTGTGCCTCATCGTTAGAGTCTGCAATGCAGCCGGGGCGTAATCCGTCACCTATGGATACTGCCACATCATAGCGAGCGAGTATCTCACAAATATCCTCAAAATGCTCGTAGAGGAAGCTCTCTCTCTTGTGCGTTGTACACCAACTTGCCATAATAGCACCGCCGCGCGATACAATACCCGTGAGGCGATTCATGGTGAGAGGAATATGCTGCCAGCGAAGTCCTGCATGGATGGTAAAGTAGTCCACTCCCTGCTCGGCTTGCTCTATGAGTGTGTCTCGGTAGATCTCCCAAGAGAGCTTGGAGGCATCGCCTTTTACCTTCTCAAGAGCTTGGTATAGGGGAACGGTGCCCACGGGTACGGGTGAGTTGCGTACAATCCATTCGCGCGTTTCGTGGATGTTGCGCCCTGTGGAGAGATCCATAATGGTATCAGCTCCCCAGCGTGTTGCCCAAACGGCTTTTTCCACCTCCTCTTGTATCGAACTCGATATAGGCGAATTTCCCAGATTGGCATTGATCTTAACGAGGAAGTTTCTCCCTATAATCATGGGCTCACTCTCGGGGTGATTGATATTCGCAGGGAGTATGGCGCGCCCGGCAGCGATCTCATCTCGTACAAACTCCGGCGTAATAAGTTCGGGAAGATGAGCGTCAAAAGACTCTCCTTTCTCCTTCTTATAGTACTCCTTAATCTCGTCGCAAAGTTGATTTTCGCGGATGGCAACGTACTCCATCTCGGGCGTAATGATGCCTCTACGAGCGTAGGCGAGCTGGGTTACTCGCTTGCCCGGAGCCGCTACGAGGGGGTGATCTTCGATGTGCTCGAAGCGGAGGTGGTCGAGGCTTTTATCGGCACGGCGCTCACGACCATACTCCGACGAAAGAGCCTCCAATCGGTAGGTATCCTGACGCTCCTCGATCCATTTGGCACGCAACTTGGGTAAGCCCTTGTGGGGGTCGGCTGTGTAGTTGGGATCGGAGTAGGGCCCCGAGGTGTCGTATACCACTACAGATTCGTTTTGTATGGTGTTGCCCTTCTCGTCTATCGTGGGCGAGAGGTCTATGCGGCGCATGGCTACACGGATATCTTTGAACTGCTTGCCGGGTACGTAGATCTTGGTACTGCCGGGCAGTGCCCCAGTGGAGATGGGGAGGTTTTCGGTTTGGTCTTTTGCTCTCATTTTTATCTCTTTATGAGGTTTGATTGTTTCTGTTATTTATATGATTGGAGGAGATAAATAGGGACGGAGCCGGGTGTAGAATAGTACTCTTCGGCTCCTCTTCCGGCTTGTCATCCCCCCTTTACTGCTCCTATGATAAGGACCTTATTACCTTCGTGTAGGGGTGTATCCGGCCAAGCTACTCGTTTGATTATTGTCTGATCTATGGCCACGGCAACATGCCCCTCGGCATGCCCAAGTTGGGTCATAAGGTCGAGGAGGGTAGTGTCCTCTGGGGTATTGTGTGGATGTCCGTTGAGTATGATTTGCATAACTCTCTCCTTTCTTTATTACTTCTTTGCGTGATAGAAAACCCTAGAATGGGGGAGGAGGGATATGCCGAGCGAGGGGCTTGATGTGTGTGTAGCACCCTCAGTGTGATGAAAGCTTCTTTGCCTACGCCGGCATTATCCGGATCAGGTTCAGGGTATCATCTCAGCCTTGCTCTCGTTTCTCTACCCCTATAAAGGGAGAGAGTAACTATCCAAAGCACCCCCAGAAGAGTTGTCTATATAATAAGGATACATTGCGCTCTCTGTATCCACATACACGCCCACAAAGATACGTATAAATATGGTATGGCAAGCGTGGTTTGTCGTCAATTTTAGCTCCT
>NZ_ACNN01000033.1 GCF_000174815.1 Porphyromonas endodontalis ATCC 35406
GCAGTACTATATCAGTAGTTTACTTCCAGAAGATTGTCCGTTAATTGGACAATATATTCGAGGGCATTGGGGGATTGAGAATCGACTTGATTGGTATTGGGATGTAACCTTTAGGGAAGATGCTTGTCGAGCCCGTAAGGATTTTCAGTAACCAATCTAAACACCTTGAGAAAGTTTGCTTTAGCCATTGTATCGCAATACAAAGGCAAACTATCCTTACGGAAGAGATTGTTCAAAGCCGCTCTGAACATGGACTACCTCAAAAAGCTCCTAAAGATTTGATGCGGTTGCCCTGTTTGTTTCTCACCTAGCCGGTTACGGATGAGGTGAATACGCTATCTTTGTACTCGAATTGTAGGACAAATGTACCTATATTAAGGTGTTGGCCTAGTTTTTGTATCTCCTCCTCGGGAGGATTATTGTGCCAGTAGTTTTAGACTGGTGAGTTGATTCCCCTCAGAGTGAGATAGATGCATTGCAATGGAAGAATGAAGATATGAAGCAAAAAAAAGATACAGAGAAAGAACTTAAGCAGAACGCTGCTGAGTCTCAGCATACAGAGGAAACAGCCCCCAAGAATGCACCCGAAGTGGAGCAAGAGACGCAAGACGAACTCTCTAAGACAAAGGAGGAGTTGGCTGCGGTCAACGATAAGTATCTGCGTTTGGTGGCCGAGTATGACAACTTTCGCAAGCGCACAATAAAAGAGAAGGCAGACTTGATACAGAATGGGGGAGAGCGTACTTTGCTAGATCTCTTGCCCGTTGTTGACGATATCGAATTGGCTCTCAAGAATATCCGAGAAGCTAGTGATGTGTCTGCTTTACGAGAGGGCGTAGAACTTATTTGCAGCAAATTTTCGGATTATCTTTCACGGCATGGAGTGGAGGAGATCAAGGCGATAGGGCAACCCTTTGATGATGAGAAGGAACAAGCTATCGCTATGGTGCCGGCTCCAAGTGAAGAGCAAAAAGGTATAGTAATTGATTGCACCAAAAAAGGATATACTCTCAATGGTAAGGTGCTTCGCTTTGCTGATGTGGTAGTAGGGGAGTAAGTAGTCTCTCGGAGCAATTATAGATAATATGGCAACAAAAAGAGATTATTACGAGGTACTTGGTGTTGACAAAAACGCCACAGCAGAAGAGCTCAAAAAGGCTTATCGCAAGATGGCCATCAAGTACCATCCTGATAAAAATCCTGGAGACAAGGAGGCCGAAGAGAAATTCAAAGAGGCAGCCGAAGCCTATGACGTACTTAGCGATGCCGATAAACGAGCACGCTACGATCGTTTTGGTCACGCAGGAGTGGATGGTGCCGCCGGTGCCGGAGGATTCTCTGGTGGCGGTATGTCTATGGAAGATATATTCAGCCACTTTGGAGATATATTTGGTGGTGGATTTGGCGGTTTCGGAGGCTTTGGTGGCTTCGGAAATGATGGTCCGGTAGCACCTCAGGGTACTGATATGAGGGTCAATATCCGCCTTACTTTACGTGATATAGCCAAGGGAGTAACCAAGAAGATCAAGGTCAAGAAGAAAGTGGCTTGTAGCTCTTGTCACGGAAAGGGAACTACAGAGCCGGATGGGAAAAGTACTTGCTCCGTATGTCACGGAACGGGTAGAACTTCTCGTATTGTCCGTACTCCTTTTGGGCAAATGCAGTCGCAAACAACGTGTCAAAATTGCCAAGGCACAGGGGAGGTGATAACGAAACCTTGTGCCCATTGCCACGGACAGGGCGTTGAGAATGGAGAAGAACTTGTAACCTTTGATGTACCAGCCGGTGCCGGAGATGGAATGCAGATGACCCTTCAGGGCAAGGGGAATGCAGCTCCTCATGGAGGAGTAAATGGGGATCTGATTGTGCTGTTCTCGGAGATCGAAGACCCCAATTTGATCCGTAATGGCAACGATCTTATATATAATCTTCTCATTCCCGTGCACGTAGCTATACAAGGAGGAAAGGTTGAGGTACCTACCATTGATGGTGTGGCACGAGTGAGTATAGAGCCAGGCACTCAGCCGGGGAAGATCCTCCGACTAAAAGATAAGGGGCTCCCCAGTGTACGGGGCTATGGCCATGGGGATTTACTCATCAATGTGAATGTATTTATCCCAAAAACGTTGGGCAAAGAGGAGAGTGATTTGGTCGAAAAGATGGCGTCAAAGCCCAGCTTTATGCCCACGCCAAAAGATAGAGAACTCATTGATAAGAAATATAGGGAGATGCTGGCTCGGTAATTCTCCTACCACATAGTTGTTTGCCTATGAAGCGACAGAATAAGAATATTTGGAGTTGTTGGCTATTCTGTAGTCTGCTGAGTGGGCTTTTATCCCTCTTGGCCGTTCATCCTCTGCTGGCGGAGCCTGTCTTGGAGGAATATACGGCAACTCCATTTCGTCTCTCGGTGGATAGTTTGCCCACTCCTACGGTGAGTTTGCTGATTGTCCCGCCAAGAGACGAAGCTATTTATACGATCTATGGTCATGCTGCCATCCGAGTACAAGGAGGGGTGGGGCTTGCTGATCGGGTGTACAATTACGGGGTTTTTGATTACGACGCCCCCAACTTTACAGCGAAGTTTATTGCAGGGCGTACCGATGATTACATGCTCGCCTCTCAATATACTGCCGACTATGTACAGAGCTATACAGAGCAGGGGTGTGAGGTGTATGAGCTAGTACTAAATCTAAGACCGGAGGAGGCACAAAATATAGAAATGCTTCTTATTGAGAATGCTCGTCCGGAAAATGCCAAGTATAGATACAATGTAGTCTACGACAATTGTGCCACGCGCCCTGTTGCCATCATAGAGAAAGCCATAAAGGGGCACTTGTTGTATCCCGAAGATCTCAAGGGCTCTCTCAAAGTTACTTGGCGCAACATGATAGATCATTGCAGTACCAAGTGGGCGTGGCTCAAACTGGGTACTGACCTAGCTTTAGGGATGCCTGCTGATGAAGAAGTAGAGGTGCGGGAACAAGTTTTTCTCCCTCTCTACTTGCTTGATATAATGCGCCACACTCGTATTGTAGATGAGTTTGGGAGGGAAAGAAAGCTGGTACTCTCAGAGTCTTCCTACGCACGTACGGCAGAGCCCTCTATGATTGCTCCTACGCCTTTCTATCTGCATCCGGGAGCTTTGGCGGCTCTTCTTGTAATAGGGATACTGATTATTTGTGCGATAGACCGTAAAGGAAGCAAAGGGTGGCGGATGCTCTATGCAGGGTATTTTGCTGTTTTAGGATTGGTGGGAGTAGTGCTATTTTTCCTTTCTTTCCTATCATTGCATCCCCTTACATGGCCTAACCTTAATCTTCTATCGTTGCATCCTCTACACCTTCTTATGGGTGCACCTCTTATTCTTTTTGCTCCCTATTCGCGTTGGAGCTACTGGTACCACCTTATCAATATAGGTCTGCAATTACTTTATGTCTTACTGATTGTGTTTGCAGGTTGGCAGACGCCCAATTTGGCTCCTGTCGCATGGGCTTTGGGCACTGCGGTGGTCTCTCTTCGTTTGATAGTTACAGCGAATCTAAAAAAGCTCGGCAATGAATAAAGGGGGAGGCTGGTCTCGGTTACTTACTTCGCTGGTTGTATTCTCTGCACTCAGCATTCGACCTCTAGAGGCGCGTGATATTCCACGCCTCTTGTTGTGCATCCATCTAGAGGGGGCTGAGAGTAGTTTACTAGAGACTTACACTCCTTTATTAGGGCAAGATGGGCTAAAGCGGTTGCTCTCGGAGGGCGTTTTGTATGCCAATGCCGATTATGGATTCCCCCTAACTGAGCCGCAAAGTGCTCTTGCAACTCTCGTAAGTGGCTGTTACCCTCGTGAGCATAAATTGGGTTGGGGCACCGACTATACGGAGCTCTTCCGCTCTTCTCAAAGAGGAATCAATACGTCAAGCCGTCTCTCTCCCGAGCGGTTATCCTATTGTACAGTAGGGGATGTCCTGAGAGACGTAACGCAGGGGAAGGCCTCTGTTTATGCTATAAGTGCTACTGCTCCTGAGGCTCTTACGTTGGCTGCGACGGGGGCTTCCGGAGCGTTTTGGCTTGATGAGACTAATGGAATGTGGGCCTCTTCGGCTTACTATCCGGCTCTCCCCAAATCTTTTACAGAAGTAAATAGAGCTTCTCAATCGCTTAGAAATACAATTGCAAAGCAGGTTTGGACTCCTTTGCGTCGGGTCTCTTCTCCTTTGCCTTCTTACTATCTCCCCCAACGTGCTGAGGGGAATTTTCGATATTTTTTTGCAGGTGCTCATGCTTATCGTGAGTATATTTCTTCTCCCTTGGTAGGGGATGAAATTACTCGTTTTGCAACGGCATTACTCCAAGAGAGCGCTGTGGAAAAGGCTTCTGCACCCACAATCCTCAACATTACATACCCCCTAGCTCCCAAGCGAGCAGGTACTACGTACTCTCCATATAGTCCGGAAGCTCTCGATGCTTACCTACGGGCAGATAAAGCCATCGGCTCTCTATTGCAGGTGGCAGAGAAGGCTTTTGGTGCAGAGCATTGCCTTTTTGTTGTGACCTCGGCACCTCGTGTTGCGGGAGCCGCTAAGGTAACGCCTCCTAGCAATTCAATTAAAAAGCCGCTCTACTCTCCGGCCAAAGCTACGGCTTTGATTAACCTCTACCTCTCGGCGCTCTATGGCAAAGAGAATTGGGTAGAGCGTGCAACGAGTGATGCCGTTTACCTCAATCGCACCCTTATAGAGCGCAAGGCTTTATCCCTCAGGGAGCTACAACTGCGCACGGCTGCCCTAATGCGAGAGATGGATGGTGTGGCAGATGCTTTTGCTGTGAGTGAGGTGACCTCGGGAGATAACCTCTCCATGCGTATGTTGCGAGCTATCCCTCTGACCAGTCGAGCCGACGTATTAGTTCGTCTCGAAGCTACAACCTATGTTTCGGAGGGTAATGTTGAGCATCTTAATGCTCCCCCTACAGCTCTATCGCCCCTCCCCTGTTGGTTGATTATCGCAAGACCGGGAGGTAAAGGAGTGCGCATTACACGCCCCATTGAGATGGTGGCACTTGCCTCCACTCTGGCGTACATCCTACGAATAAGGCCTCCTACGGGGGCTCAAGGTGCCCCTCTCGAAGAGTGGCTTTGACCTAAAAGATTACTCCCCTCTAAGAAGATAAAAAAGAAGATATAGACTATAATACAGATTGATCATATGGGATTCAATGATATACTATCGAAGCTATTCGGTAATAAATCTCAAAGAGACCTCCGTGAGGTACAACCTTATCTTACAAAAATCAAGGAGACCTATCCTAGCATTCAAGCTCTCAGTAACGATGAGCTTAGAGCTAGGAGTGAGAGCCTAAAGCAGAAGATACGCGAGTATACGGCTGCCGAGCGTGCCGAGATTGAGAAGCTCAAATCCAATGTAGAAGAGTTGGATCTTGAGGCACGCGAAGAGGTTTGGAATAAGGTAGACAAGATAGAAAAAACAATCCTCGATAGGACAGAAGAGATCCTTGATGAAGCTCTCCCCGAGGCTTTTTCTATAGTTAAGGATACGGCTCGTCGATTCGCAGAAAATGCAGAGATCGTAGTTACAGCTACCGACCGAGATCGTGAGTTTGCCACTAAATTCGACTTTGTACGCATCGAAGACGACAAGGCAATTTATCAAAATCACTGGATTGCCGGTGGTAATGATATGACCTGGGATATGGTGCACTATGACGTGCAACTCATTGGTGGGGTGGTGCTCCACAAGGGGAAAATAGCCGAAATGGCAACCGGGGAAGGGAAGACACTTGTTGCAACCCTGCCCGTATTCCTCAATGCCCTATCCGGCAATGGTGTACATGTGGTTACGGTGAATGACTACCTCGCTAAGCGTGACTCTGAGTGGATGGGACCCCTCTATATGTTCCACGGCATTACGGTGGATTGTATTGACAAACATATCCCCAACTCCAACGGCAGACGCGCTGCATACAATGCCGATATTACCTTTGGTACGAACAATGAGTTCGGCTTTGACTACCTGAGAGACAACATGGCTACGGCTCCTTCTGACCTTGTGCAGAGGAAGCACAACTATGCTATTGTCGATGAGGTGGACTCTGTGCTTATTGACGACGCTCGTACACCTCTTATTATATCCGGCCCTACGCCTAAGGGTGAAGATCAGCTTTTCGAAGAGTTCCTTCCCAATGTGGAAAAAGTGGTAGAGGCTCAGCGTAAGCTCTGTAATCAGATTTTGCTAGAAGCAAAACAGAAGATTCACCGCGACGATAAGAAGGTGCAGGAGGAGGGAGCCTTGCTGCTCTTCCGTACATTCAAGGGGCTGCCCAAGTCTAAGGCTCTCATTAAGTTCCTTAGTGAACCCGGGGTAAAGGCAACCATGCTCAAGACAGAAGAGTTTTACATGCAAGACAATATGCGTCAAATGCATGTGGTGACCGACCCCCTCTATTTCGTTATTGACGAAAAGATGAATAGCATTGAGCTTACCGATTTGGGGATTGATTTGCTAACATCCGGTACGGGAGACCCAACGTTCTTTGTGCTCCCCGACATTGCGGCAGAGCTTGCTCAACTCGATAATCTAGGGCTTTCTCCGGAAGAGTGTACTGCTCGTAGGGACGCTATGATTACGAACTACTCCATTAAGAGTGAGCGAGTACACACGGTGAACCAACTACTTAAGGCCTATACTCTTTTTGAGAAAGACGACCAGTATGTGGTAATGGACAATAAGGTGATGATCGTGGATGAGCAGACGGGTCGTATCATGGACGGGCGTCGCTACTCAGATGGTCTCCACCAAGCTATCGAAGCCAAAGAGCGCGTGAAGGTAGAAGCTGCCACACAAACATTTGCCACCATTACGTTGCAGAACTACTTCCGTATGTACCACAAGCTATCGGGGATGACCGGTACTGCCGAAACAGAAGCAGGAGAATTGTGGGACATATACAAGTTAGATGTAGTGGTCATTCCAACGAATCGCCCCATCCTCCGCAAGGATATGAACGACCGCATCTACAAGACGGCTCGTGAGAAGTACAACGCTGTTATCGAAGAGATTGTAAGCCTCGTAGAGCAGGGGAGACCGGTGCTTGTGGGTACTACTTCTGTGGAGATTAGTGAATTGCTCAGCAGAATGCTCTCTTTGCGTAAGATCGAACACAACGTGCTCAATGCCAAATTGCACCAGCGAGAGGCTGACATTGTGGCTCAGGCAGGGCGCAAGGGCACTGTTACCATTGCTACCAACATGGCAGGTCGTGGTACCGACATTAAGCTCACCCCCGAGGTGAAAGAGGCGGGTGGTCTTGCCATTATCGGTACGGAGCGTCATGAGTCTCGCCGTGTAGACCGTCAGTTACGAGGTCGTTCCGGTCGTCAAGGAGACCCCGGTAGCTCTGTTTTCTACATCTCTCTTGAGGACCATTTGATGCGTCTTTTTGCGAGCGATCGTATTGCTTCTTTGATGGATCGTATGGGCTTCAAAGAGGGCGAAGTACTCGAAAACAATATGCTTTCGAAGTCGGTAGAGAAGGCACAAAAGAAGGTCGAAGAAAATAACTTTGGGATTCGTAAGCGTCTTCTTGAGTACGACGACGTGATGAACTCTCAGCGTGAAGTTATCTACACTCGTCGCCGCCATGCTCTCATGGGTGAGCGTATCGGGATGGACGTCCTCAACATGCTCTACGATGTTACCGAGGGGATTGTGACAAGATACAAGGATGGAGAAGATTACGAAGGCTTCGTTGCCGAGATGTTCTCTACGCTGGCCGTTGAGGTAGAATTGTCCGAAGAGGATTTCCGCAAAGAGCGCGAGAGTGCCCTTGTTGATGTTGTCTTCGACGAGGTATATAAGACCTTTAAGCGTCGCTGTGATACCATTGCTTCTGTTGCTTATCCCGTAATCCATCAAGTACGAGAAGAGCACGGAACGCAATATGAGCGCATCGTAGTACCCATTACGGATGGGCGTCGCGTCTACAATATTGCCGTAAACTTGGAAGAAGCCGATGCCTCAGAAGGCAAGAGCATTGTCAAGGAACTCGAGAAGAGCATCTCTCTTTATACCTTGGATGAAGCTTGGAAAGAGCATTTGCGCGAGATGGACGAACTCCGCAACTCTGTGCAAAATGCAAGCTACGAAAACAAGGATCCTCTTCTCATCTACAAGCTAGAGAGCTACGAGCTATTTAAGACAATGATAGACTCGATGAACCGCAAAGCCTCTGCTATCCTGATGCGTGCACACATACAAGTAGCACCTCCTCAGGAGTCTGAAGCTGCTGCAGCTCAAAAGGTAGAAGTGAAGCAAGCTGCTCCCGAGCGTCCTACAGATATGAGTCGCTATAAGACTAGAAAAGACGATATCGAAGAGCAACGTGAGGCACAACGTGCCGCTGCCGCAGGAGCCGGACAGGCTTCGCAACCGAAGGCTGAGCCGGTACGTGCCGAGCCGAAGATTGGGCGCAACGATCCTTGCCCCTGTGGTAGTGGTAAGAAGTTTAAGAACTGTCATGGACGTGATCTCTAATCTAAGTCGCTTAGAGATATCTTACCTTGGTATGAGGAAATAAAAGTCAGATTTCGTACTGCGATAAGGGGGGCTTCTCTCTCTATCGTGGTGCGGAATCTTTTTTGATTCTGGGATATTTAGATTAATACTTTACAGGGTATTATATTCTCTCTTATACATAGAAACAATAGAACTATAAGATATGATTCTATCAATGACAGGCTTTGGGAAAGCCGAAGGTTCCATAGCCGGAAATGCTATCTCTGTGAACATCCGCTCTCTAAATAATAAGCAACTAGAGCTATCGTCTAGGATACCCAATTTATTTCGTGATGCAGAGCCTGAGATACGTAGTGCTATAGGTAAAAGAGTAGTACGTGGGAAGGTAGAACTTACGATCACGTTAACTCCGATTACTGACCCTAGCTCCGGAGAAGAGACTTCTGATAGTTCTTTCTTTGACAAGGAGAAAATTGCCCAATACTACCGAGAGCTAACGCAGATTTCCTCGCAATATAACATCCCTCTGCCACAAGATTTGCTAACTCGTATCCTATCTCTCCCGGGGGTGGTGGCTACTAACACCGCAGAAGTGGCTAGCAAGGCTTCCGCTCAAGAGCAAGCTGAGCTATTAGCTCTCATAGAGGAGGCTCTTCTTGGGTTTGAGGCTTTTCGCAAACAAGAGGGAGAGATGCTCGAGCGTGTGTTTGAGGAGAAAATTGCCAATATCAGAGCCTTACTAGAGGAGGTTGCCCCTTACGAAGCGCAACGTATTGAGGATATTCGCACTCGTTTTGCAGAAGAATTGGCCAAGCTCGAGGGGGTGACTATTGACAACGGCCGCTTTGAGCAGGAGATGATCTACTACATAGAGAAGCTCGATGTACACGAAGAGAAAGAGAGACTTGCCAACCATCTGAAGTACTTTATGGAGACCATGAAAGAGGCCTCTACACAAGGGGTAGGTAAGAAGCTCGCCTTTATTGCTCAGGAGATAGGTCGGGAGATCAACACCTTAGGGTCGAAGAGCAACCAAGCCGCTATGCAGCAGATTGTAGTGCGCATGAAGGATGAACTGGAGCAAATTAAGGAACAAGTACTGAACGCTTTGTAATATCTACTATGTCTCGCATCGTTATACTATCAGCCCCTTCCGGTACGGGCAAAAGCTCTGTGATAGGTCGTATTATAGAGGATCCTAACCTTAAACTTACTTTTTCTGTCTCTGCCACCAATCGTCCCCCTCGTGGAGAAGAAAAGGATGGAGTGGAGTACTATTTCCTTTCGGACCAACAATTCCAAGACTATATAGAGCAAGGGCGGTTCATTGAGTACGTTGAGGTCTATCCCGGGCGTTACTATGGTACGCTCAAAAGTGAACTAGAGCGCATCGGAGGTCTTGGGCGCAATCTGATTTTAGACATAGATGTAGAGGGCGCGCTGGAGGTGAAGAAGAAGTATGGGCAAGATGTGCTGGCCATCTTTTTGCTGCCACCTTCCATAGACGAGTTGCGCCGCCGACTCGAAGGGCGAGGTACAGATACGCCCAAAGTAATTGCCGATAGACTTGCACGGGCTGAGTACGAAATAAGTTTGGCGGAGCAGTTTGATACCCAATTGGTCAATGATGATCTCACACGGTGCTCCGAAGCTGTGCGAGAGGCTATTACCCAATTTTTGAGTTGCTAGTCCTTATTTATCCATTTATCATAAAAGAGAGGTATTGAAGTCAATTTCAGCACCTCTCTTTTTATGTTTAGACAAAAATCAATCCATTTTGTCCCGTATTGCCATTGTAAATAGCCTAAAAAGAGTATCTTTGCCGAGCAATGAAGGCTATCGTTTTGTGTAATATTGCTACTCCTAAATCCTCTGCCTCGGAGGATGTACGCGAGTATCTTTCTAAGTTCCTAGGCGATAGGTATGTTATCTCCCTTCCCCAGCCATTTCGTTTTCTTCTTGTTAATGGCATTATAATACCGCGTCGGCTCCGCCATTCGACGGCTCGCTATCGGGTGTTGGAGTCGCTCTACGAGGGAGAAATGCCCCTCCGTAAATACATGAATGCGTTGGTTGAAACAATGCAAGGGCTTACCCATGATTGGGATGTCTTTGGGTATTTGCAGCATGGAGAGGAGCGTCCCGAGGACTTGGCGGCTCGCCTTAGAGCTAGAGGGGATTACTCTGAGGTCGTACTGCTTCCCCTCTTCCCACACAAGACCTTTAGCACCTATTTATCCGCATCTCGCCAGCTATTTCGCCATCTACATCGTCTCTTGGGGGAGAGGGTAATACTGCGTGTCACTCCTCCCTATTTTCGCTATCCCCACTATATTCAACTCATTCAGAAGCGACTGGCCGATACGTTGGATACGCCCAGTGATCTCTACGTTGCTAGTTTTCATAGTATTCCCATAAAACATCAGCGTATGGGGCGGAGGCGAGGGTTTAACTATCGCGAGCAATGCTTGGAGACTGCTACCCAAATGTTTTCGTGTCTCCCTCATACGGCTGAGCGCAGGGTCTACTTTCAGTCCGCACTAGACAAGGTGCACTGGATAGGTCCCTTTCTAGAAGAGGACATGAAGGGTTGGATCGAAAAAGGCTTCCAACGAGTTACCATTGCCTGCCCCGGCTTTGCCATAGATTGCCTTGAGACAGTACTTGATATTGGGGTGGTGCTGCGAGAGGAGTTCCTAAGCCTAGGGGGAAAGGAACTTCGCCTTGTACCGGCACTTAATGGTGACAAGGAGGTGGCGGAATTCCTCCTATCTCTTGCAGAAGAGAAGTCGTTAGAGCTCTAGAGGGTACACTGTACCATAGGGCACTTGCAGGTCTAATATATTGTCTAGCGAACAATGCTCAACTAGGAATCGTAGTGCTGTTATCACGCCTCCATGGGTGAATAAAGCCGAGGTATGAGGTGGTGGTATTGTCTCTTTTAGCTCTTCTAAGAACCCCTCGGTACGATGAACCACATCCATAAAGCTCTCTCCCTCCGTTGCCCTTGTGTGCACAAAGTCGTCATACCAAAGGTGTAATTGGGGATCGTTGATGCGTGCATATTCCAATCCCTCCCAAGCCCCGAAGTTTCGCTCGATGAGCCGACTATCCGCTACCGCATGGGGGAATCCACAATACTCCGCAAGCCGTTTACAGCGACTGAGTGGACTTGTAAAAGCCTGATCTATCTGGTATCCCGAAAGCCTCGTTTTCACCAGAGCTGCCTCTTCGCAGAAACTATCTCGTAGGGGCACATCGCTTGCTCCGTAGCAAAGCCCGGGCTTTACATCTACCGAGGTATGGCGAATCAAAAGTAGCTTCATAGGGTATGGGGTAGTAGGGCGATGAGGGAGAGATAGGAAATAAGCTCGACCAAGAGGAAAATCCCTCCGTAGCAATCGCCCGTATATCCTCCAATCCGATGCTTTAGATAGCGTAGGGCTGCAAAAAAGGTGATCCCACCTATCCCCAAGGCTCCTAGTAGTGCCCACCAAAGAGAAGGTTTGAGGAGTAGTAAGCCGATGAGCAGCAAAAGCGCAGGGGTAAATTCGTAGCAAATACCTCGAATAGAAAGGGATTTAAAAGAAAATCCCACCTTGGCTTCTTGTTCTTCTCGGGCGTAGGGGAGGAAGTTGTGTAGTAGGGAAACAAGGGCTTTACTGCTCACGTCTAGCCAAATAATGAGTAGGCATAACGCCCATCCCGAGGCGTAGATTTGCAGCAAAACCAGCATGAGACTTAAGAGCGAGAAGTGAACAATTAACCCCAATACCCCGTAGGTGCCGATGTGGGAGTCTTTCATGATGGCAAGAGCCTTCTCCCGAGAGCAACTGCCCCCGAAAGCATCGCAGCAATCTGCCCATCCGTCTTCGTGCAGTGCCCCTGTGAGTAAAAGACGAAACAATACAGCCATGAGAGCCCCTCCAACAGCCCCCAAAAGAATCCCGCCTAGGTACATGCCTAGGGCCATACTTCCCCCTGTTAGAATGCCCACTATAGACCAATAGGCTACTACATTGCGGTAGCTATCGGGATGAATATTGGGGATGAACTTGTAGAGCGGTATGCGTGTGAAAAAACATACGGCAGCAAATAGCTCGTCAAGGGCTTTAGGGCGCATGGTGTAGTCTCTTACTTGAAGTATTTGATAATGCCGTCTGAGCTAAAGGTTCCCATTTGGGTAAGCATGGCTACGGCTCCCTGTACAATGGGGTACGCCATCATGGCTCCTACGCCCTCGCCTAGGTGCATGCCGAGGTCGAGTAGGGGCGTTGCATCCATCGCAGCAAGCATCCGAATGTGTCCGCTCTCCTTGCTCTTATGCCCAAAGACGGCATAGTCTAGGAAGTTGGGGGCAATGCGCGCGGCCATGAGAGCGACAGCACTCATCACAAAACCATCTATGAGTACCACCATGCGCCGCTCTGCTGCGGCTAGCATGGCACCTACAGCCATTACGAGCTCAAACCCTCCGAATTCTTGCATGAGATGCTCAGGGCTTGGGGTGCCTGTGAATCGGCGAATAGCGGCTGATAGTATCTCAAGTTTGTGTTCTACCCCCTCGCGAGATAAGCCGGAGCCGACCCCTACACACTCCCCGAGAGGGAGCTCTGTAAGGTAATGCATCCATAGGGAGGATGTGGAGGTATTGCCAATCCCCATTTCCCCTACACTCAGCACATTACACCCTTGGCTTGCAAACGAAGCCACAAACTCCTCCCCAACGGATAGACAACGCTCCATTTGCTCAGGAGTCATAGCCGGTTCTAGGCGATAGTTGCGGGTGCCTTCGGCTATTTTTCGGTTTATGATGGAGGGCTCTATGGAGAGATCTCCTATTACACCGGCATCTACAATGGTGAGGTCGAAGCCGTATAGCCGAGCAAAAACGGAGGCACAAGCACCCCCTCGGGCGAAGTTTAGCGTCTGTTGGTAGGTAATGATTTGAGGCGCTAAACTAACTCCGTCTGCTACCACTCCATGATCTGCCGAGAAGAGAATATGGCAGGGATGCGCTAGGTGGGGAGAGAGGGAGCCCTGCATTAGTGCAATACGTTCTGCCAGGGTCTCTACATAGCCTAGCGATTCTTTACTCTTGGATAGGTGGTCTATCTTTTCGCGAATAGGGGTAATCAGCTCGCGGTTAATGGGGGGGATATTGTATTGTCTCATTCTAGAGTTGATTATTTAATACGTACGGGGATGCCGGATACCATCAGGGTGACTTCGTCGGCTCGTTGCGCAACGATCTGATTGAGGCTCCCTTGTAGGTCTGTAAATCTGCGTTGTGTGGCATTGGGGGAGACGCCGCCCAGCCCGAGTTCGTTGGTGACAAAGATATAGGTAACCTCCTTTTGGGCAAAGAGAGCCTCTAGTTGCTCGCGTAGGGCAAGTAGGGCTTGCTCGGTAGACTCATTGAGGTCGAAGAAAAAGTTAGTGGCCCACAACGTAAGGCAGTCTATCAATACAACGCGCTGGGAGAAGTCGTGGCGGGCTAGCTCTTTCTCCTCCTCTATGTTGGTCCACTGGGAGCCTCTACGAGCTTGGTGCAGGGCTACACGCTGGCGAAACTCCTCGTCGAAGACTCGAGCCGTGGCTACATAGATAGGATTGGGAGCGAGAGACAGTGCCAATTGCTCGGCATATTGGCTTTTGCCGGATCGCTGCCCTCCGGTTATTAGTAGTACGCGTGTCATCTTGAGATTCTTCGAGAGGGTTAGGGAGTCTTTTTATCGCTTGCGGATGAGTGTGAGCCCATCACGGAGAGGGAGCATGACCACCTCTACACGAGGGTCGCCGGCCACGAGGTCGTTGAAACTGAGTATCCCTTGTGTCTGAGCATCCCCAGGGGGAGGAGATTGGAGTACCTTTCCGTCCCATAGCGTATTGTCTGCAAGAATGAGGGCTTGAGAGGGGAGAGCCGGGATGAGTAGCTGGTAGTAGCTCGAGTAGTCTCGCTTGTTGGCATCGATGTACACCAAGTCAAAAGGGTGCTGAGTGAGTAGCTCTTGCATTACCTCCAGAGCATCCCCAATATGGACCACCACTCGATCGCCAAAGGGGGAGAGAGCCAGCGAGCGATGGATAAAGTCTTCCATTTCGTCGTTGTGCTCAATGGTGTGTACCCGAGCAGAGGGATTTTGTAGCCCCTCGGCTAAGCATAGGGAGGCGTAGGCGGTGTAGGTACCCAGCTCCAGCACATTACGGGGGTTGACCAACTGAACCAGCATCTTGAGCAATCTCCCCAGCAGGTGACCCGAGAGCATCCTAGGTTGCAAAAGGTGAACGTGCGCCTCGCGACGCAACCGGCGTAGCTCGGTGGGTTCTTGGGAGGAGTGTTGCTCTAGATATTCCTCTAGTAGGTCTGTTTGTAGTGACATAGTGGGGCTGCCTCTCCCTTATCCCTCAAGGAAAGCGAGTAGAGCTAAGCGATAACTATGAATCCCAAAGCCGGTAATGGTGCCACGTACTACGGGTGCGATGTAGGAAGTGTGCCGGCACTCTTCTCTCGCTGCGGTATTGCTGAGGTGCACCTCTATTACGGGAGTGGATAGACTACGTATGGCATCCGCAAGGGCTAGGGAGGTGTGGGTATAAGCTCCGGCATTGAAGATAATGCCCGATACCTTCTCGTCGTCGAACTGCTGGAGTAGGTCGATCAGTACTCCCTCGTGGTTGCTTTGGTGGTACTCTATGGTAACGTTGGGGAAGTCGTGTTGCAGTCTCTCCATCATTTCTTGGCTCGATACTACTCCGTAGATAGAGGGTTCTCGCCGTCCCAAGCGATTGAGGTTGGGTCCGTCTAGTATAATGTAACGTTGCTGCATAGGTGTAGTAGTCTTATCTTTGCAGCTACAAAGGTAGTGTATTAGCTCTATAGGTGGTTGTCCCCCCTTGGGGCACCGGAACTCGCAAACTGGATGAATACGGAGAATCAAAGGCTTGCCGAAGCTTTTAAGCGACACTTGCAATTGGAGCAGGCATTAAGCCCCAATAGCATCAGTGCCTATCTGATGGATTTGGGCAAGCTTATTGCCTATGCCGAGGATTGCGCTCTACCCCTAGACCAGGTAGAGTATGAGCACCTCGAGACCTTTGTTGCCTCGCTCTACGATTGCGGCATTGCAGCTCGCTCCATTGCGCGTATTATTGCCGGCGTAAAGAGCTTCTACCGCTTCCTCTATGTCGATCAGTACATCCAAAAAGATCCGACAGAACTGCTCGAATCGCCTAAGTTGGAGCTCCATCTGCCTACCGTGTTCTCCGTAGAGGAGATCGACCACATCCTAGAGGCCATAGACTATAGCAAAAACGACGCTCTCCGCAATAGAGCCATCATAGAGGTGCTCTACAGTTGTGGCCTGCGGGTGAGTGAGCTGTGCCATCTCAAGTTGGGCGATGTGCATCCGGAGGAGGCTTTCGTTCATGTCTATGGCAAGGGGTGCAAAGAGCGTCTCGTACCCATTAGTCCGGTGGCTCTTGATGCTCTTGCTCAATACCTCGCCTCGCCCCATAGACCCGTACCCAAGGCGGGGCAGGAGGATTACATATTTCTCTCTCGCTTGGGTAAGGCCATTGCACGCAATAGCGTCTTCGATCTTATCAGGGCCTTGTCTGAGGCGGCAGGCATCACCAAGACGGTGAGCCCGCACACCTTTCGCCATAGCTTTGCCACGCATCTACTCGATGGAGGGGCTAATCTGCAAGCCATCCGCCTAATGCTGGGGCATGAGGATATAAGCACCACCGAGATTTACACGCACATCGATAGTCAAACCCTGCGAGAGGAGATCCTCCGGCACCATCCGCGCAACAAAGAGGGCTAAACCCCATACTCGGATGCGGAGTAGAAAGCGCACCCATACGAAGCTACCTCTAGGGGGGCAAATAGCCTTTTTAGTCTAAGAAGAAAAGCGAGAGAATCACTGCCTAATTTTCCATTCCTTTTCAGCCAAAAACCTCAGCCCATTCTGCCTGAGATTTTTTCTTTTTTCACCCGAAAGTGGAGGGGAAAATTAGCTGGAATCCCAACAAATCCCACCCAAGAAAAAACACTTTTCTGAGCCCTAATATTTTTATACCTTTACATACCCGAAAATCTCTTGGTCTTAATCCCGATCGGTTGTTGGGAGTTTGTACTATGCGATTTTCCTCTACGTATGATAGCAGTTGAGCAACGTGTTTTAAAACTATGGTAAATATACCTCCAGGCCTAAGGGAGGCCATCAAAGCAGATGAGTTGGTACTTTTCGTGGGTGCCGGCCTATCTTGGGACTTTAAGAACAAGAAAAATGAGACGCTGGAAGGATGGACAAAAATGGCCTCGTCTATTACTTCTTATCTATGTAATAACGGCCATATCCCAGAGAACTTAAAGCAAGCTTGTGATACATTAGGGGAGATAAAAACTCTTGAAATATTGGAGGAGAGGGAAATCGGTATAGGAGAAGTAGGACCATTTATCAGAGACTATTTCACTTTGGGAGATAGTAATGATTTTTCCCTTCAGAAGAAGCTATTTGAATTATCCACAAAGATCATTACCACCAATTACGATAGAGCCTTTGAGGTGGCAGTTCCTCAACTCCAAAGCCAAAAAGCATATAAGGGTAAAGATTACGAACTAAATGGGCTCAAAAAAGATCCTGTCTTTTTATTCAAATTGCATGGTTGTATAGAGCATCTAGACTCGATGGTCTTATTCCCATCCGACTATGGGAAGCTTTATAATAGCAACCGGCGAGAGGCGGAGCATACCTTATCTGCTTTGAGAAATCTCATCTTTAACAAAACTTTTCTCTTTATTGGGACGGGTTTGGGCGACCCTCAAATCAATAGTTTTTTTGAGGAAATCAAAATAATTCAAGGGCCTTACAATCAAAAGCACTACATCATTACTCCTGATCCATTAGAGAAGTCTCTTGATTTCCTGACTCGTATCCCAATTACTTCTTACGAAGAAATTCCGGGGATTATAGATCAGCTTTTAGAAATTAAACGAGCTCAAGACGAAAAGAATACACCTCTTAATGAGCAACTTAAGGAGACCGAAAAGAGAAATGAAGTTCTTACAAAAGAGCTTGAGGAAGTAAAGGATAAGAATGAAAGAAACTTACTCCTTTTAGAGTGGGAGTCCAATAATCGTTTTAATAGGGGGCTAAGGTATCATCTGGCTGGGGAATATCTAGATGCCTCAGAGGAGTATAAGGTCGCGACCATATTAAATCCTAAAAATTATGAAGCATTCTGTAATTGGGGAGCTA
>NZ_ACNN01000032.1 GCF_000174815.1 Porphyromonas endodontalis ATCC 35406
TAAGACATCGATGACAAGCAAATACGAAATATCAGGATGCTGCTAAACAACAGATCTAGGAAAAGTTTGGACTTTAAATCTCCGAATGAAGTCTTAGCACTACTTTTGTCATACCGTTGCACTTGATACTGGAATCTGCAGAGTGTAGAGAATATAGTCAATGCCATTTCTTGATCTTCGGCCGTTATAGGTAGTATAATAGCCTGATTGAGTATAGCATAGATAAAATCGTAGATTTGCAATGGATCCGAAGAAGCTTTTTCTTTGAAAAGCTCCTGTAGCCTTAGATAGTTTATCGAATAGTTATCCTTAGAACGGGGGGGTCGCTTCTCCAGTCTCAAGTATTCCACGAAGAATCTCATTACCCTCATTATTGATGACTTTTGACATCAAAAGTATTTGCTTGAAGTCAATCTTGCCAGTTAGCTTGTTTGTCTTCCAAATGGCAGGAGCTATCATCGATATAAAATGCTTGGACTCATCTGTTTGATTATCAGAATTAAATAAATGAGTAAAGATGGCTCTTAGAAAAAGGAACAAGGTTGTTATACGTTGTTGCCCATCTATTATTTCTTGCTCACCATCTTCATTTATGAAGGATACGATTGTGCCTAAAAAATAAGATTTAGAAGCATTGCTAGAACCTCCTGTACTTATCGTAAACTCCCATAAGTCATCAAACAAGGTTTTTACTTCGTCTATGCTCCATGCGTATGGACGCTGATACTCAGGGATTATAAATGGATGTTCCACACCAGTCTTGAGCAGTTCTACTACATTTTGTCTATTTACCTGTATTGATGTTGCCATACTATTTCTTTCTGCAAGGAAGCCTCTTATTATTATCAATTCAAGTAGGAGTATTCATGTACAATACGAAGATCACATACTTGATTGTCACAAAAGTACCCATTTCGGGGCACATTAAGGCAACGCACATCGCAGAATTATTTTTCGCCATGTCAGAAATAACCCTCCCATTAGGGAGAAAATTTAGTTGCATGGGATCCTGAAAAAGATTTACAGTCTCCACAAAGAGGGAGCATAATACAAAGTGGGGGTCGGACAAGTCCGACCCCCACAAAATTGAAATTCGTACTAGGCTCTAATATTAAATAACCTTGCTGACTACATGACCGATACGTACGATGTAGGCATCCTCTACAGGTAGTGCTACTTCTATTTCACGATCACCAAGATCATTTCTGTATACGATTTGTCCCATTACGTCATAGACATAAACGGCATCCCCATTAGGATTGGAAATGGAGAGGACTCCATTAGCCAAACGAGCTGTAGGCTCCGTAAGAACAAGTGGAGTATTTGCGGTAACATTGCGTACCAATCCCATCTTTGTGAAGTCGCTCGAGATAAGATCTCTATCAGTAGCCTTGATAGCCTTAACTCTATGATAGAGAGCATCACCTTGTACCTCTTCAGGTACATTCACATCGATAGTAGTGCCATCACAGAGAGGCTCTCCAAAGTATGGTGCAAGGTAAGACTCTCCCTTCTTAAAGTTTTGTGTTACCTTGAAGTTATCCACAAAAAGATACTCGGGCCCTTTGACTGCGAAGAGAGCAATGATAGAACGCTTGCTACCATTCTTAAGTTGTACTCGATAATCTTGCCAACGATTGATAATGGGCATCTCATTCTCCTCAGCGGGATATACAAGGTCTGCCTGCTCATAACGCTCTGTCTCTTCGTTGTAGTTGAAGAGGGCAAGAGCAGCTTGTGGGAATTGGTTACTTTGCTTGGCATAGGCACTATAGAGACTCATAGAGACATTCACCACGCCACCTCCATGTGAGAGATCTAACTCAGGAGACTGCATAGAAGCACTAACTCCATGGTTGATGTACTGCCAGCCATCAAAGCCGACATAGTCCGTACAGGGAGAGTAAGAGTACATCTCCCATCCCGGCATATGGAGGTCTTTCGGGAATGCTCTACTATAGCTACCCGAGGGATGATTGTCTACTGACCATCCGGTAGAATTGCCCTCAAGATCCTTAACACCGGTGAAGTCCTCATCAATAATTGTAATCTCGGCGTCTTGGTATACTCGTCTATCATGATAAGCCATATAAGTATAGCGACCTGCGGAGGGTACCCCAGACCAAGATGCAACATAGCGTCCTGCTGTGAGTTCAGACACATCCTTGAGTTCAGGTTTAGCGATACCATTTACAGCTTGATCAACAGAGCGGTAAGACTCCTTTGTTCCCTTTGCTGCGCGTACGTTATAGTAATAAGTGTACTGAGGCTCAACACCCGTTACCTTGTAGCTAGTGCCTTTCACCTCTTGTCCTACGATCACATCCTTACGTACCATAGGTTGCTGCCCCATAGGATTGGGAGGGTACATTGGATCGGGTTGCATACAGTAGACATCAATGAAATAGCGATCAGCTCCTTCAACGGCTTCCCAATTGGCAACAAAGCTATCACCCGTGAAGCTGGTGTGAGGAGTTACCTTTGGAATAGGTAGATTGGGCTTCATTTTGAAAATCTCAACATCGTCGAAGAGGATATCAAAATGGAAATCTCCTTTCTCTGCAATTTCTCGACTCTTAGGCATCACCTGAAAGCCCATGTTGACAATGGTGCTGTGTCCGGCTCCAGCAAAAGCCATCTCATAAGTATTCCATTCTTTCGAAAGCGTAGTGATGTCCGGAGTAAGCTTACGTAGCACATCCCACGAACCCTTATAAGTTGGGAAATCACTATCGCGATACCAAGAGGTCTCAGCAGCCTCAACAAACAGACGAACAGCACAAAGTTTCGGATCAATCTCCTGTGTAACCTTAGCCTTAAAGCGTAGAACAATGATATTGTCACTATTAGGCTCCTCCTCGTGGAGAATGACATTCTTAAGATCAAGAGGTGGCGTATTAAGTTTTGCACCCTCCTTACTCCCGAGGTGGATGGTACCTCCGGCAGCGTGGGTATAACCCTTACCCTTACACTCTTCAAAGGTAAGATCCTTGAAAGATCCACCCCAGCCACGCCAATGGGTATACTTAGGGTCTATGTTTTGCCATATGCGATACTTATAAGTCCCATCGGGAGCACAGATGGTACCAATAGTGTCCGGTTTAGCCTCTGTACCGGCAGTCATCAGCGAGAAGTCCTCTCGGTGGAAGAGGGTTAACTTGCCCATAGATTCCGAGGGATGAGAGCCTTCCCGAAGAACCGATGGTTCATTTACGACTCTAATCTCCACCCCCGCATCACGAAGATTAAGATTAGCTTTTCGGCTCTGAAGTTTCTGAGCCGAGAGCGACGCTACTGTTGTCATCGATAGGACAACAGACATGAGTGTAATCGTTCTTTTCATAGATCCTTACTAACATTAAGTGAATATGAGATAGTAAGACCGACTACAAGAAGAGAAGCTTTTTCTCTAGCAGTGTAATCGGTCTTTATGAATTAGAGGTCTAATAGAGGATAACTTTGTGCCGCTCTATCTCTCCGGCAGCATCTGATACTACTAGTACGTAGACACCCGGATAACCTCTATAGACGAGCTGGTCTTGTGCTTGTACAAGCCGGATTCCCTCCAAGCTATAAAGGACTAATTGGCTATCAGGATGGGTTGCCGTGATCGTCTGATCCGCAACCGCTATATCCGTAGCGGTATTGCTAGTTACAGACTCTACAGCATTGGCTTGCCCCATCTTCATCTGTCCTATCAGGAGGTGGAATTGATCTACAGAGCGATCTCTAAATGCGAGACGCGCTTCCTTACCTACATACTTTGAGAGGTCTACCTTGTGGGCATGTAAAACACAATAAAAACGCTCCTCATCGTCAATAGTTTCCTTCATATCCAGAATCTCCTGCTCCGCCTCAACTTGGTAGATAGGCTCAGTTGCAAGGAATTTCTCAGGAGTTGTTGCCTCAGCATCTGCAACAATATAAAGAGCGTAAGAAGCAGGCATTTTGGCATCCTCTGACGCAGCAACCCAGTGGAACCAAGGAGTACCCTCCTCTACCTTAAAGGAAGGAGTAATGAGCCAGTGATCTGCAGGCTTATTGGGACGTTCATTCACATACATACCATCCTCCTTGATTTGACGACGGAAGGCCGAACTGGACATGAAGAATGTGTAATTGCCACCACCCTTAATCGGTAATACACGATCTATAAAGCCTCTGTCAATATTACATCCGAAAGACTTTGCTTGGATATTAGGCATAAGCAGACTCATGTCGTAGATCAAGAAGTCTCCCATGCGGTTGGGAGGGAAGAAAGAACCTGCACGTCGTTTGTAGACCGAAGACTTACGATCTGTACGATACTGATTAGGCTTATCAATCTCGGGATCATAGGTTTCGTTGATCCACTTGAGGATGGGCATAGTACCATTGATGTGATGTCTATCTGCCTCAAAGAGGGATACTCCTCCATCGTTAAGAGTTGTGATGAACTCAGGCGAAGTACACTCGGCATGCGTCTTAGCCTCTCCGAGAGAATACCCTAGCTGAGCATCAGCAGAACCATCAGACTTCACAATGTAGCGATCCTTGTTATAGAAGGTCTTTTCCACAGTAAGAGGAAATTTATTCCCAGTATGAAATGCGCAGATAGGGCCAAATCCCCTAGAAAAAGCAGCCATCGACTGTCCATAACTATAGGAGTTTGAAATCAACCGATGAGCAATGGGACCATTATCATCTGTCAGGTTGTAACCCACAACCCCGATCAAACCTGCAGAGTTCATTCCCATTGAGGAGACGTCTCCCGCATTCATACAACTCTTAAGTTCTGGATAATCAAAAATAAAGTTTGGAGTAGACTGAGGCATGTATCCAAGGATACCTCCAGCAAATCCATCCTTCGCCCAGATGTCTCCAAAGTTGGCACAACCTATTACGGTAGTGTTGGCTGAGGAAGCGATGATACCACCTGCAGTCTTATGTATACCCTGACCATAGACAGCGATATTGGCATAGTTAGCACACTCAATAATCTTCATATTTTCCCCCAAAGAGGATCCTGCTATACCTCCACCACTGCTCCAACAAGAGATTCGCACATCAGGACCTACCTTACAACGAGAGATGGTACACCCTTTGGAAATACGCCCTGCAATGGCACCTACGGATGCAAATCCATAGATATGTCCAGAAGCAATAACAACATTCTTAATGGTAGCTTGGGGGCCAAGTGCTCCAAAGAGTCCTACGGCCATGTGAGCCTCATCTCCCTCAACTATTAGCTGTTCGCTATCGTAAATGTTGAGATTGTAAATCTTATGCATACCACCATCATACTCTCCTTGGAAGCAACGCTTCTCATCTCGATTGAAGCCATCGGTGAGAGGTCCGCCAATAGGCAATACAGGGCCAGCCTCTGAGAAGGTAATATCTGCTGTCTGCTTGAGATATTGTCCTGCAAAGTTGTTGGAATTGTCAACCTGCTCAGCTAACATACGAAGGTCCTGCTCCGTAGCAATTTGATAGGGATTAGATTTGGAGCCATCACCCCCAGAGAAGAGCCCCTGCCCAAAGAGAGAGTACGAAGAACTCAGCAATAGTAGTGTGACAGCTGATAAATGTTTCAGCAAACGCTTTAATTGTATCTGCATTGTAGTAGAATATTATTTATTTGCAAAGATCTATAGCATGCCCTCCATCTTGAGTCATTCATAGCGAAAAGGCCCAAAGATGAAGGACATAGGAGTAAGCCTACTTGGCAATGACCTTAGTAAAGATTACAGAACCATCTGTTAGCTCAAGGCGAACCGCATAAACTCCTTCCTGTATACCAGAAGCAGAAATCATACGACCAGCCATGTCGTAGACCTGCAAATCTGTATAGGGAACATTCACTTGTATAGATCCGTCTTGTACCGTTACATGGACATTCTGATGAGCGATTTTCTCTACACCATCAAAGCTGGTGAAGGAAACTCTTCTTTGTGCAGCGTTAAGAACCTCATTACCGAGGAGTCGCTTATCATTGTTTTCTACGTTGTCATTGGTAGGAAGCTCTTGGTAGTAGTGTAGGAATGCGATTACATTGGTCTGCTTCATAGCATCCTCCAAGGTCTTATTGTCCCCCTCTAGAAGGATTGTATTTTCAGGAAGCCTACCTGTCGCAGCATTTGTTGATTGAATGGAGATCTCCTTGACAATCTTGAAGTCTCCATTCTCATCAAACTTCAATTCAGTACCCTTGAAGCCCCCATCATCCACATATCTAAGGACATTAGTGTGTACAAAGCCTGGGATGGGAGAAGAAGCATACTTCTGATCACGAGGTGCTATTTGATCCTGAGTAACCATAATAGTTAGATATACAGGGCGAGAACGATCTAGACGAGCAGAGGCACGTCCTTCTACAAGGACGTTGAGCTTCTTTTCATCTTTCTTGAACCATGGTTTAACCTCTAGGCGGACAGAAGCAGGGTTTCTCTTCGCATAATCCGCAATCTTCTCTAGCTCTGCTTGATTGTTTACGATACTATAGACAGAACCATTCTTCCCCTTAGCGTCTCCTAGAGCGGGCAGGGGCATACGGTTGAACATATTGGTCGGAGAGCTTGGTTTCACCAAAGAGATATCTCCACTCGCATTTCTCACACCATAGAAAGGAGCTAAACCCTTGCTATAGGGATGCTCCATAAAATCAGGAGCAAAGAAGGAGTGGTGAGACACGACAGCCAAATTTTTTCGAATCTTCTCATTTTCAGACTTGTTAATAAGATCTTCCATCCATTTTACACCAGAGGGGCAATACTGACAAGCCTCAGAAGTAAAGACTTCTACAAGTGTCGTACGCTCAAAAACCTCATCTCTTCTGAGAAGTTCTAGTTCAGCTGTTTGGGATGAAGGAGTTTTGAGAGCAATCCCATTTACCTCAAGGAGCTTGACAGTTAGCTTAACCTTACCTGAGATACCCTCATGATTTATCGCTTGCAGCTCCACATTTTGATTCAAGGAAGAGGGCAAGGATTTAGTTAGCTCTATGATCTGCTCCTGCTTTTTACCGCCTAGGTCTGTCTCAATCTTAACCTTAGAAATAGCTTTGATACCTGAGTTAAAGAGATCTACAGTAGGCTTAAGATCCTCATCCGTGAAGATGAACGAAGGAGCCGTGAGACCACGCAGCTCACCACGGTTTTGTATCATTGGGTCTACATTCTTCGGTTCAATAATGATCTGCATCAAAAGAGGACCATCTCCCTGACTCACACGGCTGTTAAACTCTGCCTCACTAATCTTATAAGTTCCCCAGTTTGTACCGGTCCAAGCAGAGTTGGGATCTTCTCCGGGAGACTGGTAGCTACGTACGAGGATTCCTCCCTTAGCGGCAGCATCGTAACCGTAAGCCCCGGCAAAAAACTCACTATCTTCAGTAATTAGATATGGATTCTCAAAGAAAAGGCTATTCCACCCATCCTTAAACTTACCCACAGGGGTTATTTCGATGGGCTCCCAAGGGGTAATAACCTTGGGATTATTGATATCCGTCTTGTCTAAAGTCTGTACCGTTTTAGCCAGGAAGATGCAAGGAAGTTTGACATCATAGTAGCCGGGATTGTCATTAACCTGATTCTCTTGAAAGCAAGCAGCAGAAGCCAAGCGAATACCCACGACCTTGCTACCAACATGCTCCTTAAGCAGCTCCTTAGTTAGCCTGATAGCACCACCGTGGTAACCCGCCCAAGATGGTCCTGCAGGCTCAATAGCTTCGTAATTAGGAGCCTCATAGGTACAATATCCTACATAGAGGTAATTATTGACCTCTTCAACATTGTCAAAATAGGCCGGTTCAGAGTACATTGACTTGTTTAGGCTACGTCGGCCTCCATAACTTGGCATATTGTTGGCGTATAACATACGATAGGCAATACGCTCACCTTCTGTCTGTGCGGACTGGAGGTCTAAACAACGGGGGTCAATGGGAAAGGTATTACTATCTTTCGAGAAGTCATATGAATATTTCACTCTATAACGCTCCGGACCAGAAGGGACATCTCCGGGATTCTCACAATCCGCCTTAGCATCCTGGAATGGGATGATAAGGTAGTAGGTACTGCGGAAAGACTTATCTCCCTTCTTAAGTTGTTGCTTTACGGAAAGGTCTCCAGAGAACTCTACCTCTGCGAATTCATTAATCTCAATGACGATGCGGTTGCACCAAGTACCTCCTTCAAAGTCGAAGCTAAACTTGTGTGCCTTACCATCATTGGGAAGAGAAATGTCCTTGATACCTGGTACACCACCGAGGTAGTTTAGCTCCTCTCCGTAACCAAAGATTTTCATCTTGACAGATTGACCACTAGCCTGTAGCGCCTTTGCAGTAAACTCTACGGTATACTTTCTATCCCCATTGGAGAGATCCATAATAGGAGATGTAAGACGAGCATTAGCTCCAATCATATCAATGGGCAGACCCGATCCCTCTAGATCTTTAGCATTGATAGAGAAACCATCGGGAGTCCAATAGAGCAACGCCGTACTCCAGTCTGGTTGAGAGAGTTGCCCATTAAGCGTGGTCTGCACAAAGGAAACTTGCTTCCTAGTACCTTCTGGATTGGGCTTAATGACAGCGTTAGCAATCTTATAGAGTCCATCTTCCTTAGCCTCGATCTCTCTAGTGATGATGGAGCGGAAGAAAACCTCGTTCCATGGGGTTCCATCGCTATTCTTCTGCTGAACACTGACATTACTCCAAGTAGCAGTGAAGCTATTGGATGTCACATTCGTGGGAGACTCCAGAGCAGGAGGAGCCAAAGAGATCTTCCATCCCTGCTGCTGAGCAGAGAGCGATAAGGATGAAAGGAATCCGCAATAGATAAGGAGACACAATGTGTACCATAATCTACTGGTAAATGAGTAAGTTTTTTTTCATTTTGTTCGATTCTATTTGTTACTAATCAGTTAATTCGAATAATAGCCCCCATAGCAATCCGTCTTGAAGCGTATTGCTATGGGGAATTAGGATTCTCTATCTAAGGGAGTAGACTATTTTATAACCTTGTATATGTGTCCTTCTACAAGTACATAGTAAATACCCTCTGGTAGATCGCCAATAGCGATAGGCGAGGTCTCAACCTGACGAGCGAGAATAAGTTCGCCGAGCGTATTGTATAGGAGTGCTTGAGTAGGAGCTGATAGTCCATTGATATATAGTTGTCCCTCTTGTATGAATACTAGATAGTCAGCATTGTCGGGAGTATCAACAGCATTGCCTTTCGATAGGATTGCTTCAATCTGCAGGTCCTTAGACATGGTAAGGTTGATGGAGAGCTTCTTAGCTCCTTCGGTATAGTCAGCACCATTGATCACCCACTTATCTAACTGCCATTTAGACCCATCAGGCACGGATACTTGACAAGTTATCTCAGTACCCTCGGCTACCTTAGAGCCAGAGGCGATCTCCTCTTGCGTCTTAGTATTGGTTACCATTAGCTTACCTTGGGTCTCGGGTTTAATACTATAGGATAGTGTGTACTCAACAACCTTCTTAACAAAGGTTGCTTCTACTGTCTGATCCTTATCCATCGTAAGCTCGATCGTGAGACCTTTGTCTGATAGCGTAGAGCCATTGACAACCCATTTCTCCAGTTCAAATCCATCGTTAGGCGTAGCTGTGAGTCGCACCTTAGTATCTGTATCTACATCAGATCCCGAGGCGATAGTCTCGCCATTCTCTCTATTTGCCTCTAGAGAACCATTGGCTCCTGCAGTATAGGTTAGCTTGTAAGAAGATGGAGCCGGAGCTGCACAAATCACCTTGATATTTGTCTCTCCTTCAATGAAGAGTGTAGTCTCCTTGACACCGGCAAGATCCTCTCTTAGGACGTTGTTAATGAACCACTCCTTAACTTCGTTCGTTCCTGGGTTAATCCAAACTGAAATCTCCGTTCCCTCTGGGATACGATCTCCACTCTTGGGGAAGATAAATTCAGTATCCTCTGGATTCTTTTTGTACTTAATAAACATAATACCACCCTCTATCGACCAAGTTACTGGATACTCAACGGCTGCCCCCTTCTTAAAGGTGACACGGATATTCATAATACTCTCTACCTTGGTCTCTAGTTCTGTCTTACCGGCATAGAACTGCTGGGGCTCATCATTGATATACCACTGGTCCACTTCGTAACCCTTGTCTGGCTTTGCTGTTATGATAACACTTATTCCTGCAGGTATCGTTTGCCCCGATTCAAATGAAGTGATGCCAGATGGCAAATAGACCTCAGCTTTTTCGATAGAGCCATGTTCTCCCGCAGAATAGTTCACCTTATAGCCAGACTTGCCAGGCTTGAAAGTGACAGAAATCTCTGCATTCTCCTTGACAATAAAGCGATATAGGTTAACATCCTCCTCCGTAGGTTGTACCTCTTGATTATTGTAGAGCCACTTATCAACCATATAGTCGGGGTTAGGCGTAGCACGGACAGTAAGCTCTACTCCTTCTTGGATATCTTTCTGCCAGTCAAACGAAGCATTATATCCATCTTCGGGATCTACGAAAGTACCTGTTATACTACCACCTTGTCCATGATTTAAGGTGATCTGGTGCTTGGGAGGAAGTTTCTTAAGAACAGCTTGTACAGTAATATTCTCAGAGAGAGTCTTTTGGAGTCTCTGTGGAAGATATTCATTGGGCATTTGTTCAACTCCATTGACAATCCACTTATCAACCTTATAGCCCTCGTTGGGGAAAACAAAGAAGGTCACCTCAGTTCCTTCAGGTAGCTTATCTCCCGTAGCAATCTGAGTATCCATATAGTTATTAGCATAGGTAGCTTGGATACGGCCATTCTCATCCGTTGAGAAGTTGACCTCGTAGTATTTGATCTGCTTAAAAGTAACCTCTATGTCTAGGGGAGTACTCGTAAACGTCCACAATTCTGCAGAAGAACTTTGTGGCCTACCATTAATCATCCATTGTTCTACAGCATAACCAGGGTCAGCCTCCGAAACAATATGAACACTCTTGCGTGTGGGCAGTATATCTCCACTCTCAAAAGGAAGCCAATTATAATCGGCATCCATACGTTCGGACTTTGTAATCTTACCACCGGGGCCGGCTTTGAACGTAACCTTAAAGCCCTCTGCAGGAAGCGGAGCAACCTGTGCTTGTAGATTGTTCTCCCCGCTCTGTATCGTATACTTAATTTCCTCTAGGTATGGAAACTTCTCGTCTCCGTTGACACTCCATCCTTTGATGTAGTGCGTCTCATAGTTAGTAAGATTAACCCGAAGTGAAATCTCCGTACCCACAGCTAGAACATCGCCAGACTTGACCTCTTGATAGTCAAGTGTGCTGGCAGACACAGTTCCCCCTTCTGTCGAGGAGAAGTTAATCACTGCTGTTGTTTGAGCCATGCCCGTCAGAGCTATGGAAAGCAGTGCAAGCATCATTAGTAATGTTTTTTTCATAAGCAAAGAACACCTAGTTACAGTATATAATCCTTTGTATCAAAAAGTTAGCGGAACCTACAACGATGAATCCGTCTGCGCTTCCCAACTACTCTCTTGAATTTGGGGCTAAAGTTATGAAATAATCTGAGAAAGGCAAAATCCAATCACTCTTTTTCTTGTATAAACATTTTCCTTACAAATAGAAATATATCTAAGCAATCTTCTTACAACTTGAAAACACACAGATAACATGGGGATTTCTAAGCATCTTCTTCCCCCTCTACGAAGTTACCTACTTCTTCAACAGTAGCAAATACTCTGAATCTATTGTATAACAGCCCATATTTAACTTGCCCGTCTGCGTCCTTTTGCTTTTTTTTGCTAGTCAACAGGAAAAATTCCACTTTGGGATACAAATTTGACAGACCCTCCCAGTAGCAAAGAATCTTCCACGAGATTAGCTGTAATCAATGAGAAAGACGTAAGTTTGCAACCACGATTGATGCAATTAAATCCTACAATAATATAGTATAATGACAAAGACAAATAGACTCACCTCGCTCCTCGGGATAGAGAAACCTATCATATCGGGAGGAATGGTTTGGTGCAGCGGTTGGCGTTTAGCAGCTGCGGTAAGTAATGCCGGAGGGCTTGGACTCATCGGAGCCGGCTCCATGCACCCCGAGACTCTCCTTGAACATATCCAAAAGTGTAAGCAAGCTACAACGCGTCCTTTTGGCGTAAACGTGCCTCTCCTCTACCCAGAAATGGATAAGATGATGCAGATAATTATGGACGAAAAGGTACCCATTGTAGTAACTTCTGCCGGAAATCCTAAAACTTGGACAGGCAAATTGCACGAGGCGGGATGCAAAGTACTGCACGTTGTTAGTAGCGCCAAATTCGCTCAAAAGGCAGAAGCCGCAGGAGTAGACGCCATCGTAGCAGAAGGTTTCGAGGCCGGCGGTCACAATGGTAGAGAGGAAACAACCACGATGTGCCTTATCCCTTCCGTTGTAGACGCTGTAAAGATTCCGGTTATTGCCGCAGGCGGTATTGCCTCAGGCCGTGCCATTGCAGCAGCTCAGTGCCTAGGGGCGGAAGGAGTACAGATCGGTACCCTTTTTGCTCTAAGCGAGGAGAGTTCGGCACACCCCGACTTCAAGCAGGCTTGCTGCGCTGCAGGAGAAGGCGATACAGCCCTTGTACTCAAAAAACTTGCTCCAACACGATTACTGAAAAAGGGCTTTTGGGAGCAGGTAGTAGCCGCAGAAGATCGTGGAGCCAGCGCCGAAGAAATGCAGGCTCTACTAGGCAAAGGCCGTGCTAAAAAAGGGATTTTCGAGGGAGATCTAGCTGAGGGAGAACCGGAAATCGGACAGGTAGCCGCTCAGATTTCGTCCATCCAATCGGTTGCTGAGATCATGCAATCTCTGAACGAAGAATATGAAAAGGTGATGGGCTGAGGCCGTTATCCCCCCAAAATATTCTCTCCCGAAGAGAGAGAGTACATATAAGGTGCTATTGAGGAGACTCTCCCTTTAGCACCTTTTCTTTTGCCCCGTCCGGCTCGTGGGCATACCGTCTCAGCAAGCGGGGAATTTGGTATAGCACCATCAGAATACTCGTAATGCCGGCCAAGGTATCTGCTATAGGCATGGAGACCCAAATTCCTTTGATCCCCATAAAAGTGGGAAAGATAAGAAGACAAGGGATAAGGTAAACGACCTGACGGGTAAGGCTCAAAAACATCGATTTACCGCTCTTGCCTAAACTCTGGAAAAACTGCACACTCGTGATTTGTACGCCAATAATCGGGAATGTCATCATGGCAATCCCCAAAGCCTGCGTTGTAAAGGTAACAAGGGCACCATCCCCTTCTCTGGAAAAGGCTTGCACAATCAAACTAGGAGTAAATAATGCCATGGCAAAACCGATAGCTGCAACAGAGACATTCAGCAAGGCGGCTAACTTATAGGTATCTATGGAGCGGCGGATCTTACCTGCCCCCAGATTGAAGCCGACAATCGGCTGCATCCCCATAGAGACCCCCACCATAAATTGGATGAACAACTGAGCAATACTAAGAATGATACCATAGGCAGCTATGGAGATATTGGCTTCTGAAGTTGAGGTGGCATAGTACACAAAACTCCGATTCATAATGATGTTGATAAGGCTATTGACAATCATCATGACGAAAGGAGCAATGCCGATAGAAACAATCGCCAACATCATCTTAAAGTCCGGACGATAGTCGCTCCAAGAACGAGAGAAGTGGAGCGTATGACGCTGATTGAAGAAGTGACTCATGACAAACACAGCAGCCACAATCTCCGAAATGACGGTTGCCCAAGCCGCCCCCTTTATGCCCCAACCAAAACCAAAAATGAAGATAGGGTCTAGAATACAATTGAGCACAGCCCCAAGGAGCATCGAGATCATCGCCTTATGGGGATAGCCGGATGCTCGCATAATGGCGTTGTAGCTAAAACAGAGATCTGATATAATATTCGCAGGGACTACAATGTAGAGATACTCCTTGGCGTAGGGAATAATTATGTCGTTAGCTCCAAAGAGATGTAGCAGAGGATCCATAAAAAGCAGAACCATGGAGCAGATAGTCACGTTGAAGAGGAGCGTGAGCATAATAGCATTGCTCAAGAGTCGCTCTGCCGTTTTTTGGTCGTTCCGCCCCAAATAGATAGAGACACGTACAGCTGCCCCACTCCCTACCAACATACCAAAAGCCACCAAGAAGAGAAGAATGGGCAACGTTATTGCCATACCGGCTAGGGCATCATCTCCGGCACCCTGCCCTATGAAGATGCGGTCTACTATGTTGTAGAGAGCATTGACTACCGCTCCTATCACCGAGGGAAGAGCGTAAGTGAATAGGAGGCGCGGTATGGGAGCGTTTTCGAGTTTGTGGAGTCTCTCTTCTTCTCTACTCATCTGTTTTGCGTTATAATTCCACTATTGTTATACCGGTTCCCCCGAAGCGTACATCTTCGTCGTAGAATCGGAGGACATAGGGACGCGTAGGAAGCATCTGTCGAATACTCTGGCGTAGAGCTCCGGTACCCGTTCCGTGCAGAATACGTACCCGATGACACCCTACTTGTATTGCCTCATCGAGGTAGTACTCCACCGCTTGTAGGGCGTCTAATGCACGCATCCCCCGCACATCAAGTTCTTCTCGGAAGTTTGTTTTCTTCTCGTGGATGTGCTCGGTTATGTTACTGGAGATGCGCTCGGTGAGAGCTGAAGTTTTTGGGGTATTCCCCGCCACTCGCTCCAACTTACTTACATCGATCATTGTTTGCATAGTTCCCCCGAGAGCGACGAGAGCCTGACGCCCACGAAGTTCTAATAGAGTGCCCTCTATACCATTTTGTGATACGATCCGCACCTTACATCCCTCTTCTAAGGGTAGAGGCTTGGGTGGTTGGGGAGGGGTTTGGACGGCTTCGTCGGAGGCTTTGCGGCGCTTCTCTTCTTTTCGTTTGCGCCTATTCTCTATACGTTGCCACTCTCTATCAATGGCCTGACTAGCCTCCGATTGAGACTTTTCGCTGGGAGCGAGGGAAGTCTCTTGGGCGAATTGCTGCAATTCTTGCCGTGCTAGAAGAGTCTTCTCTCGCTCAGCATTACTCTCTTTAATTTCTCGAATGGTGCGCTCAATACGGGCGTTGCTCTCCTTAAGAAGGCGTTGCGCTTCGTCTTGGGCTTGGGCTAGCACCTCTTTGCGAGAGGAGTGCAACTTGGCAAGAGCGGAGCTATACTTTTCTATCTCCTCCTCAAGTTGCCTCTCTTGGCGGCGTATATTGTCGCGCTTCTTCTCCCAATAGCGTTTATCTCGAGCAATCTCTTGTACGTACTTATCCGTATCAAGCATTTCTTTCCCTACCAAGCTCTCCGCCATCTCCAACACCCCTTTGGGTAAGCCCGATTTCTTAGCAATCTCAATGGCAAAGGAGCTACCCGGCTGACCAATGGATAGGCGAAAAAGAGGACGCATAGCCCCTCGGTCGTACAGCATAGCTCCATTGATAATGCCTTGGTGACAAGAGGCGTATTGTTTGAGGTTGCGGTAGTGTGTAGTAATAAGAGCAAACGACTTGTGTGCATTAAACTCCGCCAAAAGAGCTTCGGCAATAGCTCCACCCAACTCAGGTTCTGTACCGGCTCCGAACTCGTCTATGAGCAAAAGGGAGCGGGGGGAGGCTATCCTGCAAAAGTGACGCATGCTCACAAGATGCGAACTATACGTACTAAGGTCGTCTTCGATGCTCTGATCGTCGCCAATATTGATGGCAAGAGAAGAAAAAAGACCGGCTGTAGAGTCAGGATGTACCGGGATAGGCATCCCTATTTGCAGCATGTATTGTAGTAAAGCACAGGTCTTGAGGCATACCGATTTTCCCCCAGCGTTGGGTCCCGAAATGAGCAAAATACGCGCATTCGGAGCCTTGAGTGCCAAGTCAATAGGCACCAACTCTCGTTGCTCGGCTTGTAGGGTTCGGCGGAGAAGAGGATGCCGCGCCTCTTTCCAATCCAGGTAGGGGCGTGGTTCTATAACGGGAACAATGGCTCGCTCCTCTTGAGAGAAACGCGCGATAGCAAAGAGAGCATCGAATACCCCCACCAACTGATACATAGCAAACAGTGAGGGGATATGGGGGCGAACATCATCGGCAAGAAGTATCAGAATACGAATAATCTCCCTGCGCTCGGCGGCATCTAGCTCTCGCATTCGATTGTTCGACTCGACAATCTCAATAGGCTCTATAAAGACCGTCTTCCCACTACTCGACTCGTCATGTACAATCCCGGGGATATTACGCTTATAGCTTGGATTCACCGGTATTACGGGGTGCCCATCTCTCAGAGAAGGGCGAGCCTCTTCGTCTGCCCAGCCCTCACGTATTGCCTGTGCCAATAGAGAGCGAATCTGTCGCGCCATGCTACGCTCTACCGACGAACGCTCCGTACGGATGGCTCGCAGCTCGGGAGAGGCTGAGTCTTGTATTCGACCAAAGCGATCAAGCAGGCTATCAATCCGCTGAGCGATATGAGGGAGCAAAAGCCCCTCGGGGAGCAGTTGCAAAAGAGCAGGATAGCGAGGCAGTTCTTGGCTATCAGGGTTTGTCGCTTGTTGATAGCCCAAAAAACGATAGAGATGCTCCATCGTGCGAATGGCTTGCAAGAGATGTGGCAAACGATCCTCACTCAGATAGGTACCCTCGGGGCGTATCCCATCAAGCGAACGACGAAGGTCTTCGAGCGAAAGAGAGGGAAAGTCTCGCCCCTCTTGTAATATAAGAAGCAACTCCTTTACGCGCTCCAAGCGCTGCATTATCTGCGTTGAATCATCTTCTGCACGGAGGGCATCAATCTCATCCTTCCCCATCGAGCTACATGTTTTTTTCTTTAGTAGCTCGCGCACTTGGTCGAACCCGACCTTTTCTTCAAAGGCTTGAGGATAGGTTTTTAGTAGTGCCATAAAGGATTAGAAATGAAAGAGAGTGCGGAAGAAGTCGTTGCCATTAGCATAAAGCAAAAGGGCAAGAAGCAGAACAAAACCTATCTTATTGGCTTTGAGTATCGTCTTACCGCTCACCCTTCTGCGAGTAATAATCTCCCAGAGAGTAAAGAGGATATACCCACCATCCAGCATCGGGATCGGGAGGAAGTTCATAAAGGCAAGAATCACCGAAAGAAGGGCTGTAATGCTCCAAAAGCGATAGGGATCGAAGAAGTTATCAAATAGCTTCCCTATGGATATAAAGCCTCCCATCTGCTGAGCCCCTTCCTTGGTAAACACATATTTCATGTCGCCTACATACCCTTTGAGCGTGTTGACAGCTCGAGAGCAACCCGCCGGTACACTCTGCAACAAGGAGTATTGTATCTCCTCGGTAGGATATATCCTGTTTATATCGGCAAGAAGTTGCACACCAATGCGCCCTGCGGTATCGGGTTGGAGCGTAGCCGTAAGAGTATCTCCGGCTCGGAGCAATTGCAACGAATGTACTCGATTGCGTTGCTCTCTAAAGATAAGTTGGGCGTCCGTTGCATCCACAATGGGGAGGCTATCTACCTGTAAAAGGATGTCCCCCGACTGCATACCCACTCTCGCTGCAGCAGTATTGGGGAGCACACTGTCTACAATAAAAGGAATCTGCATACCCATAAAGCCGACGCCCTCAGCCATCACCTGCTGCATCATATCGCTAGGCATCACAATGGTTTTCTCTACCCCATCCCGACGTACTACCACCTTTTGGGCTGTAATCACATCTCGAATAAAGTTATTAGAAAGGGCGTCAAGAGGCTTTCCATCAGCCGAAAGGATTATGTCATTATCTTGGAATCCTGCCTTATGAGCCGCAGGTGAGAAACTCATCCCGGCTGTAATATTGGCACTCGATAAGGAGGAATCTCCCCAGTGGAGTGCAATACCACTATAGATAACAACGGCAAGAATCAGGTTAAAAAGGATACCTGCAATCATGATAATGAGCCGTTGCCAAGCCGGTTTCGCTCTAAATTCGTAGGGTTGAGGCATAGATTTCTCATCTAACTCTAAGAAACGCTCGTCCACCATACCGGCCATAGAACAATAGCCCCCAAAGGGGAGCCAGCCTATGCCATAGACGGTGCCACTACGCTTCGATCGGTACTTAAAAAGAGCCCTTCCCCAGTCGAAAAAGAGGAAGAATCGCTCTACTCGTACCCCAAAGAGACGTGCCGCTAAGAAGTGACCAAGCTCGTGAAATACGACCAAAATGCTCAGCGAGAGCATCAATTGCAACGTTTTAATTAGAAAGGTAACTAGCATGAAATTTGGGGGATTATAGGTGAAGAAACCCTCGGAGAGAGGGTCTTGTGGTAAGAAGAATAGATACACTCATTCATGCTTCAAAGGTACAAAAAAAGAGATGGTAGGCCTATTTCAAAAAAGTTTCTAGGCAATATAGGAGTCCATTTCCACCCCAAAACGATAGAATTTTAGAGTAGAAATGGAGTGTACTTTAGGGCAGAAAGTTTTTATAAATCACCTGTAGTTTCTAGTTCCGAATGGTCCAAGATGCGATAGGCAATAGACCCCATACTATCCGTTTGGAAGACTCCTCCCTTAACAGAAACCTTGGCTGTACCCCTATCAATACCAAACCAAGCTCCCACCATATTTACACGAAACGTGGCCTCACATATCATCCCGACAGGAGAGGAAACCCACGTGGGAGTGGTCTTTGAGATAAGCTCTATGCTCTTCACCTTGTAGTGTTTATGATTATAGGTAGTGCGCACAGAAGCCTCATGCTCCAAAGCCGGCATAATCGAATCTATTGCACGCTCTATCTCCATATTGATCAGCCTCTTACGTTTAGCGTCGGTATGCTTTTCCCACAGCGTGGGTATGCTACTGAATCGCGACTGCTCAAAGTGAGACTGCCGAGCTTCTACCTCTTCGTTAAACTCTTTGAGGGAAGAATAGCTACCTGTTGCCATGGCATCAATGGCTTGTATCTCGTCTCGAAACTCCAAGAGATCCGGCTCATACTCCTTAGCATTGGGGTACTTATTGAGCAGATATTGTACTTCCGAACTCCTTAGTAGCAGCAATAGTTGCTGAGTATTTTCGAGGATCTCCCGAAGGGGATGCCCAATATCGGAAGTGATTAGTTCGTATTGATTACGAATATGAAAGAGCCTGCATCTATCGCGCTGATCCGCCAAAGCGCTACGTTTTTGGCGCAACTCCTCCACATGAGCATTCTTAGGATGCTCCGTAATAAATAGGTCAAGACGGCCTATAACAGAGGCAAGAGATTCTTCACTAGCCAGGTTCCCTTCCGCTTGCAATTGCGCAGTCTCTTGCAACAACTCTTGGTAGAGTTTTTCTTTGCTTTTGCGCCCACACCCTACGAATAGGAGGGAGGAGGTCAGCAAAATGAAGCAGAAAAAAGTTCGTGTGATACGCATATTATGTTTCCGGTTGGCTGCTAATCTGTTTTCTAGTTTCACTCTATATAGCGGAGAAAGATTCACCATAGAAAGAACAAACCAAGAGGGGAAAAAGATTGCAATCGCCCCTCTTTCGCATCAGCAAATATACATCTTTCTTACTACTAGCTGTGCTACTCTCTCTTTTTCTTTCCTAGCGAGGGAGGTATTGTCTTCCACACCGATAGATTCCCGCTTTTACCCTACCTCTCCGAGAAAGGTAACAGAATACGACATTTAGCAGCAACTTATCCCTACTTGATACATACATTAGTCACTATAATATTATTACCTTTGTTCTACAGCTGTAAATAGCAAGAAGAGAAGACAATGAAAAAGAAGTTCAGAGAATATACACAGCCCGACTTCTCGGGTATCAACAAAGAGATCCTAGCTAAGTGGGAAGAGGAAAATCTCTTTGCCGAGAGCCTTCGTCAACGCACTGATGCTCCTTCGTTTATTTTTTACGAAGGACCTCCATCTGCCAACGGTATGCCCGGTATTCACCACGTAATAGCTCGTTCTCTAAAGGATATTTTCTGTCGCTATAAAACCATGAAAGGGTATCGTGTAGACCGCCGTGCCGGATGGGATACACATGGTCTACCCGTAGAGCTCGGCGTGGAGAAGCTCCTAGGTATTACCAAAGACAGTATCGGCAAAACCATTAGTGTGGCCGAATACAACGCAACCTGTCGTCGCGAGGTAATGAAGTATACCGCAGAGTGGGAGCAACTTACCAAAAAGATGGGCTACTGGGTAGATATGGATCACCCCTATATTACCTACAAGAATAAGTATATTGAGACGCTTTGGTGGCTTCTTGCAGACCTTCATAAGAAGGGTTTTCTCTACAAGGGATACACCATCCAACCCTACTCCCCGGCTGCCGGTACAGGGCTTAGTACGCACGAGTTGAACCAACCCGGCTGCTATCGCGATGTAAAAGACACAGTCTGCACAGCTCAGTTCAAAGTCTTAAATCCTAAGAAAGAATGGAGCAATTGGGGCGATGCTTACTTCTTGGCATGGACTACCACTCCCTGGACTCTTCCCTCCAACACCGCCCTCTGTGTGGGCCCCAACATCGAGTACGTAGCCATTGAGACCTTTAACCCCTACACTTCTCTCAAGCAAACCATCATCATGGGTGCCCCCCGTGTAGAGGCCTATTTCGATCCCAAAAATCAAGTCGAAGAGCTACCCGAAGTAGCTCCGAAAGAGGTAAAGAAACTCCCTTGGCGCGTAGTCGGTCGCTACAAAGGAGGCGAGCTTGCCGAGCTACAATACGAGCAACTCATCCCCTGGGTTAAACCCGACGAAGGAGCCTTCCGCGTAATTACGGGAGACTTTGTAACTACAGAAGATGGTACCGGCATCGTTCATATTGCCCCTACATTTGGTGCAGACGACCGCCGAGTAGCCCAACAAAATAACATCCCATCATTGGTACTTATCGACCGCGATGGACAAGAGCGTCCCATGGTAGACCTCAAGGGAAGATTCTATAAGATAGAGCACCTCTCTAAGGAGTTTGTTGCCTCTAAAGTAGACTTTCCCCTCTACGATGTATATGCCGGGCGATATGTAAAGAACGCCTACTCTCCCGAGCCTATTGACGACAAAGAGAGCCTCGACATAGACATCTGTGTGATGCTCAAGATGGAGAATAAAGCATTCCGCATCGAGAAGCATACCCATAACTACCCCCACTGCTGGCGTACCGATAAGCCTATTCTCTACTATCCTCTTGATAGTTGGTTCATCCGCACTACGGCATGCCGCGAGCAGATGATTGCCCTCAACAATACCATCAATTGGAAGCCTGAGAGCACTGGTTCGGGTCGCTTTGGCAAGTGGCTTGAGAACCTACAAGATTGGAACCTCTCACGTAGCCGATTCTGGGGTACGCCTCTCAACATTTGGAGAAGTGAAGATGGCACCGAAGAGCGTTGTATCGCATCTGTAGAAGAGCTCTACCAAGCCATAGAAGAGTCTATTGCTGCGGGTGTGATGAAAAGCAATCCTTTCAAAGGCTTTACTCCGGGCGATTATAGCGACGAAAACTACGAAAAAATCGACCTTCACCGCCCCGTGGTAGACGAGATCAAGCTCGTCTCGCCCTCCGGCAAGGTGATGAGGCGCGAACAGGATCTCATCGACGTTTGGTTTGACTCGGGGGCTATGCCCTATGCTCAGGTACACTATCCCTTTGAGCATAAAGAGGAGATAGAAAGTGGCGAACTATTCCCTGCCGACTTCATTGCCGAAGGGATTGACCAAACTCGAGGTTGGTTCTTCACACTCCATGCGATCTCCACTATGGTGCGTGGTAGCGTTGCCTTCAAAAACGTATTGGCAAATGGATTGGTTCTCGATAAGAACGGCAACAAGATGAGCAAACGTCTAGGCAATGCTGTGGACCCCTTTGCCACCATTGAGCAATATGGATCAGACCCCCTCCGCTGGTATATGATTACCAATGCTTCCCCGTGGGATAACATCAAGTTCGACCCCGAGGGAATCAAGGAGGTTAGCCGCAAGTTCTTTGGCACCCTATACAATACGTACCAATTCTTCGCCCTCTATGCTAATCTTGATGGCTTTATAGCAAGTGAACAACCCCTGTCAGACAGCGAGAGACCCGAGATAGATCGTTGGATCCGCTCGCTGTTACACAGCCTCATTGCCGAGGTTGACCAGCATCTTGCTAACTATGAACCCACCAAAGCGGGCAGAGCTATTGACGATTTTGTCTCCATAAACCTAAGTAACTGGTACGTGCGTCTATCACGCAAACGCTTCTGGGCTGGTGAGATGTCTCAAGACAAACTCAGTGCTTACCAGACGCTGTATGAATGCCTTACCACCATTGCAAGGCTCATCGCTCCCATCGCTCCGTTCTATGCGGATCACCTCTATCGCGATCTTGTGGGAGACGGGCGTTCTGTACACCTTGCAGACTTCCCCGAAAGCCGTCCTGAGCTTATCGATCAGCAATTGGAAGAAAGGATGCAAATAGCTCAAGAGCTATCGTCTATGGTGCTCGCACTCCGCCGAAAGGTTAATATAAAGGTGCGCCAACCTCTCAGTTTGATCATGCTCCCCATCTCCAATGAGGAAGAAAAGGCTCAGATAGAGGCCATTCGCTCCCTTCTCCTTTCTGAAGTCAATGTAAAGGATATAAGCTATGTAGATGCCTCCGAGAGCATATGGAGCAGACGTATCAAGCCCGACTTCAAAAAGCTCGGTCCCCGCTACGGCAAGATTATGAAGCCTTTGGCTCAAGCCATTGCCGACCTACAAGCCCCAGAAATAGCAGCTTTAGACTGCGACGGATTCTTAGAACTGACTGTTGCAGATACGGCTGTACGACTTGAGCGTGACGACGTAGACATCATTGTAGAAGACATACCGGGCTGGCTCGTTGCAACCGAAGGCACGCGTACCGTTGCCCTAGATGTTACGCTCACGGAGCAACTCATCGAAGAAGGATTGGCGCGTGAGTTTGTCAATCGTATACAAAATGTGCGCAAGCAGGCAGGCTTTGAAGTGAATGATCACATCGATATCATTGTGCTCGCAGGGAGCAAAATGGATCCAGTGCTTCAGCATCATCACGACTACATCGCCCGCCAGGTGCAAGCGGAAAGCATCCTTCTTAGCGATACGGTAAGCGATGCTGTAGAGCTCGAATTCGACGACTTCTGCCTATCGGTAAGCGTAACTAAAAATATCTGATTGAGGTAAACTCCTCTTCCTAAATGCAATGAGTTTAACTTCTCAAGACTTGCTTTCCCCCGAAGAATTACGCCGCAAGAGACTCACCCAGTCTCTTGTGGTATGGGGGACTATCGCACTTTTACTTATCATCGATCAGGCTATCAAAATATGGGTAAAGACCCATATGAAGCTTGGAGACGACATCCAGATATTCGATGGGTTTCATCTACTTTTTGTTGAGAATGAGGGGATGGCGTATGGGATTACTCTAGGTAGTAAACTCTTCTTGACCCTCTTTCGCATCATAGCCATGGGGCTACTCACTTGGGGGGTAGCTCGGCTGATACGTAGTGGCAAGTACTCTACATGGTTTTTAGTTGTACTCGCCCTCATCACGGCAGGAGGGGTCGGGAACATTATAGACTCCCTCTTTTATGGGTTGATGTTCTCCTCCAGTCAGGGCGCCATTGCCGAGATTTTCCCCAAAGACGGCGGCTATGCTCCTCTGTTTTATGGGCACGTTGTAGACATGTTTTCTTGTCCACTTATTGATTGCACCCTACCCTCGTGGATTCCCTTTTGGGGAGGAGAACGCTTTAAATTCTTCGAACCCATCTTCAATTTTGCAGATGCGTGCATCAGTGTTGGCGTTGTGGCTCTTATCCTATTTTTCCGTACACCGCTATCTCTTGCCCTCGAGATGCTTTCACCCAAACGCCGTCGCCACACTTCTCGAGCCGACAAAGAAGAGTAACTATGCAGCGCTACGCTCGTTATCTGCTGGGATCTCTTGCCCTTCTCATCACCCTAGCCGGTCTATCAAGCTGCGGTGACAAGTGGCAACGCAAGCTGAGTGATAAGAAACTCAGACAACTCATTGGTGAGCTGTACAAGGCCGATTGCCTCATGGACAATCTTGGGAACAGCATCAATGATACAATGCGACTTGCCCTAGAGGATCAGATTTTTGAGAAGTACGGGATTACACGATCCGACTTCGATAGCATCGTATATCATTACAACATTGATAAGCCCCTCTACTTTGCCGACATAGTACGACGCGCCTCTCAAGACATTGACGAAGAGTTAGAATCTATCCAAAAGGGCAACCCTTTCTCTCTAGAAGATTTTGATTTGCAACCCTTCTTCGGCGACTTAAACAGCCACAATATCCATCAAATTATCCCAGAATCGTACTACCCTCGCTATGTTAGTTTCTTGAGCAAAGCCTCCTGGCTAACACATAGTGCCGTAATAAATGATACAATACCGGCGGGTAGTTCGATAGAAGTCACGATTGATGTACAAGGGCTTCCCGAGAAAGTGATAGAAAAGCAATTGGCACCCATTCTTGAGATAAGCTATTATACTGATGATTCTCATCAAGTTGCCATTCAAAATCCACTCAAGAGTGCCAACGGACAGACCTATTGTACCCTCGATTTCAAAGAAGATTTTCCGGCAGGACGCCTAACCATCTCTCTATTCGAGCTTGGAGAGAAGGAATTCCCTGCCTATACGCTTTACATTCGTAGCCTACGAGTTTCCTTTACCTCGGGGAAAGGTCCGATCCATACTTCCTCAGGCGTAGAAGACGAACTCCTTTTTGAGCGACTTCCCATCACACAAGAGACCTTCAATCCACAACTTAATCAAGAACCCTAGTTCCCCTTTATTTTTATACAGCCCCCTCCGTTTATAACCCTATGAACCGATCTATCTATTTCTTCATCCTCCTCATCTTCTCGGTATGTACTCTGAGTGCTCAAAAAGTAGCACACCGCATTCCCATTGCATTTTACAACGTAGAAAACCTCTTCGATTGCAATGACGATGCTAATGACGATGCCGAATTTCTTCCAGACGGCAAACGGGAATGGACAGAAGAGCGCTACCAACAGAAGTTGAATAATCTAGCTCATGTATTGGGTGATATAGCAGACAAGGGAGGTGCCGTTGTGGGGCTCGCCGAAGTCGAAAATCGCCATGTGCTAGAAAATTTGGTACGAAACCCCAGCATTCGAAAGCGTAATTACAGCATCATCCATTACGATTCTCCCGATCCTCGTGGGATAGATTGTGCCCTCCTCTACGATGCTAAGATCTTTCACCTCAAGAGCAGTGGTGTGCGCTTTATAGCACTACCCGAAGAGTCTAAAATACCCACCCGAGACATCCTCTTTGCCACAGGTACCATAGACAATGAGTTATTTCACTTCATCGTAGGGCACTGGCCCTCTCGCTATGGTGGTGACCCCGCCTCAGCAGGGCGACGTATGGTGGCTGCCCAAACCATGCGCCAAGTGGCAGACTCTCTCCTCAGAGAGTACCCCGGGAGTAAGGCAATACTGATGGGAGACTTCAATGACGATCCTTTCGATGCTTCCGTAGTAGAGGGGCTCAATCTCTGCCAAACTATCGATGAGACTCATGCGACAGATCTTTTCTCGCCCATGCTCTCTATGTATCGCCAAGGCGCCGGCACTCTCGCCTACAAAGGGAAATGGAACCTTTTTGACATCATGGTGGTCAGCGGCAATCTCCTGAAGAAAAACACACAGGGGCTCCATTTGTATCAGGATCCTGAGAGTCATCAACTCGCCTATATATTCCGTCGCGACTATCTTCTCCGGCAAACTCCCAAGCACCGAGGGGAGCCTTTGCGTACCTTTTCCGGCAATAATTATTTAGGAGGGTACTCCGATCATCTCCCCGTCTACCTCTACCTCACCAAGTAACTACACCTATCCGCCCTTGATATGAAGATGCTCGACCTCCATGCTCAATACCTATCTCTCAAAGAGGAGATAGACCAAGCGATAAAAAAGGTGCTAGAGAAAACCGATTTTATCCAGGGGGAGGAGGTAGGTTTATTCGCCCAAGAATTAGCAGACCACGTAGGCTGCCGCTATGTTATCCCCTGCGCCAATGGCACCGATGCCCTACAGATAGCCTTAATGGCGTTGGAGCTAAAACCAGGTGACGAGGTGCTTGTTCCGGCCTTTACCTACGCGGCAAGTGCAGAGGTGGTAGCCCTACTCGGCTTGGTACCGGTACTTGTGGATGTGGACAAAGAAACCTTCTGTCTCAATCCCAAGCAACTAGAAAAAGCACTAACCCTACGTACTCGCGCCCTTATTCCCGTACACTTATTCGGGTCTATCTGCCCCATGGAGCCAATACTTCGCTTCGCACAAGAGCACAACCTCTACGTAATAGAGGATAACGCTCAAGCCTTAGGGGCTGTTTACACCTTCTCCGACGGGAGAAGGGCGACGGCAGGCACTTTGGGGCATATTGGCTGTACCTCTTTCTTCCCTTCCAAGAATTTGGGATGCTACGGCGATGGGGGAGCCATCTTTACAGACGATGCTCTCCTTGCCGAGAGACTCAAGATGATAGCCAACCACGGTCAGCGCACAAAATATAGACATGAAGCCATTGGCTGCAACTCACGGCTAGACACACTACAGGCGGCGATCCTAAGATGCAAACTCCCCCATCTTGCAGAATATGGAGAGAGGCGATGCGAATTAGCTCATCGCTACACAAAGGCTCTACAAGGGGTAGAAAACATTATTCCTCCCCAAGAGATGCCCTACACAACGCACGTATATCACCAATATACCTTACGGATACTCAAGGGGAAACGAGACCAACTACGCCAGTATCTCTCGGAGCAAGGTATTCCCTCCATGGTCTACTATCCTCAACCTCTGCACCACCAGCCTGCATTTGCTCATCTAGCACATTGTACACAACCCCTTACCACGGCAGAGCAACTCTCCCTTGAGGTGCTCTCTCTACCCATCTATCCCGAGTTCCCCCTAGAGGAGCAAGATCGGGTAATTGCAGCCATCCGGCAATTTGCATAAAAGCTAATACTCTCAGCCTTATGAACCTACCCACAGCACACTATCAAGCTCACCCCACAGCCATTATAGACGAAGGATGCTCCATTGGTAGCGGCACCATCATTTGGCATTTCTCCCACGTTATGCAAGGAGCTGCCCTTGGCAAGAATTGTTCTCTGGGGCAAAATGTAGTTGTTTCTCCCGGTGTCGTACTTGGGGATGGCTGCAGAGTACAAAACAATGTATCTATCTATACCGGAGTGCAGTGTGCAGAAAACGTCTTTTTAGGTCCCTCTTGTGTTTTCACCAACATCCTCAATCCAAGAGCTTTTACAAGCAGAAAAGGGGAGTTCCTCCCTACTCGAATAGGATGCGGAGCCTCTATCGGAGCGAATGCAACCATCCTATGTGGCATTTCCATCGGAGCTTATGCCCTAGTAGGTGCAGGTACTGTGGTACTCAGCGATGTCCCTGACTTTGCCCTTGTGGTAGGGAATCCTGCTCGACAAATTGGGTGGGTAAGCCGCCATGGCGAACGTCTCAATTTTGACGAAAAAGGCAGAGCCCAATGTCCCACCACCCAAGAAATTTACCAACTCTCTAACTCTAAAGTATCTCTAGTCGAATGAAAAATTTCGCCATCATAGGGGTCGCAGGTTACATTGCCCCTCGTCATCTCCGTGCCATACAAGCCACCGGTAATCAACTCATATCTACCTACGATCCTCACGACAGCGTCGGCATCATCGATAGTTACTTTCCAGAAGCCTCTTTCTTTACCGAACAAGAGCTATTCGACCGCCACAATAGCAAGTTGCGAGGTACCCCGAAGCAACTTGATTATATCTCTGTCTGCTCTCCCAATTACCTCCACGATGCTCATTGTCGCTACGCTATGCGCCTTGGGGCAGAAGTAATTTGCGAGAAACCTCTCGTGCTAAATCCGTGGAATATAGATGCACTACAACAAATTGAGAGAGAGACTGGGCACCACGTTTATAACATACTACAACTGCGTCTGCACCCCTCTATCATCGCCCTACACGAGAAGGTACAAAATGGGAATCCTGACAAGATATACGACGTAGACCTCACCTACATTACCTCACGTGGTATGTGGTATTACACTTCGTGGAAAGGGGATGATCGGAAAAGTGGAGGTATTGCAACGAACATCGGGGTACACTTCTATGATATGCTTACTTGGATCTTTGGCTCTGTACAACGCAACATCGTGCACATAATGAGCCATGATCGCTGTGCAGGATACCTCGAGCTAAAGAGAGCCCGAGTGCGTTACTTCCTCTCTATTAATGCCCAACTACTTCCACCCAATGCCGTAGAGGGCGAGAAGCGAACCTATCGAACCATCAATATAGACGGAGAAGAGTTTGAGTTCAGTGTTGGCTTTACCGAACTGCACAACGAGAGCTACCAACATATATTGAAAGGAGAAGGATTTGGATTGGAAGAGGTACGCCCCTGTATCGAAATTGTGCACGACATACGCCACAGCACCCCCATTGGTCTCAAGGGCGATTACCACCCCCTAGCGAGCCAACCGCTCACTCCACACCCTTTTTACCACTAACCCACTCTAGTCTTTTCTAGAGGGTTTCGTCTCCATAAAGGTGAAACGCTGGAGTGGAGAGTGCCCCATTTTCTCTATCGCCTGTCTATGGGCAGGGGTGGGATATCCTTTATTGCGATCCCAACCATAGACGGGGAATCGCTTGTGAGCAGCCAACATATAATCGTCTCGATAGGTTTTGGCAAGGATAGAAGCTGCGGCAATAGAAGCTAGGCGACTATCCCCTTTTACGATGCACTCGTGGGGGATATCAAGGTAAGGGTCGAAGTGATTGCCATCAATAAGCAAACGTTGGGGCGTAATGCCCAAGGCGGCTATGGCTCGGTGCATAGCCAAAAATGAAGCGTGGAGTATGTTGTACGTATCAATCTCTTCTGCCGAAGCTCGCCCTACAGCCCAAGCCACTGCTTGCTCTTCTATTTGGGGACGAAGACGATAACGAGTGCGCTCAGTTAGTTTTTTCGAGTCGTTAAGCTCCGGCAAACAGAAGTCCTCCGGCAAGATTACGGCAGCTGCAAAGACGTCTCCCACTAGAGAGCCTCGTCCAGCTTCGTCGCACCCACACTCTATACAGCCATCTGCCAAAAAATGCAAGTCTAACATCCCCAACTACTTCTTCTCAAAAGAAACTAAGAGCACGACGTAAAGCCGCAACAAAGGCATGTACATCAGCCTCAGTATTGTAGAGTGCAAAAGAAGCTCTGAGGGTAGAAGTTACCCCAAAACGATCTAAAAGAGGCTCTGCGCAATGGTGACCGGAGCGCAACGCAATCCCTTGTTGATCCATCAAAAGCACCAAATCATAGGGGTGTACTCCATCTACTACGAAGGTAAGTACGGCCTCTTTGTTGGGAGCAGTGCCAATCAGGCGTACGCCCTTGAGAGGGGCCACCTCGTCTACAGCCATCCTGAGCAAGTGCTTTTCGTGTGCGCCAATAGCCTCTAGACCAATACCTTGTACATACTCAATCGCTTTTGCTAGAGCTACCGATCCCACAAAATTGGGAGTGCCGGCTTCAAACTTATAGGGTATGGTATTGAAGGTGGTTTGCTCAAAAGTAACTTTCTCAATCATCTCTCCCCCAAATTGGTAAGGGGGCATTTTCTCTAGGAGTTCGGCCTTGCCATAGAGCACTCCTATGCCGGTAGGAGCATAGAGTTTATGACCGGAAAATGCATAAAAGTCACAATCCAACTCTTTTACATCCACGACCTCATGTGCAGCTCCCTGCGCCCCATCAATTACCACTACAGCCCCAACGGCGTGTGCCTCGGCAATCATTTCCCGAATGGGATTGATCGTACCTAAAACATTACTTACGTGTGCAATGGAGACAAGGCGCGTACGCTCCGTAAGTAGGGAGCGATAGGCCTCTTGATCTAGAGAGCCATCATCGTGGATAGGGATAACGCGCAAGGTACAACCACGACGGAGAGCCACTTGCTGCCAGGGCACTATATTGGAGTGGTGCTCCATCGTACTAACGATAATCTCATCCCTCGGCTGGAGGAACTCCATTCCATAGGTAGACGCGACCAAGTTAAGGCTTTCTGTAGTACCTCTCGTGAAAAGGATTTCCCGGCTATCGGCTCCTATAAACTTGGCTACAGTGGCTCGTGCAGCCTCATGTCGCTCCGTGGCCTCTCTACTCAGACGGTAGACTCCTCGATGTACATTGGCGTTACACGTTGTATATGCCTCTACGATACTGTCGATTACCACTTGAGGCTTTTGTGTGGTAGCGGCATTATCCAGATAAACCAAAGGCTTACCATTCATCTCGGTATGCAGGAGAGGAAAATCTTTGCGATAGCTCTCCACATCATACCTACTCTTTATTTGCTCCATTGCTTTGCATCTAAAATCCACAACAAAGGTAGCTCTATTCAATCGTATCAAGAGTACTTTCGGAGAAATTCTAGGTTAAAAAGCAAAAATTTCTTGCCCTATGTATTAGTCACTTTCTGACTGAAAAACAAGAATTTTTAGGCCTAAAAAGAAAAAGATTTCAGCCTGCAAAACACCTCCTTTTCAGATGAAAAAGGAAACCTCCGACACTTCCTCCATTTACACAGGTAAAAAGAAAATCTATACCAGCCCCAACCCACGACAAGGAGAGTGAAGCGAATCGGTTACTTTTGTAGACAAGAATCTCGATAAAGATATACCGCACTCTAGTATGGTCATTGCACTACTCTCTCTACTCGTAGCATTGGGATTGGCAGCCCTCTTTACCTACAAAAGGGTTTCGCGTCACCCCCATACAACGTCCTGTAGTAGAGAGATTAGAATCAAAGAGAAAACCATTTCGAAGCGTCCTCACTCTATCGTCCTATTCGACACCGACACTACAGGACTTCCGAACGCCCCTATCCAGCGAGAAGAGGATAGCCCGGAACTCATCCAGCTTGCCTGGTGCGTACTCGATAGCCACTTACGTGAAGTTAAGCGTTGCAACAGATTCATATCGGGGATTAATGTCCCCTCAGAGGCTACTGCCATACACGGCATTACAACCGAAGAGCTGAAGCAAAGAGGAGAGGCAGCTAGGGATGTCCTATTAGAATTCCTCAGCGATTGGGACGGTGACACCCTACTGGTAGCGCATAATCTGGCTTTCGATCTTCATATACTAGGGAAAGCTCTTGAGAGAGCCGGTTGCACACAAGGGCAAATACGCAAGGTCTCTTGCCATGCAGCTCAATACAGCTATTGCACCATGCTAGAAACATGTAATTTGTGCAAGCTACCACACCTAGAGCACACCAACGCTAGAGCCATTCCCCACCAAGAGCCATACAAATATCCACGATTGGGAGAGCTGCATTCTTTCCTTTTTGGCAATGATCCCACAGGCGAAACGCACGATGCCGTACAAGACCTCGACACTTGCGTACGCTGTTTTTATCAACTAATCAAAAGTGGACACATTTGCATCAAAAGGGAGAAGTAAAACCCTCCCTCTTTGAAGATTCTCCGGCATCTGGAGTACCCAATCCATGCGATTTAACGCAAAAAATTTGGCTAGACTATATTAAATAACTATGTTTGCAGTCGTAAAGAACAAGTCGTTTAATCTAAAAATTTATGGTAAGCTACAAAGAACTCGGATTGGTAAACACCCGTGAGATGTTTGCTAAAGCCATGAAAGGCGGTTACGCCATCCCTGCCTACAACTTCAACAACATGGAGCAGCTACAAGCTATCATCCAAGCTGTTGTAGAGACCAATTCTCCCGTTATCTTACAGGTATCAAGTGGAGCTCGTAAGTATGCTAATCAGACCCTTTTGCGCTATATGGCACAAGGAGCTGTAGAGTATGCTAAAGAGTTGGGACAGCCCAATCCCCAAATCTGTCTCCACCTCGACCATGGTGATACTTTTGAGCTTTGTAAGAGCTGTATCGAACTCGGATTTTCTTCCGTAATGATTGATGGGAGCGCCCTTCCCTATGATGAAAACGTAGCCCTTACACGCAAGGTTGTAGACTATGCTCATCAGTTTGATGTAACAGTGGAGGGTGAGCTAGGGGTACTCGCAGGTATCGAAGACGACGTACAAGCCGAAACTCATACTTATACAGATCCTGCTCAAGTAGAGGACTTCGTGAAGAAAACAGGAGTAGACTCCCTTGCTATCTCCATAGGCACATCACACGGAGCTTACAAGTTTACCCCTGCACAATGCACCCGCAACGAAGAGGGCGTACTCGTTCCTCCTCCACTTCGCTTCGACATCCTTGAGGAAGTACAGCGTCGTATCCCAGGGTTCCCCATTGTTCTTCACGGCTCTAGCTCTGTACCTCAAGATAAGGTAAAGATTATCAATGCCAATGGTGGTGCCCTCAAAGACTCCATCGGGATCCCCGAAGAGCAACTCCGCAAGGCTTCTAAAACAAACGTCTGCAAGGTTAATATTGACTCCGATGGCCGTCTTGCTATGACCGCAGCCATCCGTGAAGTATTCGTTAATAAACCTGCAGAATTTGACCCCCGTAAGTACCTAGGTCCGGCTCGCGATAGCCTCAAAGAGCTCTACAAGCACAAGATCTGCGACGTACTCGGGTCCAACGACAAGCTTTAATACAAAAACAACACTCCCTTTGGGAGTGTATTATCCTCAAATCCCGCCTTTTATCATTCGATAAAGGCGGGATTTGAGCATTCCCATTTTGCGCACTAAAGGAGAAGTCCTTATCTTTGCGGTGAGAAACGTAGAATATAAAAAAGAGAAAGAGAGATATTTATTTAAGTAGAGAGAATGGCATAGAAATAAAGAGAGAGGGTAATCCATTGGGGTACTAAAATTTTCGTGTTCCCCCTTTTTATACAGAAGTAGTTATACTCTCTCGTTTCTCTTGTCAGTCATTCTCGACACGGTACCATTAACCACCTATTATCAGTAAAGGCGGATAATAAGCGCAACTAGAAAGAAGGAGATGAATTACGAGAAACAAAACAGAAAAAATAAGCTTAAGATTGAGGCTCAAAAGTTACTACAAAAGCGACTTTTCCAAAACTTCATAGATCGTCGCTACATCCTTTTATTCGACACTCTACTAGGTACCCTCAGTGCACTACTAGTTGGATTGTGTGTTGGTTGGGTAGCCCCGGCTTCTTTTATAGATAAAAGTTATTTCACGATTACCATAGGAGTGGCATTCATCTCCACATTGCTCACAAGCTACCTCTTCCGTACCTACAAACAAGCATTCCGATTTTCTTCCTTAGATATTAGCACACGCACCTTTTGGTACACCGTCTGCAATACCCTATCTGTGGGAATTCTCTCTACAACCATCCTACTATTAGTTAATGCAGAAGTCAATCTCAAGGTTCTGCTTTTACACTCTCTGCTATTCTTTTTACTATTCTTCATTGTATTCTTTTTCATGACAGTGCTATCCCGTGCCTGCTTTATCATATTGGCACGCTGGGGTACTGCGGGAGATCCTACCACAACCAAGGTTACCACCTTCGTCGTCATCTATGGTACAAATGAAGAGTCTGTAGCTCTTGCCAACCTACTTGAGCGCAATCGCAACTACAACGTAGTAGGTTTTTGTAGCCAGAGAAGGCACGAAAGCACTTTCACTATAGCTGGTAAACCCATCCTGTATGTCTCCTCGCAGAAAGATGTTGCTATTTTGATAAAACGGTATGGGGTGCGTGCCATTATTTTTTCCAACAAAGACGATCTATTCGCCGAACGTAATGGATTGGTGGAAGTTTGTCTTGCCCTTGGGGTATCTGCCATGCTAGCCCCTGAGATAGAAAAGACCACCCCTACTTTACTAGCCGAGCAAGGGGTGCGCCATATCAACATAGAAGATCTTCTTCTACGAGACGAAATCAAACTTGATATGACCCCCGTAAAGCAATTATATACAGGGAAGACAATCCTCGTAACAGGAGCTGCCGGAAGCATCGGGAGCGAAATTGCCCGTCAGGTAGCAGGGCTAGACATAAAACACCTCGTTCTTTTCGATAATGCAGAAACGCCCCTCCACAATATTCGCTTAGAGCTACAGAAGAAGTTCCCTAATCTTCAGTTCTCTCCTATCATTGGAGATGTTCGTAGTAAGGAACGCGTAGATATGGTATTCCGGCGTTTCCATCCCCACATCGTACTCCACGCCGCCGCCTATAAGCATGTGCCTTTGATGGAAGAAAATCCCTGCGAAGCCATCTTGGTTAACTGTATGGGAACCCAAAATATCGCCGACCATTGCCTCAAGTACGGAGTAGAAAAGATGGTAATGATCTCTACCGATAAAGCTGTGAACCCCACCAACGTAATGGGAGCCACCAAGCGAAGTGCAGAGATGTACGTACAAGCCTTAGGGCATGCCATAGAAGAGGGGAAGATAGAGGGGAAGACCATCTTCTTAACCACCCGGTTTGGCAACGTACTGGGTTCCCAAGGTTCAGTATTTCATCTATTCCGAGAGCAGATAGCCAATGGAGGGCCCATCACGGTCACACACCCCGATATAACACGATACTTCATGAGCATACGTGAAGCGTGTCGCTTGGTACTACAAGCCAGTGCACTGGGAGATACAACCAGGATATTTGTTTTTGAGATGGGTGAGCCCCACAAGATTGTAGACCTAGCTCGCAACATGATACGCCTAGCTAGGCTTATCCCCGATGAGCAAATAAAAATCGAATACACAGGACTGCGTCCCGGGGAAAAAAATCTACGAAGAAGTACTCGATAGTCACGAGCACACCATCCCCACCAAGCTGCCCAAGATCAGAATGGCAATGGTACGCCCCAACGACTTTGAACCCATTGCTGCACAATTTGAAGAATTGAAAAAGAGGTCTTACAATGTGGATATAATTGGCTCTGTCGCCGCTATAAAAGCCCTCGTTCCTGAGTATCGTAGCAACAATAGCGAATTTGAGAAACTCGATAAGCCACGCCCCGACAAAGAGACTAAATAAGATATACAGAGTATGAAAAGGATCCCTCTCGGTAGATACACCGCCCTCTCCTATCCTCTAAGAGAAGTGCAATATCTACAGGGAGGGTGTTTTTCGTCTTTACTCTAGAGGAGATTAAACTGCACTCAAAAAGGAATAGATATGGAAGAAAACAAATCCTCAAGATTACCCGACAACGCCTATCGGCCTCTCCACGAAGGAGAGAAATACACCCCACTCCTCCCAGCTCGAGAGAACCCACGAGAAGTCACCCTCTATTCGGTGCTTATGGGTATTATTATGGCTATCCTGTTCTCCGCAGCCACAGCCTATCTCGGTCTTAAAGTGGGACAAGTATTTGAGGCGGCTATCCCTATTGCTATTTTGGCTGTAGGCATCGGCTCGCTCTCGGGCAAGAAGAATATGCTCGGGCAAAACGTAATTATTCAATCCATTGGAGCCTCCTCAGGGGTTATTGTAGCAGGTGCCATTTTCACTCTTCCCGCCCTCTACATTTTGCAATTAGAGGCAGGATTTTGGCAAATCTTCCTCTCTTCTTTTGTAGGAGGATGCCTAGGGATACTCCTTCTCATTCCCTTCCGTCGCTACTTTGTACAGGAGATGCATGGTAAGTATCCATTCCCGGAAGCAACAGCTACAACAGAGGTACTTGTAACGGGCGAGAGTGCCGGTAAACAAACCAAACTACTTGCACTGAGTGGACTTATTGGCGGTCTATACGACTTCATCATCAGCACTTTTGGTTGGTGGACCGATGAGATTTCCACTCGTATGATGGCATGGGGAGAAACTCTTGCCGATAAGTACAAGATGGTCTTCAAACTAAACACCGGAGCTGCAGTGCTCGGGCTCGGCTACATCATTGGGCTACCCTATGTAGCGATTATTTGTGGGGGCTCCTTCCTTGTCTGGTTCGTAATTGTTCCCCTCATTGGCTACTTTGCCCCCGGCATGACACTCCCCGTAGGAGATGGTATCGACCTAACGGTAGGAGCCATGAGTGCCGAACAAATCTTTGCCAACTACGCACGTCCCTTAGGGATTGGAGGTATTGCCATGGCAGGGATTATCGGCATTCTCAAGTCTTCGGGCATAATAGGACGCGCTGTAAAACTGGCTGCTAACGAATTGGGTAATAAGCGAGATTTGAATGGTCCTACCCTTCGTACGGAACAAGATCTATCCATGAAGTTTGTGCTCGTAGGCATCATTGCGGCTCTTATTACCACTTTTGTTTTCTTTCAATTTGGCGTTATTCATAACATATCACAGACGCTCATTGCCCTTCTGATTGTATTCGTCATCGCCTTCCTTTTCACCACCGTTGCTGCTAATGCTATCGCAATAGTGGGGAGCAACCCCGTCTCCGGCATGACCCTTATGACCCTTATTCTCACCTCTGTAATACTCGTAAGCGTGGGTATCCAAGGAGAGCGTGGGATGATGGCTGCCATGATTATCGGCGGTGTTGTATGTACAGCTCTCTCTATGGCAGGCGGCTTCATCACGGATCTCAAGATTGGTTATTGGCTCGGTACGACTCCTCAGAAACAAGAGAAACGGAAGTTCCTCGGCACTTTTGTTTCGGCTCTAACTGTAGCAGGAGTAATGATTATCCTCAGCAAAACCTACGGATTCGAAGGCGAAGGAGCCCTAGTAGCCCCTCAAGCAAATGCTATGGCAGCTGTGATTAAGCCCTTGATGGAAGGAGGTGAAACTCCGTGGATTCTCTATGCAGTAGGAGCTATCCTCGCTCTTATCCTCAACTTTATAAAGGTGCCGGCTCTACCTTTCGCCCTGGGTATGTTTATCCCATTACAACTCAATGTCCCCCTCTTGGTTGGAGGTCTAATTAGTCATTTTGTAGGTTCTCGCAGCAAAGACGCCTCTATCAACAAGGCTCGCAGAGACAAGGGTACGCTCATTGCATCAGGATTTATCGCAGGCGGAGCTCTCATGGGGGTTGTAAGTGCCATTCTCAAATTCAACAATGTAGATCTCTTCGCCTCCAAGTGGTATGCCACCCCCTCGGCGCATTGGCTCTCACTGGCTATGTATCTGCTTATCATTGCCTACTTCGCATGGGACGCAATCCGTGGTCAGAAAAAATAATCTTTAAACTCTCTAGCATCTATCAATATGGATCTCAAAGAACGATTCCTGCACTATGTGAGCTTCGATACCCAAAGCAACGAAGCTTCTGATACTTTCCCCTCTACCGATAAGCAATTAGTACTCCTCCGTGCGCTGCATGACGAGATGATTGCGCTCGGGCTTACCGAGGTCTCCATGGATAAATATGGCTATGTGATGGGGAGCATTCCGGCAACAAAGGGAATGGAAGATCGCCCCGTCGTTGGGTTTATCTCGCACGTAGATACAGCCCCCGACATGAGTGGAGCCAACGTAAAGCCTCAGATTATTGAGAACTACGATGGCAAAGACATCCGCCTCAACGAGAGTTTGATGATGACCGTGGCAGACTTCCCCGAGCTTTCCTTCTACAAGGGTCATACCCTCATTACTACCGATGGTACTACCCTACTCGGGGCTGACGACAAAGCCGGGGTTGCCGAGATCATGACCATGGCAGAGTACTTTATGACCAACCCTCAGATAGCTCATGGAAAAATCCGCATCGGCTTCACTCCCGACGAGGAGATAGGACGTGGCGTAGACCACTTTGATGTAAAGCAATTCGGTGCCCAATTTGCCTATACCGTGGATGGAGGGTTCGAGGGTGAACTCGAATACGAAAACTTCAATGCAGCTTCCGCCAAACTTTCCATTCAGGGGCGTAATATCCACCCCGGCTCTGCCAAAGGTAAGATGCTGAATGCCTTGCAAATTGCTTGCGACCTCCACGAGATGCTTCCCGTAGGGATGTGCCCCGAGCTGACCGAGGAGTACGAAGGGTTCTTCCACCTTATCCACCTCTCCGGTAGCGTAGAATCGGCCGAGATGGCATACATCATTCGCGATCACTCTAGGGAGCTGTTCGAGGAGAAAAAACGGATTATTTCGGCAGCTGTTAGCTACCTTAATACCAAGATTGGCGAAGAGGTTATCTCCCTAACCCTCAAAGACCAATACTACAACATGAAGGAACAAATAGCCCCTTATCCCGAGCTTATCGAGCGTGCCAAGCAGGCGATGAAGATGGCAGGGGTTACCCCTCTTGTCAAGCCAATTCGTGGAGGGACGGACGGAGCCAGACTATCCTACATGGGTCTCCCCTGCCCCAATCTATTCACGGGAGGCATGAACTTCCACGGCAAGTACGAGTATTGCTCCCTTACTACGATGTACAAGGCTATGAAGACGATTATCCACCTTGCGAGCCTATTCTAGCGAACTAATTGTACTACTTCGTTTGTTACCTCTACAGGTACAAAACAAAGATTATAACAATGAATACAATAAGTTATCCCAGTGCAGAAGCCACTGCCAAGAAACTCGCGGAGCGTATACAACAAGAGGTAGAGAAAAGCGAAGTTTACTACCTCGCACTTACGGGGGGATTCCCTGCAATTCCTCTATACCAAGCTCTTGCCAATACTCCTATAGAGTGGTCTAAAGTGCAGATCTATTATGCTTCGGAAGTGATGAGTGGGCAACAAAAAGGACTCCATCACCTCGTGGCTAAAGCTCATCTCTTTGATAAAATAGAAATTCCCTCCCCCAATATCCATCCCATCAATACGGATAATGCCCCCGAAACTGAGGCTGAGCGCTATGCTCAAGAGATCCTAAAAACCCTACCCAAGGTAGGTGGAGCTCCTCGCTTCGATATGGTACTCATGGATATGACTAAGGACGGACATGTTGCCGGCATCTTCGCTGGTCAGCATGACATCTTCCTCGAAGAACCAATCGCTTTTGCCAACGCACACCCCTCCCATGGCGATCAGCATGTAACCCTATCCATTCCCACGATTGAAGGGGCTAAGGGGCTTGCGCTCTACGCCTTTGGGGGAGAAGCCCGATTTGCTATTGGCGATATCATCAACCTTCTTCCCGAAGCAAAAGAGTATCCTGCCAACTTCATTGCCTCTCGCTGCCCATGGATCTACCTCTATGCCGATGCAGAGTCCATGCGTGAGAAAAGCTACTCCATCTATTAATCCCTAAGGGAGAGGGGGCATCCCCAATACTCCTGATATACCTAGGGAGGCGAGACTACTCCCCCTATACAAAGAGGCGGCTACATTGCGTAGTCGCCTCTAATCTTATCCCCCTAAGCCCTCTTTCAGGTCAATATCACTACTATTTGCGATAAAAAAGTCCTCTCAGCACCTATAAATAGTGATTGTACGGCTATTCCGGAGTCTCTAACTTTGCACCGTAAACTAGTAATGTTAGAAATTAATAGACACAAACGATGAAAAAGATTGGTATTTACTTTGGATCCTCAAGTGGTACGACTGCCGATGTAACAAAGACCATAGCTAAGCGTCTCGGTGTGGATGCAGCAGACATTCACGACGTAGCTTCCGCAGACGCTACTTCTATGGCAAATTATGATGTTCTACTCCTCGGTAGTTCCACTTGGGGTATGGGCGACCTCCAAGACGATTGGGAAAGCTTCCTCCCCAAAGCTAAGGGACAAAACCTCGCCGGCAAGTGCGTGGGTCTCTTCGGTTGCGGTGATTCTTCCTCATATAGCGATACATTCTGCGACGCCCTTGCTACCATCAAAGAAGAGATGGAAGGGACTAGCTGCACCTTCATTGGCGAAGTAGCTGCTGAAGATTACGGCTACGACGAAACTCGCTGCGAGCAGGGTGGTAAGCTCATCGGTCTCCTCCTTGACGAGATTAACGAGTCGGACAAGACGGGCGACCGCATCGACAACTGGGTAGCTGCTCTCCAACCCAACCTTTAATATCCGCTCTACACTCTTTTGCACCCAAAGGTTGTCTGATATGGAAGAGATCATCGCAACTCAGGCTCTTGATGCCGACATGAAGGTGTTTTCGCACCTCGTGTATGAGTACGAAAAAGGAGTACGTAACCTCGTGCTTTATACTATTAGTGAAGAGTATACTCCCCTTGCCCTAGGCAAGCTCAGCCATAGAGAGATTGAGTACTTCGTGCAACCTGTGCCCAATAAAAGCTGTGTAAATATCTTTTTCGGGCGCAGCGAATGCCTCAAAACCCTCAAGAAGTTCCTACGCGAACGCCCCCTCAATAGTCTCTCCCCGGAGGAAGATTTTATCTTGGGGGCTCTACTGGGATACGATCTTTGCCGCCAATGCGAGCGGTATTGCAAGAGAGTGGAACACGCCGAGAGCGTGCGAAAAGCGAGCGAACAACCTATGCTCATATACACAAACATTTGAGCGCAGAGATTGTTGAGGACTCCACACGAGAGACTTCTCGTTAGATTGGAATGTTTTTAGCAAGAGAGTGTTACCCCCTCTTCATCTTCTTGATGGAGAAGGGGTAACTTCCTTTTTTAAGAGAAAGGACTAAACTGCTAGTCGCAAAAAATGTGGTAAGTTTGCTCCACGATATAAAGCACACAACGATGAAACAGTATAGATACCTCCTCTACTCCCTTTTACTACTCACCCTCTCGTGGCAAGTCCACGCTCAAAACGTCTTTGACGCAAAGGCGGCCGATACCGTTACACTACATCCCAGGGTGTCGAACAACGATACCACGTACTACGCAGCCCTCCCACAGATAACCGTTCAGCACCACTATCGCCTACGCTTTGCCCCCCTTACAAGGGAAGAGCAAAGTGCCAATTGGCGGCAAATACGCGATGTGAAGAAGGTGCTCCCCTATGCCAAAAAGCTCACGGCTATCATGATGGAGACCTACGAATACCTAGAGACACTACCCAACGATCGTGCTAGGAATCGCCATCTCGACCGAATAGAGAGCGATTTGGTAGAGGAATACAAGCCGATCATGAAGAAATTCACACTCCGGCAGGGACTTCTGCTTATTAAGTTGATGGATAGGCAATCGTGTAGCACCGGCTACGATCTCATCAAGGCCTTCTACGGAGGGTTCAAAGCCTCAATGTACAATATCTTTGCCGGCTTCTATGGGGGAGACCTCAAGAGTAAGTATGATCCTCGCTTCAATCGAGAAGATGCTCTTACCGAGCGCATCATTTACCTCGTGGAGCACAACCAACTGTAAGAACGGACCTCTCATTCATAAGAATGGTATTTGTCTAATCCACAAGTATTGTTCACGTACAAACTGACAATCAACTTTCCGAACTAAAAAATATACATCAATGAAACAGAAAGTTTTATTCATCCTATTAAATGAATACACAGATTGGGAGGGAGCTTTTCTCTCCACGGCTCTTCACGTAGGAGTGACACCGGGTAGTGAAATAAAATACGAAGTACATACAGTTGCACCAACGTTGGACGCAGTCCGTTCCATCGGTGGGTTCAAAACATTGCCCGATTATTCTTTCGAGAATATGCCGAAAGATTACGCAGCCTTGATACTTATCGGAGGTAACCGTTGGGATGCATTAGAAGCAGAACTTGTTACACCATTGGTACAGGAGGCTTTGGACAAAAACAAAATCATAGGGGCAATATGCAATGGTGCTTCGTTCTTATGTTCGCACGGATTTCTCAACAATGTAAAACATACAGGCAATGGCCTTGACCAACTCAAACTCTGGGGTGGTGAAAAATACACAAATGAAGAAGGATATGTAGAAGCACAAGCCGTCAGTGATGGAAACATCGTTACGGCAAATGGGCTAGGACACTTAGAATTCACTCGTGAGATGCTTCTGTTACTAAAAGCGAATGGTCCGGAAAAGATTGCCATGTGGTATGATTTCTACAAGAATGGATTTGTGAGATAATAGTATATAGGAAAGGGCTTGTTCCATTCCGGGAATAAGCTCTTTTCTATAACAAATCTATACCTTGACTTCATCCGTCCTTTTTCTTCTCTCTTGCAATCTTTTGATCTATGATTTGAGCCTAGTTTTACGTTCTGGCAATGAATGAATGCCCTATTATGTTAGCATTTCTCTCCATCCAAATACCGACCTCTAAAGCCAGCCTTAGAAACAAAAGCCTCCCGACAAGAAAGAATCCACCGAGCAGTTGAAAATGTGCAGGATCTTCTCCTAGAACTTCATAATATAGTCTCAAGAGATTCCTAATGAGCTTTCGAGAGATTACATTTCATTGGGGACAATACTACAAAAAAGAAAAGCCCACGCTGCAATGTTTGCAACGTGGGCTTTGTCTCCTAAATTCCCCTCTGATTTTGAGTACATCTCCTTTGCATACCCTCCTTTTTTATCGGACTAAGAAGAAAAAGGCGATGCAACGGAGGTGTATTTCCCGTCCCTATCTATCAAGCCGACGTTGATTCCAGGTATATCTACAGCAGAGTCATCGTCACTATCCGAGTTATTGAGGTCGTTGTAGGATTCTCCCATACCAAAACATTTGGGTAGCTGAAACAATCCGATAATAGCGACATGGCACTCTTCTGCCATTAGCTTCAAGTCTTGCAAAATGGATATGAGCTCCTCCTTTCGAGACGTCGCAAGAGAGGATGGACTCAATAGCTGGATATAGTCCACAAGCACGTAGTCAACAGATGTTCTTTCGAGTTTGCTACGGATTTGATCTAAGCTAATTTGTGGCGTATCATCAATGACGATTCTACTCTTTAGATCCTGCAACTCATCCTCTTCTATCTGAAGTTTCATTCTCTCAACAAACCGCGATTGACTCATCTCAAGCGAGAAATAGAGTACCCTTCGATTGCTCTGAGCTAAACGTAAAGCCACAGAAATAGCAAACGCTGTTTTGCCAACAGCCGGAGCACCTTTTACTATCGTCAGGGTACCTGCCGGAAAATGGTTTAGAATAAAATCGCTAGATATCATATTAAAAGTTCTATGGAGAAATAGACCTCCTCTTCGCAATAGGGTAACTGACAAACTGACAAAATCAGATTGTAGAGAAGTAAAAGGACGCCTTCATTTGAGCGTTTTGGAATAAGACATCGCAGTCTCGTATCTGTCCGCAATCATATCTTCTTTCGCTCCCCAAATAAATAGCTTATCTCCAACGATCTTGTAGAAACGCTCATAAGTCCAATTAGATAGCTTTAATCCGGATCCATATACGAAGATGAATAAGCGGCTATTATCCTCTGTGTAGAAGAGCCTTTTTCCCCCCGGGTAGTGAAAGCCGATGCATGATCCATCAGGATGGAATGTTATTGTCTTTTCCTTTGGGTGCACTTCTGTATCGTTGGGCTCTAGAATAGTCCACGTGCCCAAAAGGCGCACATCCATCTCTTTTTTCGTCATATCTGGAGCACGCTCTTCGCAAGAGCATAATCCCCATCCTATAACTAGGGACAACATAATTAATCCCAATAGGTGCAGTAACTTTTTCATAACACAATCTTTTTCACATAAGTTTCATTGTCGGTAAACAACCCTCTTTGGGCTACTAGTGGTCAATACGAACTAGATACACTGATACTATACGCTTACTCTAGTCCATAAATCTCACTCCTCATAACAAAGATACCATAAGCTCCCAAAACAACATCATTTCCCATAAAACACGACATGCTGTGTTTAGGGCGGTTAATCTGAAGTTTGACCGCTAACAAATATCTCCCGACAAGAAAGAATCCACCGTGCAGTTGAAAATATGCAGGGTCTTCTCCTAGAACTTCATAATATAGTCTCAGGAGATTCCTAATGAGCTTTTCGAGATTAACTTTCATCTTCTCTTTCTATCTATATGAAAATAGTAACTTTGTTGGGAATCAGAAAGTATAGCTTATGAGACAGAAATTCACTTTAATCACATTAGGAGTAAAAGACTTTCAAAAGGCATCGACTTTCTATGAGGGGTTGGGCTGGAAAAGATCGGAGCAGAGTCAGGAATCCTATGCCTTATTCCCTTTGGGTGGGATTGTTTTGGGATTATACCCACTGCAAGAATTAGAAAAAGATACCACATTAAGCTATCAACAGACAACCTTTTCAGGCGTGACCATTAGTTACAACGCCACATCAGAGGAAGAAGTCGATGCCGTGATGCAAGAAGCTGAACGGCTCGGAGCTACCATTGTAAAACCTGCACAAAAGGTATTTTGGGGAGGATACAGTGGCTATTTTAAGGACTTAGATGGCTATGTGTTCGAGGTTGCCTACAATCCATTTTGGCAGATTGACAGAGAAGGAAATCTTGTCTTATAGTTCATCAACAACGGACAAAGAGCAGGCAATTAAGGGACTAACAATGAATAGTACATGGAAATTAAAACCCACAATATAGACAATACAAAGGTGGCTGAAATTATAACTGACAAAGTCATCTTGAGGTCCACTGAAGACGGATTAGAATTGTTGGGCAACTTGTATTATCAGGGCTTTGACAAAATCATTATTCACGAGAAGAATATTACACCTGAATTCTTTGACTTAAGAACTAAAATAGCAGGAGAGATCCTTCAAAAATTCGCACAATACCAGATGCCGCTCATAATTGTTGGCGACTTTTCTAAGTATAAGAGTAAGAGCCTGAATGACTTTATTTTTGAGAGCAATAAGAGCCAACAAATCAACTTTATTAAAGACTTAAGCAACATATTATAGTCATGTTCGATATTCTCCTGATAAGATTTGTAGGCGTTAGTTGATCTTCTTATCTGTTGTTTTCCCACACTTCTCTCTTCTAATCGTGTGGAGAGGGGCTTTTCCTAGAGAGGTTATACTACATTCTCCCCGTCCATAGTAATACCATTGAGTCGCTTATTCTTATTGATATAGCAATGATACAAGCAATCATACCCATACTATTCGCCATGATGTGCAACTCTACACAGTATGAACCCATAGAATACCCTACGCCACTGTTTGAGCAAACGGAGCTGAACGTGTGTCTGGAGAACGATCAGGACCACAAGACCTACTTGAAACACGTAGCCCTTTACGCACCCGTAAACTGCCCCTACTTTTTGTACGGGTCGGAAATGGAAGAAGAGAAGTTCAGGAAACTCAATCCCGAGTTCACCCTCTATTGGAAAGAAAGGACGGAGAGAAGCTGGGGTGGAAACGAATGCAGCGCCGTAGCCCACTTCGTCAAGGATGCGGAGACGGGGCACTACAACATCTACGAAGCATCGTACCTCGACGCTTGCTGGAAAATGACAGAGGTACCCCGTATCAACAAAAACAGTCCCTTGATCCGCATACCCAAACCGATAAGTTTCGAACCCAAAAGAGGCAAGTTCCGATATGCAGGACGATCGGACAACGAGCAGCTGATAGCCGTGAAAGTGTGGAAGCATGTGCAAAAGGAAGAGGGTAGGAAGGCGAAAGCGAGGAGGAAAATAAAAAGATAATATAAAGAATATGGACAGACTTTTTCATATTGGCATGATTGCACTATTAGGCATTGGATTTATCTTTTGTATCCGCTTTCTGTACAAGGGTCGTAATATTTGTAAAACGCCCGATGCAATAGGCATATCCATTCCGAATCATATTCCGTCGAATGCTATATCCCTCTCGCCCTAGATTAGCATGATTTTCAGCCTAAAAGGGTTCGAATTGCAGCCCTAGATTTTTTTTGCTTCCGCCCGAGAAACTTTTTCTTTCTGCCCTATACTCCGCAAAGTATTGGGCTATTTTTTCTTTCATTCCACCGGACAGATCAAATGAAGTTTTCCCACTCTATTTCGGGAAGTTGTATTTTCCAGTTGTAAGTGCAACGCTTAGATAAACAAAAACCACCCTGGGGCTAGCCCCAGGGTGGTTGAACTCAAAAAGTTTATATTTGCGTTGAATATGAAAAAATACAACCATTTGAGCCGAGAGCAAAGATACACAATTGATCGACTTCTGAAGCAAGGTAAGTCCTATTCTTTCATCTGCAGATTCCATATTGTCCAAACTACGTGCATAAGCTCTTGAACTTTGATTAGTTGTCATACCCTTGCCTAAATTCGTTCTATTTACAGTTGCTATTGCTTCAAGAATCTCATTATTATTTCCGATTGTTACTGTAGGAATAATCCCTTTTAACCCGAAAATATCAATCCAACTATTCAGGTCATGAACATAACTGTATAAAAAGCCATTCCACCTACCAACCCTATGGGATCTTGGCTTATATACGTTCCAGTGTCGGGAGAGTAGTATCTGAAATGGTTATAGCAGAGGTCAGTCTCTTCATCGAAGTATTGACCTTGGAACAAGAAAGGCACAAGGGTACTATTTCCTGTTCTTATTTTGCCGTAAATGTCAAGATTTCTTTCCTCAACTACTATTGCTGTCAAAGAGACGAATTGTCGTCCCCAAGCAATCGAGAAAATGCTACAACTCTCTCCGCTTGTAGTTTGATGTAGGGTATCCTTGTCAACCGAAGAAAAAAGCGATAAAATCCTCTCTTTGTTTATCATTCAAATTCAGAGATAAAACATCCCTGACATCATCAATAAAAACAGATAAAGTCTCCTCATCCTCATCAGTCGTATTAAACCTATATTTTTCTTCCTCCATTTTCATACATTCCGATAGAATGTCAAGAAAATCAGAAAGAGACGAGCTTAAACAAAAAAAGCTCCTTTTATCAATAGAGGCATATATACCATCATCTTTTCTATCATAATAGATAGCATCATCATTTCTATTCGCAAAAACAACCCAATCTTTATTCCATTTTAAGTCGTCGTTTACGACTTTTCCCTCTTTATCAAGAATAATATACCAACCCTTTTGCGCATCTTTCAACCTCTTTTCCGGCTGTATATTAAGAAAAAACTCACCTCCAATGGTTAATACACGTTCGAACGAAGTTAATTGGTAAAATGCTTCGAGAAGACTTTCTGTCACGAGTTCTTCTTTATCAACAATTTCAAAAGCTCCTGTATCCACGCCATTACGACCAAATGCTCCATGCAACTTTTTTATAGCACTCTTCAATTCCATATAGTCCTTGTTTTAATGACTACGTTTTCTATCAATTAATCTTCCTCTTGTTTCATTGTCGTAATTTCCTCGGTGTCCTTGTTTAGAATACAAATGCTCATTCACTCCTGAAGGATGATTAGCATTCTGCAAGAACATAATATTTCTCGGATCTCCTTGTAACTCTGGAAATTCAGAAACATTATTTATATGGTAACCAATATATCCCATTTGAGACATTGTACTGGTCAACTCCATTCCGTTTCTTCCAGCTAATATTGCATCACTCTCAAGCATCCGAAATAGAAGGAAATAATTTACCTATCCCAATCCAAACCCCAATCAATCTCATCAATAAACCATCCTTTCTTTTGACCAAGTTCTGTAACATAATTCAAAAGAAGCTCTCTGTCAAGGTCAGGATTATTCTTTATGAATGCTTTATTTTGCAATCCGGTCTTCAACCACTCCAAGAAAATCTTTCCCAACTCATACCTCTGTTCTATCTTATATTTTCTGAGGGATTCTTCAAAGTTCATATGATATCTTATCATCAGGAAATTATCAGACTTCGTATAACGAATATATGATTGACTACCATTTTGCGGGGTACTTTCAATGATAATACCAATACTAGCATCATTTTGTCGGAATTTATCGTTAATTCTATCTTCTATGATACCTCTAAGTTCCGAAACTAATTCTCCAACTTTTGTTCCTGCAGTAACTGAACCAATTAAAAAATTCATATCAGTGTATTTGTACTTAATGATGACATTTATTTCCAGGAGGTAAAAAGCCTTTCCACGCTTCATATCCTTTTATTTTCATTCTCTCGAGAAGCAAGGTTGCCTTTCTGCTAATATCAGTATGTAAGATTTTCATTTCTACGCCAACACCTTCTAAATACTTTTGGGTATAACGTTTTAATGCATCTTTAGATGTCCCTATTTTCCATAAGTCCCCCTCCTTTAGGAACATTTCCCCAATAGGGTTCTTCTTTCCATATTCGAAAACAGGATACCAGCCATCTTTACGAGCAACGAGAGCATACAAATCATCTAACCCTAGGGGATCAATTCTGTTATTTACATCTCGAACATAGGCATACAAGGTTGGGTTGTTGCCAGCCAGTCCTATGGGGTCCCAGGAGATGTATAGGCCAGTGTCGGGCGAGTAGTATCTAAACCTATTGTAGCAGAGGTCAGTCTCTTCGTCGAAGTGTTGCCCTTGGAATCAGACTATTCAACTATATTGCACCGGTAATGGTAGTATATCCTGATTTTCAGAAATCTTCTTCCCTACAGCAGTTTCCTTGCATGCTTTATAAAATCTAAACCCAAGAGATAAAAGCACTTCCAAAGCTTCCATTGGCTCTTCTGAAAGATAATTAAATACTCCAAAGCTAAATTCCCTTATCCAACACACATAAACGAATTTGCCATTTGGTAATAGTATCTCATAGACATTGCCGTATTTTTTATTATCTCCCTAAGCCATACTAACATGTTTTTAATGATGTCCTTTCGTTAAATTATTGTCAAGTATCCCTGTTTTGTTGTTTTCAGAATTAACAAAAGCTGCTTCGTATCCATAAAGAAAACTCGATAGCAAAGCAAGATGAGACTAAATGCCCTCCCATAGCGTCCGTTATTGTATCGTCTCGGTCTCCACAACTAAATTAGATGCTTTCTTAGCTATAGAGATACTGATTTCCAAGCATCTTTACTCTCGTCGTAAATCTTTTTTGCATCAATTAGCCATTTTCCATTACTCTCTATTAAGACATAGTGAAATTTTTCATCTAAAGGATCTTCACGATACGTAATCACGTAATATTTTGTATTCGACTTTTCATCCATTATAGCATCTGTAATCACCTCTTTGGATGGGTCATATTCGTATGATCCATTTGATCCATAAGAAATGGTATTGGGTTTACCGTTTTTACGTTCTTTTTTTGTGCAGAGAAAATCAAAAATCTCTAGTAAATTCCCCTTCTGTAAACTAAACTGCTCTTGAAATGTTAAAGAATTATCCAGTGCAATTGTATTACATTCTATTTCCCATTGGTGCATTTTTTCAATAAACAATTTCACAACATCACAGACATCTTTTTCTTTCATACGGTGTATTTACTAATGGTGATTATTAAATGATTTATTTTCTGTCCATTTGGTGCTGTCGCCTCATAATGAACTCTAGTTGGTCTAAGCCCTCCATTTCCATATTCAAATGTCACTTTTATGTCAGCACTTCCGTGCTTACTTAGAAACTTTGTCTTCAAATTGGGCAAACTCCCCTCTATTCACATGAAAATCCTGGGGGAAAACATTCTTTTTCCTCCACTGCCTCCCAAGTTTCTCCCTATAATATGTCCGGCATCATCATCCATATTACCCAAACTACGTGCATAAGCTCTTGAACTTTGATTAGTTGCCGTGCCTTTGCCTAAATTCGTTCTATTTACAGTTGCTATTGCTTCAAGAATCTCATTATTATTTCCAATTGTTACTGTAGGAATAATCCCTTTTAACCCGAAAATATCAATCCAACTATTCAGGTCATGAACATAACTGTATAAAGCCATTCCACCTGCCAGTTCTATGGGGTCCTGAGAGATGTATAGGCCAGTGTCGGGCGAGTAGTACCTAAACCTATTGTAACAGAGGACAGTCTCTTCATCGAAGTATTGACCTTGGAACAAGAAAGGCACGAGGGTACTATTTCCTGTTCTTATTTTGCCGTAAATATCAAGATTTCTTTCCCAAACTTTTGCGCCATGACTATCAAAAGCATGAGTAGGAGTGCCGAATAGTCCGTTATGATGCTGTACGACTTATCGCCTACAATCTTTGCCGTAGGTATGAACGTGCCCTCCTCAAACAGCCATGTGGTTACATCGGATTCCTCCGTCCACTCATGCAACGGTACGTTGCCATCCCAAACCCAATGAGTGGTCTTGCCCTTGTAGGTCTTGGAGATTCGACGACCAAGTGGGTCGTACTCGAACTCTGCAGTCTCGCCATTGGGTCGCTTGACGCGTCGGAGCATACCATTGCCCTGCCATTCATAGGACCAATCGCCCTCCTGCCAAAGCGGAGCTAACGTCTCGTCGGGGCGCAATCGTTGTTTCAGAACAAGGTTACCTTCGCCGTTGTAATGATAGGAGAACTTCTTGTCCTGCAGCAATCGTCCACTCTTGCCGTACTTGCAATCTTTCCTATCAGGCGTATGGAATAGATTGCCGATGGCATCAGACGCCTTATAGATTGCCTCTACCTGAGAGCCTTCCCGGTAGTCCGCCTTGAAAAGGTTGTCCCAAGGGTCGTAGTCGAAAAGAACGGTTTCGCCCGTGAGTTCGTTCACCTTACGATGCAGGTGGTTGCCCATGCCCCAATAATAACGCATGCGGCTCTGCTTGAAACCTCCCGAGAGAATATCCCGGCGAACCTCACGACCGAGCATATCACGGTCCGTCGTGACGCTCACTCCTCCGCTCAGCTCTCGCTGGATCCCCAACCCGCTCTTGTCACGACCAATCGCCACACTCCAATCGGAGGCCTGCATCCCTGAGAGTTGACCCTCCGAAGAGAAGCCACCCGATAGATATAGCAATAAGCTGACAATAAATCGAATAAACATACTCTGCATAGTCAAAGAAATAGCCTCTGTGAAGGGTACATTTTTGTATAGAAAAGTCATTTTTCTGTGGCAAAGCTACAAAAACACCCCCGCCGATGTTCCGCCAAAGGCAGAGAAAAGAAAGCAGAAAAACGCCCCGATTTAAGCTGGGCTTGAACCTTTCTTAAATATGCATTAAACATTGCGAACTTCTATCAAATCTTTTTTTGTTATTAATTTGTACTCGATTAGCTTGTCTGTTATTTCTTGGGAAGCAAACAAACTATATCCCTGTTCAAAATCATGTCCAAACTCTAAGTCACTTCTATAAAAAGTATTCGATTTCAGCTTTTGTATCACATCTACATCAATGTATGGAGGAACATTACCGTAAACACCCATATACAAACCACACTCGTTACATTTATTTTCAAATTCAATGGGACGTTTTGTCCTGTTAATCACAACTTGCTGGAAACATTCTATCAAATAAAAGCCCTTGCTTTTAGGTGTGGAATAGAATACAAGTCCTTGCCAATCTGAATTTTCGTACAAATTCTTAAATTCTTGCGACACCACAATAAAACCATCATAACTACTGGATAAATGATATTTCCTTCTTTTTATCTTATATGTAGACAAATGTTTTTCTATAAGACTTCTCTTGTTTAAAATCAGCTTACAAGTAGGGCAAGTAACGTACTTGCACCTATCGCCCTTGCTGACTTCCAACAGATAACTGTCATTGTCATAAAATTGTAATTCAAAGTATTTCATCATTTACAACCTGTCTTTTGTAATTGAGGGTGTTGAGCAAAGAAATCAGCTGAAGCCTGCGGATATTTCTTTTTGTTCTTCGTGTAAAACTCAGCCAAAGCGTCTAAGCGTTCTTGTCGCGTAAAATTCTGCCTTATAATCCTTCCCGAATTGCCCCGCTTGGGTCTCATAGAAACAGATTCTCCATTAACAACCTTTGTTTTTGTTTCCAAATAGGTGTTCATATCTCGATGTAAATCAATATGGTCTTCCGTTTTTATGTTTGTTAAAGATTGTTTCGGATCGCCCCCCATAAATTTGGGATCTGAATGGTGTCCGTGTGTACCACTTAATCCAAACGGATCTATCCAACTGTTAGAATCGTGAACATAAGCATATACATTTAGCCTGCCTGCAATAGAAATCGGATCTTGACTTATGTATGTGCCAGTACTTGGGTCGTAGTATCGAAAGCGATTGTAACAGAGGTCAATCTCTTCGTCGAAGTATTGACCTTGGAACAAGAAAGGCACGAGGGTACTATCTCCTGTTCTTATTTTGCCGTAAATATCAAGATTTCTTTCCCAAACTTTTGCGCCATGACTATCAAAAGCGTGAGTAGGAGTGCCGAGATAGTCCGTTATGATGCTGTACGACTTATCGCCCACAATCTTTGCCGTAGGTACGAATGTGCCCTCCTCAAACAGCCACGTAGTTACATCGGATTCCTCCGTCCATTCGTGCAACGGCACATTGCCATCCCAAACCCAACGGATGGTCTTGCCCTTGTAGGTCTTGGAGATTCGACGACCAAGTGGGTCGTACTCGAACTCTACGGTCTCGCCATCGGGACGCTTGACGCGTCGGAGCATACCGTTGCCCTGCCATTCATAGGCCCAATCGCCCTCCTGCCAAAGCGGAGCTAACGTCTCGTCGGGGCGCAATCGTTGTTTCAGAACAAGGTTACCCTCGCCGTCGTAATGATAGGAGAACTTCTTGTCCTCCAGCAATCGTCCACCCTTGCCGTACTTGCGATCTTTCCTATCAGGCGTATGGAATAGGTTTCCGATGGCATCGGGCGCCTTATAGATTGTCTCTACCTGAGAGCCTTCCCGGTAGTCCGCTTTGAAAAGGTTGTCCCATGGGTCGTAGTCGAAAAGGATGGTTTCGCCCGTGAGTTCGTTCACCTTACGATGCAGGTGGTTGCCCATGCCCCAATAGTAACGCATGCGGCTCTGCTCGAGACCTCCCGAGAGAATATCCCGGCGAACCTCACGACCGAGCATATCACGGTCCGTCGTGACGCTCACTCCTCCGCTCAGCTCTCGCTGCATCTCCAACCCGCTCTTGTCACGACCGATCGCCACACTCCAATCGGAGGCCTGCATCCCTGAGAGTTGACCCTCCTTGTCGTATTGTAAAGCAACATCGGCACCCAGGTCGCTACAGAGACGGATACGGTTGCCATAGGCATCATAATGACTTTCTACGGTACGCTCTCCCTGAGTTTCTTGTAACACTCGTCCGTCCCGGCCTCGCACCAAGGCAATTCTCGTCGCATCGTTAAAGGCGGCTACAAGCAAACCGTCTTTATTGTACTTGTATGCCGATGCGCTGCCGTCGCTGTGCTGTTCACTGACGATATGCCCCACGCCGTCGTACTCGTAAGTGCTCCACCGTTCATCCGGACGCAGCACTTTGGAGACACGTCCGGCACCGTCGCGCTCGTAATGGCGGTGAAGACCGTCGAATCCCCATTCGTCCACCACATCGCCGCAGCCGTTCAGAGCGAAGCGGTAGAGCTCTCCGCCTTCATTTGCAATACCTGTGAGTTGCAACTCTGTGTCGTATTCGAAGCGCACCGTACGCCCGTTCTGTGTTCGGCTCAGCAATGTACCGAGACTACCATAACGCCAACGTACCTCACGCAATCTGTCCTTCGCATGAACGAGGTTCCCCGAAGTGTCATAGGTGAAGCGATGCTCGTTGCCATCCGCTTCTCTCATCCAAAGGAGATTCCCCACCTCGTCCGAGCGATAGAGGGTGCGGTTGCCTCGAGGGTCTCGCTCTTCGCTCAAGTGCCCGAAGGCATCGTACAACCACCCGCGGTATGTGCCGTTCGGGTAGGTGAGTTGTATGGGGCGGCGCTTGCTGTCGTAGTCGAAAAGAAAGACATTGCCCCGCTCGTCGGTAATTTTACTCAGGTCTTGCCCTTGGTACTCGTAGGACCGTGTGTTGCCGTTAGGATAGCTCCGCTTAATCACGCGATCCTGCTCGTCATACTCCCAGACATGGGTTGCCCCTTGCGGGGTAGTGACATTTAACAGGTTCCCTTGCTCATCATATTCGTATCGGGTACTCTCTCCGTTCTCGTTCTCAATACAGGTTACATCGCCCAAGTCGTTGTAGGTGTATTTCCGACTACCGCCCTCGGGGTTGACCGTCACAATCAGTTCCTCATATTCATTGTACTCCTGTAGCGTAACGCCCCCTGCCTCGTCGATGATTTTATAAATCAGATTGCGTTCGTCATAGAAATATTGGGAGGTAAAACCAAGACTGTTTCGTGTCAGCGTATGCCCCGGGAGGTACTCGGTATGATGTTCCAGCACTCCGCCATCACCCCACGTATGCACGCATCGGGCATCATCTCCTTTGCCCTCATACTCCCAGTAAAAGTTTTGCCCCGTCTGATTGGTCAGTTGTACCAAAAGATGCCCATCGTAGCGGAAATGCTTCTCAGCCCCCTGCATATCGCGGGTCTCCACCATATTGCCCGCATCGTCATAAGTGTAGCGGATGAGACTTTTCTCTTTCCCGTCAAAGATTGTACGCAGTTCCAAAACACGTCCCTTACTGTCGGTATCCACTTTGATTTCCCGACCAATGCTGTCCGTGATAGTGCGCAATGCGCCACCGATAGAATAGCTCAGGCGAATGGAAAAGCCATCGGAAGTTTCTATCGTAGAGAGCATCTTATATCCCTCCCTATTTCGTAGAGCATCGAACCGATAGCGGCGTTTCTCCTTGCTTATAAGCAGAAAGCCCTTATCGTCCCGAGTGAAGAGCAGGCCTTCCTTGCGACTGACGAAACGCTCTCCCTCGGCAACCAGGGGTACAATCGTTTCCCGCCCATCCCACAGACGCACGGAGGCGAAGCCATCCCCCATATCGCACAGCCCCATGTTATAGTTATGGTGCCAGTTGTATCCTAGAGGTCCATCTACCTCGGCATCACTGTAATAGGTTCTTTCCCAAACGAAAGGAAGGGGCCCCGGGAGTTCGACATCTCGGTTCGTGGAATAGACACGTCCTGTAACAGCATCAACGGGTTCGCCAAAAAGGCGGCACTTGACAGGCTGGAGTATCTTTCCCAACTTGGGGTGCTTGGTCTTAATACCGTCGATCAAATCCTGAAACTTGTCCCCGAGCTTGCCCCAGAGCTTACCCATACCTTTCAACCCCAATTTCATGGTCAGTTGGAAAAGGTCAATAGTGGGGGGACCGCCCACAAGCACGGGCTTCCCTACGGAAGTGATAACCAGCAACACAGAAGTAGGAGCCATGAGAGACACCTTTTTGGCGGCCTTGTTCACTCTGAAAGGAGCAGGGACTCCGACCAAATTACAAGACAATGCAGGATGGAACAGCGTGCTGCAAGGACCTCCATCCATCAATACAGTGCTGCTTCCCATAAACATCTCCGAGCTCGCCATCGGCTTAACGATGGGAAAAGGTACATGCGCAATAATTCCCGGAAGATGTTGGATACCCGTACCGGCATTGGCAATCCACCTACCATGAACCTGTACAGAGGGCTTCATGCCATTAACAATCGCCGTGCAGATTGACGCGAGACTCGTTGGTGGTGTTTCGCCCAAAGGAACGGGGGGAGGTGGTGGAAGAACCGTAGAGATGGCACTCATGATAGCCCCCATAATATCGAAAACCATACCGACATGAGGCACCGGCAGAAGAGGGGAGGGGGGAAAGATTGTTTCATGAAAATCCACTCCTATTGCCAAATCGAAATACTTGGCAACGGGCATGCCCGGCATAGACGGCAGCACGCGTGCAAGATCCCGCTGGAGATGATCTAGTTTATCCTTGGCCTCTCCAAACAACTCTCCGAATCCTTTGCGGAACACAGGAGCCGTCAAAATCTTATCCAATACCTCTACCATAATATGCTCTTTGTCTGAGATGATTCGTCCATCTTAAGACTAAAATCCTGCACGTGAAGTTGGAACTGACTTGTCATTCTTTTTCGTAGCATCTTTCAGCACTTTCTCCCAGTCATCGCCCAGCCATTCCTCCAATTGTCCTTGCAAAATTTTCATATCAGAGGAAGGACGAACAGAGGCACACAAGAGTAATGCCATATGTGCAGCGTGCAAAAAGGTAGATTGTCGCCGCACCTCTAGATCCAAATAAGCTCCCGACGCCAACGCTAGGAGCATATGCTCGAAAGCAGTCTGCTTCTCCCCTTTTTCGTAGTAAAGATGTCCCAATAAACGCCTCGCCTCCATCAGATAATAGGCATCACCCTGCTTGGAAGCCTTATCTGCTAAAGCCTCGTATACAAGAAGAGCTTGAGAGTATTCTCTTTCACCGTATAATATGGCTCCTTTTAGCAACATACAAGATTTCCATACAGGATAGCCTGTTGGGTCATTGTTATCCATCGCTTTGGAGGCTTTATCCAAAGCTTCATCTGTATAGGCAGCACTCTTGCGAGTATTCCGAATAGCAAAATAGGCTTGTGCAGCAATCAACAATCCGGAAATCAAGGATGACGCAGTACCGATCTCTTCCGTAATTGATAGTAGTTTCTTTACTTCACGGGGAGTTTGGTTGTTCAGCTTTTGGGTAGTAGAGTCCATCACTGCAATAATTTGCCTTCTAAAACGAGCATCGACATCAATGGTATCATTATCGCTTCCCCCCTTTTTCATTTCATTGCTGATAGCTTCTGCCATATTGAGCTTGGGATGAAGATATACACATACATCCGACTCTCTAACACGAATTTTCCTATCTGCAGCTAAATCCAATGTCACTAGACGCAAGCCATTGGGGATATCGTCAATGACCTTTTCAAACCATTCTGAAATGTTGTCTTTGCTATACGCTGAAATGGGGAAATAAAGACAAAAATGCGTCTTGGACGTGATCCTATTGATACTTTGCCTGAATCGAAGCAATTCACTCCACAGAGTTTCTGCTGTATGGGGCAAATCAACCCTCGGAACAAAGAGGTCTGTTAGAAAATGATTCTCATACAAAGCCTGATGGATATCCATTTTAGGATTAGGAGAAGGGGTAAACCAAGATAGGAACTCTGTCCACAATTCTTCCTCAAAGATGGCAGAATCTCCGTTATAAGAGCTATCGAATCGAAAAAAGAGATCATCAAACTTTCCGATGGGCGATTGCTCAATGTCCATAAACTTGGTGATAATATCGACATCAGGATAATCCGCTACCCAAACAGCCAATTTCCACGAAGGGAGGGCATCTATTTTCCTCCATTCTTCATGTAACTTATTATACTCTTGGGCAATTGAAGCCTCCATAGTTCCTTATGAATTGATTTTTACAAGACCTCCTGTAATGGTTGCATCCATATCACCATTGATAGATACATTGCTCCCACTTACAGAAGTTTTTCGGCCTTGGATTTGGACCTCACTACTTCCTGAAGTTATGACTTTTGTTCCGCTAACAGCTGCAATACCCTCTTCTTTCGCCAATTGGAATCCGGCTGAGCCACTACCTGCCGAGATAAATTCAGAACCGGAGATTGCGATCTTTGCTGCATCTATTGCGATTTTATCTTCTTCCAAAACGAGAGAGGATTTTCCATTTGAAATAGCGATTGTCTTTGATGAAACTATCGTTATCATATCCTTGCCATCCACAACAATGAGATTCTCTCCTGTTTTGTCTTTTATCGTAATCCCCCCTCCATCATTTAATTCAATGGTGTGACCACTCTTGCTACTGAGACTTTTGACATTATTGCCCGTTCCCCCTCCAGTTCCTGCCTTCCCATGGAAAAGACTTCCCATCACGAAGGGGCGGTGTGGATCACCGTGCTCGAAGCCGACCATCACCTGGTCGCCGACTTCGGGTATTGTCACCAAGCCCCGATTACTGGAGACCTGGTCACTGCTCCCGGCATCCGGTGTCTGCACCCTTAACCAATTGGTCGTAAGGCTGAGAGGCTTCTGCCAGTAGAACTGCA
>NZ_ACNN01000031.1 GCF_000174815.1 Porphyromonas endodontalis ATCC 35406
AAAGATGTTGATGACAAACAAATACGGAATATCAGGATCCTGCTAAACAACAGACCTAGGAAAAGTTTGGACTTTAAATCCCCAAATGAAGTCTTAGCACTACTTTTGTCACACCGTTGCACTTGATACTGGAATCTGCACTCCAGATAATCAGGTAAAATCCGCCGTTGTGTGCCTCTTTTGCTGTATCTTTGACGCCGGAAAGTACCCAAGCCTCCCATTTGTCTCATTCATTCTCAAGAGCAGATAAGGAAGCAAGGCTGTGGTACTCTACACCCCAATCGAAGAAATATATGAATTGGAGAAACTGGACATTCATTCGGAAACACCCTATAATAAGCTCTATAGTAGCTATGGTTGTCATTTCCATACTGGTACTTTTTGTCGTATTTCTGCTGATGCATCTATACACTCGGCACGGAAAAGCGGTGACCGTACCCGAGCTAAAAGGGCTATCCTTTGAGGAGGCTGTAGAGAAACTCGACGATGCCGGACTGAACTACGAAGTTGTGGACTCCAACTATGTAGAAGACATGAAACCCGGGACTGTCTTTGAGACTCTCCCCGAATCCGGTTCTCGTGTAAAGCCACGTCGTATCATCTTCCTAACCATCAATGCTTTTTATCCTCGTACAATAGCCATACCGGAGGTAGAAGGGCAATCTGCCCGTCATGCCAATGCCCTATTAGAAGGGTTAGGGTTCACCAATATAGGACTTAAGCGAGTGGATGGCAAATACAACGGACTTGTGGTAGGGATCGCCAATGAAAAAGGTCAATTAATACCCCCTGGCACTAAAGTTACCCTCAAGGCTCATCTTACCCTTTTGGTTACAAGCGATGCATTGAGCTTTAGTGCAGATAGCCTTGCTATAGAAGAATCTCTATTTGCTATTCCAAGTGGGGATGATGATTCTGCAACCCCTCAATCGGAGATTGACACACGTGAAGTCGCCCCGATAAAAGATGACGAACCCGAAGAATGGTGGTAACATGGCTTTGAATTGGGAGAATGAAGAGGAGGACCTAGATACCCTCTCACCTCTTGACGAAGAGGGCGATGAGGAAGGGGGGGCTCTCTACGAACATTTTCGCATCGTTGTGGATAAGGGACAAACGCCCCTCCGTATCGATAAATTCCTAGTCGACAAGTTAGAGCACAGCTCCCGGCATCGCATCCAGCTTGCGGCAGAGGCAGGTTATCTCTTTGTGGGAGAGACGCCCATCAAAAGCAACTACAAGGTACGCCCTGGGGATGTTATTACCCTGCGACTTGCTCGCCCTCCACACGAGCGAGGCATCGTTGCCGAAGATATCCCTCTAGAGGTTGTTTACGAAGATAATGACCTACTTGTAGTAAATAAACCGGCGGGCATGGTAGTACACCCCGGCAACGGCAACTATACGGGCACCCTAGTAAATGCCTTGGCTTACTACTTCCGAGACGATCCTAAATACGATGCAAACGACCCCAATGTTGGGCTTGTACATCGTATCGATAAAGACACAAGCGGACTTCTTGTTGTAGCGAAGCGACCCGAGGCAAAGACAGCCCTAGGAAAGCAGTTTTTCGAAAAGACCTCGGAGCGGAGCTACCGAGCTCTTGTATGGGGAGCCTTCAAAGAAAGCGAAGGAAGAATAGAGGGCAATATCGGTAGAGATCCGCGAGACAGGACGCGTATGAGCGTTTTCCCTCCCAATAGCGATGAGGGGAAAAATGCCATTACACACTATCGGGTACTTGAGACTTTTGCCTTCGTATCCTACATTGAGTGCCGGCTAGAGACAGGGAGAACCCACCAAATCCGTGCCCATATGAAGAGCATCAACCACCCACTCTTTGGGGACGAAAAATATGGAGGTAGCGAGATACTCCGAGGGCGCCCCTCTAGTAGCTACTTGTCGTTTGCGCGCCATATGCTCGAGCTCTGCCCCAGACAAGCCCTCCACGCACGTACATTGGGTTTTACCCACCCCTTAACCGGAGAGTTTATGCGCTTCGAAGCCCCGATCCCTCGAGACATGGAGCAACTCATCTCGGAGTGGAGAGATTATGCTCTTTCCCTTTTATAAATATCAAACTTACCCCTATCCCACTTATATAGTGTAGTGTATATGAAGACCCAAAAACCACGTATAGCCATTGTTGCCGGTGGGTACTCCGGAGAGCGGGAGGTATCGCTCCGTAGTGCAGCCACCATTATAAAAGATATAGATCGTACCCTCTTCTCTCCCTACCTCGTTCGCCTATCCCGAGATCTCTGGGAAGTGCAAGTGGAGGATACTTGGCTACCCATAGACCGCAACCATTTTTCCTTCTCCATGGGGGATAAAGAGTGCCGTTTCGATTACGCTTTCATTACCATACATGGGACTCCCGGCGAGAATGGGTTACTGCAAGGGTACTTCGATATGCTCGAGATTCCCTACAATACGGGGGGAGTTTTGTGCGAATCTCTCACCTTTGACAAATTCACCTGCAACCACTATCTCTCTGCCTTTGGTATTCGCATAGCTGCCTCCGAGAGATTATTCTCAGACATTCCCTACCAAGTAGAAGAGGTAGCCAAGCGCATCCCTCTACCCGTATTTGTAAAGCCCAACGCCGGGGGGTCTAGCATAGCTACAACCAAAGTAACCTCTATGGACCAACTTGCCGTGGCTATACAAAAAGCCTTCGAAGAAGCTCCGGAGGTACTTGTAGAACGACTGATCGAAGGTACAGAAGTGACGTCCGGTTGCTACATTGTAAACAACACACCCCATCCTCTCCCCCTTACAGAAGTGGTAATAAAGAAAGGAGAGTTCTTCGACTTCGATGCCAAATATCACGGCAATAGTGATGAGATTACACCTGCACGTATCTCAGAAAAGCTTACCCAAGAACTGCAAGAGCTTACCTCACGCATTGCCCTTCTATTGCACGCCCAAGGGATTATCCGTGTAGATTATATTATCGAAGCCGACGGTAAGCCCACCCTACTAGAAGTCAATACTACTCCCGGCATGACCGAAGCGAGCTTTATCCCCCAAGAGATACGAGCTGCCGGGCTTGAGCTATCCCACATATTTACAGCAATTATAAACGACAAACTACACCTCCTATGACCTCAACCGCCTCAACCGAAATATGGAGGGATATTCGTCCCTATCTCGATAGTGAAGTACACGATGCCGTAGAGCAACTATTGGCCGATCAAGAGTTTTGCTCCCTACTCGATCAGGTCCTCCCAAACCAGGCCGAGGCTCTAAAACAGGGTATGCTAAAATCCCAAACGATACGGGAGATAAAACTGGCATTCGGCTACAATATCATTCGTTATATCCTGCAAAAAACGGCATTTAGCTGCGATCTATCGGGCACTTCTCGCCTCGGAGGAGATACTCCGGCCACCTTTGTGAGTAACCACCGAGATATTATTTTAGATACCGGGATACTCAATGTACTACTAGCCGATAAGGGGTATCGCCTCCCCCGTATTGCCATTGGTGACAACCTCTTTGCTCGCCCTTGGATTAAAGAAGTGGTAAGGCTGATGGATAGCGTAACCGTAAAACGCGCCGAATCGCCCCGCGACTTCCTTGCTTCCTCTCAGGCGCTCTCGGCCTATATCCTCCACAGTATTACCCAAGACAAAGCCTCATTGTGGATTGCCCAACGCGAGGGGCGTGCAAAAGATAGCAACGATCGCACCCAACCTGCACTACTCAAAATGCTTGCCATCGCAGGAGAGGGGTCAATTATAGATAGACTGGTAAACATAAACACTGTACCCGTAAGCATTAGCTACGAATACGACCCCTGTGACTACCTCAAGGCGATGGAGCTACTTGCTCGCCAGCAAAATGGCGAATACCACAAGTCGCCCGGTGAGGATGTACTGAACATGCGCGAAGGGCTTATGGGCAAAAAGGGGCGTATACATGTTACTATTGGCACACCGCTTCGGGAGCTAATCTCCGGGGTAGAACTACCCAAAAGCCCCAAAGATCAATTGCTTCTTGCTGCCGAACTTATAGATCGTGAGATACACCGCCACTACCGATTATATCCGGCTAATTACATCGCAGATGATCTCCTGAGGGGCTCTACGCACCACCATACGGCGGGGCATTACAGCAGTAAGGAGCAAGGAGAATTTGAACGATACATAGGGACTCAACTAGACAAGTGCCCTACCCCCCAAGAAGCGCGCCCCCACCTGCGCCAACAGATGCTACTCATGTATGCCAATCCATTACGCAACCATTTGCTCGCTATAAAAGGTGGAGAATGACCTCTAATAAATAGCAAAAAATTACCTTTGCAGAAGATATATAGTTAACCATTTAGGAGTAATGAAGAATATACTCATCATCGGCTCAACAGGGCAAATTGGCTCGGAGCTCACTATGAAGTTGAGGGAGACCTACCCCTCCGGAAATGTAATTGCAGGCTATATCCCGGGTGCAGAGCCCAAGGGTGTATTGGCAGAATCCGGTCCTGCCGAAGTGGTGGACATTACCAACGCCCAGCAGATTAGCGAGGTGGTAGATAAGTACCATGTGGATACGATTTACAACCTAGCAGCCCTACTGAGTGCAGTAGCAGAGGCAAAACCTCAACTTGCATGGCATATCGGACTTGGAGGTCTCTTCAATGTACTTGAGATTGCTCGTGAAAAAGGATGTGCCGTATTTACTCCTAGCTCTATCGGAGCTTTTGGTAATGATACCCCCAAAGACAAGACACCCCAAGATACCCTACAACGCCCCAAGACGATGTACGGGGTGACCAAAGTAGCCGGTGAGCTTCTTAGCGACTACTACTTCAAGCGCTTCGGTGTAGATACTCGCTCGGTGCGCTTCCCCGGCCTTATCTCCAACGTTACTCTCCCCGGAGGTGGTACAACGGATTACGCTGTAGATATCTACTACGCTGCCGTAAAAGAGGGTAAGTTTGTCTGCCCCATAAAAGAGGGAACTTACATGGATATGATGTATATGCCCGATGCCCTCCGTGCTGCCATCGAGCTAATGGAAGCCGATCCTACGCGCCTCGTTCATCGCAATTCTTTCAATATTGCCTCTATGAGTTTCGAGCCTAGCCAGATCGCAGCTGCCGTAAAGCGTCAGATCCCGAACTTCGAGATGACCTACGATGTAGACCCTCTCCGCCAAGGCATCGCAGAGTCGTGGCCCAACTCACTTGACGATACTTGCGCTCGCCAAGAGTGGGATTGGAAACCCCAATTCGATATTGACTCAATGAGCGAAGACATGGTACGCATCCTAAAAGCACGCTACAACAAATAATTTCCTGCCCAGAATCAAATAGAATTCCACCTAGACTCTAGCGAAAAACTAACCGGATTCGGATAGAATTCTAGTCAGATTCGGATTCATTATAGGGGAGCACACTCATACGTAGTGTAGCTCCCTTTTTTGTCTCCATAGATAGCTCTCGTTTAACGAGGAGATTAGTTATTCCTACGAAAGCCCCAGGGTTCTCGTAGAGAGAGAGGCGATCAATTAGTAGAAAGAGACTACCTTTGCAGGTGACTTCCTCCCTCAAAAGGAGGTATTTAACTTGTGTCATTTAACAAACACAACAGCTAAGGCTCATGATAATAAAGACTGCCGAATTTGTCAAAAGTAGTGCTCAATTGGATCAATGCCCCGAGAGTAAACTACCGGAATATGCCTTCATCGGACGCTCTAATGTGGGTAAATCTTCCCTTATCAATATGCTTACGGGGCACACAAAGCTGGCAATGACAAGTTCAAAACCAGGCAAAACCCAACTCATCAACCATTTCTTGATCAATAAAGATTGGCATCTTGTAGACCTCCCGGGCTATGGTTATGCCGCTCGCAATAAGGAGCAACGCCTTGCCTTTCGCCGTATGATTGAGGGATATATCTTGGGACGTAAGCAACTTATCAACCTATTTATATTGGTTGATAGCCGTCTGGAACCACAAAAAATAGACCTAGAGTTTATCCAGCAGATGGGTGAAGCCGGGGTACCTCTCTCTATTGTCATGACAAAAATCGATAAGCTCTCTCGCCCCAAATTGCAAGAGTCTATAAAGCGATACCAAGAGACATTGTCTGAGGAGTGGGACGAACTTCCCCCCTTCTTTTACACCTCATCAGAAAAAGCGACAGGGAGAGAAGAATTACTACAATACATCGAAACTATCAATCATTCACTATGAAAGGAACCATTCTCGTAACGGGAGGAACAGGCTATATTGGCTCCCACACAACGGTAGAACTCATCTCGGCAGGCTACAAGGTAGTAGTAGTAGACAACCTAAGCAACTCTCGTCGTGAGGTGCTCGATGGGGTTGAAGCCATCACGGGCAAACGCCCCGAGTTTTATGCAATTGACTGCTGCGACCAAGGGGCCTTGCGCCAAGTCTTTAGGGAGCACCCCATAGATGCCGTTATCCACTTTGCAGCGAGCAAGGCTGTAGGGGAGTCAGTACAAAAACCCCTACTCTACTACCGCAATAATATCCTCTCGCTCATCACCCTGCTGGAGTGCATGCAAGAGTTTGCAACCAAAGCTCTTGTTTTTTCTTCGAGTTGCACGGTGTATGGGCAGCCCGATGTGCTCCCCGTAAGTGAAGATGCCCCTATCCTTCCTGCAACTTCGCCTTATGGAAATACCAAGCAGATTAACGAAGAAATTATTCGGGATACCATCCTATCAGGAGCAGATTTTCGAGCTACCTTGCTACGTTACTTTAACCCAATCGGAGCCCATCCCTCAGCTCTTATCGGAGAAGAACCCAACGGAGTTCCTCAAAATCTTATTCCCTATCTAACGCAAACGGCGGCAGGCATCCGTGAAGTACTCAGTGTATTTGGCACTGACTATAATACCCCCGATGGTAGTTGCATTCGAGACTACATCAATGTTGTAGACTTGGCAAAAGCCCACATTGCAGCTCTAGACCGGATGCTACAAGCGAAGGAAGCCCCTCAGCTTGATATGTTCAATATCGGTACCGGCAGAGGGGTAAGTGTAATCGAACTCATAGAAAAATTTGAGACCGCCACAGGCGTAAAGGTTCCTCATCGGTATGTGGATAGGCGAGAAGGCGATATAGAAGCCATTTGGGCGGAAGCTAGAAAATCTAACGAGGTGCTCGGTTGGCACGCAGAGAAGAGCCTAGAAGAAACCCTCCGTTCGGCATGGGATTGGCAATGTGCCCTTGCTAAGCGTGGCTGAAATGCACGCCCACCTACCCATATTGCCCTCTCAATGGTTGCAAAGGGGATAGATAATCACTAGACTACAAAGAAGCCTATAATCCAAAACCAAAAGAGCTTGCCCACAATACGGGGCAGGCTCTTTTTCTATTTTCTCTCCTGAGACGCTCTACTATTTCTGTTCGTACTCCCTGCCCTTTCGCCTTATAAGAGGAACTTTTATCCGCTGGAGCCACGAAGCAAGTGTATCTGTTTTTCTCTAATGGAAGACTCTCTTCATCGCTCAAAGGCAGCCTTTTTCCCTCAAGAAGCAATTGTTGATCCACTCCAAGAACACCTAGACTGCTGAATACAACTAAAAGAGATTTTTGAAGATTATCGCACAACTCTCTCCTCCTCCCATTCGAGTAAAAAATAAAAATTTACTTACCACTACATTGTCATATCAGCAATAATATATACATTTGTCTCGCAACATCATACAAACACTTTCTAAATGACAGGACACTACTCCGCAAAACAGAAAATTATTTCACTAGATTATCAAAAGAATAATTCATTTCTCCTCCTCTTCTCTTAGCGAGAACTGCAGCGATTTTGCTCGTACAATGCTTATTCCTTTTATTCACTAATAAATCCTATTCTCTTATGCGAAAAAGTACTTTTGTTTTGGGATTGGTTCTATTTCTAGCACCTCTAACCTTACTAGCTCAGAGCTATCCAAAAGAGTCCTACCAAATTGACGAAGGGAAAAAGACCCTAGTTAAGTGGACAGGAAGCGAAGAAACTATCGACCTTAGCAAGGATCCCACTTTTGCCCTGATTGAGACGATTGGTGATGCAGCCTTCAAAGCGAATCGAGACCTTCAGAAAATCATCCTTCCACCACTCTGCAAACAAATCAATACAGGTGCTTTTGCAGATTGTAATAATCTGCAAGAGGTTTCTTGGAGCGAAAAACTCGAGTCCATCGGAGAGGAAAGTTTTTTTGCATGCAAGAACCTTGAGAAAGTAGATCTAAAGAAGGTACAACGTATCGAAGGCTCAGCCTTTAGCGGCTGTGCTAAGCTAAAGAGCATTCTTCTCCCCAAAACTCTAGAAGAGCTTGGAGCATATGCTTTTTACAACTGCAGACAACTTAGCGATATAGAGGTTGAGAAAGGGAATGAAACCTACTTCTCTATAGGGGGCGTTCTCTATAGCTATCTCTTTGACAAATGGTACTTGGAGCAATATCCAAGAGGTAAATCTTCGGAAGAATTTGTCATCCCATTCTCAACAATTGGGACGGCACCCCGAGCATTTGACAACTGCAAAAGCCTCAAGAGACTCTATATACCGGGAGAGCTATCACGATTCAATGCAAATGCCTTTTTCAATTGCACAGGACTTGAAGAGATATACTCCTACCGAGCTTTTCCGCCGGAAGTAATGGGCGAAGACGCACTCAATGGTGTAAATGTTGCCCAATGCAAACTCTATGTACCTGAGGATGCAATTGCGCAATATCAGGCTGCAGACGGATGGAAGCTTTTCAAAAACATCGAAGCCCTACCCGAAGAAAGTGGCATCTCTAAGATGAGCTATATCTACGACCACACTAGCAATACATTGATTCGATTCATAGGAGCGGAAGAATCTTTAGATATGACCAAAGATCCTACCCTATCGAAGACGGTTTACATTGCAGACGGAGCCATTGGTGGGGAAAAGCTCTCCAACCAGACCTTGCGAAACCTAGTCCTTGCAGAAGGGGTCAAAGAAATTGGTGAAGGAGGTGTCTGGGCAACAGAGCTAACATCAATTACCCTCAACAAACAACTAGAGGTAATGCACGAAGCGGCTATCAGTGGAGCAAAGATTACCGAATTAGTTTTACCAAGCACTCTAAATACCTTCTACCCTTGTGGTATCTACAATGCCTTCAAGTTGCGAGACATAAGGTTTGATGGAGAGAACAGCAAGTATGTAATAAAAGATGGGCTACTGATAGAGAAAGAAAGCAATGCCCTACTATTTATCCCCAATGGCTGGAATGGGGGAAGGAATATATCTCTTCCGGCAGGAATAACAGCGATAGCAGACAGGGCTGTCTACAACAATATTATCCTAGAAGAGCTTCTCATTGGAGAGGGCGTTCAGGTCGTTGGCACAAGTGCTCTCTCTCAATGTATCACTTTGACTTATGTAGATCTACCCGCCTCCGTGACAACGATTAAGAACAATGCATTCAAGGGAGACAACGTGCTAGAGACTGTAATTATAAGAGCCATAACACCTCCGGCGGCTTCCCCAAAAGGCAGAATCGGCTCCTACCAAACCGAAGGGTCATTCGACCAACTCCCCGAAAATGCCACTCTGTACGTTCCCCAAGAAAGTCTCGAACTCTACAAAGCGAATGCTGTTTACTCAGAAAGCTTTAGACAGATTAAGCCTCTCGAAGAGGCTCCGGCTCCTACAAGTTGTAAGGAGATTTCTGCTCCGCTTATCAAGATATCCACGACAGAAAACAGACTCTCTATTGATGCCGAAGGAAAAATCTCTCTATACAACCTCTTAGGGTCACTCCTCTCTAGTGCTACTAACCATCTACTGTTCGAAGGAACTGCCGGAGACATTCTCCTCGTAGTTGTAGAAAAGGATTCTTTGCGTACTATCCGAAAGGCTATACTAAGGTAGCTCTTTCCCTAGGGAGGCTTTCCCCTGAGCCTCCCTACTAAAATAAAAGACTACTACACAGAGCAGAAGAATAAAAGCTGAGGACATAGTACTTAGTACGAGTCAGCAGTAAAGGTATTTTTCGTTATCTCTCTGTGTAGTAGCCTTTTTGTGTTCTTTTCAGCTCATCACCCCACTGTACGCACAAAATCGTATAATACGTACAGGGAATAGTACGAAATGAAACAACCTTATTATCGAGCAGATAATCCACTCCAAAAAATAGTCTTTCGGAGCCCAGAAAAGATTGTCATTCTGGAAAAAGTATCTATCTTCGCATGTGAGTGGAAATAAAGATAGCGGCAAAAAGCCGCTTGTAAAGACTATATGATATAAAACCGCAATATTAAACATTAAAACAGAAAAGATGAAAAGAACTACCCTTATTTCTGTTGCTATTGCTTCAGTAATGTCGGCAGTAGCAACGAATTCTTTTGGGAATACAGTCGTACCATCGGCTGCCCAAAAAGAAATCTACACCAGTGGCAATTATAATGCCACTAGGGGTGCAACATTCGATGATGCGTGGAGAAAACCTGACTATTCGAAGAAGTTCAAGGAAGGTAAGTTTTTCTACTACGTCATTAGTGAAGAAAACAAGACCGTAGGTGTGGCACCAGCTACTGGTATAGATAATGTATACCAACACAGCATGGAGGTGCCGGAAACTATTACTCACGGCGGCAGCACCTATACTGTAGTTGCCATTGGGCGTGTTGCATTTGCGAACATGTTCAATTTGCAAAGTGTCAAGCTTCCCAAGACAATCCAATATATTGGACAGGGTGCTTTTTGGGGAGCGTCAATTCTGAAGATAGAGATTCCCGATGCAACAGAAGAACTTGATGACAGATGCTTCAAAGAAACCATCAAACTCGGCTCCATCAAAATTGGCAAAGGACTTACCAAAATAGGAGAAGGAGCATTCTCAGGCTGTTGGAATATCAAAGAGATAACTGTAGCAGAGGGGAATTCGGCATTCTCGAATCGGGATGGAGCTCTATACACGAAAGATGAATCGGTAGTTATCAAATACCCATCGTTTAGACAAAACGTGAAGAAAGTGGTCCTCCCCTCTACAGTGAAGAAGATAGCACAGGGAGCTTTTGAGTATTGTGAGTACCTCACAGAGATCACCTTGAATGAGGGGCTCAAAGAGATCGAATCATCGGCATTCTATCTCTGTACGCATCTGGAATCCATGAAAATCCCTGCTTCCGTAGATAAAATTGCCAGTGGCTCTGCCTTCTGCCTCCTCGAAAGCTGTAAAAAATTTGAAGTGGCTCCGGGCAATGCTACATATGAAGCACTCATGGATGGAAGACTCCTTGCAGACAAAAAAACTCATACTGCAGTTTCTCTCCTTTTTACAAAAGATTTGGCGACTATTACCCTACCTGAAGGAATAGAACATATAGGAAACAGGGCGATGCTCGTACTCTATGAAAATGGAGGTATAGAATCAACCTACAGGAATAAGGGTCCCCGTGAGGTTATACTACCAAAGAGCCTCAAATCCATTGGAGAATATGCCTTTAGCGGCTCCAATATCCATTCTGTAAAAGTGCCAGATGCTGTTGAGACTATTGCAACAGGAGCTTTCCAAGATTGTAAAAACCTCAACTATGTAGAAATCGGGAAAGGTTGTAAGACTCTAGGGGATTTCGTATTTTCAACGTGTCCTGCTCTCGCCACGCGCGATAAGGGGATAATACGTGTCTATGCAGAGATGCCTCCAAAAGTGCAAAATGAAAAGGGGCAGTCTGTGAACTTTGATGAAGACCTCGTAAAAGGAGCTCAGTTGCAAGTACCCGGGGCTAGTCTATCCAAGTATCAGGAAGCCTCTGCATGGAAGAAATTCCGTCAAATCGTAAAACTAGAAGGCCTAAGCACCAAAGAAGTAGAGAACGAAAGTCTTGTTTTGATGCCCTCTGCAGGCGTTCTTCGCATCCAAAACCCCGAAGCTAATCAGGTAAACCTCTACTCTATCAACGGCTACTTGGTACACAGCACCAATGAAACAGCCTTCAGTGTAGAGTTGTCTACGGGTATCTATTTGGTTTCTTCCAACGGAAAGACCCAGAAAGTTTACATTCCCTAATTATTTGGTTATAGAACATCATTCTCATAATTAACAAAAGCTATGAAATTTAGAATTGTTACGCTTATTTCGTTGCTGGCATTCATGGGTGCGCTTTTGCCCAACCATGCTAATGCACAGGGACAGAAACAGCAAGTCATCAGGTTTAAAACCCAAGTAAAGCCTAATAGTGATGAGAGGATTAATCTCGTCATGACTCCTAAGGTTGGAGAGAAGGGCGTACAGATTGATGGGTGTGAACTCGTAAAGCTTGATAAAGGGGAAGCTTGGAAAGTGACAAAGAGCTGGATTACCATTACAGGTCCCGTCACACAGTTCGATTGTAATTTGTCGGCTATTGACTCTATTACTTTCGAAAACCCCGAAAGCCTACAGGAACTTATTGTAGAAACCAATAAGATGAGTGTACTCAATCTTACTGGGATGAAATCTCTCACATATCTAGGAGCTTCTGCTACTGATATACGAGAGATTAATCTTACAGGGTGTACAAGCTTGAAGCAGATCCAATGTAATGGGAGTAAGTTGGTCAAAATCAATCTTACTGCTGCTACAAATCTTGAAAAAGCCTCTCTGACGCTCAGTTCTCTGAGTGAACTTGATCTTACGGGTTTGACGAAACTCAAAGAGCTCGACCTTAATAACAATGGCATCTCAAAGATTGATCTTAAGAACCTGCCCGCTCTCGAGAGTGTTGTACTTTCGTATAATCCTATCGATGCTGTAAGTTTCTCTTCTTGCCCCAAGCTTGAAGTAATTTCGATCAAGAACAAGCGTAAAGACTCAAGACTTACAAGCTTTACCGCAGTTGGACTTCCCGCACTTAAAGTGCTAAACCTCTATGGAAACAAGATCTCTACATTGAAGTTGGAAGACCTCCCAAAGTTGAGTCAAGTCAATCTTGAAAACAATAGTCTTACCGCTGTAGATTTCTCTAAGTGTGCCAAGTCTCTTAGCGAAGTTGGTCTAGGGAACAATAAGTTCTCAGGCGAGTTTGAGTTGAAAGGTCTAGAAAATCTTAGCGAGTTCTCAATCGAAAACAACAAGCTAACCTCTTTCAAGGTTACTGGTTGCCCTGCATTGGAAACTCTTAAAGTCCAGAAAAATGAACTAACCTCTCTAGACCTCACAGCCTGCTCCGGAGACCTTAGCACTGTTTACGCTAGTGAGAATCAACTCTCTTCTGTAAAACTGAAGAATCATAAAAATCTTTATCTAAACGACAATAAGCTTACATCGGTAGACCTCTCTTCTTGCACCAATCTAGAAACTCTTGAGATGGGTAATAATAAGCTCACCTCATTAGATCTAAAGGGTCTGAATGCACTTTCTGAAGTCAACGTCTACAAAAACAACATTCAGGGAGACAACATGAAGAAACTCATTGCGTCTCTAACTGATAAGAAAGAATCGATCAGTGCTGGCTCTCTCTACGCGGTACAGACTCGTGCCCCCGAAGAGCAAAACCTTTGCACTTCAGAGCATGTAAAGCAAGCCAAGGAAAAGAAATGGAATATCCTTGACCACCGCACCTATGCCAATTATCCGGGAGCCATCCTTCGCACGATAAAGTGTCGTACAGAAGGTAATGGAGGTTCTATCAAGCTTAACAATCAAAATAATACCTCTATACAAGCCTACACAGATACAAGGGTAGATGTAACAATTACTCCTGATGCCGGATATGGACTAAAGACACTAGGATTTACTCCTGCCGAAGAAGGAGCTACAACGGAAGATCTCTTCAAAGACTCAACCTTCTGGGTGTCTAAAGATGGTGAAGTGGTTGCCACGTTCACAAATGATATCTGCAAGGTAAAACTGAAACGTATTGGCCACGGTGTCCTAAAACTTAAAGGAGAAAGACTGAATCAAGATCTCGAAAGACTTCCACGAGGATTGAAAGTAGAGGTTATTGCCAACATTGACTCCAATGAAACAGATGGTGAAAGAGAGCTACAATCTTTGAAAGCGAATGGTGAGAATATTAAGGGTACTAAAGAATTTGTCCTTGATAAAGACACAGAGGTCGTTGCTAAATTCGAATGGCTTCTAAGCACTAAAGATCCCTATGAAGGAGAAACTTGGGAAAGCACTTTCACCAAGCAAGTGACTCGAGACGATGCAAATGTTGTACTCTTCCCCAATCCTGCAAGAGGAGAAGTCTTTGTTGAAGGCGCTTCTAAGGAAGCTACTATCGATCTATATACATTAGATGGAGTACGCATTCTCTCTTCTATAGCAGATCCTTCTGGTAGAGCTGCTCTCAATGTAGCCGGGCTTGCTGAAGGCATCTACGTTGTGTTGGTGGGCAATGTTTCTAAACGTCTAATTGTTCGTCACTAAGCATAGTTTCATGAAATAGTTTTTATGAGGGAGGAGCTTCCTTGTCATACAGAGAATGACATGGCTTCTCCCTCTGTTCTATGAAGAATTAAAACATCTCTACATAGATTACAGCAGACAAAATGAAAATCAATTGTAAAAAGGCCGTACTGCTTGCACTAGCAGCTCCTCTAATCGGAGCCCAAGCGTATCAAGCTTATGCACAGGAATCCTTTGGAGGATTGCCACCCAGCTTTACAGCACCCAAGTCAGAGCTTCGAGGTGCCGAGGCCATTAACATTGTGCGAGTAGCCCCAGACTTTAATGCACAAGACCTGAAAACCTTGAATGAATGGGGGACGAATTCCATTCACTTTAAGCCTCTACGCGTGGGGCAAGTTGTAGAAACCTTTATCGACTTTGCAAAGGAGGCTAAACGCACCACTCTAGAATCCGGTAAAGAGGTTTATCGCCTAGCCATCTCTTCACCAGGAGCTAAGGCTCTCTCTATTACCTACAAAGACTTCTTTATTCCAAACGATGGAGGGAAACTTTTCATATACAACACCAACAAAAGTGCCCTTCTTGGATCTTACACCAACGAGACCCATCCCAAACACGGAGTCTTCTCTACAGAGCCTCTCAAGGGTAATGAAGTAATCCTCGAATACGTACCGGGGAGAAGGAATGAAATGCCCTCTCTATTAATTGATGGTATAGGTCACATTGTTTACTCTCATGTAGGTCTAGGATCTCTCACAAAGAAGTTCTTCGACCCCGGAGAAGATAATAGCAATCCTCTTTGCCAAATTGGTATCAATTGTAAGCAAGGAGCAGAATGGCAAACCGAAAAGACAGGGGTAGTACAGATCGTTATGTACGAAACCGAAGATGGTAAGGTATCTTTGGGTTGTTGCTCAGGGAATCTTCTTAATAACACCAACCTTGACTTTGCTCCCTATATCCTTACAGCAGCACACTGTATCACCGGGGATAATGAAAAACCTCTAACCTCACAAGCGGATCTTGACAAGTGGGTTTTCAGATTTAACTATGAAAAGTCAACCTGCAGCAACGGAGCAGAAGCGTTAAGCCGAGGGAAGTCTATCATTGGATGTACCGTAAAGAGCTACCTTCCTATTGTCGAAGGAAAGGGGGTACCCAAGAGCGATGGTATGCTTCTACTTGCTAATACTGAAGTTCCCAAGAACTATAGAGTTTACTATAATGGATGGGATCGTATTACAGCACGTCCCAAGGGAAGAATTGTAGGGATCCACCACCCTTCTGGGGATGCTAAGAAGATTTCGGTTTCTGATAGCCCCATCGAGATTAGCACATGGGATGTTTTCGGAGCTTTGGGAGGACGAGGAGACCACTTCCTAGTAACCTTCACCGAAGGGGATACAGAAGGAGGATCATCAGGCTCTTCAATTTTCGATCAGAATCACTTAGTCGTAGGGACCCTCACGGGAGGACGTTCTAAGTGTGGTGACTACCCCAACTATTATGGACGTCTCAGCCGCCACTGGGATAACTATAAAGACCCCAGCAATCCTCTATCCTCAATGGATATTTACCTTGATCCTAAAACAAAAGGTAATGCAGAAACTCTGGCAGGGACTTGGAGAGAAAACTTGAAACCTCTCGAAGGTATTAGTGGTTTGACCATTAAACTCACAGACAACGAAAAGATACAAGTTTCTTGGAAGGGTGTAGATAAAAAGAACCTACCCTCGGAATGGAAGTTGCAGTACCGTGTATATAGAAATGGAGTATTGGTAAAGGAGCTCGGAGAGACAGACGAACTTTCCTTTACAGAAACTCGCACCGAAGCCCTCAATGGATCTAATCGAGAAGGAGGTGTTGTATATGGTGTACAAGTTCGCTACAACTACAACGGTCTTACCATCCCCGATGATGGATTTAATAATGGCAAAGCCTACACGTATGGAGATTCCGATATCGCCGAACGCGGTCTATATCTAGGGAAACTCATCGAAACCGTGCCTGTAGAAGTAAGCGCAAATGGCTCTAATGGTGTTAACTTGACTTGGAAAGCTCCCTCTTATCTACAAGAGATCTCCCTCTTCGGTTATCCCAAAAACATGCAACTAGGCGCATATGCACGCCCCAAGTGCGAAATGAAAGGTCGCTGGAACACTCCTGATAGATATAGATTGGTACAACGTATGCCCAGCGACAAGTTTGTGGGAGAAAAAGCTCCTTGCATCTATGCCGTACGACTCATCCCCGATACAAAAGCAAAAGGGAAATATAGCATCTGTATTCGCAATGGTGTTGAGTATAACAAAATAAAGGACACTAATGTTGGTAGGCTATACGAGCAGGTATTCGATGTACCCGATACATGGAAAGAAGGCGAATGGCTAACGGTAACTCTTGATAAGCCCTTCCAATTCGACCCCATGCAGGATCTATTTGTAGGTTGTGGATCTCCCAACGATGATGCTCCCATCGGGATTGCTTACGTAAAGGATAGCGATAACGAAATTCGTCGCTACCTAGACGCATTCCTCCTCGTTAATGGGATGCAGCACCCTGTTCCTGAAGATTATTATAGGGGTTCTACACCTCCCGAAGCATATCATGCAATCCGTGTTGTTTTCGCTTCCTCGCCTGATGTTGAAAAGAAAGAAGATTTCGAATGCTTCGCAAAAGCGGTATCACCGGTAACCTTCCCTGTGGTAAAGGAATATAAGGTGTTGAAGAACGGAGTGGAAGTAGCTAAAGGACTAAAGGCTACAACCTACCAAGATGCAACAGGTTCTACCAGCGACAAGTACGAAGTGAAGGTTTCTTACGAAACAGAGCTTGCAACGGAAGGAATCGACACAAATACTCCAGCAGTATTCCCAACACAACTTGGATCAAACTCTACACTTTATCTAAAGAATGCACAAGAGGTTGCCCAACTAAGTGTGTACAGCATGGACGGAGCTCGCCTAGTTCAGATAAACCATCCTCAAGAGAGTGTAGACCTCTCTCAGTTAAGCGAAGGCGTATTTATTGTAGTACTAGAAACTGCAAATCAACGTATCTCTCAACGCATCACTGTACTAAAGAAATAAACAATCCTCGGTAGAGAAAAGGCTAAGTACAGCACCTCCGCTGTACTACCTTTTCTCCTCTAAGAAGAACCCAAAACAAGAAAACATATGAATAGAAACAAGTTAGCCTTTATGGCGCTTACCGTCCTTACTCTGATGGTATCAGCATGTAAACAGGAGGAGAAGCCTCAAATTAAATTAAGCGTTTCGCCTACTGAACTCAAGATTAAAGTAGGAGAAGTTGGAAACATTAAGGCAAAAGTTACCCCTTTGGGGACTGCTCTTGTCTTTACCTCTTCCAATGACGCCATCGCTTCCGTAAATGAAAAAGGAGAGGTCAAAGGTCTCACAGAAGGCTCTACAACCATTATTGTACGAGCCGGGAAGGAGACAAAAAAAGTATCAATACTCGTTTACAAACCCGAAACGGACTACTCAGCTCGCATGATTGGGAACAAAGATAATAAGCTAACTCCTCCATTTTACATTCCTCTCCGAGCTCTCATGAAAGAACGATTTGAAGACATAAAAGCCGCAAACCAACCCTTTGGATGGAGATACATCAATGACCTCATAGGAAAGAAACCTGATGAATTTGGATACTACTTTGCTCCCGTCACCAAAGATGGAGAGGATTTTATTGACAATCGATATATAGAGATTATTCAATATGACTATGCAAATGAGCACCAAGCCCATATAGAATTATTCACGAATATCAGGGAAGATCAGAATCCCTTCTCCACAGAACCCGGGAAGAAAATTATAAAGGAGTTCGCCGAAGGATATGGGTTTACCACAAATGGACAATTCAACGACTCTAAGGGAAAGATAGGATATACCTATACGGCTCTCAATGGCAAACTAGGGAAAAATGAGCAACTATCCATCATTGTATATGCTCAACCAACAAAAAAAGGGAAGTATAGAGTTCTTGCAAATATCCTATACCATTACCATAAAGATCACTAATCCCATTCGGGAAAGTCTGTAAGCGTACTTATCTGCATTCTCGTAATATCGGAGTTCAGGGTCTCGGGTTTTACTATAGATGTAGCCCTCCCCCTGAGCTCCATCTCGCTTCAGAAATACTCTAAAAGAAGAGGTCTCGGTTTAAAAGGTTATTGCAACCTTCTAAATCGAGACCTTTTCGTTTCCGTAAGAAGTCTTTTTCCCTCCTATCTACTTTCGCTTTTCCGTAGAGGGTTCATAAGCTCCGATGGTCGGTTGTGTAGCTCTTGTACGCCCTTGTATATCTGTAGATAGGTCACTTTTCACTCCTTTCTGTACCCATGGAGCATCTGCCCAAGGCTGGAAGAAATAGACAAAATCCATCTTATCTTTTTCCCGATTTCGCCCTACATGCACATAAACCTCGTCTGCAGGTTGCTTGGCTTCTATACAATCAAAGTAGGCGACGCCGTTATTTTGAGGGAGGGCTGTACGCAAATAGCAATGGTCAAATGTAGTTCGATCTCTTACCTTCTCGGCCAGTTCAATCTCTCCCCCCACAGGCTCCCTCCCTGCGATACGTATCACACTACGTGCACCATCCACTAGGGTATTAGTCGCTTTGAAAGAGGTCTGCTCTGCTCCACCACTCTCTGGCAGATTATATACCAAGGTACTTCCCTCTCTTTTGTCCCAAGCATAATAATTCACCAAGCTACAATGCAACAATTCTGTTACACCTCCTGTAACCAAAAGAGTTGTAGATAGTGTATTTGAAAGCTCACAATTGTACAGACGTGCACGTGCTCTATCAAAGGTAAGGGCTCGCCCTTTCATATTTGTAATAATCAGCCCCTCGGCATAAAGAGTTTCTTCCCCACTTGCGGAGTGTGTAGCATCACAAATAAGCCCATCTCTACCATTTCGGATGGTTGTATAGAGGAGTTTATTCCCCTTTGTACCACAAGCTAAACGTACATAGTTCCACTGCCCAGGCACGAGGCGATAGTTGATAGAAGGGATTAAATAGTCACGTCTCAACCCCTCTATGAGTACTCTCTCCGTCGGAGTACCATTGGCGCATAAAGAGCCGTAGATACTAATATGGGCTTTGTCGCCCAATAGTAAGTGTACGCCTGCCTCCAAGGTAAGGGTTACTCCCTCATCCACCACTAAACTATCACGGATATAAAGCGGCCTTTGAGCAGTTATCACAGAGTCTTTTTGGATGTGAAGCAGATCGTATTGATCAAGATTATGACACCAACTTTCTATTCGTAATGCTTGTTGTTTCCCATTGAAGCGAAATAGGATTGAGTCCGTAATCAATTGGGGCAAATCATCAATCATCCTTTGCAGAGTAGCTTCTACAAACACATGAATACTATCTCCTGCAGGTAGTGTCACCCCCTCAAAACGTTGTCCGGACCGTCCATCTACATTTATTCTAAAACCCCGCTCTACACCATAAAGCAACCTTATCTCATCTATTTTGAGTGCCTTATTCCCTTTATTGTAGACCAATAGCGTACGCGTAGAAGAGGGTTGCTCAGAATATAAGGTATCCAAACGCAAGGTGTCTTGAGAGAACGAAATGCGCGCATTCGGGTCTGATGTAAAATGGTCAAACTGATCATGGCAACCCGTCAATGCAAGGGATAAGAAGACAAAAAAAAGACCTATAGAAGCAATATATTTCATCACAAAGAGGTTGAGTTTTCAGGGTCATTGGAGTCGGAGGGAGGAAGTTCTACAGAAGAAACCTGCGCTCCCACACGTCCTTCATACAAGAAGATCTCAAGGGTATCTCCCCTTGTTAGTTGCTGAGAAGAGAGGATACTCTTATCCGCTTTTCGTACAATAGAATACCCTCGCTTGAGTGTTTGGCGAGGACTAAGAAGCTGCACCAACCTTGCCAAATGCTCTAGGGATTCTTTCTTCTTCTCCAGAATGAGAGGAAGTACGCGCTGTAGGTGCTGTTGCTCTTGCTCTAATACGCTTTGGTAGCTGAGCAACAACTTGGGCATTGTGGCTTTGAGTAGGTAGCTGCAGTGCTCAATACGCTGTCTCTCTTGTGCTAAGAGCATGAGAGCGGTGCGTTGCAAAGTAGCCTCTTGACGTTGCAACTTAAAAAACTCCTGTTGAGTAGATTCTTTTATAGCTATAGGGAGGTGATGCACAAGGCGCTGCAACAGTACCAAATGGTAGTCCTGCATCAGTACAACAGATCGCTGCAATCGCTCAGAGAGCTTTCTCAGAAGGGTCCATTCCCTCTCTCTGCTATTGAGGAGAAACTCGGCGACAGCTGTGGGGGTCTTTAGGGAATGGTGAGCTACCCTATCGGCAACACTTGTATCACGCTCGTGCCCTATCCCCACGATAATAGGTAAGGGGTAGCGAGCAATTGCGGCACAAAGCTCATAGCTATCAAAAGCCATGAGATCGATCTCTGCCCCTCCTCCTCGTATAAGTACAACACAATCATACGCTATACCACTCTGTGCAATCTCTCGGAGAGCCGAAAGAATGGAAGTGGTTGTTCCCTCTCCTTGCATCAGTGCAGGATAAAGTTGGAGGTGAAAAGGCCACTGCTCTCTCGCAGCTTGTATATGACTATAGAAATCGCCCCACCCAGCTGCCGAAGCCGAAGAGATAACGGCAATATGCCGCAAAGGACGCCCCAAAGTCAGAGCCTTCTGGCAATCAAGCAATCCCTCGCGTCGCAATCGCTCTAGCGTCTCTCTACGCTTTCTTGCCATATCCCCCAACGTAAAAGTGGGGTCTAGGTCATAAACATCAAGGTAGAGACCAAACTGCTCATGGAAGTGGACGCCCACCAAAAGCTGCACCTGCAGTCCGTTCGTAAAAGTCTGACCTGTTGCAGATTCAAACTTTGTAAGCAAAGAGCCCACGGAAGCACGCCACATCACGGCACGAGATCGGGCTAAGATCTGCCCTTCTCTCTCGCCTTTCTCAAGAAGTTCAAAGTAAAAGTGTCCCCCCTGAGGGGGAGACTTGATCCCACTAGTCTCAGCAGTAACCCAAAATCGGCCTCCGAAGTTTTGTTCAAAAGCTCGACGGATACTGCTATTCAACTCGTGAAGGGAAAAGACCTTCATAGGGATCGGTTTTGGCATCCCCTCTACTGAGGGATAGGCTATTACTCCGCGTTATAGGAAGTATACGAATCCGTGGTATCCTCTTCCGGGATAGGCATATTACGCACAAAACCTTCTGCAAGAGAAATCAATGTCTCTGTAGACGAAACTCCGGCAATAGACTGAATGCGATTACTCAATATGTGCATCAAGTGCGAATTGTCTACGGCATATAGCTTGATCAGCATTGAGTAAGGTCCCGTGGTATAGTGGCATTCCACAACTTCGGGTATTGCTTCTATCTGAGGCAACACTTCGCGGTACAGAGCAGCACGCTCTAGGCGCACCCCAATGTAAGTACAAGTGGTATAACCTAAGTCTTTGGGATTCACGCGATATCCGGATCCCGTAATTACCCCTCGCTCCACCATGCGCTGTACATGTTGGTGAATAGCTGCGCGAGATACTCCACATCGCTCTGCTACATCACGAAACGGAATGCGAGCATTGTCCGAAATAATGGCAAGAATGCGACGATCTAACTTATCTATCTTCATATGTTTATATTGGTTTATAGTTTCTTACTGTATCTATTCTCTCCCCCCTTAAGGGAGACTTAATCTGTAAAAAGGGAGTTGCTATATGGAGGTAGGATGGTACGCCCCAAATGCTCATAGGCATGAGCTGTAGCTTCTCGCCCTCTGGGAGTACGTTTGATAAAACCCTCCTTTATCAAAAAAGGTTCATAAACCTCCTCTATAGTGCCTACATCTTCGCTCATAGCCGTAGCAATGGTAGATACCCCCACAGGGCCTCCTCCAAACTTATCTATGATGGTCGTCAATAGTTTGTGGTCTATATTATCCAAACCACAACTATCAATATTGAGAGCCTCTAGTGAAAAGACGGCAATCTCGGAGTCAATAGTACCATTCCCCCTCACTTGGGCAAAGTCGCGCACCCGACGCAGTAGGGCATTGGCGATACGTGGCGTCCCCCTACTCCTACGCGCAATCTCAGCAGCAGCCTCTTCGCTACACGCAACCCCCAAAATGCCAGCCGACCGGAGTACAATGCCTGCAATCGTCTTGGTATCGTAGTACTCAAGATGTAGATTTATACCAAAACGCGCTCGCAAGGGAGCTGTAAGCAAGCCACTACGCGTCGTCGCACCTACCAAAGTAAAGGGGTTGAGATCTATCTGAATAGAGCGAGCACCGGGGCCCTTATCAATCATGATGTCAATGCGGTAGTCCTCCATTGCCGAATAGAGATATTCCTCTACAATCGGACTTAGTCGGTGAATTTCGTCAATAAACAAGACACCACGAGGCTCCAACGAGGTAAGCAATCCTGCCAAATCTCCCGGCTTGTCGAGTACAGGGCCGGATGTTATTTTAATGCCAACACCTAGCTCTGCTGCGATGATATTGGAGAGCGTGGTCTTACCCAAGCCTGGGGGACCATGCAACAAGACGTGGTCGAGACTATCGCCACGCATAGCTGCAGCCTGCACAAATACGGAGAGATTCTCCACCACCGTATCCTGTCCTCTGAAAGAACGGAAACTAATCGGGCGAAGAGCCTCCTCTATCTGTTCGTCGGTAACGGGGCGACAACTCTCTTCTCGTATATCAAATATATCTTCCATACACGCCACAAAGTTACTCTTTTTGCTCCCATCACAGACATTTTCTACCCATCAGTTGTACATCATGTCAAGATAAGTATGCCCCTTTGAGAAATGAATCAGTACCTTTGCAGGAGTTTTTAATGATATAAAAGATGATTACAATAGACCAACTGAATAATCTGTTGGAGCGCAAGGAAGCGCTGAGGGGGTATCTTTGACGTCGATAATAGACGTATCCAACTAGAGGAAGAAGAACTTATCACCCAAGCTCCCGACTTTTGGGAAGACAATAAAAGAGCTGAGGCGCAAATGCGCAAGGTCAAGGAGATTCGTCGCTGGATAGAAGCCTACGAATCTGTAGAGTCTGCCGTAGAAGAGGTGAAGTTGAGCTTCGATTTCTACAAAGAAGGAGTTGCCGAAGAAGAGGAGGTAGACCAAGCCTACCAAATAGCTCTCTCTCTGATTGAGAATGTAGAGCTTCGCAACATGCTCCGAAGAGAAGAAGATCGCCTAGGGGCAGTACTCAAGGTCAATGCAGGAGCCGGAGGTACCGAAAGCCAAGATTGGGCTTCGATGCTAGTCCGCTTATATCAACGTTGGGCAGAAAACCACGACTACAAAGTGACTATCACCAACTGGCAAGATGGAGACGAAGCGGGTATCAAAACGGTAACAATGCAGATTGAGGGCGACCTAGCCTACGGATTCCTCAAAAGCGAAAATGGGGTACATCGCCTCGTGCGTGTCTCTCCCTACAACGCCCAAGGGAAGCGAATGACTTCGTTCGCCTCCGTTTTCGTCGTGCCCCTTGTCGACGATAGTATAGAGATTGCAGTCAACCCTGCCAACCTATCATGGGATACTTTCCGCTCAAGTGGAGCCGGGGGGCAAAACGTGAACAAGGTAGAGACCGGTGTACGCTTGCATTACCAATTCAAGGACCCCGACACGGGAGAAGAGCGAGAGATCGTTATCGAGAATACCGAGAGTAGGTCTCAGCTAGATAATAGAGAGAATGCACTCCGCCTACTCCGCTCTCAACTCTACGACATAGAGCTAGAGAAGAGGCGAGCTGCCCAAGCAGAAGTGGAGGCCGGTAAGAAGAAAATTGAATGGGGTTCGCAGATCCGAAGCTATGTATTCGACGATCGGCGCGTAAAAGACCATCGTACCAACTTCCAGACCTCCAATGTAAATGCTGTAATGGATGGCGACATCGATGATTTTATCAAGGCCTATTTAATGGAATTTGGTGGCGAGAAATAATTTCCTTTTAGGGCAGAAACACAACATGTTTCCACCCAGAAACAGAAGAGGTTTCTGCCCAGAAAGGAAAAAAATATCACCCAGAGAAAGGAGCCGATCTATCTATGATTGTTTGTATTGCCGAGAAACCTTCCGTGGCTCGCGAGATTGCTCGTATATTGGGGGCTAATCACCCTCAAAATGGGTTTATTGAGGGCAATGGGTATTGTGTTACGTGGACTCTTGGGCACCTCTGCACCCTAAAAGAGCCCAATGACTACCTCCCTCTCTGGAAACGATGGAGCCTCGGCGACCTCCCTCTCATCCCTCAGCGTTTTGGCATAAAACTAATTGATAACGAAGACTATAAGCGTCAATTCGAAGTCATTCGTCAGCTTGTAGAAAAAGCCGATGAGGTGATCAATTGTGGGGATGCCGGGCAAGAGGGAGAGCTTATACAGCAATGGGTTCTCACCAAAGCTCTTTGCAAATGTCCCATTCACAGGCTATGGGTATCTAGCCTTACAGACGAGGCTATCCGAGAGGGGTTTACCCAACTTCGTACCAACGAAGAGATGAAAAGCCTCTACGAGGCAGGCCTCGCAAGAGCAATTGGCGATTGGCTACTCGGGATCAATGCGACACGCCTCTACACTATGCGCTTCCCACAACCCGGGAGGGTTCTCTCTGTTGGGCGAGTACAAACGCCCACCCTAGCTCTTATTGTGGAGCGAGGACGACAAATCGAGCACTTCGTCCCCACTACCTCTTTTGAGTTGCAGACGACCTATAAGGAGACTTTATTTCGGCAGACGGCAGAGAGTTTCTCCACCAAAGAGGAGGTAGAAGCTCTTATTGAAAGCATCCGTTCTGCTCCTCTTACCATCAAAAAGGTAACCAAGCAGCAGGGGAAAGAACTTCCCCCGAGACTCTTCGACCTTACAAGCCTACAAGTAGAGGCCAATAAGCGTTTTGGCATGACTGCAGAGACTACTCTACAGACTATCCAAAGCCTATATGAGAAGAAACTCACGACCTATCCCCGTGTAGATACCACCTATCTATCCGAGGATATTTACCCCAAAGTGCCAGCTATACTCAAAGGGTTACGCCCTTACGAGCATCTTGTTACCCCTATTCTTTCCTCAGGGAAGCCGCCCAAGAAAAGCAAAAAGGTATTCGACAACAAAAAGGTAACCGATCATCACGCTATCATTCCTACGGGAGTGCCCCTCCCCTCCGGACTTACGCTAAATGAAAATCGAATCTACGACCTTATCGCTCTACGCTTTATTGCTGCATTTTATCCCGATGCCAAAACGGCTACAACAACGGTTCTTGCGGAGGTAGAAGGGATAGAACTAAAAGCGACCGGAAAAGAGATTTTGGATCCGGGTTGGCGTGTCGTTCTCTCATCTCAAAAGGGGAAGGAGGATGCGACAAACCAAGGGAATAAAGAGGAAGAAGGGGAGCCCCAAGAGGGAAAAGAGAGCCTCTTACCCGCTTTTGTAGAGGGAGAAACCGGCCCCCACGAACCTTCTATCCGAGAGCGCACAACAGAGCCTCCTAAGTATTATACCGAGGCTACTTTGCTACGAGCCATGGAAACGGCAGGAAAGCAAGTCGAGGACGAAACATTGAGAGAGGCTCTTAAGCAGAATGGTATTGGACGCCCCTCCACCCGAGCTTCCATCATTGAGACCCTCTTCAAGCGCAACTATATCCGTAGAGAAAAGTCTTCGTTGCGTGCCACCGAGACGGGGATTCAATTAATTGATACAATACAAGACCCACTGCTAAAAAGCGCAGAACTAACGGGATTGTGGGAGTACAAACTCCGACAAATCGAAAGTGGCGAATACTCGGCATCAGACTTTTTGACGGAACTCAAACAGCAGGTCTCCGACTTGGTGCAAAGTGTCCGCCGCTACCACTAATACCTTTGGAAATATCTTTTTCTACAAGCCAACACTACGTTGTTGCTTCCTTTCTGAGCAAATCTCAGCTATAAGCGAATAAGTTTCGTATCTTTGTGGTGACGTATGTTGGCAAAAAGGCTCGCACTACTACTCCTTAAGAGGGATCGTGTCTCTCGGTTGTAAGTTATGAAGAAAGGATATTGAGCAATGCAAGTGTCATACACACTTTTACCAACGTCGTCAATCAATAAATAGTTACCGATATAAACGAGAGATATAGAGATGGACCTCAGCATGCTCGAACTTAGCGACCAAGAAATAGCGCGTCGCAATAGTCTGAACGAATTACGCTCCTTAGGCATTAACCCCTACCCTGCAGCAGAATATCAAGTTACTGCCTACGCACAAGAGATCATCAATTCGTATCCGGAGGGGAATGAAGAACGAGAGGCTCTCTTGAGAGAGCAACGGGTACGCCTTGCCGGACGTATCATGGGACGTCGCATTATGGGCAAAGCATCTTTTGTGGAGCTTGCCGATAGCACCGGACGTATTCAAATCTATATCACACGAGATAGTATCGCCGATGGAGAGAATACTGATCTCTACAATGTCGTATTTAAGAAGTGCCTAGATATTGGGGACTTTATCGGCGTAGAGGGATATGTCTTTAAGACGCAAACAGGCGAAGTGTCTGTACACGCTTTGAGCCTCACGGTATTGAGTAAGTCGTTACGTCCTCTGCCTATCGTAAAGGAGAAGGACGGCAAGGTATTTGACGGATTTACCGATCCCGAGCAGCGTTATCGCCGCCGTTATGTAGACCTCTTGGTCAATGACGGAGTGCGAGACATCTTCCTAAAGCGCAACAAAATCTTCACGTCCATGCGCAATTTCTTCAACGAGCATGGCTACCTAGAGGTTGAGACTCCTATATTGCAATCGATACCGGGAGGAGCAGCAGCACGCCCCTTTATTACGCATCACAATGCGCTTGACATCCCCCTTTACTTGCGTATTGCCAACGAACTATACCTAAAGCGGCTCATCGTAGGGGGCTTCGAAGGGGTGTACGAATTCAGTAGGAACTTCCGAAACGAAGGGATGGATCGTACCCATAATCCCGAGTTTACCTGCATGGAGATCTATGTAGCCTATAAGGATTACAACTGGCTCATGGACTTTACAGAGAGCATGTTGTCTCGTATCGCTCAAGAGGTATTAGGCACAACTGAGGTAAAAGTGGGAGACCACGAGATCAGTTTCCGCCCCCCATTCAAGCGGATTCCTATCCTAGAGGCCATAAAGGAACATACCGGCATTGACATCAGCGGTATGGACGAAGATCAATTGCGAGAAGTTTGCAAACAGCTCGGTATTGAGACAACTCCTAGCATGGGAAAAGGCAAGCTCATCGACGAGATTTTTGGGGAGAAGTGCGAAGGGAAGTACATCCAACCCACCTTCATTACGGACTATCCCAAGGAAATGTCCCCTCTCACCAAGGAGCACCGAACCAATCCCGAGCTCACAGAGCGTTTTGAATTGATGGTCAATGGTAAAGAACTTGCCAACGCGTACAGCGAATTGAACGACCCCATCGATCAGCGTAAACGCTTCGAAGACCAATTGGCTCTATCCGAGAAAGGAGACGACGAGGCCATGTTTATAGATCAGGACTTCCTCCGTGCTCTTGAATACGGGATGCCTCCTACGGCAGGACTGGGGATTGGTATGGATCGTCTTGTTATGCTCTTAACGGGGCAAGAAAGCATCCAAGAGGTGCTCTTCTTCCCCCAAATGAAGCCGGAGGCTGTAGTAAAACGAGACAAACCGGCTGCCTACGTTGCCCTAGGAGTTAACGAAGATTTTGTCCCCCTCTTGCAGAAAGCAGGTTACCTTACGGTTGAGGCCTTGCATGCAGAAGAGAAGCCCGGGCGTATTCTACAGGCTATGATGGACATAAATAAGAAATACAAACTCGGTATGACCATGCCCTCTCTCGAAGAGGTGACAGCGTGGACACAGAGTAAAGAATAGAGAAAGAATCGAAGGGAGCTGGGAAGGTTCGGTTAATCTCCCAATCCTATAATGCTCCCAAAGATGGTGGAATACTGATAAGAGAATCGAGGGAAATAAAGCCTTCTTATACTCATCTTGAGTACTAGTTGGTGATAAAGATAGAAAAGAGAAAGGCGATGAAACCTATAGGAAGAGTTGGAATCTTAGGAAGTGGTAGTTGGGCTACTGCCTTGGCTAAAATTGTACTCACATCGCAGCCCCATATCAATTGGTACGTACGCCGTAGCGAACAAGTAAAAGGCTTCTTAAAGCTGGGTCATAACCCTAATTATCTACCAGCGGCAGAGTTCGATACCGATAATATTACTTTCTTCTCGGAGTCGGACATCAATAGTTTCTTTCGTGCCAGTGACACAATCGTACTTGTTACCCCCTCGCCCTATGCGAAGAGTTATCTCAAAAAAGTACGTAAGTCGAGTATGCGAGACAAATTGATCGTCAATGCGATCAAGGGTATTGTACCCGATGAAAACATGCTTGTCTCGGACTACTTGATGGAGGAGTTTGATGTCCCCAAAGAGCTTATAGCTGTGGTAGGAGGGCCTTGCCATGCAGAAGAAGTTGCAAGACATAGGCGTTCGTATCTCACAGTCGCTTGTAAAAACCTCAAGCAAGCAGAAGCTTTTGCAGAAGTGCTCCGCAATGATTTTGTAAACTGCGTTACGACAAACGACGTCGTGGGGGTGCAATATGCCTCCGTGCTCAAAAATATCTACGCCATAGCTGCGGGCATTTGCAATGGACTGCAATATGGAGATAACTTCCAATCCGTACTCATCTCCAATGCCATAGCAGAAATGAACAACTTTGTCAATGCGGTGCACCTAATTGATAGGGAAATTACAGACTCTGTATACCTCGGGGATTTGCTAGTAACGGCCTATTCTCAGTTCAGCCGCAACCGCACTTTCGGGAATATGATTGGGCGAGGTTATAGCGTAAAAGCTGCACAAACAGAGATGGAAATGATTGCAGAGGGATACTTTGGAGCAAAGTGCGTACGCGAAGTGAATGCACGCTATCAAGTAAATATTCCCATCTGCGATATGGTCTATGAGATCCTCTACGAAAAAAGAGATGCTACAGAGGCGATACTTGAGCTTTCTAAACACTTCAAATAATCGTTGGTAACAAAATATGCTCCCCCTCTACACAGATACGAATTTTGCAACAATATCCCCTAAATCACAAGAAGAGGCGCGGATTGCACTCAATCAACTCCTTGAGGGGGGAGGCCTGGGTAGCGAATATAGAGGATGGCTGAACCTCCCCTTTGCAGAACCAGCCCTTTTAGAGGAGATAGAGACGGTAGCTCGAGACTTACATACCCGTACAGAGTGCGTTGTATGTATTGGTATTGGAGGTAGCTATCTCGGTGCCAAAGCTGTGATAGAAGCCCTTACTCCACCCTCGTTTTGTGGGGAGACTCCCTCTTTACTTTTTGCAGGGCATCACCTAGATAGTTGCTATCTATCCCATCTACAAAACTATCTAAAGGGGAAAAGCTTTGGCATCATATATATATCGAAGAGTGGGGGCACATTAGAGCCTTCTATAGCCTTTCATCAACTAAGGCACCTCCTGGTCGAGAATGCCAAGGGAGACGAAGAGGTAACACGAAATAATATTGTCGTAATAACGGATCCCGAGCACGGCTCTCTTCGAGCAATAGCCACCCAAGAAGGATATCGGTCGTTTTCTATTCCTCCCTCAGTAGGTGGGCGCTATTCTGTGCTCAGTGCTGTAGGCCTCCTTCCCCTAGCTTATTGTGACATTGATATCCGCAAGTTGCTCCATGGAGCAAGAGACCTTGCCTCAGCAATCTCTAGAGGAGAAGACGAGGCAGTAATGCCACTGCTTTCCTATGCCGGATGGCGCATCGAAGAATACAGAAAGGGAAAGAAAATAGAGATTTTTTCCACATTTTCTTCCGCTCTGCATTCGCTTCAAGAGTGGTGGAAACAGCTCTTTGCAGAGAGCGAGGGGAAGAACGGAAAAGGCATTTTTTCCACAACAGCCACTTTTAGTACTGACCTCCACTCTTTAGGGCAGTGGATCCAAGATGGAGAGCGATCTATCATAGAAACCATGGTATCTGTGGAAGAAAGTCCTGAAAACGATGTTGTTATCCAGGGAGAAGAGCACTTTAAGGATGGGCTAGACTACCTCACTGGCAGGTCCCTTCACTGGGTTAATCGCCAAGCCGAAGAAGCGACTTGTATTGCCCATAGTGAGGGGGGAGTTCCTCTCTTCAGGATTAAATTACCTCGGCTTGACGAATATAACCTTGGGATGCTTATCCTCTTTTTTGAAATGGCTGCAGGTGTCAGTGGTTACATGATGCAGATCAATCCCTTCGATCAACCTGGGGTTGAGGCATACAAACAAAAGATGAATCAGCTCTTAGAAAAACCCGTATAACCCCATGCTATGGAGGAAGTAAACGAGTAGAGCAAAGCAATATGAGAACAAACACTTCTCACCATCAAAGAGAATGCAATGAAGTATAATAGCAAACAACAAAAGATAGCGATGCCCGAGTATGGGCGTAATATCCAAAATATGGTGAATCACTGTCTGACTCTCGAAGACCGAGCAGAACGCCAGTGGTGCGCCGAGTCTATCATCCGCATAATGGCAAAACTCGCTCCGGATCATCGTCTGGCTCAAGATGGCGAGAAGGCTCTTTGGGATCATCTTGCCATTATGTCCGGGTTCCAGCTAGATATAGACTATCCCTACGAAGTAGTTACTCCCACTTCTCTTTATTCCAAGCCTGAGACGATACCCTACCCCGATAACGATATCATCTATCGCCACTACGGGCACATTATACAGGGCTTAATCCAAAAAGCCATAGAGCTTCCTCTTGGGGAAGAGCGAGATGCTCTTGCCATCAGCATTGCCAAGCAAATGAAAACCAATTACTTGGAGTGGAATAAAAACACCGTGGACGACTACCAAATTTTCAAGGATCTTTTTGAGTTATCCAACGGCAACCTCGTGTACAGTGAAGCTCGCTATAAACTTGATTTACCCGCATCTTCTGCCTCCAAACAGACGAAACAGAAAAACAAAAAGCGCAAATAACAAAGTTTTTCCGAACTAAAGCACGAATAAGGATATGGCATCATTTGTAATAGAAGGAGGGTACAAACTTAGTGGTAGTTTAACCCCTCAAGGGGCAAAAAACGAGGCTCTGCAAGTAATTGCAGCTACCCTACTCACCGAACAAGAAGTACGCATCAGCAACATCCCCAATATCTTGGATGTCAACAATCTAATCAACCTTATCCAATGTATGGGGGTAGAGGTACATATGTTGGCTCCCGGCGAATATTCTTTCCGTGCGGCTTCTATTGATTTAGATTTTGTTCGGAGCGAACAGTTCCAAGCCAAGAGCCGTGCTCTTAGAGGATCTATCCTACTTGTTGGTCCTCTTGTTAGCCGTTTCGGATTCGCCATATTCCCCAAACCGGGAGGAGATAAGATTGGTCGCCGACGTCTTGATACCCACTTTACAGGTATTGCAACACTAGGTGCACGGTGTACCTATAACGAAGAAAAGCATTGCTATGAGATCTATGGCGACAACCTAAAGGGGGCTTATATGCTCCTTGACGAAGCCTCTGTAACGGGTACTGCCAACGTTATTATGACGGCTGTGCTTACCCCGGGAGAGACTACGATTTTCAATGCAGCTTGCGAACCCTACTTGCAGCAACTTTGCAAGATGCTCAACGCCATGGGTGCCAAGATTTCCGGAGTAGGTTCTAATCTCCTACACATAGAAGGGGTGAGCTCCTTACGTGGAACTACACACAGACTTCTGCCAGACATGATAGAGGTCGGTAGCTTCATCGGTATGGCAGCTATGACCCATAGTGCGCTTACCCTTAAAGACGTTAGCATCCCCAACCTCGGTATCATACCCTCGGCATTTCGTCGTTTAGGTATCACAATCGAAGAGCATGGCGACGATCTATTTATACCGGAACATGACGGCTACGAGATTGACACCTATATGGATGGCTCTATACTTACCATTGCCGATGCACCTTGGCCCGGCTTAACACCAGACCTTTTGAGCGTATTTTTGGTAGTTGCCACCCAAGCTCGTGGGAGCGTTCTTATCCATCAAAAGATGTTTGAGAGCCGCCTATTCTTTGTTGATAAACTCATTGATATGGGGGCACAAATCATTTTGTGCGATCCCCACCGAGCTACGGTTATTGGACTGGGAGGTCGAGTGGCTCTCCGTTCTGCACAGATGGTTTCTCCCGACATACGCGCCGGTATAGCCCTTCTGATTGCAGCAATGAGTGCCGAAGGCACAAGCAGAATAGATCGGATAGACCAAATAGACCGAGGGTACGAACGAATTGATCTCCGTCTTAATAACTTAGGTGCCCACATCAGTCGCATAGGAGAATGAGCGACACACCAGAACTTATCCTCGTAGGGAGGTTAGGACGTGCCCATGGTATTCATGGAGAGATTAACCTCTACCCTTCCATTGATGAGGAGAGTATGTTTTCTCTTGCTGAGGATAGAGATCTTTTCTTACATCTAGAGATAGATGGGCTCCCCGTCCCTTTTTTGGTTGAGGATATGCGAGGGAAAGCAGAGTCTTCTCTACTTGTCAAGTTTGAGGATGTGGATAGCCGAGAGGAAGCTGAGCGATACGATGGTTGTTCTGTATACGTACCCTCAGATTTGATAGGCGAAGATATTGAGTTTCAACCTCAGCACTTTATCGGTTATACGCTTGTGGATGCAGACGATGTACCGGTGGGCAGGGTTATTGATATTGACGATAATACCGCCAATCTGCTCTTAATTGTAGAGAGAAAAGACTCCGATGAAGAGGTCATGATCCCCATAGCGGACGAGCTCGTCCGCTATATTGACGTAGAAAAACAAGTTATAAGTCTTACTATCCCCGACGGATTGATCTAAATTTGAATATGAAGAAAAAGATAGCAATATTCGGCTCCACAGGCTCTATTGGCACACAGGCTCTCGAAGTAATTAGGGCACATCCCGAAGGTTTTGCTGTCTCCGTGCTTACCGCCAATAGGCAGGCGGACTTGCTTATACAGCAAGCTAGGGAATTCCTTCCCAGCCATGTAGTAATTGCAGACGAAAATCGGTACTCCGAGGTTCGCACGGCTCTTCAAGATCTTCCCATCTCCGTTCACGCAGGTAAAGAGGCTCTTTGCGAGGTAGCTTCCTTCCCCGATACCGATATAGTACTCATGGCTTTGGTGGGGTACTCCGGTCTCCTCCCTACATGTCGCGCCATTGATGCGGGTAAAACTATTGCCCTTGCCAATAAAGAAACAATGGTAGTTGCCGGTGCCATTGTCACAGAGAAAGCTCGTGCCAAGGGCGTGAATATTCTCCCTGTCGATTCTGAGCATTCTGCAATCTACCAGTGTTTGCTTGGGGAACGGAACCCTCTGGAACAGATCCTTCTCACAGCATCGGGAGGGCCATTCTTGCACGTTCCTACCCAGCAACTCGATAAAGTAACCCCCAAAGACGCTCTAAAGCATCCGAATTGGAGCATGGGAGCCAAAGTTACAATAGACTCAGCGTCTCTCATGAACAAGGGCTTTGAGATGATGGAGGCTTGTTGGTTTTTCAATGTTCCCCCCTCAAAAATTGAGGTACTCATACATCCGCAAAGCATTATCCACTCGATGGTGCAGTTTGAGGATGGCAGCGTAAAAGCCCAACTTGGGCAGCCTGATATGCGCTTGCCCATTGGCTTTGCTCTGGGAGAAGAACTACGCTTGAACAATAAATTTCCCAGGCTCGACTTCACCAAACTCCAACTGACCTTTCAGCACCCCGACCTTGAGAGATTCCCCAATCTCAGTTTAGCCTATCACGCTATGGAGGCAGGGAAAGCCTCCCCTTGTGCTCTCAATGCCGCCAACGAAGTAGCCGTAGATGCCTTTCTCCACGAGCAAATAGGCTTCACTACCATACACGAGATCAACGCGTATGTACTAGGGCATCTTCCTAGCATTGCAGATGCAAATGTTTCCTTAGAAGCTCTCATAGAGACAAACGAAGAGTGTCGCCAAATGGCTTTGCAGCTAGTGCGACAATATGCCGGGAGGAACTTTAGTTATGCCAAAGTGCATTTGTAGAATGTCTGTATGATAAAAATTGAACATCTTACTTTCCAGTACAAAAAGGGCAACCCCGTCTTCGAAGACCTCTCTCTTAACCTCCCCAAAGGCTCTATTGTAGGGTTACTTGGGTGCAATGGAGAGGGGAAAACGACGCTTCTCAAGCTCTTGTGTGGCCAATTACTCCACCAATCGGGTAATCTTTTGGTCAATGGCGATGATCCTTCTAAGAGAAAGCGTAAAGCACTGGAGCAGGTGTACTATCTCCCCGAGGAGATCTTTATGCCCGATCTTAAGGTAAAAACCTACTTCTCGTTAATCACCCCTTTCTATCCCAACTACTCGCAAGAAATCGCAGAGGCAGCCATGAAGGAGTTCAATTTGGACTGGGGGCAACGTTTGAGAACGCTATCTCAAGGACAAAAAAAGAAGGCCGCCATCGCTCTTGCACTCTCACTACAGACTCCTCTACTCCTAATGGATGAGCCTACGAATAGTCTGGATGCCCCTTCTAAGTCGGTGTTCCGAAAACTGATAGCCAAGTATATATCGGAGCAACAAACCGTGATAATAAGTACCCACCAGCTGAGAGATCTTGAGACGCTTATTGATAGTGTAGTGATATTAGAGGGGGGACGCATCTTGGTTAATGCCTCTATATATAGGCTATCCGAGATCTTCTCTTTTGGGTTGGTTACGGACAATAACAAAGCAGAAGCCCTCTACGAAGAGCCATCCATCTCAGGGGAAGTAGGAATATTTGAGCACCGAGATGACATGGAAGAAGGGCTCTTTTCCATGGAACTTTTCCTCAAAGGGATCTCCCGAGAAAAGGAAAAAATAAGCGCTATACTACAAGCAAATAATCTAGTATAATCCTATCCTTTAGAGAGAATTACCTATGATGAATAATAGCCTTGGACGCATACTATTTTTGCTTAAGGGAGATTGGACGATCAATCGTAAGCAACACGGACTTGTTGCCGTTATATTTTTGATCGTAATCTGGTTTATCGAACTCGTACCACTAGCCTTCTCTAGATCATTTACAGAGTGGGAAAAGGCAATTTCCTCCATGGATCCCTCCTTCTTTCACTTTACCATAGCACGTGTCCTTTACCTATTTGTATTCCTTTCGTGGGTATCCAACACACTTTATCATAGCCGTATTCAGCACTTTTACCTCGTGCCCCTATCTCCGCTGGAGAAGTATATCCTCATATTGTTGCAAGGGGTAGTGATGTTTCTACTAGCCGCGGTTGTTGCAATCGTGTCGCTTATCCCTTACCTTGTCGTATTCTCTCCGGATATACCTACGGCTCTGACCCACATAAACCCATTCCTAGGAGAAGGTATAAATACCCCTCTGGATAGCTGGCAACATGTCCTTTTTATATCTCTTGTGTCTGTACTTATTGTGGGGCTTTTTTTCTTCAGGATCCTTATACGAAATCAAGTAATTGCCACACTCGCTGCGAGTGTAGGCTTTATCCTTATCTTCTTGACGTTGCTCCCCCTGCTCGTAGAGATTTCCATCGAAAACTACATTACAAAGGATCTTTACGAGAGTGTCACACCCTATATCCTTGCCTCAGTTCTGTTCTTATTGGTCGATATTGCTATGTGTATTGGGGGGTATTATATCTTTAAGAAGAAGCAGATCTAATGAATCCGATGCAACCACAATCCATATTCCTTCAGGTTATTGAGAGGATCCATAATGGGATACTCTCGGGGATCTATAAGGTGGGAACTCGTATCCCATCTGTGCGTGATATGGCAGCTCGTCTAGAGGTTAATCCGAATACCATTGTAAAAGCATACGATCGTTTGATTGCAGCCGGATTAATCGAGTCCCGCCCCGGAGTTGGCAACTACATAAGAGAGGGGGCTATTGAGATTGTTACGCAAGAGCGTCAGAAGAGGTTCTACAACGAAATTCTCCCCGCAGTGGCTAAGGAAATGAAACTTCTCAACATCCCTTACGAGCGCGTTCTGGAGCATCTCCGCCACGACCTAGACCGAACCATGATTACAAAAGGGGTATAACCCACAGCGGCCCTTATTCCCAAAAGAAAAGAGGTAGAATGCCAAGAGAGCATCCTACCTCTTTTTGTATCTCCATATCGCCTCTCGTACAAAGAGATAGGGCGAAGAGCTGCCCCTCTCTAGAGACGAGGAGAGATTTCTACAGATTAGTCTTCTTTAGCGCTTTTGATAGCATCTTTGAGGTGCTTGATCCAAAGTTGGTTAATGGCAGGGTAATCGCCAAGGCCTTTGAGGTGGCACTCTACGGTCCAACCCTGAGCTGCAATCTGATTGCGCCAGCTCTGTTCCTCTAGAGGGAGCTTCTTGCCATCTTCTTCGGTATCTGTGCTAGACATATCATTGTTGGCATGGTCTCCGGCAATAGACATGAGGGGGTGTAGGTGGATCTTCTTGGTCTTGCATGTAGAGGCCTTGAGCTGATTGATTACATAGTCTACAAGCATAGCAGGATAGTCTACAGTCCCCACATATACGTTATCATTATTGTAGGTTGTCTTAGCATAAGCCTTCATGGCCTTTTCGATCTTATCATAAGAAGCATTGGCGCGGTCGTAGTCCGAAACAGGATTACCATGACCCATGAAAGCAACAGCATCACCGGCTTTGAGCTGAGTAGCAAATGCATCTACCAAGATCTTTGCCACACTTTCGATGTCTTCGTCTGAAGTGAGAAGAGCATTCCCTAGGACAGCCTTATCACGCTTGAGCTCCTCTGCGGGGAAGTTGTAGTGAGGCTTTACATAACCATCGCGCAAGAGGGTAAATTCTTCCCCGGGGATAACGTGAAGCGACTGCACTAGCACTGTCTTATATTCTTTCTGAAGGAAAGATTTGAACCAGAGGTCAGGAGTAATGAACTGTTCCTTCTTAGCAGCTTGCCAACGGTTGATGCAAGTACGAGAGGTAAACGAGAAGAATACATCGGCATCGGGGAATGCTTGTTGGAAGTCCGCAATCTGCTTCTTGTACGTAGCATGGGGATCATCGAAAGTAGAGCCGAACGTTACGAGCAAAACGGCAGTGTCATGCTTCTTCTCATACTTTACGATCTCCTGATCTTTCGGATCCTGCTTTTTGCAAGAGGCTACAAGGAGAGTGGTAGTGGCTATTGTTGCTATAGCCAAAGCCTTTAGAATCTTCATGTCGATACTAATTTGATTGTTATACTTTTATCTGTTGCCTTTTGTTTTCTGAGATTTCTTTCCCGTTTTGTACCCAAAGCTGAGGGAGAGGAAGAGAGTACGACCCGGGGATGTAGTACCAAAGTTGTAGCCATAGGGATGCCTCTCTACATGGTTAAGTAAGTTGTCTATACCCAAAGCAGCTTCCAAATGCAATCCTGCGGGGAGGGCAAAGGAATGATCCGTAGAGAGCTTCCAAAGGAAAAAGCCCGGGGCATTGCCATACTCTTTATAGTAGCGCTCGGTCTGCCCCTTGCCATAGATTCCGACTCCTAGGGAGTACTTACCCCACGTATGCCCCCATTTGGCAAAAAGATTGGCGTGGTGGTTGGCTGTGCCATCAATGTTGCGCACCTCCGTAATGGGTTTCTGTGCATTTTTGCTTGCCTCTTCGTCCACCAAATGAGCTTGTGCCAAGGTATAACTATAACTTGCACCGAGAGCGAATCCGCGTGGGGAGGTATATGCTGCCGAGAACTCTAGATTACCAATGAATGCCTGCTCCATATTGATGTATTGCATGGCTCCGTCGTAGTCGTTCCCCTCGTCACCTGCATAACCGGGCGGGATAGGCACGGCAACGAGAGCAATCATATCCCATACATTATTTACGGAAGGGGTAAACGAAAATTGCCAGCCCTCATGTCGATACTCCACACTTGCCGAAGCGTACTGAGACCGCTGCGGTTTGAGATGCTCATTCCCAATATAAAGCCTTACCTTGCTCATGATGGGGCGTTCATAGAAGTAGTATAGCTCTTTGATGGTAGGAGTCTTGAATCCCCACGAATAAGTCGCCCTCCATCTCCAGTCTCCACTTTTATAAAGAAGGGAAGCCTTGGGTGTAAGGTGCCAACCGAATGCCTCATGGTGCACCAATCTCGCCCCTGCTGTTACATTCAACTTCGGGAGAATGTTCCACTCATCTTGAGCGTAAGAAGAGAGTGTATAGTTGGCCTCGCGCGCTTTGACCATGCGCTTGGGGGCATATAAATCGTCAAGACGATACTCTATCCCTGCTGAGAAAAGATGCTTCTCGTTGAAGGGGATAATGGTCTTTAGTGCAGCATTGAATTGCCCTTGATCGCTCTCTAGGGAAGAGGAGCCGGGGCTGTAGACAATATGCTTGGGCACTCGAGTATCTTTCCCATCGATAATCTTATGCTCAAATATTTCGTCGATATAATTATCGTAGTAGTCGTAGAAGTAACGGTGGCGACTATAGTCTGCAAGGAAAGCGAGAGAGAACTTTCCCTCTTGCTTATACTCTGCCGAAGCCCCTAGAGAGAAGTCGCGGTAACGGAGATTATAGGAGCGGAAGCGAGGTAACCCCGGCTCGTGATAGATATGCTTAAGGTAGTACATCCCATCTGCTGCAATGCTCCAATGAGGAGAGGGGGTGAACGAAAAAGCCTGACTTATGCGATTATTGTCGAATGCACTCTCGGTCTTTGTAGTGGAGTTCTCATAGAGCTTATTACGATAGTACTCTTGGGTTGAATTTTGCCAACCATCACTGCGTGCTCCCGAGTACTTTGTATCGGAATGGAGTTGCCCCAGTTGCAGTTGTAGGCGGTTGTGCTGACGCAATCCCCCAAAGGCTCCTACTTGAGTCGTATTGTCTATACTCAGAGGGATCTGCTTGGTTTTCCGTCTCGTTATCACATTGATTACCCCTGCGATGGCGTCTGATCCGTAGAGAGAAGAAGAGGCTCCGCGCACAATTTCGATGCGTTCTATATCCAGAGGGTCGATAAGAGAAAGGTCGTTTTGCCCCCCAAGGTCGCCATGCAATCTCCGCCCATTGAGCAGGATGAGAATGTAGGAATTATTGAGCCCTCCCATGGTAATACGCCCTCCCATATCACTAGAGGATATGTCGAAGCCGGGGCTGAGAGCCGTAAGAATATCGCTGATGCTGCGCCCCGAGTAATTGCGCAACATACTACGAGTTATGACTTCGGTTTGTACAGGGGCATCCTTGAGATAATGAGCGGTACCGGTACCTGTCACCACTACTTCCCCCAACTGCTGTGAAGAGTGTATAAGGGTATCTGTCTGTGCCTTCGCCAGCATAGGCAGGCAGGCGAGTAAAAAGGCAAGAAGCAACCGATTCCTCATCTTCTCTATTTCACTTTCTCAGATAATCTATTTTTTGTACCTGCAAAGGTACGTAATAATATCCAAGAGCCCCGGTTGCCCCGGATTTATTCCAAGGCAACCGGGGCGAAATATCAGAAAAGACGATGGCTTATTAATACCTAAAGAAGCAGACAATCCCGTAGAGGGAGCCTACAACGATGAGCCTTTTCTCCGGATGGTAGGCAATACCACCAACATAACTGAGTTTACCTTTCTGAGCAAAAGAGCTCACCTTCCTAAGGCTTTTCATATCCCAAATCTCTACCGAGCGGCCATTGACCGTTCCACAGAGGATATAGCCCCCTTCCAAGAATTTGACCGTTTCAAAATTGATATTGTTTGTGGCAAACTGACCTTGAAACTCAGCCTCCTCACCCCGGGCCATGTAATCGGCATTCTTGTATAAGCGGTTGTAAGAAAATATTCCTCCCTCTAGAAGCCACTCCTCATCCGGACTTAGAGCTAGATCCACGCGACATTTGTTATCCTCTGAGAAGTAGACCTTCTTGGTTGTGTAGTCCCTAAGATCAATCTGTAGCGTATAGTTGCGACACATCAAGATCTGCAAGTGATTCTCGGTAAAACGATAGAAGCGGAAGGGATCTACGCCGGCACCTTTGCTCACCGTATGCAGATGCTCAGAGGTGTCTGTTGCGCGGTTATAGTAATAAGCATCAACCTCGTCTGAATAAAAGATTACATCGTTATCTAGTGGGTTGTAGGCTGCCTTTAGGAACTCACCCTCCAGTACAAGATTGATCTCTCCGGTCCGGATGTCCATCTCCTTGATACCATAGGGATCTACAAATAGAAGTGTATTCTCGTCCTCCCCAAAGCATATGTCACGACAATTAATCTTGTATTCGGCGATTTGGGCTAACTTAGAAGTGTTCCAAAAGACGAGTTTCTTTACATTGCGCTGCGTTCCATAGTCCTCGCCGAAGTAGGTTGCAGCCACACTACCCGATTTATTCAAAGCAACGAGATCCACATCCCCCTCGGATTTGTGGTGTTTGAGGAGTTGTAGTTTGGGGACTTTCGAGCCTTTTACCTCCTGCGGGATGGCTCCCTTTTTCTTTTGAGCCTCTGCTTGGGTTGTGCTGAAGGCTAGGGATAGGATTGTACTCGTTAGAAGCAGAGCAATCCATCGTGCGATACTTTTCTTTGTCATAGCTTTTTACATTGTAAATAATCATGGCGAGAGGGAAGCCTAAGTAACTTTGGTGTTCTGCACGGACTTCTCTTCTCCTTTTAGCGACAAAGGTAGCTAATCGATTTTAATTTTACCCAGAATAGAAGTACCGTGCCGTAAAAAATTAAAACTCGTGGAGCGTAGGATTTGTCCATACCATTGCTTTTGATACTGGAATCTGCAAATACCTTTTTCGTGACTGAGATTCCCGAAAAGCCAAAACAAATACATACCTTTGCTTTCCGAAATGATGGATATCCAAGCGTGGATAGTGTGTATATAGCAACCTTTTAGGGCTTCACTTTTTGAAAACCTACAAGAGATTGTCGGAAGCGCTTTATAAGCAACAAGTTTTGCAAACGACTAATAATAAGACTACAGCTACACAAAGATCGTCAGTAAGAGCAGTAGGAGAGAAGACCACCGTCTCTCACAACAAATTCTCTTCTCTTTGTGGCCTACTACATAGATTTTGTACAGAAGTAAGAGACAAAAGTTCTCTTTGTGGACACATTTGGTATTCTTTGGTTCCATATCCCAACCAAAACCGACAAAAAGATCGTCACTCCGATAGATCTTCATCATCAACCAACTTATCACCAATTAAAGAATAAAGAATAAGCATCTGCAGGTGCAGACAAAAATTGAATCGTTATAATATTTACAGATGAAAAAAATTACACTTTTCTTCCTGTTGTCTTTGCTTGCCACGACCTTTAGCGTCGTCAAAGCTCAGAACGTTCAAGATGGCGTGCTTATAAGCTGGCCAATGGCATCAGGAGACATCAAAATGCCCGATGAGGTGGTGGAAATTGCCCCTAACTGTTTCTACCAAAGCGGAGGAGATTGGGGCGATGACGATTGGGAATCTGCCGGTATGCGCAGTGGCCTACGTTCTTCGAACGACGAAATTACCTCTATCGACTTCAACAACGTAAAAAAGATAGGCAAAGAAGCTTTTAAGGAATGCAAGGGTATTAAGTCCATGAAGATGCCTCGAGTAGAGGAAATCGGCGAAGATGCTTTTGCTTCTTGCGACAACGCGAGCCTCACCACGCTTGAGCTCCCTGCAATTAAGAGCCTCGGGAAAAACGCTTTCTTCAGCTGCTCCTCGCTCACAAAAGTAGTTTTGGGAGGAGTTTTGGAGAAGATCGAAAAGAATCCGTTCAACAACATCCCCAACATTACCGAGTTCTCCATCACCAACCCTCAAGCCGGGTTTATGGTTTCGGATGGAGTTGTACTTTCGAAAGACAAAACAAAAGCCGTAATCCTACTCCCCCATTTTGCTAAGATTACCCTCCCCAACGAAACTACAAGCATAGCCGATGGGGCAGGTCAGAACCTAAAGACGCTAAAAACAATCGTTGGTAAATCTGTAACAAGCGTTGGGGAAACCAGCTTCCTCTCTGCAGATGCTTTGGAAAGCATCTATCTACCCAAACTCGAAAGCGTAGGCTTCTTGGCATTCAGCCAAATTGCCGGTATCAAGCTTGTGGACATCCACGAAAGCGCACAGTTTACCGCCTTTGGAGGGAATAATCTCGGAGGCCCCAGCGACAACGCTTCAATGACGATCTATGTAGCCAACGAAGCGGTCAAAACTGCATTAGGGGAGCATTATAAGAATGCAAAGATCCAGGTAGGAGCTCCCGATTCAGAACTAAAGAAGCATCGAGTAACCTTCAAAGTAGATCCGCAAGAAGCCGGATTTATAGAAGCATGGCTCTTGGGCCCCGTTACCGTGGAGAACGGAGATGAAGTAGCCGAGGGCAGTACGCTCAAGATGGAATGCCGTTACAACTTCGTTCAATACGAGTTTTCGCACTGGACGGTAAATGGTCAGAAGATGGAAGGCATCCCCGGAACCCAAAAGATACTTGAGATACCCTCTGTAAATGAAGCGCTCAACATCGTTGCGCATTGCAACAAGCTCCCCGAGGGGAACCGTATATTCTTCAAGTCTGCCAACGCTGCCGGTGGTACGGTAACCGCCGTAATGGACGGAAAAGAATTCAAGAGTAGTGATCTCGTACCCACAGGTAAGAGCGTAACTTTCACGGCTACCCCTACCAAGGGATACAAGGTTACCGACTGGCTCTTTGAGAATAGCGAAGGCAAGTACGTGGAAAAAGAGGAGATGAAGGGTAAGACAACCTGGACGGTAACTCCCACAGAAACTATCGACTTCCTCGTTCGTTTCGAGCGCAACGAAGGCTCTGTAGTTATCCAATACAAGGAGCTAAGCGGTAATGGTTCACTCATGGCTCGTACCTCAGAAGGTACACCCGTCGCTAGTGGCGAAGCCATTGCAAGAGGCAAAGACCTTATCTTCACAGCCACTCCCAATGCGGGCTACAAGGTAGGTGCTTGGATTATTAACGATGAAGAGCAAACCGAAAAGGGTAAAGAACTTCGTATCAACAATGTAACGAGCGACCTCACTGTACACTTGGTTTGCTACGAAGAGGAACATCAAGGGGGTGACAACGACCCCGTAATCGAAGGCAATACGCTCGTTAAGTGGGATGCCGTGGGCGATGTAGTGGTACCCAACAATGTTAAGCACATTGCAGACTATGCCTTCACGGGCTCTAAGCTAACAGGCCTAACGATCTCTGCTCAAGTAGAAACTATCGGGGTACTTCCCTTTATGTACTGCGGACAGTTGAAGAAATTGGAAGTAGATGCTGCCAACCCACACTTCAAGTCTGTAGACAACGCTATCTACTCTAAGGATGGTAAGGAACTGGTACAAGTAGCTATTGTTTACCCCAAAGAGGTATTCACACTCCCCACTTCTGTAGAAAAGGTGCGCACAGGTGCATTCACCTTTGCTATGAGCATCAAGAAGATTGAGGGCGGCAACGACTTCTTCGAAACCGTGGATGGTATGCTCATCCGCAAGGCAGACCGTGCCTTGATGCACTACCCCTCATTTGTACAACAAGGGCAAGCGGCTAAGCCTATCGAGCTTCCCAGTGACATTAAGAAGATCGAAAGATATGCCTTCGCCTTCAACTTTGTTCCTCAAGAACTCGTACTCCCCGAGTCTCTCGAAGTGCTAGAAGACTATGCGTTCAATGGCGCTGCCAACATCGTTAAGCTCAAGATCGACCACTGCAAGGCACTCAAGCGTGTCGGCAACTTCTGCTTCAAGGGTTGTTTCCGATTGGCAAGTTTCGACCTCCCCAAAGAGGGTGTGACCTTCATTGGTGAGCAAGCACTACAAGGTACTGCTATTGTCTCTCTCAACATTCCTACGAACGTACAGATCGGGGCTAATGCATTCAGAGGCTGCCAGTCTATTGCCAACGTATTCTCGTTCAATACGGTACCTCCCGTACTCGACGACTTGGCATTCTCTGATATCGTAGAAATCGAGCAAGCAACTCTACACGTTCCCTTCGGCACTAAAGATGCATACAGCCAAGCTCCGGGTTGGAAAGCATTTACCAATATCGTAGAAGAAGACCTCCTCTCAGTAGATGAGGTAGCTCTCGACAACGTGCTCTTCGCTGCCCAAGGCGAGGCGCTCAGCATCTCAGGTCTCAATAGTGCTCAGGTACTTATTTACAATCTCGAAGGCAAGATGCTTGTAGGAGCTAACGCTCACGAAGCGATCACCCTCAACCTCGACCGTGGACACTACATCGTAGTAGTAAGCCAAGAGGGCAAGCGTATCGTGAAGAAAATCGCTCTTTAATAGGGCACCTCTCTCTCCCTTTGGGTGCGGAACTCAAAGGGCAGAGCAGAAGTAATAAGTCGGTATATTTCTCCAAATGGAGAGATATACCGACTCTTTTTATGCAAGGGCTTAGGGAGAAGTTGACTACGAATTATCCGATATAGGTAGCCTTACCCCTCACACTCTTTTTGCTCTGTAGTGGTCCTAGCAAGCATCGCCCCCTACTTTCCCTTATATTGAGAGAGAAGATGCTTAAAGTCCGGATCTTCCCGAAAGGCATCCCAATCGTTATCTTCCTCCACCAATTTTACCGAGACTTTCCCTCTTGAGAGCGCATGATCCAAATACTTCAGCGCTTCCTCCTTCCTATTTCTTAAGGCATACAGACATGCCAAATTATAGGAACCCCCTCCATACTTAATCGCTTGCTGAAATTTTTCAAAGGCTTTGTCGTACAGTTCTTCAGCCTCGCTTCCGGATTTTGTTTTGGCCAAGTCACTTAAAGTAGCTCCCCAATTGTTATAAGCAGCATAGAAGTCCGGCTTAT
>NZ_ACNN01000030.1 GCF_000174815.1 Porphyromonas endodontalis ATCC 35406
CTAGAATATCGCTTAACTTATGTTTGCAACGACCCACAACACGCGGATCTTCCACCTTAGAAAAGTAATCTTGTACAGTCATACTACGAAGACAACCCTATTTTGATGCGGGTGCCCTGCACTACCCCCAAATCGGATTTGTAGCTGATTGAGAGGGGCGGATTAGGTGCATCGATCATTGTGGAAAGTTTCTCTTCTATGCGTATCCTTATGACAATGGTCCCGATTATCCTTCGGATGGATTATTCCGCATTATTTTTCTTCCCCCTATGGTGTACAAGGAGCCTTTCTTATTTTAACTTCTAGGTTATTGGATGCTAATAATTTACATGAAAGAAGAAATCACCTCATAGAAAGTGTAAGGCGATTCTCCCTAAGATGATAGTAAGAGAAGTATCTATTCTAATAACTTGACATTTTTGGCTACATCTGTACCGTCAGCTCCTTTTTCTGTCGTGAATGACACCTTGTCGTTTACTTTTAGGTCATTAAAGTCAATGTCAACGACATCTTTGTAGCAAAAGAAAAGGTTATTTGGAGGGTATTTAATAAAGCCATACCCTCCTTTAAGACTAACAATCTCACTTGAATTGGTCGCTTCTTGTAACAGGCGTGGTCGTGGAGAAAATCCTTCATTCTTTGGCACAAAAAGACCATTTATTAGTGGCTCATTCTTCCGTACACGATTATCAATAATTTCATGCATTGCTATGGGATAGGTAACTTCCTCAAGTAATTCTTGAGATGTCCGTGTTGTCATTGATTTCCCATTATCATTGGTATACTCAAAATCCCAACTTAATACCATTACTCGTGTTCCTAGTGCATTTAGCTTTCTTATTAACGGAACATAATCCCCATCACAAGCTATAAGGACTAAGACATTAAAGCGTTTATAGAAAGCCTGTTCAAATGCTTCAAGAGCTAGCCATACATCAATTCCTTTTTCTTGTTTCCCTCCTCCTTGTTTGCTTCTGAGTGGTAGATAATGTGTTGTAACACCCTCTGAACTGAGAATGTCATCAAACAGTCTATCATAGTAGAGAGTTTGCCCTGTTGCTTTTGCCTCATTAGCTGTTAATCTTCCACGGAAGTAATGAGCATCAACAATCTGACATAATCTCTCATCTGTGCTTTCTTGTTGTGCCACTTGATTCTTTATAAAGTGATGTAGTCCTGCAATACTCAGTCTATTCTTCCGTTCGTGAGAATAGTTGTAATAATTACTGACATGAAGGAAATAGTTCCCATCATAAAAAACACCGATGCGAGTTAAGTTATTCCCCTTTTCCATAGTAGTTGAGAATTTTATTTGTTATGTTTACTTTGAATGTCTCAAATAAATGCTTGCTCATCAAGATTAAGTACCCACGAAGATACAAAATAATTCGATAGGAGCTTATTTCTGACTTATTGTTCCTGCATCAATTACAATAGTGTTGCAAATGTTCATTAAGAGTATCGAAGAGAGATTGGAGGGGCTGCTCTTTCTTGGTCTATTGTTTGCAGGATCTTGCATTCTTTTGGTTTCGAGTTTTGATATTTTGGAAAAAGAAGATCCCTTTGGGAACATATTGCCGAGTGAGTATAGTTTAATATGAGGTTTTCTAGGAGATGTATAGGAATGTAAAGTATATTTGGAGACATATTTGAAAAGTCTTTGAGG
>NZ_ACNN01000029.1 GCF_000174815.1 Porphyromonas endodontalis ATCC 35406
GCAGATTCCAGATTCCATGTATTTTCCAGTTGTAAGTACAATGCTTAGATAAACAAAAACCACCCTGGGGCTAGCCCTAGGGTGGTTGAAGTCGAAAAGTTTATATTTGCGTTGTTATGAAAAAATACAACTCCCTTTCTTATCCCCAGATATCTCCAAAGTGCAGAGTTAATAGGAAAAGGGGGTATTCGCCATAGGTAGAAAATCGGAAAGAGAAAAAAGGGGTTCCGTTGCGGGGCATGGTGCTCGGGAATTACACGAAAGCCGAATTTGTGGAGCATCTAGGGCTTTGTAAGGTTTGGGGCTAAACGAAAATATTTCTTAGGCAGTACTCCACCCTCTTATTGCCCTAAAAATAAAAAGAAATCAGCCTACACGGCAGATCAAAATAGGCCAAAAGGGGAAAGAAAATCAGGGAGAAAAGATTTTGGATCTGCCATCCTCCTGATAAACGTGAAGTCCCGGACAAGAAAGTTCCCAATGAGGGTTCTATCAAAGAGAGGCTTAGAAGCTCAAAAACAGCCCTTTCTTCGCCCCCTTAATATCAGTAAGAGAAAGGTAAAAATAATGAGCGAAAATTGACATTTCCCTCAGCAAACAATCACACCCCATCCCGCTCATCTAAAAAAAGAAAACACCCCGAGGCAAATAGCTATTGCCTCGGGGTGTCTCTATAAAAAGAGAAGTTTTCTTCAATTGCCTTGGTAGCGGACTACACGACTTTTGGGGTTCCTCAAATCAATTCGTAGCTGCGAAAGGCAACGAAACAACTTTTACTTAAGATCAAGATTAGCACCCGGCTTAAAATGTACTACCTTGCGAGCAGCAATCTTGATAGTTTCTCCTGTGCGAGGATTCTTTCCTTCACGAGCCTTTCTCTGAGAAACAGAGAATGTACCAAAGCCCACGAGAGGAAGTCTATCCCCCTTTTCCATCGTTTCTTTTACAACTTCAGTAAAAGCGTTGACAGCTCTTTGAGCATCAGCCTTAGTAAGGCCGGCCTTTTCTGCAACAGCAGCGATAAATTCAGTCTTGTTCATTGTCTTCGTATTAATCTTATTCTGTATTTCAATCTTTATCTCCCCTACCTCTTTGGCTAAATTACCCTGTACAAAAGAGAGTTACAGAGTCCTTCAGTCCAAAAGAAGAGAAGACTACTCTCGCCCCCAAAAGTACTAATAAATATGATTCACACCACCTTTTCCATGGAAATATTTGTCTAAAAACAGCAATTTGCCCCTAAATAGACTTTTACAATCCCCATCAAAGGGATTTTCTAGGACTAAAAAGGTAGAAGGGTAAGGATATCAGCAAGAGAAGACATAGAAGCATCCACTCGATGATAGTCGTGCTGTTTCTTAAACCACGTCATCTGTTTTCTTGCATATATACGCGTATTGCGCTGTATTTTATGGATAGCTTCGTCGAGGGAAATTGTCCCATCAAAATAGCAAAATAGCTCCTTATAGCCGATTGTGTTTAGAGCATTTAAGGCTCGATGAGGGTAGACGGCTCGAGCTTCGTCTAGCCAACCTTGTGCGATCATCTGCTCTGTACGAGCATTGATCCGTTGGTATAACTCTTCCCGAGGAGAGGTCAATTCAAAGGGGATAATGGTAAAGGGACGCTCTTTGCTCGTATTGGTTCGGAAAGAAGATAGGGGTTGCCCCGTAGTGCGGAAGACCTCCAATCCATGAATTACCCGTTTGGGATTACAGCGGTCTACTATGTGATAATACTCAGGATCCACAAGTAATAGCTCCCGGAGCATACCCTCCAAACCCTCTGCAGCGTAGCGTTCGTTGAGCTCTTCTCTAATGGCACCATCTACATCCGGCATATTGTCTATACCCTGAGTAATAGCGCTAATATAGAGCATTGACCCACCCACCAAAATAACTATGGGATGCGCCTTGAGAAGGTCTTGAATAAGGGGAATAACTTCACTCTCGTAGCGCGCCGCATTGTAGGGATCATGTATAGTAGCATTCCCCACCATATAGTGTGGGATAGCGGCTCGCTCCTCCATAGAGGGAGCCGCGGTGCCAATAGGTAACTCCCGATAGATCTGCCGAGAGTCTACAGATACAATGGGAGCGGAAAAGTGATGTGCCAGAGCAAGAGAGAGACGCGTCTTACCAACGCCCGTAGGGCCCGCCAAAAGCAGGACGTGCCCCCTCTTTGTGGCAGTATCAGTAGTCCGGATTATCACTATAGAAATCGCTATCGTCGAAAGAGGCGTCTTCACCAAAATCCTCTTCGTCCTCATCACAAGAGAAGTCTTCAAAAGAAGATTCATCTAGCGGATTTTCGAAGAGAAGAGCATCCATCTCGGCGTCAGACAGAATCGGGCTGGGGGCATTCCCATTGCTCTTCACAACCTTAGCCTCCTCATCACATGAGGGAGAAGTCCCCACGTACTTGACAAAGAAACAACGCTCCGTAAGAGTATCGAAGATATAGACAAGCTGCCGGTCTTCCTGATTTATTACCTCACCGAGTGATGTAGTCTGCATGCTACTCGGCTCCTCTTCGGAGGTCGAATCGTTGGTAATCTCTTGCAGCACGTTGTAATCCTCGTCACACAACATAAAGGAGGTAAAGAGGTTGGAGGGATAGTCCACAGCCTGCAAGATCAGCTGATGAAGATCAAACAAAGTTGCCGATTCGGGGATCTCTAGAAGGCGCTCGAAGTCCTCTATTTCAGGAGAAAGGAGAAGTAGTCTAAAAGCCATCTCTACTATTAATTGCGACGAATTCGAATAAGATTCATAAACTCTTCTCGAGTGCTAGCCTCTTCAAAAGCTCCCGTAAAGTCACTCGTTGTAGTAAGCGAATTTTGCTTCTCTACCCCACGCATTTGCATACACATGTGCTGCGCCTCTATAACCACGATAGTACCAAGCGGATTGAGAGTGGCTTGTATGCAATCTTTTATTTGCGTAGTAAGGCGCTCCTGCACCTGCAAACGACGAGCAAAGACATCCACGACACGAGGGATCTTGCTGAGTCCCGTTATATATTTATTGGGGATATAACCAACATGAGCCTTGCCAAAGAAAGGCAGCATATGATGCTCACACATGGAAAAGAAGTCAATATCTTTTACAATCACCATCTGCCGATATTCCTCACGGAACATGGCAGAGCGCAATATCTCCTCGGGGTCTTCTCGGTATCCTTTAGTAAGGAATCGGAGAGACTTTGCTACCCGTTCGGGTGTTTTAATCAAACCTTCTCGGTCGGGATCTTCGCCGATCAGTTCAAGGATACGACGCTGAAGATTTTTCATCTCAGCCATCTCTTCGGGAGAGAGCTGAGGATCAAATGTAGATTGTCTGTTCACTAGTTTGAAACTCTAATGTTGTCTCGTACAATGTATAGCTCCGGAGCAATAGCAGGGATCGCTCTCTTGAGATCTTGCATAGCCTTCTGAGCCTCTTCTCGGGTTCTGAAGTCGCCTACCGATAAGCGCCAAAAGGGTGACTTGTAGGTTACATAGCAACCCAATGCAGGATTGGCAGCATTTACAACCTTAGCTCGGCGGTAGGCTTCTTCTTTCGATTTTGCAAGATTGCCCGTATAGGCTTGTATGCGGAATCCCTGCTGAGTGTGGACTCCACTTCTCTCGCCCTCTGAGTGTCGGGCTTGCTTTTGATGTACTAGACCAACTTGGTTTTTGATGTCTTCGGGCTGAGTAATATCAATTGTTCCCTGCCCTTCTCGTTGGGCAGAAAGAGCCTCAAAAATACCGTTAGCACCATGGCTCAAAGATTCTTTTTCTGTCTGAGCATATCCTTGGATACAAGATACTAAGGAGATGAATAGCACTAGTGCCATACCCCTAAAGAGGGTACGGCCACTAGTTGTATTTGAGATCGAATAACGAACCATCTTACATTGTATTTATTGGGAGAAAAGCGACTCTTCCCGCCCTACTGCCGGAGAGGGGAGAGTATGTATTATTTATCAAAAGCCCGGATGATGGGGAGGAATGTATCTGCGGCAAGAGCAGCACCTCCAATCAAACCGCCATCTACGTCGGGGTTGGCAAAAAGCTCCTTTGCATTAGAAGCCTTACAGCTACCACCGTAGAGGATTGAACAATTATCGGCTACCTCTTGACCATACTTTGAGGCAACAAAAGAGCGGATACGAGCGTGCATCTCTTGAGCTTGTTCGGGAGTTGCCGTACGACCGGTACCGATAGCCCAAACAGGTTCGTAAGCAAGGATTAACTTAGAGAAGTCCTCTGATGAGAGATGGAATAGAGCTTCTTTGATCTGCTTTTCAACCACATCAAAATGGCGATCTGCATCCCGATCCTCAAGCTGTTCCCCAACACAGAAGATGGGTGTAAGCCCTTCTGCAAGAGCCAAATTAACCTTTGTTGCGAGAGTTTCGCTATCCTCGTGGTAGTAAGCACGACGCTCAGAGTGGCCTATAATTACGTAACGAACACCACTAGCCGATAGCATGGGGGCAGCTACTTCTCCCGTATAAGCTCCACTTGTATGATCGGCACAATTTTGAGCGCCTATACCTATTATGGATTGGTCTACACGCTCAACCATAGGTACAAGATGCAAGAAGGGAGGTGCAACAATAACACGACAATTCGGACGCTGTTCCTTCAGCTCCTTTTGGAGAGTTTCTACTAGTTCGAGACCTTCGGCAACGCTCTTATTCATTTTCCAATTGCCTGCTACAATTTTTGTTCTCATAATGGTGTTGTACGTATTTTAGGTAAAACAATATTCTTTGCTATGCTGAGGGGGGAATAGGTAGTGTGCGAGACTTGGTAATCTCACGACGCGTAGAAGTAATGATCAAGGAGACAAGGGTATATAAAAACCAAATAATCAAAAGAAGGGAACGCAGTAAATACCCCTCGTGACGTACCCCTTGTGCATATGTATTCTCGAGCAATGCACCCATTTCTTCCCTACTACTGGGGAGGTCGTGTCCATTCATCTTTCGATAGATCACGCCATCCTTTATAAAGATGATAGAAGGCACCCCTCGTGCCATTGTCTTGATGGTTGTGGCATCAAGGAATAGGCACTCATAAGAAGCTCCGGTGCTCTCTCTCCAATCCCTTTCTTCTTCAAGCGTAGAGCTAGAGAGGGCATACAACGTAGCAGAACGCTCCTCAACGGCTTCCTGTAAGAGGTTTAGTTCCTGCCCCAATGACCTTGAAACCTTCTCCCAATTAGGAGTGGTTATAAAGATAACTTCTCCCTCGCCGGCAAGTACATCGTTCGTGACATCTTCAGTCCCGGAGAAGAGAATAAAGTCCGTGATAGGAGGTGTATAGCCTTTGGATATAAGCTTGTCGTGCCTATCTACATAGCTCCAAGAGCTATCGGGGAGATTGTCCATATCAAACGTTTTTTGCACCCCATCCTTTTCGTAGATAAACTCATAGGCGTACTCATCTTGAGGAGCATCCTCGGGCACAAGCACCAAGGAGCGAAGATTTTCTCCCACCTTATAGGGGCGGAAGTCAAGCATCGGGAGGTGCCTATAATTAGCAAAAGTAAAAACCAGAATACCCAATAAGGCAAACAAACTAGGGATCCATACCGCCTTGTATGTAAAGGCTCCGGATATCTGTTTCGAACCCAAAAGGAAGACAAGAGCCGCAGAGAAGAGGACTACATTCTTCTCAAAGGTTTGCCAGTTCGTTAGCTTAAAAGCATCCCCAAAACAGCCGCAATCTGCAACCGGATTGTAGAGGGCAAGGTAGAGTGTAAGCAGCGTCATAAAGCCCATAAGCAACACCGTTCCCCAGGCTGCGAGTTTGCGCCACACCCCCATAAGAAGCAATGCCCCCAACATGAATTCGAGGGTGGAGAGAGCAATAGCAACAGGCATTGCAAAGGAGGTCATAAAGGGCATTTGGAAGGAGGTAAAATACTCTCCCACCTTGATACCTGCCCCCACAGGATCTATTGCCTTTACCACCCCCGAAAAAAGGAAGGTAAGGGCGAGAAGGTATCTTGCGACCTCTATCAGAATATGTTTTGTAGCTGATTTCATTCTACCATGAGCCTTATGAGGGCGAAGATAGCATAATTTACTATATCCATATAATTCGCCTCAATGCCTTCGGATACCAGCGTAGCTCCATTATTATCCTCAATCTGTTTGGTACGTAATACCTTAGACAAAATCATATCGGTAAAGGAGGTCGTACGCATGGAACGCCAGGCCTCTCCATAATCATGGTTTTTGTCCATCATGAGACGGAAAGTGCGCTGGGCAACCGCATCGTAGAGGCGCAAAGCATCCTCCACCTCGAGATCGACGCTATCAGCTTCTCCCAGCTCTAACTGTATCTGTCCCATAATGGCGTAATTGACAAGCCCGATAAACTCAGGAATAATCCCCTCGTCCACCCTAGCCTCACCCGTTCTCTCAATGCTACGGATACGCATCACCTTGATATACAATTGATCCGTAAGCGACTCGTGACGGAGGATACGCCATGCCACTCCGTAGTCTTGTAACTTTTTGCTGTAGAGTGTACGGCATACGTTAAGCACCTCTTGGTACTGACGAGTGGTAAGGTCTACATCTTGTATCATAACTAGGAATGGTTGTATGAGTTAGGACTAAATCATTTCTGTTTCTTTCCCTTGGGCAACAAAGCAAAGTCTAGGACTTGGCGTATATCATCCACGTAGTGGAATGTTATCCCCTTGGTGTATATCTCGTTAATCTCGTCGATGTCTTTTTTATTTTCCGACGAGAGTACAATATCGGTAATGCCGGCACGCTTAGCGGCGAGGATCTTTTCCTTCACACCACCCACGGGCAATACCTTCCCACGTAGGGTAATCTCCCCGGTCATGGCAATGCGCTCCCGTACAAGACGCTGAGTAAATGCCGAAACAATAGAGGTGACCATCGTGATACCTGCCGAGGGACCATCTTTGGGGATTGCCCCTTCGGGCACGTGGATATGCAACTCATTGCTGGCAAATAGCTCCGGGTCAATATCCAACTCCGCAGCATGCGCCCGTGTGTAGTTAAGGGCTATAATGGCGGACTCCTTCATTACATCGCCAAGATTTCCCGTAAGGGTGGGACGACTATCCTTCCCCTTATGCAGACTCGACTCTATAAAAAGAATCTCTCCACCCACACGCGTCCATGCAAGCCCGGTTACCACACCAACATACTTATTACCTTGGTACATATCGCGAGAGAAAGGCGCAGGGCCGAGATACTCTTTGAGTTCACTCTCTTTGATAGAGACATTGTAAGGCTCCTCTGCAACTACCTTTTTTGCAATTTTACGCATGGCAGCGGCAAGTTGCTTCTCAAGCGCACGCACACCACTCTCACGAGTATATTGCTCGATGATCTTCTCTAGAAGGCGATTACTAAACTTGGCTTGCGTCTTCTTCAATCCATGCTCCTCTAGTTGGTGAGGCACGAGGTGTCGCTTAGCAATCTCTATCTTCTCTTCGGTAATATATCCGGATAGTTCTAGCAATTCCATTCTATCCAAAAGAGGGCGAGAGATGGTGCTAAGAGTATTTGCCGTAGCTATAAACAAGACATTGCTGAGGTCGAAGTCTAGGTCAATATAGTTGTCGTGGAATGTATTGTTCTGCTCGGGGTCTAACACCTCTAAGAGGGCAGCCGAGGGATCTCCCTTGTAATCGCTGCTAACCTTATCTATCTCGTCAAGCACGATCACCGGATTCGCAGTTCCTGCCTTCTTGACGGCTTGGATAATACGCCCCGGCATAGCCCCTATATAGGTACGTCTGTGGCCTCGTATCTCAGCCTCGTCGTGTACCCCACCAAGGGAGATACGTACATATTTCCTCCCCAAACTCTCGGCAATACTCTTACCTAAAGAAGTTTTCCCTACTCCGGGAGGACCCCAGAGGCAAAGGATGGGAGACTTCATATTTTTCTTTAAACGAAGCACAGCCAAATGCTCTATGATGCGCTCCTTTATTTTCTCAAGACCAAAGTGATCTCGATCTAGTATTTTTTGCGCCTGAACGAGATCGAAATGATCTTCGGAGTACTCGTTCCAGGGGAGCTCCAGCAACGTCTGTAAGTATTGGTACTGAACGGCATAGTCGGGGCTCTGCGGATTATAGTTATCGAGTTTGCGTAGCTCCTTTGCAAAAACTTGGGCCGTCTCCTCGCTCCACTTCTTATCTTTTGCCGCCTCTATCAGCTCGTAGAAGGGAGAGTCCATTGCGTCTCCGCCCCCCAATTCTTGCTGCATGGCACTAATCTGCTGCTGCAAAAAGAAATCCTTTTGGTTGCGATCTATAGCCTTGCGAGCCGTTCTACGAATGTCTTCTCGAATAGAAAGGAACTGACTCTCTTTGTCAAGAATCTCAAAGATACGCTCCCCCCTTGCCTTGATAGACCTTAGCTCGAGTAGCTCCTGCTTAACGTAGGGAGTGAGCGATGAGCTCTGAACGGCAAAATTGATGATGAACTGCAGATCATTGCTATCCTTTAGGTTTTTGAAAATCTCCTTGGATAGGTTATCGAATGCCTTAGATACATTCTTTTGCGAAGCGACAAGGATATTATCTACAAGCCCCATCAGATAGACATTCTCCCTTTCATTGCTAGAAGCAAGCGCCTCTTGGTAACTATTTACCTCTGCAAAGGAGAAGGGCGATTGGCTATTTATCGTATGGATACGTACTCGTCTCAAACCCAAAACTATGGTTTGAGTACTATCTTCGTCCATGGCAATGACGCGCACAAGACGGCATAGCACGCCCACTTTGTAGCAAAACTTGTCGTATTCGTGCTCTTCGTGCCCCTTTACATCGGGGGTAGTAGCGGTTGCGATAAAGTAACCATCGCCATCATGCAGGTGCTTAAGCAAAGCCTGCTCGCGTGGAGTGGAAAACTCCATCGGCATAGTCACGTGTGGAAACATCACGGCCCCACGCAATGGAAGAAAGGGTAAAGGCTCTGAAAGGACCTTGGTATTGTGGGCATCTTCCAAAAACTCTTCCATGATTTGGTACGGGAGAGGGAATGGAATCGTTATTGTTGATAAAAAGTCGAAATAGCTCGACCAGTGCAGAAGGTTATCTTCTTTTTTCATGCTTTGTCAGTACAATCTCTATCTCTATAATAGGATGTAATAAATAATCGTTTGTCTCTTTTGTAAGGGGAATGCGCCACTGTAGAATACCTCTAAAAGGAGGGGCAGAGGATAAAACCCTGAGGTCTGTATCTACAAAAACATTCTCTAAAATGATTTGTTCACCGGATACTCTAAAGCCCTACCACCCATTATAGTGAATGCAATCTTCGGGCTTCTTTCTCTTCTTAGGACGCTTGGAGTCTAGGGAGTACCCTACGGAGATATCAAAGAGCACCTTTTTAGTCTTTGGGATACCCAACACCTTTGCCACCTTGCGCCCATTAAGCCACCCCACAATACAAGACCCAAGCCCCTCAGCCTCCACGGCGAGCACCAAGTGCGCAATGAGAATGCCAAGATCGTAGGGCACATAATTGATGTCGCGAAACGTCTTCCCCATTGTCGCGGCTAAGGCTCCGGGTCTATCACCTATGATCAGGATATGAACAGGAGCCTGGAGTAGAAATTTATTCTGACCCAACATCCCCGAACGCGCCGCCGAAGCTACCTTCTGAGACAAGTCCGGAGTATCTACTACCACAATCTGCCAAGGTTGCTGATTGGTAGCTGAGGGAGCAAGAAGAGCATTCTCTACAATACGCTGTAGCACCTCTCGAGGGATAGTGCGCGTCGTATCGTAGTGCCGGTCGCTCTGCCTTGAGCGAAATAGATCATAAAGCGCCTGAGCATCCATGTAGAGACTCGCCTTTAGTCAAAGTTTTTTAGCTTGGCAAGATACTTGCCAATGATGTCGAACTCAAGGTTTACCACACTCCCCTTTTCTATACGGCAGAAGTTGGTATGCTCTAGAGTATAGGGGATAATGGCCACTTCGAAACTCGTATCGGTGGAGTTACATACGGTCAGGCTCACACCATTGACGCACACAGACCCCTTTTCTACCGTAGTGTATCCCTTACGAGCCATCTCTTTGGGGACGCTATACTCGAAGCGGAAGTAATGGCTACCATTGGCTTCGCGGCGGTCGACACAGCGAGCCGTACAATCTACATGCCCCTGCACGATATGCCCATCGAGGCGGCTATCCAGCAACATGCTACGCTCTACATTCACGAGGTCACCCTCATGCAAAAGACCTAAGTTTGAGCGATCCAACGTTTCTCGGATAGCTGTTACCGTATAATTATTCCCCTCAAGGGCAACTACCGTGAGACAAACTCCGTTATGCGCTACACTCTGATCGATAGTCAGAGCCTCCTTAAAAGGAGAAGTGAGTGTAAGGTGGATATTGTCTCCATCTTGACGAATATTTTTGACCTGGGCAGTGCCCTCTACGATTCCTGAAAACATACGATTAGTCTCTATATAATCTACTTATTCAAGTACAAAGGTAACGAATCTGGCGCAATGCCATCCGGATTCACTTTAACAAAGAGGCTCCGCCACGAGGACAATCATGCACAACGCCTCTTTACTTACGCCCCCTCCTTGAGAGAAGCCCCCCTACCCAAAAATCCTCTTATCCGGGAGGCGGACAAATCTCAGGCCTATTTTTTCTCAGGAGGTTCACAGAAAAAGTAATTGACGGATTATAAATTCTCTATGCCAAACTTGGCTATCTCATCTATAATCGGCAGTACTTTCTCCCCTAATGGTGTAAGGGAGTATTCCACTCTTGGAGGGACTTCGGCATACTGCTTCTTTTTAATCAGCCCTTTAGCACACAGGAATTTCAACTCGTCAATAAGCATCTTCTCACTGATGCCGGGGATAGCACGTTTGAGTTCTCCGTAACGGATTATTCTTCGGTTGATTTGAAAAATAATGAGCAGTGTCCATTTACCAGCAAAAATCTGCATTGACTTTCGTACGGGACATTCTGTATCTGAAATTTTCCTTTCCATATAAAACTTTTCTTATTGACAATCAGCATTTCTAACAATATAGTATGTATCATACAATATTGTATGTACTTGTTATTTGTAGTGCGAAGGTATAACTTTGCAGTGATTTAGACAATTAAAATACCGATTTATGGAAAAGAAAACAGAAAAAGTGAGCCAGTTCTATGCAGCTTTGGCACAAGGTGATTTTGAAACGGTGGGAGCATTGCTCTCCGATGATTTGGTATGGCATCAGCCGGGAAAGGGTGCATTATCGGGCATCTACAATGGTAAGCAGAGTGTCTTTACCCATTTGGGAAAGATGGCTCAATTAAGTAATGGGACATTCGCTATTGACCAAGTGGATTACGTAACGGAAAATGGAGATTTAGTTGTGGCTGCAATTGGATTCGCAGTGTCGGCAAGTGGGCATTCGATGGAAATGAAAGGAGTAGACCTTTTCCGCTTTGAGAATGGTTTAATAAAAGAAGTTTGGCTCTTCTCCGAGCGAATTGACGAAGAAGACCGTTTTTGGACAGCTCTAGCACAAGGCTGATTGTTTATCAAACTCACTAAAGACAGACAGTAAGACGCATTTATCTTACTGCCTGTTCTCATATTCAGTTGTACCATCCGCCTTTGTTATAACACACAAGAGTCTGTCCAGGTATCTTGGAAAAGTTTCGATGGCCACGCCATTGATCAAGCAGACTTCCGTCGCCATAGTATGGTGGCTGGTATGCCATGTAACCTCCTTTTCAACACCGCAATACCCGATGATTTTCTTGATGTTTTTACAAGCAGTAATATACCTCGGAATGGGCAGAAGGAAATTGTCTTTCGCCATACCATCGTACTCTTCTCGATAATCTACTTCAGAATATCCAAAGGCGTGATGTTGGACCCTACACCTATTTTATCCCTTGGTCATAAGCCAGAAAAATTCCGGGAATCAGCCAGTTTTCCCTCCCCTTTCTAGCCAAAACTTTTTGAAAAATCAGCCTGTTTTACACCTCTATTCTGCCCAAGAAAAAGAAAAATTCCAGCCAACGATTTTCCGCGCTCTACACGCAGGCTGTAAAGTGTACAGAGATAGAGGGGGGCTCCCGAGGTCATCCTCTCCCCCTTTGCCGGCTGATAACGAAGCAGATCCTGCCCACAAAGAGAATGGAGGGTTGCTGGGTATTCGTTACCTTTGTGACTAGAATTGTAATATACTTAAGCGAAAGAAATAGAATGGAACACCCTTTTTACCTCTACAATACACTCTCACGCAAGAAGGAACAATTTATCCCGGTGGCTGCTCCCCATGTAGGCATGTACGTTTGCGGCCCTACGGTATACGGAGATGCACATCTCGGTCATGCTCGCCCTGCCATTACCTTTGATATACTATACCGCTACCTAACGCACCTTGGCTACAAAGTGCGCTATGTACGCAACATCACAGACGTGGGGCACCTCGAAGCCGATGCCGACGATGGCGAAGATAAGGTGGCAAAAAAAGCTCGTCTAGAGCAACTTGAGCCTATGGAGGTGGTGCAATTTTACCTTACTCGCTACCGCCATGCCATGGAGGCTCTCAATGTGCTCCCCCCAAGCATTGAGCCAATGGCAAGTGGTCATATCATCGAACAAATCCGATTGGTAGAGGAGATCCTCAAAGCCGGATATGCCTACGAGAGCAAAGGCTCTGTCTACTTCGATGTGGAAAAGTTTAACCGAGAAAAAGGGTACGGAAAGCTCAGCGGACGTAACATTGAAGACATGCTCTCCAACACCCGTACGCTAGATGGGCAAGACGAAAAGCGGAACCCCTTGGATTTTGCTCTCTGGAAGTGTGCCAAGCCTGAGCACCTGATGCACTGGCCAAGCCCTTGGAGCGAAGGATTCCCCGGCTGGCACTGCGAATGTACAGCCATGGGGCGTAAGTACCTAGGAGACCTATTCGACATACACGGGGGAGGGATGGATCTCGTATTCCCCCACCACGAGTGCGAGATAGCCCAAGCCGAAGCCGCTATGGGGCACGAGCTGGTACGCTACTGGATGCACAATAATATGATCACCATTGAGGGTAAAAAGATGGGCAAAAGCTATGGCAACTTTATCACGCTCGACGAGTTTTTTGCCGGTAGTCACCCCAAGCTTACAGAGGCTTATTCGCCCATGACCATTCGCTTCTTTATCCTAGGGGCACACTACAGAGGAACGGTAGACTTTAGCAACGAAGCTCTACAAGCAGCTCGCAAAGGGCTGATGCGTTTGCTCGATGCGAATGCCCTTCTTGATAAACTCACCCCCGGGGCAACAAGCACTTTTGATCCAAAGGAAATCGAGAAGTCGGCTCAAGAGGCGATGAACGACGACCTAAATACCCCCATCGTGATAGCAACCCTCTTCGACGCAGCCACCAAGATTAACCGACTACGCAACGGAGAAGAGAGCCTTACCCAAGACGACCTCGCAGAACTTAAGCGCGTATTCCGTCTCTACCTCTTCGATATACTCGGGCTGCAAGATGAGCGCGAATCCTCGTCTTCGGGGGCAGAAGCCTACAAGGGAGCTATGGACCTCCTGATGGAAATCCGCAAGACAGCCAAAGACAATAAAGACTGGGCAACAAGCGATAAGATACGCGACCGCCTTGCCGAACTAGGGTTCATCGTAAAGGACACCAAACAGGGGGCTGAGTGGTCTCTCGGGGAGTAAATATCCCCACCTCGGACTAGAAGCAACATACGCAAGAGGTGCTATGGAGGATTTTTTACTCTCGATAGTTGTACCGGTCTACAATCGCCCCGACGAGATTGAGGAGCTACTAGCCTCTCTCGTTGGGCAGAAACCTTTCTGTTATGAGGTTATTATTGTGGAAGATGGATCGGCTATTCCTTGTAAAGAGGTGGTAGAGCGTTACGAGGGTGCATTCCCTGTTCAATATATTGCCATCTCCAACGGCGGACCTTCCAATGCCCGCAATGTGGGAAGCTCCCAAGCCCAAGGGCGTTACCTTGTGATACTAGACTCGGATGTTGTCCTCCCCCCGGATTACATCAAAAACGTTGTAGCGGCTATCAACTACTACGATGGCATAGGCAAGCCTTTGGATGCCTTCGGAGGGCCCGATGCTGCCCACGAGCATTTCTCCAGTGTACAAAAAGCTATCAACTATTCGATGACAAGTTTCCTAACAACCGGGGGAATACGTGGGGGGAAACGCCGAGTCAGTCACTACTTCCCTCGGAGCTTCAATCTCGGTTGTAGGCGAGCTCTCTACCAAGAGGTACACGGCTTCGATACCGGCATGCGCTTTGGCGAGGACCTCGACTTTAGTATGCGACTCCATGAGCGCGGAGCCCATGTACGTCTAGTAGAAGATGCCAAGGTGTACCACAAGCGGCGTGTGGACTTTCGCAAGTTCTTCCGCCAAGTATTCAATAGTGGCATAGCTCGTATTCACCTAAGCAAGAGGCATCCCAATAGCCTAAGGCTAATTCATTTGCTTCCCTCCATAGCTACCCTAGGGATTGTCGCCCTGTTGCTTTTGGGGCTTATCCTCCTACCCTTATTGGGAGCTTGGGCTACTCTTGCCTGGTTACCCATCCTGTTACTTGCTCTACTCTTCTTTGTAGACGCCCTTCTCAAGACCCATTCTTTCACCATCGCCCTACTTGCCATCAGGGCTTCGTTTACCCAGATAATTGGCTACGGCTCGGGGCTTCTTATTGCCGCTTGGCGTTGCGTAGTGCTCCGCCGCCCCGAATTCTCTGCCTTCAATCAAACATTTTACAAATAAACTATGGCTCTCTCACTACCCCATTGGCTTCGTAAAGCCCTCCCCTACATAGGTATTATACTGCTTTTTGCGGCTATTACCTTTGTCTATTTCGCCCCTGCCAATCTAGAGGGAAGAGGGCTTTTCCAACAAGACATTGCAGGAGCCTCGGGCACCGCCCAAGACGTACGAGACTTTGAGGCGGCCACCGGAGAGCATTCCTACTGGACCAATAGTCTCTTTGGGGGAATGCCTATGTACCAAATAGCCCCCTCGTACCCCTCCACACGCCCCTGGATGAATCTGGAGAAACTATATGGTTTGAGGGCATTCTTGGGTAGCCTAGGGTGGCTTCTCTTTGCCCTAATGGTCGGTTTTTTCATCTTCCTAAAATCGTTGCGAGTTCGCAACCTTCTTGCTGCCATTGGGGGGATAATGTGGGCATTCTCCAGCTACTTTGTAATCCTAATTGCCGCCGGGCATATTTGGAAGCTCACCGCCCTAGCCTATATCCCACCCACTATCGCAGGTCTTGTTTGGATATACAGAGGCAAGTGGCTCTCAGGGGGTGTTACGATGGCTTTCTTTACGGCGATGCAAATCCTCGCCAACCACGTACAAATGACCTATTACTTCCTGTTCGTTATGGCAGCACTGGTCATAGCGTGGGGTGTAGAGGCAATACGCACGAAAAAGATGGCTCATTTTGCCAAATCTACTGCCGTAGCTCTTATTGCCGGACTAGTAGGTGTGGCTATCAACGCAACCAACCTATACCATACTTATAGGTATGCCAAACAGACGATGCGTGGGGGTAGCGAATTGACCATCCCCGACCCCACGGCTCCGCAAGGCTCATCGTCACAAGCCAACCCGGAAGGTTTGGAACGAGAGTACATCACGCAATGGAGCTATGGCATAGGAGAGACGATGACCCTACTCGTGCCCAACGTGCGAGGAGGAGCCTCCGAGGCTATCGGCAGCAAACCTGCAAGACTATCGAAAGTAAGACCGGAATATCGGGAGGTAATAGCCGGGGCATCTTCCTACTGGGGTGAGCAACCTTTCACCTCCGGGCCCGTGTACGTAGGAGCCTTCGTGCTTTGCCTTTTCCTCTTAGGGTGTTTTATCGTAAAAGGCCCCGTCAAATGGGCGCTCCTTGCAACTACCCTCCTCTCCATTCTCCTCTCGTGGGGCAAAAACTTTATGGGATTGACCGATCTTTTCATCGACTACTTCCCCTTGTACAACAACTTCCGCGCAGTCTCCTCTATATTGGTCATTGCGGAGCTTACCATTCCCACACTTGCCATTCTTGCCCTAGTAGAAGTAATTCGCGCCCCTCAGGAGGTCATCAAGAATCGCCTCGCCCTTGGCATTTCTCTAGGGATACCTCTCGTTATTTGCCTCATCTACGCCTTAGCCCCCGGCCTACTGGTAAGTTTCTTATCTCATGCCGAGCAGGAGCAACTATCCGCTCTCGTTTTGCAAAACCCCGAGTATGTAGGACTTCGAGACGCCCTTGTGTCGGTACGTAGTTCTATGCTGCAAGCTGATGCTTGGAGGTCTCTTCTTTTTATCGTGCTATCGGGAGGCACCCTACTTGTCTACTGCCGAGGAAAACTCAAAGCACTCCCTGCATTTGCCCTCATAGGTGTACTCTCCCTTGTGGACTTGTGGATGGTAGACAAACGCTACCTCAACGACGGCATGTTCCGCCCCCAAAGGGAGGTCAGCGCCATGGCTGCGCCCAAGACGCCTGCGGATGAGACAATCCTAGCGGACAAGACCTCCGGATTCCGAGTTTGGAACCAATCTGTCAATACCTTCAACGATGCCACAACCAGCCGATGGCACCACAGCATTGGAGGGTATCATGCTGCCAAACTACAGCGTTATCAAGACCTGATAACGCACCAATTAACGCCCCAGAGGGCGGGGCAATACGATGCCTCTGCTATCAACATAGAGGTAGTAAACATGCTCAATACACGCTATGTGATACAGCCAACTCCGCAGGGACAGCCTCAGGCGATACTCAACCCCAATGCGTATGGAGCGGCTTGGTTTGCACAAAAGGTAGAGATCGTGCCCGATGCCAATAGCGAGATGCAAGCACTCCGCAAGGTAGACCTTCGCACTACGGCGGTGGTAGATGAGCGGTTTGCTAGCGACGTTTTGCGCTCCCTCCCAACACAGCAAACAGATAGCACGGCCTCTATTTCGATTGTTAGTTATACCCCAAAAGAGATTGTTTATAAGACTCAAAACAAGGGAACGGCCCTTGCTGTCTGCTCCGAAATCTACTATCCCGAGGGGTGGCATGCCACAATCGATGATAAAGAAACAGAGATCCTGCGAGCGGACTATGTATTGCGCGCAGTCATTGTCCCCGGCGGAGAGCATACTCTGCGCTTCACCTTCTCGCCTAGGAGTATCTCCACACTCGAAGCCATTGCTTGGTCAGCAAGCATACTTCTTTTACTCATGGCTTTACTCTCAATTGTGCTCCCTATCGTCCGTCGTAAGAGAGCCGAGTCTACCCCCACTTCGCTACAATCCTAAATAGAATAATCCCTATAATCGCTCTAAAAATGATCCGTTGTCAATCTTTTTTCCACCTTGCAGTTGGACTTTCTTCCGTAGTCCTTATTTCGTCGTGCGCTGCTAAGCTAAAACCTCTAGCCTCAGAGCATATTACCGCAGACCCACGCCCTCTAGAGTTAGTGGGTACAGAAGTGCCTGCTTCCTTCACAATTAATATTCCCTCTAAGTGGATGAATAAGAATGCACAGGTCAGCTTCGTGCCCGTACTGCGCTACAAAGGAGGAGAGAGCTGGGGAGCAACCTATACCATACAGGGCGAGAATGTACGAGATAATAACTCCGTCGTCCCTTACGAAGCCGGTGGTACTACCCACTTCTCTACTCGCTTTGCCTACACTCCTCGCATGCAAGAGAGTGACCTCTATCTCTCTTTTAGAGCTACGATAAAGGGCAAACAGGTAACACTACCCGATGTAAAAGTAGGAGAGGGAGTACTCTCTACGGTAACGCTTGCCGGGCTATCGGGCTGTACTCCTGTAATTGCCCCCGATGCCTTCCAAAGGATAATCAAAGATCGCTACGATGCCGATATTCTCTTCTTAATACAGCAGGCCAATGTACGCTCCTCTGAGCTAAAAAAGCAGGAAGTAAGCGACCTACGAGAGCTCATCGAGAATGCACACGAAGCACCCAATCAGCGTGTATCTGTAGAGGTACAAGCCTATGCCTCCCCCGATGGTGGGCTCGCGCTTAACGAAAGGCTATCGGCTCAGCGCGAGAAAAACACCAGCGAAGCATTGCATCGTGCTCTAGCTCGTGACATCCAAATAGCGGCACACTACACCGCCGAAGACTGGGAGGGATTCCGCACCTTTGTAGAGCAAAGCAACATTCAGGACAAAGACCTTATCCTGCGCGTCCTCTCTATGTATACCGACCCCGAGGAACGTGAGCGCGAAATCCGCAACATCAGTCTCGTGTTTAGTCAGCTTGCCCAAGATATTTTGCCCAAGCTGCGTCGCTCTCGTGTATCGGCACTCGTAGAAACTATCGGCAAGAGCGACTTAGAAATTGCCGAGCTAGCTCAGACAACACCCCAAAAACTGACCATCGAAGAGCTTCTCTACGCCGCGGCTATCGCTAAAACCGACAAAGAAAAAGAGCAGATCTACCAAAAGGCTACCGGGCTATACCCCAAAGATGCACGAGCCTATAACAATATAGCCGCCCTACAAATCTTGCAAGGGAAGACAAGTGAAGCTAAAACCTGGCTAGAGCGGAGCCAATCGGTAAACGACACCCCCGAGGCTCGTCTCAATCTTGCCCTTCTTGCCCTAGAAGAGGGTAAGACATCGGAGGCAGAAGAGCTCATCGGGCAATCGTTGCAAAGCGACAACGGCGAAGTTCTCGCTCTACTCTACCTCAAGCAAGGGAAGTACGAACAAGCTCTCAAGGCGTTTGGCTCTACCAAAAGCAACAACGCTGCCATTGCGCAATTGCTCAATCGCCAGTACGATAGTGCTATGGAAAGCCTAAACAACGTAGTACGCACCAATGCCATTACAGACTATCTGAAAGCCATTGTTGCCGCACGGATGCAAGACGACCGCAGTGCTATCAACTTCCTCTCAGAAGCTATCAGAAGAGATCCCTCTCTACGCTCTCGAGCCATCTTAGACAAAGAGTTCGCGTCGCTTATCAATAACGAAAGATTTGTTCAGCTCCTCAAATGAAAAATCCCATCACGTTGGTAGTCATCGACCCTCAAGTCGATTTCGTAAGCGGGTCACTTGCCGTCTCTAGTGCGCATGAGGCAATGAGCTATCTTGCCCAATGGGGGCTGGAGCACATTGAGGAGATAGAGAGTGTCGTTTTCACGAGCGACCAACACCCTTTTGACCATTGTAGTTTTACGTCTCAAGGCGGAGTTTGGCCCTCCCACTGCGTGCGTTATACCGAGGGAGCTGCCATCACACCGGAGCTACTCCCTCTGGTGCACGAAGTGTATCGGCGTCATATCCCTTTCTGCATGGTAGAGAAAGCGACAACGCCGGAGCGAGATAGTTATAGCGCATTCCCCGAGTCCGTTCCCCCTGCTATCGAAAGGGCACAAGAGATTGTCCTTGCCGGTATCGCAGGGAATTATTGTGTTTTACAGAGTTTGCAAGATCTCATTCGTCACGGTTATACTTCACGTATTACACTTCTCTCCGCTGGTATCGCGCATATTGACGACGGCACCACCCTACGGCAATTCATTGCCACACAACCTCGACTCCGTACTTGTTAGATCTCCATAAAAATCATGAGACAGACTATTTATCGAGTAGATGCTATGGATTGCCCCTGTGAGGAGCAGTTAATCCGCATGAAACTGGCCGGTATAGAGGGAATCCACTTGATGCAATTTGATCTTGAGAAGCGAGAGGTAACCCTCTACCACGAAACCGAAGAGGGGCGTATCACCACAGCACTGGATACCCTCCGGCTGGGGAGTCATCTCCTATCTTCAACAGAATCAACCACCATACCTAACACCATGGTCCCCCATGAGGCTGCTTGCAGTTGCTCTTGTGTGGAGGGGAATGAAACGAAGGAAAAAACGGAACGAAGAGCTCTTTGGTTCGTTCTGATCATTAACTTCGGGTGCTTCCTTCTCGAAAGCATTACGGGATATATCGGAGAATCCATGGGCTTGCTGGCTGATGGTATGGATATGCTTGCCGATAGCGTTGTCTACACGCTAGCCCTTCTTGCCGTGGGAACATCCGCACAAAGGCAAAGGCGGGTAGCAGGTATTGCCGGAGGCATACAACTCATACTGGCCCTTTGGGGGATCTATGAAGTTACCATGCGAGTTATCCATTTTAGTGGAATCCCCTCTATGTGGCTGATGATTGGCATTTCACTCATAGCTCTCACGGGCAATACGGTTTCACTCCTCATCCTAAATCATTCTAATCGCAAGGGTGCTCATATGGAAGCCTCTCGGATCTTTACCTCTGCCGACATACTTGTGAATATCGGTGTCATAGCCTCTGCCGTATGCGTTACTCTCACGCACTCTCCCTACCCTGATCTGATTATCGGGATACTCATATTCTTACTTGTGCTACGCTCAGCATGGCGCATCTTCCGTCTTGCTTGTTAGAACCGTTGGGAAAGAACAAGAAATATCTAAAGGATAACAAACAATGAAAGCCTCTTCAACAGCCCAAACAATCTTAGATCAACTCTTTGTAAACCCCTCAACACCCTATGGAGCCTTCCCCTTTGATCGGATTAAGGATGAGCACTTTGCACCCACCTTTCGGGCTGCCATCGCTCAGTATCGAGCGGAACTGGCCGCCATTATAGAGAACCCCGATCCTCCCACTTTTGCCAATACAATTGTAGCACTGGAGGAGATGGGGTCGGCCTTGGATGCTGTAGAAGGCGTCTTCTTCAACCTACTCCATGCCAATAGCAATGCTCAACTGATGGCTCTTGCCGAAGAGCTTTCGCCCGAACTTACGGCTCTGGGCAACGACACGAGCCTTTCGCCCGAATTGTTTGAGCGGATTCGCATTGTCTATGAACAGCGAGAATCCCTCAATTTAGACGAAGCAGATCGGCGTCTTCTAGAGAATTGCTATGATGGCTTTACCCGACAAGGCGCATTGCTCCCCCCGGAGAAGAAAGAGATTTTGCGCACGCTGCGCGAGGAGTTAAGCCTTGCCACGCTCACCTTTGGCAACCACGTTATTAAGGAGGAGAACGCCTTTTCGCTTTATATCGACCAAGCGGATGCCGTAGCTCCCCTCCCCCAAGCCATACGAGAGAAAACCGCCTCTGCTGCCCTAGAGAAAGGACACAAAGGCGGGTATCTCTTTGACCTATCCTTCCCCTGCTACACGGCTATCATGAAGTTTTGTCCCGACCCTAATATCCGGCAACAAATGTACCTAGCCAAGGCTACTCTTTGCTGCCATGGAGGGGAAACGGACAACCGAGCTATAACCCAAAAGATCGTCAATCATCGTCTACAGATAGCCCAACTCCTCGGCTACAAAAGCTATGCGGACTATGCTCTAGAGAAGCGAATGCTCAACACCCCTGAGCAGGTAATGCAACTCCTTACCGACCTACGGGAGTCTTACAAGCCCACGGGAGTAAAAGAGATGGAGGCTATCGAACGACTCAAAGGTGCCCCCTTGGAGCCATGGGACGTCATGTATTACATTGAGCAATATCGGGAGCAACATTATGCCTTTAGTCAGGAGGAACTCCGCCCCTACTTCCCTCTCCATCGTGTGATAGAGGGTGTTTTTGGCTTAGCCTCTCGCTTGTACGATATTTCATTTATCCCTACCAAAGAACTCGCTATCTACCACCCCGATGTACTTCCCTACCGAGTGCAAGACAATAAAACAAAACAACTACTCGGACTTTTGTACCTCGACTTCTTCCCTCGCGAAGGCAAAAGAAGTGGTGCGTGGATGAACAATCTCAAAGAGCAACGGGGCGAGCGACGCCCTCACATCCTGCTTGTGATGAACTTCACTCAGGCTACCAAAGACCTCCCCTCGCTCCTATCACCCAACGAAGTCAATACCTTCTTGCACGAGTTTGGGCATGGGCTGCATGGGCTCCTTACCCAAAGCAAATACACCTCCCTCAGTGGAACCAATGTAACGCGCGACTTCGTAGAGCTACCCAGTCAGCTCATGGAAAATTGGCTTTTACAGCCTGAGTTTGTCAAGACTTTTGCCCTACACTTCCAAACGAATCAGCCTCTACCGGAGGAACTCTTGGGCAAGATGATCGAAGCCGAAGGCTATCCCGCAGGATACAATACCCTACGCCAACTTTCGTTTGGGCTCCTCGATATGGCCTACCACACCCTAGAGGCACCTCTACCCGAGGGGTGCGACCTAGAGCAATTTGAGCGCGACGCCACGGCCTCGGTACGCATTGTGCCCCCGGCTCCCAAGGGCTGTATGGGCTCGACCTCCTTTGGGCATCTCTTCTCGGGAGGCTATGCGGCAGGGTACTATGGCTACAAATGGAGCGAAGTACTCGATGCCGATGCCTTCTCCCTATTCCAAGAAAAAGGGATATTCAACCCAGAGGTGGCTCACGCCTTCCGCACCCATATTTTAGAAAAGGGCGACCTACGAGAGGCCATGGAGCTATATGTAGCTTTCCGTGGACGCAAACCCGAGATCAATGCTCTCCTCAAGCGAGATCATATCCTATAAATAGATTAAAAACTAAGCACTATGGAGTTATGAAAAAACACCGTACCTACATTCAAATCCTGGTCTCCTTATTATTGGGGATTCAGTTCCTTTTTGCCCAAGAGAAACCTACAACCATTACGTTTCTCTCTGTAAACGACATGCATGCAACCCTCGACCGCTTCCCTCGCTTTGCCTACATGGTGGATAGTCTACGCGGTCTTTACCCCGATCTCGTGCTCGTATCGGCAGGAGACAACCAAACAGGCAACCCCATCAACGACCAGTTCTCTCCTAAGGGATACCCCATGGTCGCTCTTATGAATGCCGTTGGGTTTAATTACTCCACGGTGGGGAATCATGAGTTCGACTCGCGTCCCTACGGCTTTGCCCTCCTCACACAAGAGGCTCAATTCCCCTTCATCTGTAGCAATGTAGAGGTAGAGCCCTATATCGGTATACGTATACTCCCCTCTACCGTGCACACATTCTACGACAAGGGGGTACGCGTTGCCCTCCTCGGTGCCGTACAACTCGAAGCCGACGGCAAGCCGGCTACGCACCCCGATTGGCTACATGGGATCAAATTTGAGCTCGCAAGAGACGTCCTCCCCAGGTATAAGGATATGCACGACCGGTGCGATGCGACCGTTCTCATCAGCCACTTGGGGCTCGAAGAAGACCAAGTAGTAGCTGCTCAGAACCCCTGGATAGACCTCATCATCGGGGGGCATTCGCATACCTATCTACCTGCCCCCATCGAAGTCGGTAGCGTCTCGATCTCTCAAAGTGGATGCAAACTCCAGCACCTCAACATGATGCAAATGACCCTGCATAAGGGTAAAGTAATTGCCAAAGAGGCGCACTCTCTACCCATTGACCCCAAGGCAGGGAAAGAGAAGAAAGAGGTACGCGCTCTCGTGGATCAGTTTAATAACAATCCCGTCTTCTCCGAAGTAGTAGGGACAGCCCTCGACAACTTCACTTCGTACGACCAGCTCGGTTACTTTATGGTAGATGCCTACCGATCGATGACAGAGAGCGACATTGCCGTTCAAAACAACGGAGGTGTGCGTATATCCAAGCTCCCCAAGGGAGATATAACCCGTCGGGACATACTCACACTCGACCCCTTTGGCAACGAAATGATGGTGGCAGACCTATCGCTCGATGAGCTTAAAGCACTACTTCTATCCGGTACAGTGCGAGAAGAAGAGCACCGACCCTTCCTTATCTCCGGCGCTACTGCCCACTACGTCTTCACCCCCGACAAAAAATGTACCTCCATCGAACTGCGCGATGCAAAGGGTAAACCCCTTAGCCCAAAGCGTCGCTACAAAGTGGCTTATAACTCTTATATCAATGCAGCTTACCCCTACGAACACAAGCAGCCGGCTGTAGGACAGGGCTACAACACGGCAGAGGCAATTATGCGTTACATTGGGCAACTAAAGAAAGTCCCCTCGTACCAAAAAGCGTCCCCTCGCATTCATATCAAGGTAAAGTAAAAGAAATGCAACGTTAATCACTAAAATAGGATAGAGAGAGTGTGTGTGTAACAAGCGTACCACACTCTCTATCGTATAGCACGATAGTATGATACTCTCAAATAACAACTCTCAATCCCTAAGAAGAAATGTTTAGAAGATTATTCCTCAGCATGGGCTGCCTCGGTCTCTTGTCGCTCCCCATGTACCTCATGGCGCAGCAGGATAGCACAAGTCTTGCTGTCCCTAGCAAAGAGCTCGAAACCGTAGTAATCAAGGCAGAGCCTGTACGAACGAAAAGCGACCGAGTTGCTTTTTCGATTCCCGAAGTAGCGCGCAAAAAAGCGGCCAACGCTATGGATCTCCTTACCGTACTACCGGGTGTGGCTATGAATCCCGAGACGCGCAAACCCGAGATGATGAACGGGGAGCGTTTTCTTATTCTCATCAACGGAGTACAATCGGACGTAAGCATCTTACGATCCATGCCCGCCGAAGAGATAAAGCGTCTAGAGATCCTCGATATGGTACCCATGCGCTATCGTGAGTATGACAAGGTGATTAACGTACTTACCTATGGCAACTTCCGCGGAGGGAGCCTCGCCGGAGACCTTGTACAGAGCGTCTCTCCCATGCTTGGGATGAGTGATGTATGGCTGCAAGGGGCAGCCTTTGGCAAAAAGGATATGTTTGCCGCAACTTACTACTTCTCTCGCCGAGAGTATAAAGAACGCATCACCGATAAGGAGCAGAGTTTTACCCTCCCTAGCATTGGCAAGATCTCTAGAAAGAGCCGCCTCGAAGATGCCTTTGGCTATCGCCTGCACCTACCTACCCTAACCTATCAGCGACAAGAGACCGGCAACTATACCCTACAACTGGTATCGGCCTCCTCTATCATACCCGACCATGCTGTGGGAAGTGGTACGATAAATGAGAATGGAACAGAGCTTTCGACGAAGAGTAGCAGTCAATCTACAAAGGTAAAGTCTTCTGTGGATCTCCTCTTTATCAAAGAGATAAACAAAAAAAATTCGCTCTCGTTTAATGCTGTATGGACGGGGATCTTCACCGATAGAACAGATACCAATCACGAAGAGAAAATCAGCAACAAAGAGGTGGTCTTTAGTGACAAAGTAGTACAAGACCTCAAGAAAAATTCGCTCATCTTGCAAGCGGACTATGCACATACCTTTGAGTCTCCTACCCAACTCTCTCTTGGGTATCGCTACTACGGAGCAAAGCTAAACTCCATCGTAACCAACTCTTTTTTCGAGAATAAACCGAGTGTAACAACGCAAAACAACCACTCGCTCTATGGGGATTTCTCCTACAAACTCGGGCAGGTAAACCTCTCCCTTAAGGGTACATTGGATTACCTACACAGCAATTACTATGGAGCCCGCCAATCCTCTTTAAGTCCCCAAGTGTACCTCAATGCCAAGTACATAATAGACAAACATAATGCCCTACGTCTGCGCACAAGCTATACCTATTACGAGTCTCAGCTAGGCTCCCATGCTGAGAATATGCGCTATCTAGAGCAATACATTCTCTATCGAGGGAACCCCAATCTCAAGCCAACCCGTAGCCTTGGAGCGAGGGTAACCTATAGCCTGACCTATCCCAATCTCTATGTAGAACTAGCCCCGATAGCTCACTGCAATTGGGGAGACGAATACAACGATTACTTCTTAGAGAAGGACCCCAAAACGGGGCGTGAGTACCTGGTCACCACTCCCGTGAATGCGCGCTATCGTAGAGGCTATGGTACGAGCTATAACCTGCAATACGCTCCGTGGATGAGCGATAAAGGTAGCTTGGTATTCAAGACCTCCGGCGATGTTTATAACATACGCATTGATAGAGGTGACGACCGTGCTGCCATCCAAAAGTGGCTTGTTCCACTCAACTACTCGGTGGAGCTCAATTATGGCAAATGGGGCATCTATTACAGGGGTAATCTCCTAAGGAATGGTATGGACGGCTTAGTGGTAAGCAGTAAGGAGAATCAATCTTCTCTAGGGCTTAGATACACCACAGGGCCTTGGACGTTTAGGACCGATTGTCTTTGGTTCTTGACCGAATGCGAGTACCTCTCGCACACAGTGCCTCAAAGCCTGGTACAGAGCAGGGCTCGTACTCATATCCGCGACGACCGCTCGGTAATTCGCCTCAATGTTGCTTTCGACTTCTCTTGGGGCAAGAGCCGCAGCGTATCGACTCAAAAACTCAACGAGGATAGCGACTCAGGGGCATTCTAACCCCTCCCCTCTCCTTCTCTCGGGCAGGCTTCCCCATTCATCAAGCGGGAGGTCTGCCCTATTTCTTTTGTTCCGCCTCACCGCAACCAGCCCTTTACCTCCACTATCCACAGGGCATTTGTGCAAGGGGGGCGATACTTTTTGACTACCTTTGCGGCAGAAATAAACGAAAAATCAGCAGTAATTGCACGTATGGCAAAAGAGATTAAGGAGCTTACTCCCCGCAGCGAAAACTATTCGCAGTGGTATCAAGACTTGGTGACTAAGGCAGATCTTGCAGAGAACTCTGCCGTTCGAGGCTGCATGGTCATTAAGCCCTATGGCTATGCTATTTGGGAAAAAATGCAAGCCGAGCTAGACAAACGATTTAAGGAAACAGGGCACGTCAATGCCTACTTCCCTCTATTCATACCCAAGAGCTACCTAAGCCGCGAAGCAGACCACGTAGAGGGGTTTGCCAAGGAATGCGCCGTAGTAACTCATTACAGACTCAAAAACAGCCCGGATGGAAGCGGCGTAGTGGTAGACCCCGAGGCTAAGCTCGAAGAAGAACTCATCGTACGCCCCACCTCCGAGACCATCATTTGGAGTACGTATAAGAACTGGATCCAAAGCTACCGAGACCTACCCGTGCTCTGCAATCAGTGGGCAAACGTGGTACGTTGGGAAATGCGCACACGTCTTTTCTTGCGCACTGCCGAATTCCTCTGGCAAGAGGGACATACAGCACACGCTACTCGCGAGGAGGCTGTAGCCGAAGCCGAGAAAATGCTCGAGGTATATGGCGACTTTGCCGAGAAGGTGCTTGCCGTACCCGTGATCCGTGGGGTCAAGAGCGAGACAGAGCGTTTTGCCGGAGCCGTAGATACCTACACCATCGAAGCTCTTATGCAGGATGGTAAGGCCCTACAATCGGGGACTTCTCACTTCTTGGGGCAGAACTTTGCCAAAGCCTTCGATGTGTACTTCCTCAACAAAGAGGGGCAACGCGAATTGGTTTGGGCTACCTCATGGGGTGTTTCCACTCGCTTGATGGGGGCTCTTATCATGTCGCACTCCGACGATAACGGGCTCGTGCTCCCTCCCTCTCTCGCTCCTATACAGGTAGTAATTGTGCCTATTTACAAAACAGAGGAGCACCTCGCTACCATACGTGAGCGTGTAGAGCCGCTAATCAAAGACCTACGCGCTAGAGGCATAAGCGTTAAGCTCGACGATAACGACAACAAGAAACCCGGTTGGAAGTTTGCCGAGTACGAACTCAAGGGTATCCCTGTACGCCTTGCCCTCGGCGCACGCGACCTGGAGCAGGGTACGGTAGAGGTAGCTCGTCGTGATACGCTTACCAAAGAGACGGTTGCCTTCGAAGGCATTGCCGATCACATCGAATCGCTCCTCCAGAGCATCCAAAAGAATATCTACGACAAGGCTCTCGCCTTCCGCGAAGCAAGCACTCGCACCGTAGATACCTACGAGGAATTCAAGACAGAGATCGAGAAGGGCGGGTTTATCCTAGCACACTGGGATGGCACCCCCGAGACCGAGGCACGTATCAAAGAGGAGACCAAGGCGACTATTCGTTGTATCCCTCTTGGCGGAGACCCAACGCCCGGGGTATGTATGGTAACGGGCAAACCCTCTAAGCAACGTGTACTCTTTGCACGAGCTTACTAATCCCCAATAACAACAAGACCTTAGAGGGTCACTGCCTTGGTGCAGTGACCTTCTAAGGCTTTCTTTTTCTTTGTACGTATGCTGACAACTGCGCATAATGGCGCCCGAGATGGACTTATCGTACTCTCCGGAGGGCTGGATAGTACCACCCTGCTCTACGACTATCGCGATGAGATTGCCCTAGCCGTTACCTTCGACTATGGCTCCAAACATAACCAAAGGGAGATACCATGCGCCCAACACCATTGCCGGCAATTGGGCATCGAGCACCTAATCATTCCTCTTGGCTTTATGGGGCAATACTTCCGTAGCGACCTACTTCTCTCGGGCGGAGAGATCCCCTTGGGGGCATATAACGAAGAGAATATGCAAGCCACGGTGGTACCCTTTCGCAATGGCATCATGCTAAGCATTGCCGCCGGACTTGCCGAGAGCCGAGGGCTGAAACGCCTATTTATTGCCAATCACTTTGGCGATCACAACATCTATCCGGACTGCCGAGCCACTTTTGCCGAACCTATGGCAGAGGCCATCCTGCAAGGGACCTCCAATAGTGTAGAGCTTGCTGCCCCCTATACCCACCTCTCCAAAAGTGAAATTGTAGCTGTAGGGATGCCCCTCGGGCTGGACTACGCCACCACCTGGAGCTGCTATGTAGGCGGAGAGACGCAGTGTGGCGAGTGTGCCACGTGCCGTGAACGCAAAGAGGCCTTTGCCCTTGCAGGCGTCCCCGACCCCACCTCCTACCTCCAATAAGGCAAGCTGTGCCCTCCCCCTTCTTTGTAAGGAAAGGGGGAACACCCCAAACCCAACCGACCCACAATGAGCGACCCACTAATCCGTATCCCCGACCCCGAGAATCTGGAGATGCAATACCTTCTACAACTTGTAGAGGAGACCAACCGCAATATCTTTCTCACGGGGCGAGCCGGCACGGGTAAAAGCTCACTTCTGAGGCATGTCAGTGCCCACACCAAAAAGGAGCACGTCATACTCGCCCCTACGGGTATCTCCGCACTCAATGCCGGGGGGCAAACCATCCACTCCTTCTTCCGTTTACCCTTTAGTCCCATTCCGCCGAGCGACAAGGAACTCCTCCGCAATTCGCTCAAACGCATTCGTAAGGAACAACGTAAGCTCATCAATAAACTCCAATTGATTATCATAGACGAAGTATCTATGGTGAGGGCGGATATTGTGGATGCCATAGACTATTTGCTAAGGGTAATCAGGGGGCTTATGTCTACGCCTTTTGGGGGCGTGCAGATGCTCTTTGTGGGCGACCTCTTCCAACTCGAACCCGTGGTAACGAGGGGCGAGACGGAGATCATCAACCGCTTCTACGCAACGCCCTTTTTCTACGGAGCTGCCGCCTTCGATACCCAAAAGCCCCTTATGATCGAACTCAACAAGGTGTACCGGCAGACCGACCGCACCTTTGTTTCCATCCTAGACCATATACGCACCGGCAACACGTCCGACCAAGATGTAGCTCTCTTGAATGAGCGGAGCGGACAAAACGCAGCCCTTGCCTCCTCTTCGGACTTCAACATAACCCTCACCTCGCGGCGAGATCGCGCCATGGCTATCAACGAGAGTCAGCTGGCTGAGCTGGAGAGTAAGAAGTCCGAATTTAAGGGTTCGGTATCGGGCGAATTCCCCGAGAGTAGTTTACCCACAGATCTTGCACTTGCCCTCAAAGAAGGCGCGCAGGTGATGTTTATTGCCAACGATCCCAACCACGAGTGGGTCAATGGCACGCTGGGGCGATACCTAGGGGCAAATGAGGAGTTCGGCTTTATAGAGGTGGCATTGGAGGATGGGAGAGAGTGCCAAGTAGAGCCTTACACGTGGGAGAACAAGCGATATTCGCTCAACGAGGAGAACAACACCATAGAAGAGGAGGTGATAGGACGCTTCACGCAGTACCCTCTGCGTCTCGCCTGGGCTATTACCATACACAAGAGTCAGGGGCTAACGTTCGACCACGCCACTATCGACTTCTCCGACGGCACTTTTGCGGCAGGACAAGCCTATGTAGCCCTTAGCCGATGCCGCTCGCTCGAGGGAATGAATCTCCTCCGCCCCTTCCGCAAACAGGATGTAATCACCCGTGCTTCTATCATCGAGTACTACCGCGCCGCCGCCAATCCGCAGCAACTACAGGTAGCTCTGGAGGAGAGCCATGCCTACTCTCTCTACCAATCCGCCCTCATGCTACTCAATAAGGGCGACCTCCATCAAGCCATTACGCTCTTTGGTCAGGCTCTTAACGAGAAAAACATCTTCGACTCACCCCAGGCGCGCAGACTTCTACTCCACAAGCTCTATCAGGTAGAGGGCGTAATCGAACAGCAGAAAAAGAAGACGAAAGAGACGAAGAAGGATAAGGCGCAGCTCGAGAAGTTGGCTCTTGAGTACATAGAAATGGGCGATCAGTGCCTTGATGAATATGACGATCCGACTTCGGCGCTCAACAATTACGACAAGGCTCTCGCGCTCAATCCGCTCCATCCCACAGCCCTAGCACGCAAGGGCTTTGCACTACGCTCTCTCGGACGCATCAAAGAGGCCCACAAGCTACTCAAGGAGGGGTACGAAAAACTATTCCGACACCTAGAGGTGGCCATGCAGTTTGCCTTCACCAATCTAGAGATGGGGGCGGATAAGGAAGCCTATAAGATAATGAGCCGATCTGTGGTGGAGCATCCCGGTAATAAGCCCCTCTTGACCAAGCTAATCGAAGTGTCCGAACAACTCGGCTACTCTGAGGAGGCGCACCGCTACCAGACGATGCTCAACAACCTCGACTAACCCGCCCTACAGAGCCCGAGAGACATCTCCCCTCCCCCCGAACCTCCCCTAAAAACACGACTTCTTTACCGATAGCTCCTGCCCTTTCGTCCCCTACTTTTAGGGTTGCAGGAGAGCTATCAACGACCCTACAGAAAATTCCTCATTAGCTTTCAAGAAAAAGCTAATGAGCTTTTACCGGATTCCTAATGAGCTTTTTGGAGAAAGCTAATGTGCTTTCTGATGACACCCAATTAGCAGCCAAGAAAATGCCTATTGCGTTTTTCTAATAAATTAATTACCTTTGCATCATCAAATGAAAATATTAACTCACAAAGCGAACTCCTCCGACTTTGTGAGCTAAAAACAAAGGAGGAATATCTTACTAAATCATGGCAAACAAGCCTTTACAGTTCGTTCTTGTAGAACGAAAGATGACTATTGGTCCTCAAGCAGGAAAAATTGTGCAAGTAGCCCAGCCTACGGGCAGACATCGTGTGGATTTTCGCAGTTTCTGCGAGCGTGTGGCAAAGTCTACCACGTTTAATCGTCAGGAAGTGGAAGCAGTTTTGAACTACGCCACCGAAATTGCACGCGACATTGTAGCCAATGGCGACATTGTTGAGTTCGGCGACTTAGGTACGCTCAAGCCCTCTTTCAAGAGCAAAGCAATTGAGAAAGGGAAGACTTTCCGTGCGCAAGAGCACATCGAGAAACCTGTAGTACTGCTCTCTCCCTCTAAGAAGTACTTCACTCTTACCGACGTGAGCTATGAGCAGACAACAGCCAAGGCTAAGAAAAGTACGAAGCCCGGGGAAACTTCCAAGCCCAAACCCAAGCCCAACGAAGGCGGCGGCAATGCTAATGAATAAGTGACCTCCCCAAAAACAAATGAACGATGCGGAGCGACTCCATTAGCAGGCAGTCGCTCCGTGCATATCTTAGAACCAAAACGAACCTTATTCTGATAAGAATATGAATGAAAAGAAGAGAAACAATGCTGAAAAGAAAGCAGAAGCCCGAGCACCTCGCCCCACTAAGGTGAATAAGAAGAATACAAACAACGATGAAAAATACGTACTATACGCCGATATAATGGGCTTCAAAGAGAAGGTCATGAGGACAAAGCACGCCGATCTAAAGAAAGAACTAAAGGGGCTAAGGGCAAAGTTAGATGACTGGTTTTCCCCTTTCCTTGAGAATGTAAAGACATTCAAAGTTTCTTTCTTCTCAGATTCTATCCTTATTGTTGAGGAGAGTTCACCCCTAGGATTCCAGCGCATATCCATAGCTGCAGTAGGATTAATGCAGTTGTCTTTACATCATAAATTCCCCATCAAAGGGGCGATAGCAAAAGGGGAGTTTACCTATGAAGAGAAGGAACAATTGTTTTTTGGACAAGCTATCATTGACGCTTTCCTACTAGAAGAGCAAATTCACTACTATGGAATTGTAGCCCATCATACTATGGAGGAAGACATCAAAAAATACTCTAATGGAATGGAAATAAATGCCCTCAGACATAGAGAGGAAAGCAACCCCTATATTCTAAGTCCCATTCCACTGAAGAATGGAAAGATAACTCACTATCATTTGGCCTGTAATCTACTAGGAAGTGTACTAAAAATAGAAGATGCAACAATAACAAACAAAAGATTTATCTCTTGGTTAGAGGGAATCTATGGAACAGTTTCGGGGGCTCCTCGCATCTATGTAGATAATACGCTACGAGTTCTAGAGGAGGACTTGCGTCTTTACGAAAAAAACCTAGAAAAACTAGGGGATGTGGAATTTCCTCTCAAAGCTTTCCAGTAAAAGACAATCAAGAGGGAATAAATCAAGGGCTGACTCCACACACACGATGAAGTCAGCCCTTTTGCGTTATGCTCTTCGGAGCGGGAAAGGAGGGATCGCTACTCTTCGGGGATGTAGATAATCTCGCCGTTCTCTAGCTGGTAAGCAACGCCTACACGCTTCCCTTTGTTGCCATCCTTCGGATTGGCGGTGTCGTTGCTTGGCGTGTACTTCTCAATCTTTTCCCCCTTCTTCATGATGATCTCCATATTCTCTTTCCCAGGGTTCTTTACGATAGTGTAGTCCTCTTGGCTGAAGACTTCCGTCATATTGAACTTGGTCACCAGAGCCACCATGAGAGCCAAGGCAAAGACCATGGCCACATCGAATAGATTGGATACGAGAGAAGAGGGATCCGCCTCTTCTTCCTCAAAACGTCTGCGCTTCTTCATGATCCGATTATTCGTTGTCGAGCTTCTCGTTTACATAATCCAACCAAATAAGGTCGTGGTGGTGATAGCTGCGCAGGATATGTAGCGCAATGTAGCCCACAGCGGAGGTAAACATCCCTATCACGGTAGTGGCAAAAGCCACCTGCATATTGTACGCCATGCTGGCAATGTCTCCGGAAGAAAGCCCAACCAAAGCAGGCCCCATAGGGATAAGTGTACCCATAAGCCCGAGGATAGGGCCGAACTTAGTGAGTATCTTGGCAGCCCCGAGGCGATGCTCCACGGCTAGGTCATACTCCCCGATAAGAAGATCCCGACGCGCACGATCACTCGTAAGCAACGTACCAAGGAGAAGATCGAAGGGGCCCTTTCGTTGCTTAGCAAGAACGGATTGCAGAGCCGTTACATCAAATTGGCTCTCTTTGCTGATTACCTTTGAGTAGGCATCTTGGCGTCTGCGGTGCGTTTGCCACGTACCAAACAAAGTCCCCAGCATCAGCAGCGAACGGATAAACAGATAGAGCAGAGCTACTACTACGGGTACCAATAGTCCATTGGAAACCCAAAACATAGCGTTGGATAGATAGTGCATACTTTTATTTAGAGTTATTAGTTGTGCGTTTTTTCAGTTTAAGTTGGATATAGGGAATAACCCAATGTGAGAAGAGATAGCCGACGACTCCCATACTCAAGACAAAGAGAATGAGATAAACAACCATCAGCCAATCCACGTCGGCTCCGGTTCCTCGCACGGCACTATCGGGGTGCAATACTCCGGCAGCCACCACCACGAAGAAAAGCAGAAGGGAGAGCAAAATAGCAAGTTCTCTCAGTAGTTCGTCGCCCATCCCTATGGCTCGCAATAGGTAGGGAGCAGCAAGGGTCAGCAAGGCCACTACGGCCATCAGCGCAAGAGTTACCCCAAGGAAAGAAGCCCCCGGGAAGACGTAAAACAATCGTAGACGTACGTAGAAAAGTGTAGGGAACATCATAATGGGGGCGAAGCTACGAGAGAGCGTACGCCACCACTTCTGCGAGTAGGTACTACGGTGTACGCAGAGATAGACCACATAGAGAAGGTCTACCATTACCAAAAGGGACATATCTTGCAGAGCCTGTGGCGTGTAGAGCAGTTCCTCTAGAGCGTGGAGTTTACTATTCATCGTAATAGAATGCACCACAGCCAGGAACGCCACATACAGCAAGGCATGCCCTCCACGGACGATAAGCCCTAGGTAGTTCCCCCTCTTAGATGCCCCCGAAGGCGAGCCCTCCCTTTTTGCTAAGAGAGAAGCTGCCTTCGAGTGTATCCCCTCCTCTATCATCCATTTGAGGATGGCAAGAAGAGCAACAATCAATAGTATTTCACTCATTACTCTGCTGACGTAACTTGCGCCTACGATAGATCACAAAGATGATAATGAGAACCACCACTACCCCAATGGCCACAAACAAGAAGAGCTGAGAGGGGCGTTCTATGACTGATGTATCATCGGCGTTTAGTTCCTCCTTCTTGAGAAGTTGGGCATCCTTGCTTTGCTCGCTCGAGAGATTGCGCACCTTCTGAATGGCTTTTTGGTAGTTCTGTTGCTGTTCGGCAGGGATTTCCTTGGCAATGAAATCTCTCAATTTTGCATTGTCGCAAACAAATCCACTGCACCCCGCTCCAAACTTTTCTATTTCCTCAGCGTGTAGCTCGGCAATTGCCTTTCGCTGTTCGGGCGAGGCATTCCACATTCCCTTGCGGATGGTCTCCATCATCACCGCCGTGATCTCCTGGAGGGCAGCAGGGTTGTTTTGCTCGAAAAAGTCTCGGATCCCCAAGTCCTTATCATCCTTGATATAGGTATTGTATATATCGTCCCAGAGTTCCTTGTCTATGGCAGAGGGTTTCATTACGTTCCATCCATAGGTATTGCGGATGGTCTCGGCGAGAGCAGATGCAGCTCCTTGCCCCTCTTTGGTTACCTCTTTGATGTAGGTAGGATTGAGTATGGTAGTACGTGCCTCTACACCTATGGCTTGCTTCATCTCCTGTACGCGAGTACGATGATGGTTGCGCAAGTCGTTGAAATATCCATCGGGGTCTTTCCCTGTTACTTGGCGCACGGTAAGGGTCAGACCTCCCATAAATTCGTAGATATGGTCGAGGCTTAACGGACCCCATGAGTTGCTTTGGCGCGGTTGTACCACAGCGTCTACATTTTGCAGAGCCGCCTCAAACAATCCGGCTTCGAAGTCTCCCCATTGTTCACTGCTACCGTATATGGCTCCCATGTTATTGAGGTATACGTCGGCAATCTCCGACTCCTTTTCCCATCGGTCGCCACTCTCTACCATCTCTTGTATCCCTGTGCCATAATTGCCATTGACACCGCCAAATACACGCTGCGTACTCAGGGAGCGAGCCTCGTTGGGCGAAAGTCCCTTCTCGAGCAGTACCTTTTCGGCATCAACAGCCCCCTTGGCTACCTCGTTGTCCTTCTCTCCGGTCTCCTTGGCAGCTAGGTCTACCGCCTTCTGTATAAGATAGAGACGAGAGGCGGCAAGATCGCGCAACTGACCCGAGGTTTGTACCACTACGTCTATACGTTTGCGGTTGAGTTGCTCCATGGGGATAAGCCTAATATCCTGTACACGCCCCATCATATCTCGCACAGGTTCACACCCGAGTAGATAGATGATTTCTGCTATTGTAGCCCCTTCACTCTCGATAAAGCTACTACTCCAAAGAGAGAAGCTAACCTTTTGCGGTAGCTCTCCATTGTGACGCTTTTTATAGTCCGCAAGGAGGTCTTCTGCCAGCTTCTTTCCCTTATCCCAGGCCGCCTTCGTAGGCGTAGTCTCGGCATTGATGGAGTAGAGATTGCGTCCTGTGGGGAGCGTCTCGGGGTTGGCAATATAGTCACCACCCGGGGAGGGCGCAAGGTAACCGCCATTGAGAGCATTCACAATAGAGGATAGCTCCCTTTGGGGGCTTTGCATGAGTTTATCGTAGTAGCCTACAATGGCATTGATGGAGTGACGGAGCTGTTGCATGCTGGCAACAAATGCTTTTTCGTCGGGCGATAGAGCCTCTTGCTGCATTGCCTTCATTGCCTCCATCATAGCAGGGGGCATCTTGCCGCTCCCCTTCTTGTCCATTCCTTGAGGCATACCATCCGGGTGACCACCCTTCTTGTCCGCCCCTTGAGGCATACCGCCCGGGTGACCACCCTTCTTATCCTTTCCTTTCGCTCCCATGGAGGCAGGTTTCTTGCCACTCATTGCCCCCATCGGCATACCCATACCACCGCCTTTCATAGCTCCCATAGAGCCCATCATAGCGGCATTATTGGCTTCCGTTTTGGCAATAAGTTGCTCGGCAAGGCGACGCTCCTCAGCCGTAACGCCTAAAGAGGTGAGCACAGCCTCCGTATTTACTTGATGCGCGGCTAGGGCTTGACGCACTACACGCTCGGCAGGTTCTCGGTAATGCTGAGTAAAGAACCGTTCATTATCTTGCTGCTTTTGGGTGTACTTGCCTCTGTGGCGATCGAGTGCAGCAAGGGCATAGGCAATAGGATCGGTAGCAATGTGTAGCACCGAACTATGGATCTTCTCACGAGAGAAGGCAATACCCGTACGGTACATCCCTCCCGGTATTTTGCTTACGGCAAGCTCCTCGGCAAAGTCGGATAGACTCTCTATTTCTTCCCTACTGTAGGGTTTTGTACGAATGGAATCTAAATGAAGATCTCTGTGGAATCCCTTTTTGATCGCCAGGTTTTTGATGCGAAGAGATAGCTCTTGGTTATCTGTTTCGCTTGCTAAGTATTGATCCGTTAGTTTTAATAGATCGGCCACATCGCCCCGAAGTCTTGTTTCGATAAAAGGAGGTGCGAGATACGAAACCGTCTCTCCATAGCTTCTGCGCTTCGCTATCATCGCCTCCCCAATGTTGGCAATTGTATAGTAATATATATGGGGGAGATCGTTGATCATGCGGTCTGTCCAATCCTCTTGCGAGAGGGCAATTTGCTTGCCGTTGATAAACTCAAGACTACCATGCGTACCAAAGTGCATAATTGCATCGGCACGGAATCCTTTTTGCACCCAAAGGTAGGAAGCCACATAGGGATAGGGGGGAAGAGGATTAGCACCATGCACTGCCTTGAAGTCATTATCGCCGACTCCTTGACCCGGCTGAGGGAGAAGCACCACATTACCAAAGGGCACGGCCGTAACGGCAATACCCTCTTTGTCACCTTTTCGCATGGTATAGTACTCCCCGGGAGCAGCTCCATACTTTTTGGCAAGTGCCTCTCTTTGGTTGGGGGTAAGGACGGCATTCATCCAGCTTTGTAGGCTATCCGTAGAGACGAATTGGGGGTATCCCTTAGCAATAAAGTCCGCAAGAGCCCCCTCTGCATAGCTATTGAAGAGCGCGCCTTGGGTCATCACCATTTTCTCAAATTCGGCTTCCGTAGAGGGCAGACCCGTGACCTTGTACCCTTGGTTGCGTAGCTCTAACAACACGTTATAGAGCGAGGGAAGCACCTCTATCCCCTGAGCAACGAGGCTATTCTGTCCCGGACCTTTGAAGTAGTAGATGGCTACGCGCTTCTCACTGTTGGGTTTGCGCTTGAGCGATATATAGTTATTGACCAGTCGGGTAAAGGTCTCCAGACGATCCGGGATAGCATGGAAGTATTGCAATCCACTCTTACTATCGCGCTCCAAAGCCACAAGAGCAAAGGGTATCATAGCCCCGTCAATCTCGGGCGTGGAGACGCTTTGCGAGAGGAAACCTCCCACCAAACCTTGTTTATCGGCAAGCCAATCTTCCCTCTCGGCAACAATGGTAAGAGGGGCTATAATAGGTATATTCTGCTGCTGGAGGTAGCTGATAGCAGGGTCTGTATTGCCCGATAGCATTTTGCCATGGGGCATGTAAATTAGGAGATCCGGGTTAATCTCTTGGATTATTTTTAGGCGATCTCCCCCGGCAGAGAAGGGATACACGTTGAGCCCACTCTCCTCCAAAGAGGATACTATTTCATCTATATGCTCTCGGTTGGAGTTGGTGGGAGAAGCGAAACTAATGAGCATGGCAACCTTAGGAGCTCCCTCTTTGTAGCCATTGCTTTTGTAGTAGGCTTCGTACTCTTTGAGGGAAGAGAAGAGATCATCGTCCGTCTTTCCGTAGAATACATTTTCTCCAAAACTAACGGGTTTTTCTATGCTCCCCTCTCGGAGTGATTTACCCAATATCTCCTTACGGATATAGTTGAATCCCGATCTATAATTCTTAGCCCCTCCGTTGCTGAAATAGGAGACTACGAGAGAAGATTGCTCCTCGGTGAGGGAGGAGATCTCGTTATCGGGGCTTGTCGCCATGAATACTTGCACATGGCACTTCTTCTCTTCGATGAGTTTTTGTACCAGCTCTCGATCTTCGGGAGCCCACTTAAGCCCCATCCCAAAAGCGAGTACAAAATCATAATTCTCGAGTTGGGAAAGGTCGTCTTCTACCTTAACGGTTGCATTCTTTTCGTCGGCAGAAGAGATGGCACGAGCCACCATAAATTGGGGGAAGTTTACCAAAGCTACCCTGATAGGTTTGGGGCGGAATATCCCCCAAAGCACTGCAACTGCCACAAGAGCAATAGCTGCAAAGAGTAGCGTTTTTGTTCGTTTCGATAGTTTCATAGGAGTTTATTTCTTTTACGGGAAGTAGGGCGTTTTGAGGATGCCATCTAGATGGCTAAACCAAGGGAGCTACATCAGAATTGGAGACGAAGGGTCGCCGAGTAGACTCTCCCAGGCGTGGGCAAAACATTGGTATTGATAACCTTAACACGATAGTTGAAGAGGTTGTCGATACCCAAATTGAGATGGAAATTTCTGAAGAATCGTTGCTCTATACCAATACGAGCTGTGGCATAACCGGGCGTACGTTGCGGTGTAAGCAATGATTTGTCGTCATACTCCGACGAGGTAAAACCAGACATCCAACGCATCATAAAGAAGGCGTTAAGAGAATAGTTATTACTGAAGTATTTCCCATAGTCTAGTGCTAGCAAGGCAGAGTGTGGGTGGGTGGCCGTACGCAGTCCCTCATTACCCGCTTTGTCTTTTACCTTATGCCAGTCATGCGTATAGGAGTAAGAGCCACGCACACTAAACCCCCAGGGTAGGGCTTGCTGCCCCTGGAGCTCAAGACCAAAGATGCGACTCGTACCCTTAATGTTGTCATAGAATTGTTCGCTTTTCCCATCCCGTACCCTCGCTACAGTCTGTATGCGATTGTCTACTTTATTGAAAAAAGCATTGAACATTAGACTTGTCTCTTTGGCTTTATACTCAGTAGAGAATGAAACCATATGGCTCTCCTCGGGCTTCAGCGCCTCATTCCCATAGATCATAAACATGCCCAAGTGATCAAAAAACATATAAAGCTCTTGCATGGAGGGTGCACGATACCCCTGCGCATCGGTTAAGCGGAGAGCCAATTCTTCGGTGGGTTTGTACATGGCAGAGATACGAGAAGTATAATGCGCTCCAAAACCGGAATGGAGGTCGAGCCGACCACCATAGCTCAAAGTAACGTTATCAAGGACCGAGAAGATACCCTGACCATAGATTACCCCGCTCTGTATATGCTTAGGTTTCCCGTTGTTTAGCGTACGGAGGCGATCCGAAGCGACCTCGTCAAATAGGTACTCCCCCCCAAGATTGATGTGCTGTATCTTATCAATATCGTAGTTGTATTGTGCACGAGCATGGTGCATCTGCTGACGAAATACGGGTGCTTTGGGCTCCGTTGGGGCTAGAGGGAAAATAGAGTCTCTAGAATAATTGTTGTAGTGGTACGAGAGGTCAAGCCCCTGCTTTTCGCTGATCTGCCAGCGAACACCTGCTATACCATCGTAGGAGTGATAGAGGTAATTGATATGTTTTTCCCAAAGCTGACGACGCAGGTTGGCACGCCCTGTAAGGGAGAATTGTAGTCTCTCGGATGGTGTTATAGTGAGCTTTTCGGAGATATTCCAGGCTCTATTGCCCGTGATTTCGACCTCTCGTTTACTCTGCTCATCACGTACCGTATAGCCGTTGTCTTTTGTGAATTGTACCCCGGTTTGGCTTGTGAAGATTCCTTGTTTAAGCCCAATAGAAAGGTTCTCTTTGAGGTCTCGCCTACTATCTATCGTACTCGACACCCCCACACGCAAAGGCACTTTGGCTTGTCGGGTTATAATATTGATTACACCTCCAATAGCATTGGATCCATAGAGTGCAGACGATGCCCCTCGCAAGACCTCTATGCGCTCTATATCATCCGGATTGATACGATTGAAATCGATGTCACTCCCCGTACCTGCTGAAATTAGCTCCCCATCAATGAGGAATAGCAAGGAACTGGAGTTGAATCCCTGCATATTGATACGATCTTGTGACCCATGCTTTGTAAACTCTACCCCAGGAAGTACATACTGTAATAGATCCCGAAAGTTTTGTGGCGCAAGCATTTCTATTTCTTTTGCCTTGATAAGGCGTACAGGGATGGGCTCATTCTTCATGAGCCGAACAGTGCGACTACCCGTGCAAACTACGTTGTCTAGGGTATTCTCTTTAGCAATACTATCAAGTTGGCTTGCGTGAGTTTGGTGCTTCTCCTGCCCTGTTCCCTTTTTTTTATAGGTCTGTTGTGCAAGGGCTATAGGGCTAAAACTTGAGAATAAACACGCAAAAAGCAGGCCTTTTACAGCCTGCTTTAGGGTACAATAATTCATAGTCTTATTATACAAATAGTTAAAGAGAAGGGAGAATGGTTGTTACTTCACACTCACATTATAGTCGTAAGTGAAAGAGATAAAACCATTCTTGCGTCCCGTTTTGTCTTTACAATCGGTAAACTGAATGCGAGCGATCTTGCCATCGGCACACTTTACAAAGAAAACTTTGCCCGACAAACGAACGCGGGGAGGCATGTTGCCAAGGTCGTAATCAAGCCAACCTCCAGACATATCTCCTCGCTCGGTCTTCTTTCCTGTAATCAGATGATTGTAACCTGTTTGCTCGTGATTACTATCGTGAGAGCCACCTCCCATGCTAAACTTAATGGTTATAGTACCTATGGCATCAGTAACCCATCCTTCTGTAGGCACTTTGGTTGCCTTTTCCATCTCCGTTACACCAGAGAAGACGGCAGCACCTTTACCCTTACCACTTTCGCCACAATTGAGACGGATGTCAAAGCGATGAAAAGCGATATCCCAAGCGTCACTATTCTTGTAGTCACTCACTTCTACCTCTTTATTGTCCTTAAGCGAATAGTATACCCACTTCTCATACTTAGAGGCATCAACATAACCTTTCAATCCCTTTACCTCTTCTTGTGCGGGAGGATTAGGAGTTGGGGTAGGACCGGGTTTAGGAGTTTGGTTCGGGCGGCATGATGCAACCCCCAAAACCAAGCTAGTAGCTATAAGTGCCAAGAAAAATCTAGTTTTCATACTTCTGTAGTTTTGTTTTGCGATTATTATTGTGTTGAGTTCTCTTTTAGATCCTTAAAGGAGGACTTTTGCGTTTTGGTTCCCTGCCTTTAGGAGGTAGGTTCCATGAGATAGATCGCTTACCTCAAGAGTGAGGAGCTCAGAGGAGATAACGCCACGCTGTAGTAGGGCGCCTTCTGCATTGCAGAGGAAATAGGGCTCGCCTACAAGTTCGCTGGGAAGTTCTACAGAGAGACGTCCTCCGGCAACAGTGGGTTTAAGATTGTTCCCTACTGCAGGTATCAAGACGTTACTCATCGGGACGGATTCGTAGACAAACATTCCTTCGTTTTCGTCCTCATCTTCGCCATCATCTCCGGCCATCTTCATGACTTCTTTGCTAGGAGCTGTAGTGGGAAGGGTGTAAAAGAGAGGGAATCCGAGAGAGAAAATAAGGTTATTACGCAACTCGTAGTAGAGACTTCTAGCCATGGGAGGGACTGGGAAGAATACCTTATCACATACCAAACTCTTGTTCTCGTAAGTATAGGTAACGGGGAAGTCCGGGTCGCCACTTTCTAGCAAATTCCCTTCGTTGTCATATTTGAAAAGAAGTTCCCCATTTTTATTTCCGGTGTAAGAATTGTACCCAAGTTTTGTGATTTGTCCACGTTCGTTGTACTCAAGCACTTCGTCCATCAACTTCTCCCCTTCTTCGGGATAGGCAACTTGATCCAGCTTTATGATACGATCCTGCGCATCATACACAACCTTACACTTACGGAAAGGTGCCCAATTGGCAGTTCCCTCTACTCCTGCAGTAAAGATAGCCTCACTCTCTAGACCCTTTTCATTGTAGGTAAACTTACCTTCTACTGTTTTAGAAAGAGTCTCATCATCTTTATCCTCACCTAGTAGCTGATATACAGAGAAAGTGACAACCTGTCCTTGCTCATTACGCTTGTACTCGTTCCGCCTACTTACAATATCAAACTCACCTGTAGCCATCCTAGGACGACCATAATCATCGAGTCTAACGAAGTAGCCCTTTTCGTTGTAGTAGAAAAGAGTTCGAGACTCTAGAGAGCCGTTGTCATTGGTAACTTCAAGAGATTTTACATATCCCTTTTCGTCATAATTGTAGGTAAAGAGCTGACCATAATGCTTGTAAGACTTCAAGCGATACTGATACTTTGCAGGATCGCAGAAATACTCACGCTTCACGGCATGCTGCGCCCATGCCCCTACGATACTACTAGCACCTAAGAGCAGCGATAAAAATAATTTGTTGGCATTCATATTGTAATGGATTCATTCTATTCGTTTGTGTAGTTATCGCGAGAACTGAGTGCAAAGATAGCTACACTAATCTCCCTTCTACAATACCAACCTGTAGGTATTTTTAAGCTATCAATGGTCATTTTTCGGTATAGATAAAAGTTTTTTCTTTCATTCACACAGTGTTTTAAGGCTAGTTCTTTCTAACTTTGCAGAGAATAAGAGATAATGGTCTCATATAAAACAATACAACAAACAACTAAATCATTTCCTTACAAGATGCTTAAAAGATTTCTTTTGCTGGCTCTAGGCTCTCTTCTGTGCCTGGGCAGTGTGTGGGCAACTCCTATCTCTCCGGAGGTTTCGTTACGTATTGCTCAACAGTTCTTCCGCGGTAGCTCACTACGATCTTCGGAGCCCTCGCTCACACTTTCTTATATCCATCGCCCTCAAAATACTCAAGCGAAGCAAACACACCTCCGTGCATCTGAGGTGATTGCTCCTACCTACTACTATATATACAACAGAGGAGAAAATGACGGCTTTGTGATTGTTGCCGGAGATGATCGTCTGGAACAAATACTTGCCTACTCGTACGAAGGGCACTTCTCTGTGGAGTCTGCTCCTCGCGAAGCTCTCTACTGGCTCAAGGGGATTGACAAGGAGATAGAGACCTTCTATCGAACTGATATGTTTTACTCCACTAGCCCAAAGAGCACTAGGGAACTCCCTCAAAAGCAAGTAGCCCCCCTCCTCGAAAAGGAACAAATCCGATGGGACCAAGGGTATCCATTCAATAGCGAGTGCCCCGTCGATCCCTTTACAAGCCGAAAGTGTGTTACAGGATGTGTAGCTACCGCTCTAGCTCAAGTACTGCGGTTCCACAAATGGCCCGACGTAGGTACCGGTAGCCACTCTTACATAGACTCTATGTACACTCCTCACATCACTCGCTCTGTAACATTTAACACTCACTACGACTGGGCAAACATGCCCGGGACCTACGACCCCAATACGATAGAGAACAAAGAGATGGTGGCAAAAGCGTATGGTCTTTTGATGCGTGATGCCGGACATGCTGTAGATATGACCTACTCCTCTCGCGGCAGTGGTGCATTAGACACCTATATAGTGCGTGCACTCCGAGATTTTTTCAAATATAGTGGAGAGACACATCTACTCTATCGCGGACAAGTAAACCAAGAAAAATGGGAAGGAACAATCCGCACAGAACTCGACAATGAGCGCCCGGTCATCTTCTTCGGTCAAGGGGAAGGTGGTCACTGCTTTGTTTGTGATGGTTACGATGATAAAGGGCTATTCCACTTCAACTGGGGTTGGGGAGGAAAGGCCAATGCCTACTACCGACTCACGGCATTGCAACCTAGTTCATTAGGGACAGGTGCCGGTATGGGATTCTACGATTATGCTCAATCCATCGTGGTAGGAGCTGCTCCTTGCCGAGATGGAGAATGCGGAGAAAAAGCTCCTCTCAGTACGCCCTCCGTATCCCTTCGCGCTAAAATTCTCCCCAACTCCGGAGGAGAAAAAATAACTATGGCCGGGATTTACATGCAAAGTGCCCAAACACTGATGCATTGCACCCTACGCTTTGCAATATATGATGGTAAAGAAACGCGAGTAAAAGAGGGGCAACCTGATGTTGGGAATCTATCTGTGTATATTCCCTATATAAGTAGAGATACCTTCGAAGTCAAGGATCTCGCCGATGGCACCTACACTCTAAAGCTAGAGTATGCACTCGAGGGGAAAGACTACAAACCCCTACACTTCCTCTACGATGAGCCCTCCATTGCATTTATCACCATCGCAGACCATAAAGTAAGTAAGATAGAGTACGATGTCCCCATTGATTGGCTCTCGGTAGACCCCAAGACTGTAAAGGCGGACAAACTCTACAGCTACGAAAAGAGCGAAGTCTCCTTTACAGTACACAACTCAAGCAAACGCGAGATGTACCTTCCCGCACAGCTCTTCTGTGTAGACGGCCAGACTTTTAACAGAGAAGAGGGTACCCCCGACTATCGCTACTCCGCCGGAGTACAGATGATAACAGTACCTGCAGAAGGGGATGCTGAGATTACTTTTTCCGGATTCCGCCCCATTCTCCCCAAAGACAGCAAAGCAAATTTGTATCTCCGCATACCCCGTCTCAATCCCGATGAGCCCGGTACTGACTTCGGTTTCTATAACAAACGCATGGCTCGCTCCGCAGCTCGCCGCATTGCCAAGGATTGCATCGTAAAACTTCCCGGCTCCTATACAGATGCCACCTTGGTCTGCGAACTAGTCACCGAGGGGCCTATACAAATTGTATGTACCGACAACAACGTACGCCCCTGCAAGTTCGAAATACGCAACGAAGGCTCTCTCTACGATCCAACGGGGTCGAAAGCGGCTATTAGAGCTCTTCTAACAACCGGATACAACGATCAGGAAGGGAATGTGGAAGTGCTAGCAGTTTCTACAAACGCCCTCTCCGGGAAAATCGGAAAGGGAGAGAAGAAATATTTTGTTCCTATGTTCTCGTTGGGGAGAGAGTTCAGTTTCCTTGCGGGGAAAGATGGACTATTGCGTATCCTCACCGTAGTATCGGATCAATTTGGATTATCAGACTTCGGACAGAAGATTTTTGGTACAATAAAAGTGCCCGTACACTTTATTCTCAAAAACTCTAACGAAGGGGGGATTGAAGTTATACCCCAGGAGATTATGCTCTATCCCAACCCTGCAACCACCGAAACAACCCTACGTACCATCCTGCCTATGGAGCAAATCTCAATAGAAGCCATGGATGGCAAGCATATCGCTTCGTACAAAGTTGATGGAGTTCAGAGCTTCCAAATCCCGACCAACCAGCTAATGGCCGGTGAATATATCGTACGCTGCGCGACAAGTAATGGGAAAACTCTAATGACAACCCTACTCGTTCGATAAATCTCCTCCCCTCATTCGTTTGAGGACAAAGGGTAGATGACTCTCCGCAAAGGAGCGCCATCTACCCTTTTTATTTATACCATGGAGACTACCGAGTTAGGAGAAGAGCAATCTGCTCTGCCACCCGATCTTCATCTTTAGGTGTACAAATTTCGTCGCAGGGAATTGTGTATTGTGCTTGCCGATAAATGGGGAGCCTCACCTCCATTGCTTGCCGTATATGCTCCTCGAGAGCCTCTCCCGAGAGATGGCGTACAGTGGGGCGCGTTCTCTTACATAGCTCAATACGTTTGGCCAAATTATCCAAAGAGACTTGTAAGAAAACCGTAACTCCACACTGATTCATGAGCTCCATATTCCCATGATGACAGGGCAGACCGCCCCCCGTTGCAATCACGGCGTTTGGAAATCCGGATAGCTCTTCTATTACCACCGCTTCGCGTCTTCGAAAGGCCTCTTCGCCTACCGAAGTGAACATATTGGCTACACTCTCGTGAAATCGCCGTTCGATAAAAATATCCGTATCAATAAATTCCCTTTCCATTCGGTCTGCGAGCCTCCGTCCTATGGTGCTCTTGCCCGAACCCATATAGCCGACCAAAAAGATAGGAGTATCCCGATTTATCATTTCTCGTCCCTCTTTTCTTCATTGGAAGTAGAGGCTGTGGCTTCCTCCCGATTGAGCTTCGGATACGCGATTCTTGAGTGATTCATCGTGAGCAGTTTACTCACAAAAGTCTCTTTAATGGTAGTAATCTCACGGAACGTAAGAGGGGTATTGTCAAGAAGTTTTTCTGCCACAATACCATCTACAATACGCTCTACCAAAGCGGTGATAGACTCCACCGTGTACTCTTTGAGGCTACGGCTACTCGCCTCCACAGCATCGGCAAGCATCAAGATCCCGGTCTCCCGACTAAAGGGATTGGGGCCGGGGTAAGAAAAGGGAGCACGATCAACAATTTCTCCGGGATGCTCATTGCAGTACATCGTATAGAAATATTTGGTATACCCTCTGCCGTGGTGAGTACGAATAAAATCAATTACCTGAGGGGGCAGTTTGTACTTTTGAGCAAGAGCCACGCCCTCTGTTACATGCTTTATAATAATGGCAGCACTTTCTTTGTAGGATAGATCTTCGTGAGGATTGCGCCCTCCTTGATTATTTTCTGTGAAGAAGGGAGCATTAAGCATCTTACCAATATCGTGGTAGAGAGCCCCTGTGCGAGTGAGTTGTACATCGGCATTGATACTCTGCGCGGCATCCGTTGCCAAGATAGAAACCTGCATAGAGTGCTGGAAAGTCCCTGGAGCATTCTCCGATAGCTGCCGCAATAGGGGTCGGTTTATATCACTCAACTCTACCAAACTGATATTACTGATATACCCAAAGAGCTTCTCCATGGGATACACCAATACATAGGTAAACATCAAGAAAATCATATTGATACCAAAGCTCAACGTGTGCAAGGCATCGACATTTTCTAGAGCTCCATTGCGCATGAGAGAGAGAGCAACAGAGAGTATGGAGTAGCTCAAGAAGGCAAGGAATGTGGTACGTATAAGCTGAGAGCGAGAGGTCAAGTTATTCAAACTGAAGATAGCAACCATACCTGCTACCATCTCAAGAAGAATAAACTCAAGAGGCAGGGCAACAAAAAGTGCCGACAGCAAAATTGTAATGGTATGGGAGAAATAGGCCGTACGCGAGTCGAAGAATATACGCACCAATAGGGGTAGTATCAGATAGGGAATGATGTATACATCGAACTGGAATAGCGTGACCGTTAGCTCCGTAAGCAGGACAAAGAAGAAAATACTGGCGGCAATAAATACCGTATTTTTAAGCTGCCGGAAGATCGAGGGGCGGAAGATAAGCCAGTAGAGCCAAAGCCCAAGGAGCAATACAATCACAATGAGCAACAGCCCCCCTACACGCCCTATGTAGGTACGATCGTTGCCCGACCTCTCTTCGTACATCTTCTTATAGCTCGCCAGCACATTATAGGTAGCATCGTCTACAATATCCCCCTTGTCTATGATGCGTCTGCCTGCTACCACAATGCCCGTAGAGTTGGAGATCTTTTTCTGCTCCTCACGAATGACGCTATTACGAGTTGCCACATCTTCAGAAACGTTGGCTCTCAGATAATTCTCCAGATTGATTCTTCTCAGAATATCGGGGTTGTATCCTGCCTCTACACAGCGGTCGATAGCTTGCTGGTAGGCTTCTTTTACCGTAAGAAAGAGTGTGGTTGGATGCTTACGACTCTCATTTTGGTCGTACAATAGGTTGACTTCATTTATGGGCATCTCCTCGTCCTCTCCCTCTTTGGATTGGAGAAGCCTTTGATATAGGGCATCATCGATAATCCCATGGTCGTAGGTCTCCTCCAGATAATTACGCACAAACACCTCAATATCGGGCGAGAGCTCTTTTTTCCAGCGACTGGCGTAATCATGACTCCAAAGCAAAATCTTCTCCTTTGCCACGGACTTATCCATCCGGCAATAGGGAAGGATATTCCGTGCAACACTATCTCGCTCCGCTTGCAACTGCTCTTGAGGTTTTAGGATGGTAATATCATACGGAGCAATAAGGAGCTCGTATTGCCACACCTGTCCACGTTCAAAATTGTACATAAACTTGTGGTCGCGTGGCGAGAATAGCAGCACAACAAATGCAACTGCCAGCAATACAAACAACGACTGTGTACGGAGATTGGTATGCTTAGGTATCGTTATCTTCATAATCTTCTAATCAAAACTTGCCCTATAACATAAGGAGGAATAGGTCACAAAGATAGGGGTTTTTCCTACCTTTGCAGTCAAATAGGCAGCTGTTTTGCCTCTTTTTCCGACTCTGACGACATAGTAAAATGAATAACGAGACTGTATATAACCCCTCCGAGATAGAGAGTAAATGGTATCAATATTGGCTGGAGCAGAAGCATTTTGCCTCCACTCCCGATGAGCGAGAACCCTATACCGTGGTAATCCCACCCCCCAATGTTACGGGGGTACTCCACATGGGACACATGCTCAACAATACCATACAAGACGTGCTTGTACGCCGTGCTCGTCTGCTAGGGTACAACGCATGTTGGGTACCGGGTACAGACCACGCCTCTATTGCAACCGAGGCCAAAGTAGTAGCGCGTCTTGCCGAGCAAGGAATCGACAAACGCACCCTAACGCGGGAGACCTTCCTCAAACATGCTTGGGACTGGACGCACGAGCATGGAGGCATTATACTTGAGCAGCTCAAAAGACTAGGAGCCTCTTGCGATTGGGATCGCACCGCTTTCACGCTAGACGAAGACCGCTCGCGCTCCGTTATAAAGGTATTCTGCGACCTCTACGAGAGTGGACTTATCTATCGTGGGGTACGTATCGTCAATTGGGACCCTAAGGCGCAAACAGCCCTTTCGGACGAAGAGGTTATCTACCGAGAAGAGCACAGCAAGCTCTACTATCTGCGTTACAATATTGAGGGAAGTGATGACTTCTTGACCATCGCCACCACACGCCCCGAAACCATAATGGGCGATACTGCCGTATGCGTATACCCTGAGGATCCTCGCTATCAACAGTACATTGGCAAGCACGCTATTATCCCCATTGTGGGGCGTGCCATACCTATTATTGCCGATGAATATGTGGATCGCGAGTTTGGTACGGGCTGCCTCAAAGTAACCCCGGCTCACGACATTAACGACTACAATCTAGGACAAAAGCACAATCTAGAGACCATCGATATATTCAACGACAACGGCACCCTCAACGAAAAAGGGGGAGCTTATGCCGGGATGGATCGCTTCGATGTCCGTCGCAAGATAGCCCAAGACCTACAAACAGCAGGGCTACTAATTAAAGAAGAAGACTACACCAATAAGGTAGGATGTAGCGAACGTACACAAGTGCCCATCGAGCCCAAGCTCTCAATGCAGTGGTTCCTAAAAATGGAAGAGCTTGCCGGACCGGCTCTCGAGGCGGTAGAAAAAGACGAGGTACGGCTCATCCCTGCCAAATTTAAGAACACATACCGCCATTGGATGGAGAATGTAAAAGACTGGTGCATTAGCCGCCAGCTTTGGTGGGGGCACCGCATCCCTGCCTACTACCTCCCTCAAGGTGGATTTGTCGTGGCTCCTACTCCCGAAGAAGCTCTAGAGAAAGCAAAAAAAGAAACAGGCTGCCCCTCACTTACGTTGGCAGATCTGCGCGAGGAAGAAGATTGCCTAGATACCTGGTTCTCTTCTTGGCTCTGGCCTATCACAGTCTTTGGAGATATAGACGACAAAGACAATAAAGAACTCAACTACTACTACCCCATAGAAGTCCTTGTTACGGCCCCGGATATTCTTTTCTTCTGGGTGGCAAGAATGATCATTGCAGGCTATCGCTATCGTGGCCAACGCCCCTTCCGCGATGTGTATCTTACGGGTATTGTGCGTGATGCTCAAGGGCGTAAGATGTCCAAGTCCTTGGGTAATTCGCCCGATCCGCTCAACCTCATTGAGAAGTATGGTGCAGACGGCGTACGCGTAGGTATGATGATGGCAACCTCAGCCGGTAACGACCTCCTTTACGACGAAAGCCTTCTAGAGCAGGGACGCAACTTCTGCAATAAGATTTGGAATAGCTACAGACTTATCTCCAACTGGCAGGCCGATGCCTCGGCAAAGCCCGGTGAGGCCAACCTCTTGGCCGTGGAGTGGTTCCGCCACCGCTTGGCAGAAGCACTGCTCGAGATTGACGACCTTATGAGCAAGTACCGCATCAGCGAAGCTATGACGGTGGCTTACAAGCTCTACCGAGACGACTTCTCGGCCTTCTACCTAGAGGCTATCAAACCTCCTTTTGGGGCTCCGATGGACGCTCAAACTCTTGCAGCTACACACCATTATCTAGAGGTGCTCCTGCAAACATTGCACCCCTTTATGCCCTTTATCACTGAGGAGCTTTGGCAAGATATGGCTCCTCGTAAGGCTGGGGAAACCATTATGTACACCCGCATGCCCAAGCTAGAAGAACCAAACAAAGAGCTTCTGTCCACGGTTGCTGCGGCTCGCGAGGTTATCACCCAAGTGCGCAACGTCCGTACAACGCACAACATAGCGCGTGCCGAGTCTCTCACCCTGCAATGTGGCAAGGGGCACCCGGCTATGGCAGATTGCCTCATCACCAAACTCGCAGGCGCTACCTGTACCCCTCTCGCCTCCTCCACAGAGGGCGGCTCTTCTGCCACCTTCATCGTAGGTACCGTGTCGTATGCAATCCCTATTGATAGCTATATAGACAAGGGAGCTCTAAGAGAGAAACTCGAGGCAGACCTCAAGCATCAACAGGGCTTCTTGATGGGCGTACGCAAAAAACTCTCTAACGAACGATTTGTCTCCGGAGCCCCACAAGCAGTAGTGGATCTAGAACGCAAGAAAGAGGCCGATGCCCTCGCTCGTATTGCAACTCTTGAGAAGCAACTAAAAGATCTTGAGTAATAAGATCGTTTATCATAAGTACTTTAGACAAGAAAAGAGATTATGACCCTAGAGAAAACGGCTCTCATCTTGGAGAAGACCTTCCGCCAAGCCTTGGCTACTTGCCACAAGCGAAACAAGATCTACTACGACCTCTTTGTAGCCATAGACTACACAGAGGGGCGTTTTACGATCAGTGACGAAGACGATAATATCTTGGCAGAAGAGATACTATTCGACTATGCCCAAGGTGGAGAAAAGGAGGCTCTAGGCATTGAGAGTAATACTCGAGAACTAAAAAAAATACTCCGAAGTATTGTAGAGCAACTCTACGACGAGAATCTCTTTGACGACTCTTTTGGGGAGCCTCTCTCGATTGTCTACTTGGCTAACAATAAGGAGGATAGTGACGAAGAGCTCCTCTTTGTACACGACGATCAGACGCTACTAGACACCCCTCTTCTGGAGCATCTAGACGAAGATTTAGACGAGTTCTTCCGTACTTTGCTTGACGAATAAGATTTAATTACTACCTTTGCACCGCGTTGTTCGGAGGGGGCATTGTTTTCCTCCGTCACGCAGGAAGAGAGTGTGTGCTCACGCTCTGTTGCCGAAATAGCTCAGTTGGTAGAGCAACTCATTCGTAATGAGTAGGTCGCCGGTTCGAGTCCGGCTTTCGGCTCTTTTTTGAGTTGATGTTACAATAGAGAAACCTAAGACCCCTCCCACAAGAGGACTTAGGTTTCTTCTTTTTTGCCCTGAAACACCATTTACATTGACTATCTTTGTGGAAAAGTAAGACTCAATAGTTAGTAAATCAGACAGCTATGGACAATAAGGAATTAATCTCAAAGGTGACAGAAAAAGCCCAAAAGTGGCTCTCTCCCGAATATGACGAAGCAACGCGCAAAGAAGTAAAAGCAATGCTCGAAGAGGCAGACCCCGCCGCCCTCATTGATGCTTTTTACAAAGATCTTGAGTTTGGTACCGGGGGGCTACGCGGCATTATGGGAGCCGGTACCAACCGCATGAACCGCTATACCGTGGCTATGGCAACGCAGGGGCTTGCCAACTACCTCCACAAGGCTTTTGCAGATCTCGATCAGCTCTCCGTGGTCATTGGTTACGATTGTCGCAATAATAGTCGTTACTTCTCAGAGATAACGGCAGCCGTCTTCTCGGCAAATAACATCAAAGTATACCTATTCGAATCTCTCAGACCTACTCCGGAAATCTCTTTTGCCATCCGCCACTTGGGTTGCCAAAGCGGCGTAATGATAACGGCTTCGCATAACCCCAAGATCTATAATGGCTACAAAGCCTACTGGAGCGACGGCGCGCAAATGATTGCTCCTCACGATGTGAATACCATTGAAGAGGTGGCACGTATTCGCTCTATGGCCGAGGTAAAAGAGACCGCCCGCCCCGAACTTATCATTCCCATTGGCGAAGAGGTGGATCGTGATTTCATCACAGCTGTAAAGGGCTTGTCGCTCTCGCCCGAGTCTATTGCACGCCACCACGATATGCCCATTGTGTACACCCCTATCCATGGTACAGGGCGCTACATGGTACCACGTGCCTTGGAAGCTTTTGGGTTCGACAATATCATACACGTAGAGGAGCAGGACGTAATTAGCGGAGACTTCCCCACGGTAGAATCTCCCAACCCCGAGGAGCCTGCAGCGCTTACCTTGGCCATGGCACGAGCCGAAGCCACCAAAGCCGATCTTGTACTCGCCTCAGACCCCGACGGAGACCGCATCGGCGTAGCCGTTAGAGGGAAGAATGGAGAGATGCATCTCATCAACGGCAATCAGATTTGCATGCTGCTGACCTACTACTCCATCATCCGCCGCAAAGAACTTGGCGACCTCCGAAGTGACGATTACGTTATCAAGACCATCGTTACTACCGACCTTATCAAGTTTATCGCACAGCAAGAGGGGGTAAAGCTCTACGACTGCTATACGGGGTTCAAATGGATTGCCAACGTAATACGAGAAAACGAAGGTAAGGCTCGCTACATAGGTGGAGGCGAAGAGAGCTACGGCTACCTCTGGGAAGACTTCATCCGCGACAAAAGCTCCGTCTCGGCTTGCGCTATTTTTGCAGAAATGACGGCTTGGGCTCTCGACAAGGGGCTAAGCATCGACGATCTCCTAGCCAAAGTATATACAACCTACGGCTACTTTGCAGACAAAGGTCACTACATCATTCGCAAAGGCAAGACAGGCGCCGAAGAGATCCTAGCTATGATGGTGAATTATCGCGAGCATCCCCTTAGCAATATAGCAGGTAGCCCCGTAGTAGAAGTACTGGACTATTCCCTTCTCGAGCGGCGCGAAGTTGCCACCGGCAAAGTTACCCCCCTTGTAATGCCTGCCACCAGCAACGTATTGCAATACATAGCCGAAGATGGCTCCAAACTCTCTATTCGACCCTCGGGTACAGAGCCGAAGATCAAATACTATGTAGGCATTCGTGAGACGGTAGCCTCGCCCGAAGAGCTGCCTATGGCAGAGCAACGCGCCAATAAACGTATAGTCCAACTCTTTGAGCAGCTTGGTATCTAATCTACACTACCCCTCCCTATACATTTATCTCAGATTATGACTCCTATGCCGATGCTACCTCCCTTTATCTCTCGTATCGTCCGTAAGTTAGAAGATCTTTTTTCCCTCGTATCCGAATGGTTTAGCCTTACACTGAAAAAACTTCGTAAGCCCCATTCGCAAAAGACGTCCGAGGATGGATACTATCCCAACTCAATGGAACGCAACGAAGTAAGAGAGGGCTCTGCAACGGGAAGTCGATCCGAAAAGATGCGTGCAACACTCCTCAGGTGGGGTGTTGCCCTTAAGAAGGCAGGTAGTCTATTGTGGCATTATTACCTCGTACTAGAGGGAGCTTTCCTCAAGGCAATGAGGTGGGTTGGTAAGAAAATAGCCCCCCTCTTTGCCTTCACCCAAAAGATTAACCTTCCTTTCCTATCCTCAGTAAAAGCATTCTTTAGGAAACTTTTTGCTCCACTCTCCCCCTATAAAGAGTGGATTTATCGCTCGTTTGCTTGGTGTGGTATTCTCCTTGTTGGGGTATTTATTGGAGTCTCCCAAGGGAACAATCGCAATAAGATTACTCCCGAAAAGAGCCATATAAATACAACGAGTATAGACTATGCGGCATCCTTCAAACTCGACTATGGCAAGACATTTAACGACGAGAATCCCGTGCATATAGAGGCGGCTCAACGCTTTGGCATTGTACCTATCGCAGACTCTGCCTCTCGTGCGAAGGCACTGGATGCCATGGTGGAAATTTTCACATGCGACCACTACAAGGTAGACTCGCTTGAGCACTCCATCCCCTACCTTGTGCCCGAAGCTAAAGACCTACTCGACGACCTCGGAGCCGACTTTGCCGAGACGCTCAAGGCGCACCACCTGCCCCCCTACAAATTTATCATTACAAGTGTAACTCGCACCTTGGCACAGCGCGACGAACTTAGCGGCAAAAATGTGAATGCAGCCAAGGAGAGTTCGCACTGCTACGGCACCACTATTGATATTAGTTGGAAGCGTTTCGACCCCATCACGAAGCAGACAGAAGCACTCAAAGAGGGCTCCAGCATTATGTTACCACAGGGGAGTTCGGAGCAAGACGAAGCATCAGAAGACAAAACAGAAGAGCTAAAGCGAGCCCTCGCCTCCCTACTTCATCAGTATCGTGCGGCAGGGCGTTGCCTCGTCAAATATGAGCGGAAGCAGGCTTGTTTTCACATCACGGTAGATTGTCGGAGACCCTCGCTAAAGGACTTCGCTCGGGATGCTTACGAAACCCTGCTCCAATCGGGCAATAGCACCCAAGAGAGCAACCCAAAAGAGCGCTCTACATCTGTGCGTTAATCCTCTCGTCCTCCCTTCCCTCACATCGGGGCACCAGCCCCTCTCTGCTACACACAAAGCCAGTCTCCAATTTTGTCCCTTAAATCTTAAAATAGAAGAGCCCCCCCTTCTCTTGGAAGACTCTGAAAATGTCAGACACCCCCAAATGAGATTAGAAAAGTTACCTCAAAAAGGTTGTCTTACAAGAAGAAGAAGAAGAAGTCAAAAGAGTTATAAAGTTAGTCATAAATGAAAGTAACAAGTCATCAGATAGAAACATGGGCTGTTGGAAAGGTTAAAGACGTTTTCAGTAGAAGTAGCCGCATACAATCATTTATTCCATCTGGGGATAAGGAACCTGCGTGGGATGGTTGCATCCATATAGAATCTGATGATAAGTCAAGAAGGAAGATTTCCATTCAAGTAAAGGGAAAGACATGCAGATCATTACCAAAAAATCCATCTTATCCTGTCAAAGTATATAATCTAAAGAGTTACTTGAAAAATGGAGGGGTTCTCTATTGCGTAGTTTTTATCTTGAAAGAAGAAAAGCTCTTATACTATGCAAAACTAACCCCTATCAAACTTAAAAAAATCATCGAGAAAGCAAAAGATCAAGCTACCATCTCGATTCCATTATGTAAGTATGACAAAGATGTGGCTGAAATGAAAATGGAAATGATTGCTTTCGATGATGATTGTAAGAAGCAGACTTCATTTGTAGACGCTCCAATTATGACTCTTGATGAAGCTATTAAAAACGGATGTAAAATTAGCTTTAGTAGTTCATTTATACAGAAAGAGAATGGCAATTGTGTTTTTTCGGAGGAACCAGTGTATCTATATGCTGTTATGGAGGGAGGAGGTGCTAAAGCGTATTATCCAATAGGAGATCAGCGCTATAAAATTGCAGTTGGACCTCATATAAAGGAGGATGTAGTCGCAAATGGGAAGACATACTATAAAGAGTATACTTTGTTCAGTTCTGGAGATGAACGCACGCTTTGTATTGATAATGTTGTGAACATTCATTATCACCATATTGATGGTAAAGCGCAGCAAGCTGCAACTAAAATAAGCTCTAAAGCAAGAATGTTATCATCAAAAATTTATGAACTACGCTTTATTCAGGACATGTTTATATCTGGTAAGGTGAACTTTGGACAAAATCTATTCGAGCTCAAAAACACTACAAAATCACAAATAAATCTAGTTTCGACAGAACTTGATTATTGGATAAAGGCAAGAGAATTGTTTAATAGGCTGAATATAACAGAAGACATTGAAATTGGCAGATTTTCAGAGGTAGACATAGGTAATCTCACAATACTGATTGATGCTATTTTAGATTCTAAGCCCATAAGCAATCAGCAGGACCTTAACACGGTCGCTTGCATGGATATAGACAAATACAAAATTCTTCTTCTAACTGAAAAGAACAAGGATGGAACATACACCATTAGTGATTTCTTTGGTGCCGCCGACAAAATGTATTGGGCTTATAAGGAAGGAGATGAAGAAAGGCTAAAGACTTCTATGTTTACAGTTGTCTTTAATCATCCAGACTTTAAGTATTTCTCTAATGTTGACTATTCAAAAATTCTTTTATCATACGAAGAAGCAGTAAGCCATAACCCATCTCTTCCTAAAAGAGCAAATGATGATATGCTGATGGCTTTAAAAGCTTACGATTCAATCCCAAAAAAAGACGACAAGATGTATAATGCAATCCTTTCCCTTAATAGCTGGATCATTGAAAAAAGTCTCATCACAAACAAACCTCTTCACATCGTCAATAAATATCAGATTATCAAAAGAAAGAGATCTTTAACTAAAGATGAAGCACAAGAGTTATGCAATATCCTCTTACTACCTAATCTTGGAGCTGATATGAAAACAGCAATTCATTTGTTGCTCGACAATAAAACCATGGCAAACATATCCTATGAAGAAATGAATGCAGAGCAACAAGATCTCTTCGATTCATTTCCAATTTCTATATTTAGGAAAGACAACATATTATAGATATAAAACTAAGGCTTTTATTTGCCACGTAGTTTCGCTCCGGATTGCTGCCCAGGAATAAAAAAAATCTCAGGCAGAAGTGCACTCCCTTTCTGGGTGAAATAAAAAAATTTTCTAGGCAGTAACCCACTCACTTTCCAGCCGAGACTTTTTCCATAATAGGCAGGGACTATGCAGGTATAGGGGATTTGCGTACTTTTGTAGGAAAGAGAGATCAAGCGATTATATGGGAAACAAAACAACATCCACCCCCAAGCAACAAAGGGATGCACATGCTACCCAACATCACCTCTCCTCCTACGTGGCAAAGACCCTGTACGGATTGGAGGACGTGCTAGCCGATGAACTAGAAGCCCTCGGAGCCTATGACATAGAGGTAGGGCGTCGTATGGTGCGTTTTAGAGGAGATAAGCGTATGCTATACCTTACCAACTACCGTTTGCGCACGGCTCTACGCATCCTCAAGCCCATCTACGAATTCAACTGTGAAAGCATCGAAGATCTCTACGAGACCCTCCGCCAATTTGAGTGGGCTCAATACATCCGATGCGACCAAACATTCCTCATAGACCCTGTGGTTTACTCCGATAGATTCAGCAATAGTCGCTACGTAAGCTATCGAGTAAAAGATGCCATTGCAGACTACTTTGTAGCCAATACTCCCGATGGGAAACGCCCTTCGGTACGCATGGACACTCCCGACGTTCGTTTTAATATTCACATTGCTCAAAGGCATGTTACCCTCTCTCTAGATAGCTCGGGGGATAGCCTCCACAAGCGCGGATACAAAGTAAAACAAACCCCGGCTCCACTCAGCGAAGTACTTGCCGCAGGCATCCTACTCAAAGCCGGTTGGCAGGGGCAATGCGACCTTATAGACCCGATGTGTGGATCGGGCACCTTTGCCATTGAAGCAGCTCTGATTGCTCGAGGGGTAGCAGCAGGCGCATGGCGCACCAAATACGCCTTCGAAGAGTGGGCGGACTTTGATGCCGACCTTTGGCGAGAAGTACAAGAAGACCCCAACTTCGAGACACCTTTTGAGCACCACATCTACGCTAGCGATATTGCCAACGATGCCTATACGGTAACGAATGCCAACGTGCAGCATATGGGATTAGGGCACGACATTACCGTAGAGCATATGGCCATGCAACGCCGCAATGCCCCCGAAGCTCCCGTACTGATGGTACTCAACCCACCCTACGGAGAGCGGCTCACGCGATTCGATCTAGAGGCGCTCTATAGCATGATCGGTAGTGAACTCAAACACAAATATACCGGCTCTAAGGTTTGGATTATAGCCCCCAAGAGCAAGCTATTCCATGCCATCGGTCTGCGTCACTCCTCTCGTCTCGATTTGCTCAATGGTGACCTCGAGTGTGAACTGAGGAGTTACGAACTATTCGAGGGCAAGCGCGACGATTTTAAGCGCGACCTAGCCGAGGGGAAAACACGCACGTATGCATCCTCTCGTCCCTACCGCGAACGCAAGCAGGAGCGCACCCCGAGGGAGAAATGCCCCGAGAGGGAAAAGACATTCAAAAACACCTCTCCCGCGACAGAAGAAAAGACACGTCGCCCCCGATTTGGAGGGAAAGGGCAACATGGTTCAAATAGCCCCAAAGACAGATTCGGTAGGCGTGGAGATGAAGAACGCCCCTCACGCAAATCTCGCATTCAAGTCTTCGACGATAGTAATCAGTAGTGAAACCAAACGAAATATACAAGTATATGAGAAACAGAACTCTGCATACCCTATTTCTCGCCACCCTGCTTACCGGGAGTGCAATCTACGGCTATGCACAAGATGCCCAAGGGCTCTATAGTCTGGAGGAGGTAACCCCGGGAGGGCAAAAGTTCATCAGCAACTACTACCCCAAATATATCCCTCGCTTGCAATGGATAGGAGACCGTTGTACCTATCTAGAGGGGGATAAACTGATGGAAAGCAATGCCAAAGAGCAAAGCCCCAAGGTATTACTTACTGTTAGTGAGATACAAAACCTAATCACAGGAGAGGATCTCCTACACATGTATCATGGGCAACTACCCCATTACTACCCCATTGAGGGAGAGCCATCTCTCCTTGCGGTGCAAACATGGCGTGCCATTTACATTATAGACCTTTCTCAGAAAAAGCTTCTTCGCAGCCTTTCGCTCCAGAGCCAAGGGGATACTGCCGATGAGCTTGTAGAGCTATCGCCCGATGCCAAGTGGCTTATCGCAAGAAGCAGCGATGGCACTCTTTACATGCAGCAACTAGAGGAGGCAGGGAGAGACAAGCGCACACAACGCCTCGTTATCGCCCAAAACGAAGGGGATACAATCGTCTATGGGGAGTCTGTCCATCAGCGTGAGTTTGGTATAGAGAAAGGGATCTTCTGGAGCCCCAATGGCAGCAAAGTTGCCTTCTACCGCATGGATCAATCCATGGTAGCTCCCTATCCTTTGGTAGACATCACCCCACACAAGGCAAAAGAGGTGCCTGTGCGTTACCCCATGGCTGGCGAGCCCTCACACCACGTTACCCTGGGAGTATTCGATCGCACTACGGGGCAAACGGTCTATATGCAGACGGGAGGCGACCCCGAGCACTACCTTACCAACATTGCTTGGGATCCCGACAATCGTTCGCTCTACATTGCCGAAGTGAATCGGGGACAGAACCACAACGAAGTCAATCGCTACGATGCCCAATCGGGAGCTAGGCTTGCCACTCTGTTTGTGGAGGATGACCCCAAATACATTGAGCCGCAATCTCCCATGATTTTCCTCCCCACCAACGATGGTCGTTACCTCTGGCTCTCTCGCAAAGATGGCTACAATCACTTCTATCTGGGCTCTACCCGTAAAGCAAACTCTCTACAACAAATTACAAGAGGAGAGTGGGAGGTGACAGAATTCAAGGGCTTCTCTCAAGACGGCAAGACCATCTTTTTTGAGGCAACAGCGGCTTCTCCTCTAGAGACTCGTCTCTACAGCATCGGCATTAATGGCAAAAATTTTGTAGACCTAACCCCCATAGAGGGAGTACACCGCACAAGCCTCAACGCCTCTAAGACAGCGTTTATAGATACCTATTCGTCCCCCTCTACACCTCGTATCAGCCGCATCGTTAGCACGAAGGGAAAGGAAGAAAAACAACTACTCAAAGCGGAAGATCCCACAAAAAATGCCATCATGCCCGAGATTACGCTAGGTACTCTTACGGCACGCGATGGCAAAACCACACTGCACTATCGCCTCCTCAAACCGATTAACTTCGACCCGAACAAAAAGTACCCGACCATCATTTACGTTTATGGCGGTCCGCACGCTCAACTTGTGACCAAAGACTGGTTAGCCGGAGCCGGCGGCTGGGATGTGTATATGGCACAGCAGGGCTACGTCGTCTTCACCCTCGACAATAGAGGGAGTGCTCGCCGTGGGCGCGACTTTGAGCAGGTGATTCACCGCCAAGTAGGGACGGCCGAAATGGACGACCAAATGCGTGGAGTGGAGTTCCTACAAAAGCAACCTTGGGTAGATACCGAGCGTATGGGTGTCTACGGATGGAGCTTTGGAGGCTTTATGACTACTAACCTGATGCTCACCCATAGCGACGTTTTCAAAGTAGGTGTAGCAGGAGGCCCTGTAATGGACTGGAGCCGTTACGAAGTAATGTACGGCGAACGCTACAACGATACTCCGCAAGAAAACCTCGAAGGGTACCAACAAAACAACCTCACACTCCGTGCCGGCGACCTCAAGGGACGCCTCCTTCTCATCCATGGTACCGTAGACAATGTGGTACTTTGGCAGCACGCACAAGCCTTTGTACAAGCATGTATTAACCAGCGTACATACCCCGATTGCATGTATTACCCGGGACACGAACACAACGTACTGGGTAAAGATCGCGTACATCTAAACCAAACAATAACAAGATACTTCCAAGATCACCTATGAGCAAGATATATTATATCCCACAAGATGAGGAGCAAAAAGACCTCCTCCAATTAGATTCGATTATGCAAGAAAAACGAGCTAGCGAACGCCTCATCGTACTGCTCCTAGGCTCCGGGGGGCGCGAGTCTGCCATGGCTTGGCGCATTGCCACCTCTCCCGAGGTAGAGCAACTCTACATTGCCCCAGGCAATGGAGGGAGCGAAAACTACGGCATCAATGTACCGGAACTCTCGGGCAAAGACTTTGACGCAATCGCAGACTTTATTGCAAGTCATGGGGTCAACCTCTTGGTTTCCGGCCCCGAAGAGCCCCTTGTACAGGGCATTGCCGACTATTTTGCCGAGCGCAAAGAAGACTTCCCTCACCTCATGGTCGTAGGGCCCAATGCCCAAGGAGCACAGTTGGAGGGGAGCAAAGACTTTAGCAAAGCCTTTATGCAACGCTACGGCATCCCAACGGCAAGTTACCGCACCTTTTCAGCCAACGAAAAGAGTGAAGCCGTAGCCTATCTGCAAACCCTGCATCCTCCCTTTGTGCTCAAAGCCGATGGTTTGGCAGCCGGTAAGGGGGTACTTATTGTTCCCACACTAGAGGAGGCTGCCAAAGGCTTCGACGACCTTGCCGAAGGCATTTGGGGGAGTAAGGGACAAAAAATAGTCATTGAAGAGTTCCTACAAGGCATTGAATGCTCCATATTTGTGGCAACCGATGGGCTCAATTATAAGGTACTCCCCGCAGCTAAAGACTACAAACGTATTGGCGATGGCGACATGGGACCCAATACGGGTGGGATGGGGTCTGTTAGCCCCGTACCTTTTGCCGACGAGGCTTTTATGGAAAAGGTACGCCAACGTATCATAGAACCAACCCTACAAGGGCTGCGAGATGAACATATAGAGTACCGTGGATTTATCTTCCTCGGGCTAATGAATGTAAAGGGCGATCCCTATGTTATTGAGTACAATTGTCGCCTAGGAGACCCTGAGACGGAGACTGTAATGCTCCGCATCTCTAGCGATGTAGCTCTTCTCCTCAAGGCTATAGCAAACGGCACACTCGACGAATACACATTGAGCGAAGACCCTCGCCCTGCCGCTAGTGTAATGCTCGTCTCCCGAGGCTACCCCGGAAGCTACAAAAAGGGGTACGAGATCACACTCCCCGATCCTCCCCACGACACTTGCCTCTTCCATGCCGGCACGCGTAAACTAGACGGCAAGATTGTAACCGATGGAGGGCGAGTACTCTCTGTAAGCTCTTATGGAGCAACCCCCGAAGCCGCCCTCAAACGGTGCTACACCATAGCCCAGCAGGTGCTATTCGAAGGGAAGAATTACCGTCACGATATTGGGCAAGATCTTCTCTAAGTAAGATACAAAGCTCCCTATCCCCTCTCTAATAAAAGTATGGGGGTAGGGACTTTGCTATATATATTAGGATACTTCTAGTAAGATACTCCCCCCTTCCCTATACAGTACACTCTCCCTAGGCTTATACTTCGGATCGCCGTCTCTTACTCCTTTAGATGCAGTACAATACCTCTCCCTCCCCCGGCAAAATGCGAGGAGCCTTGCCACTCTCCTTTCTCCTAATCCTAGGGGCAGTGGTAGCTATCACTCTCCTTTTTACTCCCTCGCAGCTCTCCTTTTGGATGATGGAGACTCCCCTAGAAGTTCCCGGATGGGCTCTTTCTGTAGGAGCAGGAGTACTCATCATCCTAGCCTGCCTACTCGTACGATTTCTCACAAATAGCTTTGTCCTTTGTAACGAAGTAGACCGCCGCTGGTGTACCTTGCTGGCAACTCTTCTTTTTCTACTCTACCCCTCCGCTTGGAGCTCTAGCACGGCTCTCCTCACTCTCTTACCCTACCTCGGGATTGTCTTCAACCTCTACAATAGTTACCGACATCCCGATCACCCTCTAGACCTCACGACTGCCGGAGTATTTATGGGCTTGGGAGTATTACTTTACCCCCCATTTATAGCCCTACTGCCCCTGATCCTTTTCACAGCCATTGACCTCCGTGCCCTCTCTTTGCGTAGCAGTATCGGCTTTTTCTTGGGACTTATTAGCATCTTTATTATTGCTACCCCTATTGTATTGTACAGCGAGCGTCTTCCCCATCTACAGCAGGCACTACAAGAGATAGTCACCCCTCGCCCCATCTGGCAAGAGGGCAATATGTTACCTCCTCCCCTACTCATAGCCGTAGCAGTTAGTACCTCTCTCTACGCTATCGCTACATTATTTGGCGTAATACGCTTGGGTGAAAAGAAAGTGCGAGTACGCCAACTTATGGCAGCACAGATGCGCCCGGCACTCATGCTTCCTCTGGGGATTTTTTATTCACAGCACCTCGTTGGGCTTTCGCTCCTGAGCCTCATCCCGGCCTCTATGGTCATGGTTCTTGCCTTCCCAGCCCACGAGCGTAAGGTACGCTCCTTCTGGCTCATTGTACTCATCCTCAGCCTCCTTGTTGTTTGGAGTCTGCCATTCTTCCCATAGCCCCTCTACTCTTCTCTAAGAGAAAGCCCCTCTGTCTCGGATAGGTAGCCGCAGAAGCCGACGATGGCAAATCCGCGGCAAAATTGTACCTTTGTAGAGATAAGATACGAAACAGGCAATGCGAGCAAACCAGTTATTACGCGGGGTCATAGTGCTACTATTCTCCCTCACTTCCTTACCACTCCTGTATGGACAGCGCATGAATGCCGCCTATCAAGCCTATATTCGTAAGTATGCCAACGAAGCCATACTCCAGATGAAGCGGCACAAAATACCCGCAAGTATCACAATCGCACAGGGGTTGCTCGAGTCGAACGCAGGAGCAAGCACGCTAGCAAGTGTGCACAACAATCACTTTGGTATCAAGTGCCACAAATCTTGGCAAGGCAATAGAGCCTATAAAGACGACGATGAAATGGGAGAATGCTTCCGCAGTTACGACTCTCCATTAGACTCCTATACCGATCACTCCTACTTCTTGCAACAACCTCGCTACAAGTCTTTGTTTCAGCTTTCGCTGGACGATTATCAAGGATGGGCCAAGGGATTGCAAAGGTGTGGATACGCCACGGACAAAGGATATGCCAATAAACTTATTGCTCTTGTAGAGCTTTATAGTTTGTACGAACTCGACCGAGAGGCCTCCCCCTCATGGATGAGAGGGAAAGCATCATCGCCCTCCTCCACTCGGGAGAAGAAGCGAGAAAAGCAAACGACTCCCAAGGCCCCCCAAAAACGAACCCAGTACAATTGCTACGGACTTGAGTACGTGTTGGCAGAAGAGGGAGACTCCTTTGCAACAATAGCTCGCGACGTAAACATTGATGAAGAGAAGCTGGCAACTTTCAACGACGCCACTGTAGACTTCCCCCTCAAAAAGGGAGATGTGATATATCTACAACGCAAAAACAAACATGGAGATAGCACTCCGGATCATGTGGTGAGCGTAGGAGAGTCTATGCACAGCATCTCACAACTCTACGGCATTCGCGTAGAGTATCTCTACAAAATCAATGGTTTAGATATAGAGAGTTACGTGCCTCTAGAGGGAGATGTACTCCGGCTTTGGTAAAACGACAATCAGCACTATGAGCAACGAACGATACATGCAACGTGGCGTCTCTGCGAGTAAAGAAGACGTACACAATGCAATCAAAAATGTAGACAAGGGGCTATACCCTCAGGCATTTTGCAAGATCATCCCCGACCTCTTGGGTGGGGACCCCGACTATTGCAACCTAATGCATGCCGACGGAGCCGGTACAAAGTCTTCTCTTGCTTACATCTATTGGCGCGAAACCGGCGACCTCTCCGTTTGGAAAGGGATAGCCCAAGACGCCCTCGTAATGAACCTCGACGACCTCCTCTGCGTAGGAGCAACCGACAACATTTTGCTCTCCTCCACCATCGGGCGCAACAAGTCTCTCATCCCGGGAGAGGTGATTGCAGAAATCATCAATGGTACAGAAGAGCTACTAGAGAACCTCCGCCAGCTAGGCGTAGGCATCTACTCCACAGGAGGAGAAACAGCAGATGTGGGCGACCTCGTACGTACCATTATAGTGGATAGTACCGTAACCTGCCGAATGCGCCGCAGTGATGTCATAGACAATGCACGCATTGCCGGTGGAGACGTAATAGTAGGGCTGGCTTCCTATGGTCAAGCCTCCTATGAACACCAATACAACGGCGGAATGGGGAGCAATGGGCTTACCTCTGCTCGCCACGACGTCTTAGGGAAATATCTTGCAGAGCGATTCCCTGAGAGCTTCGATGCTGCCATCCCTCAAGACCTTGTCTACAGTGGGTCTCGTTCTCTCTTAGAACCTGTGGAGGGTACACCTCTTAATATGGGACAATTGATACTCTCTCCGACTCGCACCTATGCTCCCGTAGTGGCTGCTGTGCTCCGAGAGCTTCGCCCCCAAATACATGGTATGGTACATTGTACCGGGGGTGCACAGACCAAGGTACTCCACTTCGTTCGAGGGAAGCATGTCGTAAAAGACAATCTTTTACCCGTACCCCCACTCTTCCGTATCATTGCAGAAGAGAGTGGCGCCTCGGGAGAAGAGCTCTATAAAGTATTCAACATGGGGCATCGCCTAGAGTTTTACGTACCTCAGGAGGTGGCTAGCGATGTTATCGCCATCAGTCAGAGTTTCGGTATCGAAGCCCAAATAATAGGGCATGTAGAAGACGCGGCAACGAATAGTCTCACCATACAATCGCCCTACGGCACTCTACGCTACTAAATGAACGAAGAGAAACTATTACTACACCTCCAGAACCTCGAAGCCCGATTCGAAGAGGTTGCTTTGCTCATCACAGACCCCTCTGTAATAGCGGACGATAAGCGTTTTGTGCGTCTCAGCAAAGAGTATCGCCGTCTAGAGGAGTTGCACCAAGCCCACGAGGAATACAATCGCCTCAAACTCAATCGCCAGGAAGCGATGGAGCTACTCAATGGGACAGATGATGAGGAGATGAAGGCTCTTGCCAAAGAGGAAATTGCCTTTGCCGACGAGCAATGCCCTCAATTGCAAGAAAAAATTGCCCTATTGCTCCTACCCGATGACCCCGAAGATGGGAAGAATGCCATCATGGAAATCCGTGCAGGTACGGGGGGAGACGAAGCCGCTCTATTCGCCCGTGACCTCTTTAAAATGTACACTCGCTTTGTAGAGGGGCTCGGCTGGCGTGTAGAGGTGAGTAGCTATACCGAGGGCACCCTTGGTGGGTACAAAGAGATCGTTTTCTCCGTAACGGGAGATAATGCCTATGGCACCCTCAAGTACGAGTCCGGTGTGCATCGCGTGCAACGCGTACCTGAGACCGAGGCTCAAGGACGCATCCACACTTCGGCTGCCACGGTTGCTGTATTCCCAGAAGCCGACGAGTTTGATGTAGAAATAAAGGAGAGCGATCTACGTATTGACACCTTTTGCTCCAGCGGTGCAGGGGGGCAATCTGTAAACACGACCTACTCGGCGGTGCGTATCGTACACGTACCTACCGGGATTACCGTGCAGAGCCAAGACGAGCGTTCACAGCTCAAAAACAAAGCAAAAGCCCTCACAGAGCTGCGTAGCCGCATCTACAATCTAGAGCATCAGAAGTACCTCGATGAGGTTGCCTCCCGCCGTAAAACGATGGTATCAACCGGCGATAGAAGTGCTAAAATACGGACCTATAATTATCCACAAGGCAGGCTAACCGACCACCGAATCGGGCTCACTCTGTACAACCTACAAGCCGTGCTCGATGGTGACCTAAAGCCCATTATCGATGCCCTCTCTGTGACAGAAAATAGCGAACGATTGCAGGAAGCTGCCCTTAGCTAATCCCCGACTCCTATTATTCAAAAGGCATGTAATACATAGTTGCAATGACTAGACAAGAACTCATAGAAAACATAAAGCGGAAACGCTCCTTCCTCTGTGTAGGACTCGATACAGACCTCCGAAAGATACCCGAGCACCTCATGCGCACGGAAAATCCCATGCTCACCTTCAATCGTGCCATCATTGATGCCACCGCGGGCTCTTGTGTAGCATACAAGCCCAACGTAGCGTTTTACGAATCCATGGGAGCCTTTGGAGTGCAAGTATTGGAGCATACAGTGGCTTACATACGCGAGCAATACCCCGATCAATTCATCATCATAGACGGTAAGCGAGGAGACATAGGCAACACCGGTATGCACTACGCTCGCTCTTCCTATGAGTACCTAAAAGCCGATGCGCTTACCGTGGCTCCTTATATGGGACAGGATAGCGTAAAACCTTTTTTGGAGTACAAGGATAAGTGGGTTGTACTACTTGCTCTTACCTCCAATCAGGGGGCTAGCGACTTCCAACTGACCAAAAACGAAGAGGGAGACTTCTTCTTTGAGCAAGTGCTCAAGACCAGCAGCCAATGGAGTGACGACGAGCATATGATGTACGTAGTGGGGGCAACCCAAGCCGAGTACCTGCAACGCGTGCGCAACATTGTTCCTAATCATTTTCTTTTAGTGCCGGGCATCGGCGCACAAGGTGGGGATTTTGACCAACTCATAGAGCATGGTATGACGCCGGAGTGTGGCCTCCTCGTAAATTCTTCCCGAGGGATTCTCTATGCCGATAGTTCTGAGCATTTTGCATCTGCCGCAGCCAACGAGGCAGAGAACCTCCGCCGCAAAATGGAGACGGCTCTAATCAAACAAGGAATCATATAAGCCCTAGTCTTAAGAGGGAAATAGAGTTATGCAGTTTACACTACAGAGTATTGCCACATTGCTGGGAGGTACTATTGAGGGAGATCCCCAAGCTATAGTATCCTCATTTGGACGTATAGAAGAGGCCATTGAGGGGCAACTCACCTTTCTTGCCAACCCAAAATACGAACCCCATATCTACACAACCCGAGCAACGGCTACTCTCGTTTCTGATCACTTTAGCCCCTCGGCTCCCGTCACTACCAACTTAATACGCGTTGCCGATCCCTATGCCGCTCTAGCTCAATTGATGCAATTGGCAACAGAAGAGATAGCTCCACGCTACGAAGGCGTAGCTAGTGAAGCCTTTATCCACCCCTCCGTAGAGCTTCCCAAGCACTGCTACATTGCTCCTTTTTCCTACATTGCCGAGGGGGTAACCTTAGGCGAAGGCTGCTCCGTTTACCCATATACATACATCGGTAAGGGATGCAAGATTGGCGAAGGGAGTACCCTCTATCCCCATGTTACTATCTACCCGGGATGCGAGATAGGAGCACGCTGCACTCTCCATGCCGGAGCCGTAATCGGGGCTGATGGATTCGGCTTTGCTCCCTCCGAGGAGGGGTACAAGAAAATCCCCCAATTAGGCAATGTAGTCCTTGCTGATGACGTAGAGATCGGTGCCAATACATGTATAGATCGTGCCGTAATGGGCAGTACAATCATCGGTAAAGGAGCCAAACTCGACAACTTAGTACAGGTAGCACACAACTGCTCCGTAGGCGAGCACACGGTAATGGCAGCCCAAGGCGGCATGGCAGGTTCTTCCCACATAGGGTCCTGGTGTCGCACAGGTGGGCAGATTGGCATCGCCGGTCATGTTTCCGTAGGCAACCATGTTGATATGGGCGGCCAGACCGGTATCCTTGGCAATGTTGCGGACGGACGTAAACTCCTTGGCTCCCCGGCCATGGATCTCTCCACCGCAATGCGAGCCTACACCGTAGTGCCCAAATTGCCACAACTACTCAGAAGACTCGAAGAGCTCGAAGATAAAATCAACAAATTATCCTCCACCCCATGCAACAGCAAACACTAAATGAAGCCCTCCACTTCGAAGGGATAGGGCTCCACACAGGTCTCCAGATTACAATGACCCTACAGCCTGCTCCTATCAACACAGGATACCAAATCAGGCGTACCGATGTAGAGAATGCTCCTCTTATCCCGGCACTGGCAGAGCTGGTTTGCTCTACCGACCGCAGTACTGTACTCAAGAAGGGAGACCTCTCAGTAAGCACTATCGAACATACCCTGAGTGCCCTGTATGCCCTTGGAGTAGACAATTGTATTATAGAAGTTAATGCCCCTGAGTGCCCAATCCTCACGGGTAATTCTCAGCCCATTGTAGAGGCAATACAGCGAGTAGGTCTTGCCGAACAGAAGGCCGAACGCGAGTACTACATCATCAAAAAAAGGATGGAAGTAAGTGACCCTGATACGGGAGCTCGTATTATCCTCCTGCCCGATGACGAATTCGGTATTGATACACATATCTCGTACCCCTCGCCTCTTTTGGGCAATCAATTCGCCTCATACGACAGCCATACAGACTATGCTTCGGAGATTGCTCCGGCTCGTAGTTTTGTCTTTGTTCGCGAGCTTCTCCCCCTCATTCAGAAGGGGCTGATACAAGGCGGGCAGCTATCGAATGCTCTCGTTATCAACGACAGAGAGCTAAGCAAAGAAGAGAAAGAAGAGCTAGGGAAAGTACTACCTCAGGGGACAGAAATACCCACTACAATAGGATTCCTCAACCCCAATGAAGCGCTATCCGGAGAGCCGGCTCGACACAAACTCCTCGACATCATAGGAGACCTTGCTCTCGTAGGGAAATTCATCCGTGGGCACGTTTTGGCCTACAGCCCCGGGCATGGCATCAACAATAAGATGGCACGCCTCCTGCGCAAAGAGATCAAACAGATCGAAGCCCAAGCCCCGGTATATGATCCCGATAAGGAGCCCATACTTGATATAAATTGCATCAAAGAATTGCTCCCTCACCGCTATCCCTTCCTCCTTGTAGATAAAATTATCGAGATCGGGCAAGATAGTATCGTAGGGGTAAAAAGCGTATCGGGCAATGAGCCTTTCTTTGTGGGGCATTTCCCCAACGAACCTGTAATGCCCGGAGTACTCATCGTAGAAGCCATGGCACAGACGGGAGGATTACTCGTCCTTAGTGCTATGGAAGAGGGAGGCGATTTCTCCACTTACTTCTTAAAAATCAACAATGTAAAATTCCGCCAGAAGGTTGTTCCCGGCGATACCCTAGTATTCCGTCTGCGCATGATGAGCGAGATAATACGAGGGATTGCCAACATGCGCGGTCTTGCTTATGTAGGAGAAAAACTCGTATGCGAGGCTGAGTTTATGGCACAGATCGTAAAGAACAACTAACTTTCTTTCCTATAAAATGAACACAACCACCATACACCCCACAGCCCTTGTTGCCCCCGAGGCTAAACTAGCCGACGGAGTACAAATAGACGCCTTTGCCATAGTAGAAGGAAATGTAGAGATAGGAGAGGGAACTCATATCCACAGCCATGCTATCATACGCAGTGGTGCTCGTATAGGGGCACACTGCGAGATCCATCCGGGAGCTGTGATAGCGGGAGTTCCCCAAGACCTAAAATTCCAAGGAGAGGAGACCCTTGCCTATATAGGGGACTACACAACCATCCGCGAATATGCTACAGTCAATCGAGGGACAGCCTCCCGTGGTTATACCAAAATCGGAGACCATTGTCTCATCATGGCATACAGCCACATTGCCCACGACTGTGTACTACAAAATCATATCATTATAGGGAATGCCTCTCAAATAGCAGGAGAAGTGGAGATTGACGACTATGCTATACTAAGCGGAAGTGTACTCGTACATCAGTTTGGTCGCATCTCACAGCACGCAATGATACAGGGGGGAAGCCGTGTTACCAAAGACATCCCTCCCTACACCTTAATCGGTCGTGATCCCATTGTGTACTGCGGCATCAATATCGTAGGACTGCGGCGTAGAGGATTCTCCAATGAGCAAATTTTTCTCATTAACGACGTATATCGCACCCTCTACCAACGTGGACTTAACAATACAGAAGCCATTGCCACTATCGAAGAGGAGATCCCGGCCTCTCCTGAGCGTGACTTGATTCTCAATTTTATTCGCTCTTCGGAGCGAGGTATTGTACGGGGGAGTATGGACTAAAGCCTCAGCCCTCTCCTCTCTAGCCTTTGGTACAGTTATATGATAAAGATATTCTCCGGCGAAGAAATTAACGCCCTCTATACGCACACCATACAGCACGAGGGGTTACCTCTCCTCACTCTTATAGAAAATGCAGCAACCAAGCTCGCCGAAGAGTTTTTGCATGTTTATAAGAATTGTGGACGCCCCATTGTTTGTATTGCCGGGAATGGTGATAATGGAGCCGACGCCCTAGCTCTCTCCCTTGAGCTTGCGAGTAACAACTATGCGGTCTCGGTCTTTTTGATCCAAGGGAAGCAGTCTCTTTCCTCCGCATGTGAGACTATGAGGAATCGCGTTGCCAATCACCCCAATATCAAACTACAAGAGGTAATTAGTGGCAAAATTGAGTTCCCCGTATTAACGCCCAAGCATATCGTTATTGATGGTCTCTTCGGTACAGGACTCAATCGCACCCCGGACGGAGCTTATAGAAGCATCATACAATACATCAATCAATCGCAGTGCGAGGTTATATCCATAGACCTTCCCTCGGGCTTGTATCCCAGCGAAAATCTTATGGTAGACCGTGATGCCATTATCAAAGCTACCTATACCTATACTCTAGAGTACCCCAAGCGTTGTTTCTTTTTTGCAGAAAATGCTCCCTTCATTGGGCATCCCAGTGTCATACAACTTGGGTTGAGTAGTAGCGGTAAAGACAACCTACCTACGCGCCACTATCTGATTGAGGAGAATACGCTAGCTACGATATTCCGCCGTCGCGATCGCTTCGCACACAAGGGGCTTTTTGGTCATGGACTACTCATTGCAGGCTCTCAAGGGAAAATGGGCGCAGCGATACTTGCCAGCAAAGCGGCTCTTAGGAGTGGTATCGGCAAGCTTACCTGCCATATACCCTACCGCGGAGAGACGGCCTTGCAGGCGGCAGTACCCGAGGCCATGCTCGACCTTGACGTGAACAGCAATATCACGACAATGGTAGACAACCTACGGCAGTACGATGTGATTGCCATAGGCCCCGGACTGGGGCAAGAAGAGGAGACAGCCGAGATGCTCATCGACCTATTCTCCAATGCAAGTGACAAGACTTTTGTGATAGATGCCGATGCTCTCAACTTGATTGCACGCCATAAGTCGTTACTCGATCTCGTGCCCAAAGACAGCATTCTCACCCCTCATGCAGGCGAATTTGACCGACTTACAACCCATTGGGATACGGACGAAGAACGCCTTGAGCAGGCTACCTACTTTGCTCGTACACACGGACTAAATATTATCTTAAAGGGTGCTTATTCCACCACGTGTACCCCTGCCGGGAGCATCTACTTCAATAGTAAGGGCAACCCGGGTATGGCAACAGCAGGCAGTGGCGATGTGCTCACAGGGATTATCCTAGCCCTACTGGCGCAAGGGTACGACCCCTCTACGGCGGCAGTACTCGCCAACTATTTCCATGGGGAAGCGGGCGACCTCTTTGCAGCTAGGTCTAGCGAAACGGCCCTCATTGCCTCCGATATTATTGACAACCTCCCGGAGGTATTCAAAAGCTTCGAAGACCGCTAACGGGCTCTAAATAGGAAACGAAACCACGCAAAGCGACCTCTTCTACTTAGGTAGGATAGGTCGTTTTGGTATTTATACGCCTCTCGCTCAAAAGAGATATTGCGATAGGCATTACCTGGGAGGAGCAAGCGCAGGAGCCACTCCAAGAGATACCATATATAGAAAGGGATGTAAAGCATCTCTCGCATCTGGGCAGAATGGATTTTTTCGTGATTGAGGGTATAGGATGAAAGTTCCGCAGCCTCCCGACGTACACAGAGTACCCCAAAAAGATTCATGGCGGTAAATCCTCGAAAAGGGATATAGGAACTACGAATAATACGCATACGAAGCCTTCTCTCTCTAATTCAAGACACAAAGGTACAATATCACCACATCCTATCCATAAAATCAAGGACAACAGGAACCTTTATCAAGAGCGATGGGGATATGAAGTAGAGGGGGCGGGGATTCCAGGCAGGAGAGGAGGGGAGGATTTTTCGCCCAAGAAGTTTTCTTTTTCTACCTGAAAAGTCTCTTCCATTCTAGCTGAATTTTTGAGAAATCCTACCCTAGAAATTTTCAAATCTAGGGCAAGAGCGAAAAATATTTCACCCTCAGATGCAACAAATCCTATCTCAGTTCGTCTTATGGATAAAGGGCTCTAAGCGAGAGCCCAAACAGAGAAGAAAGTATGAAACAGAATAAGAGAACTATTCATATCTCATTTCAAACGTCTTCTCTTTGGTAAATTCTCCCGTCTCTCCATCTACGATATAGGTAGTAATCCACATCATAAATCGAGGTTCAATCACGATTTTCCAATATGATCGCTCTCCTGTCGCTTGTTTCGGAACATAGCGTATCTGCACATACTTTATGATTTCTCGATAGAACTCCCCCGTAGTGGGCAAGACCTCTTTTTCGGTAATCTTGTTCTCTCCGGTCTCTCGGTTAAACCACCCCTCTTTTTCCAGAAGCTCGACGATGTCCTTCGGCTTGATCTTCCCGAACTTCTTGTCTTCGTCCACCACCTTGATGGGATTACCGGCCTCGTCGTATTCTTCACGGATACCAATTACTACATCGCCCAATAGAGCTATTTTTTTTCCCATTGTTCCACTTGTATAGAACCATTTATGTATTTGATAAAACTCCCTTGCCGGAACATACTCATCATAAAAGGGGCCACTTGCCAACATATGTGTTTTCTCCAATATCCATCCATCTTGCTCTGTGATAACATCAATAGTTCCATTCTTCGTCGCTTCGAAATCATATCGCTCGACTTCTCCCTGTTGTAGCATGATTGTATCCCTCTTTATCAATTGTTTACTAAGGGGCTGTGCACAACCTACTACTGGGACAAAGCAAAGTAGGAAGATAATTAATGTTGTCCTTTTCATTGCCTAGCTAAGTCTTATGTTCATGGGATGCTACTCGTATTTCATGACGAATTTCTCTTCTTTAGTAAATTCGCCTGTATCTCCATCAACGACATAGATCGTGGTGTACCCCCAAAAACGGGGATTGATACGAATCCTCCAATGTGCACGCCCCGTCCGGGAGCGTTCCTGGGGAATATAAGTTATCCGCGTATACTTTATGATTGCCCGATAGAACACTCCCGTAGTGGGCAAGACCTCTTTTTCGGTAATCTTGTTCTCACCGGTCTCTCGATTAAACCATTCCTCCTTTTCTAGAAGCTCGACGATGTCCTTCGGCTTGATCTTCCCGAACTTCTTGTCTTCGTCCACCACCTTGATGGGATTACCGGCCTCATCGTACTCTTCATAGATTCCAATTGCTACCCCACCGAGCAATACTATCTTACTTCTCATCGTTCCACTTGGGTAGAACCATTTATGTATTTTGTAGAAATCCTTTGCCGGTGCATACTCATTATAGAAAGGTCCACTTGGCCACATTGATGATTTCTCTATTAGCCAGCCGTCCTGCTCGACAATGGCAGCATCTGTTCCGTTCTTTGTCGCTTCGAAATCATATCGCTCGACTTCTCTCTGTTGTAGCATAGTTGTATCCTTTTTTGTTGGCTGTTTACTAGAGTACTGTGCACACCCTGCCATTGGAAGGAAACATAAGAGAAAAGTTGTTATTGCTATTCTTTTCACGACTCTATCTGAGTTTATATTCATTGCATACCACCATTGACGAGAGGATGGAGGCTACTCGTATTTCATTACGAACTTCTCTTCCTTAGTGAATTCGCCTGTATCTCCATCAACGACATAGATCGTGGTGTGCCCCAAAAAACGGGGATTGATGCGAATCCTCCAATGTGCGCGCCCCGTCTGGGAGCGTTCCTGGGGAATATAAGTTATCCGAGTATATTTTATGATTTCTCGGTAGAACTCTCCCGTAGTGGGCAAGACCTCTTTTTCGGTAATCTTGTTCTCTCCGGTCTCTCGATTAAACCATCCCTCCTTTTCTAGAAGCTCGACGATGTCCTTCGGCTTGATCTTCCCAAACTTCTTGTCTTCGTCCTCCACCTTGATAAGATTACCCCCTCTATCGTACTCTTCATAGATTCCAATTGCTACCCCACCGAGCAATACTATCTTACTTCTCATCGTTCCACTCGGATAGAACCATTTATGTATTTTGTGGAAACCCTTTGCCGGAGCGTACTCATTATAAAAAGGTCCACTTTCCCACATGTGTGATTTCTCTATCAGCCAGCCGTCTTGCTCGACAATGACAGCATCTGTTCCATTCTTTGTCGCTTCGAAATCATATCGCTCGACTTCTCTCTGTTGTAGCATAATCGTATCCTTTTTTGTTGGTTGTTTTCCGATAGTCTGCGCACAACCTACTACTGGGAGAAAGCAAAGTAGGAAGGTAATTAATGTCGCCCTTTTCATTGCCTACCGAAGTCTTATGTTCATGGGATGCTACTATTGGGAAGAGGATAGAGGCTACTCGTATTTCATGACGAATTTCTCTTCTTTAGTAAATTCACCAGTATCTCCATCAACGACATAGATTGTGGTGTGCCCCAGAAAACGGGGATTGATGCGAATCCTCCAATGTGCGCGCCCCGTCTGGGAGCGTTCCTGGGGAATATAAGTTATCCGAGTATATTTTATGATTTCCCGATAGAACACCCCCGTAGTGGGCAAGACCTCTTTTTCAGTAATCTTGTTCTCTCCGGTCTCTCGGTTAAACCACCCCTCTTTTTCTAGAAGCTCGACGATGTCCTTCGGCTTGATCTTCCCGAACTTCTTGTCTTCGTCCACCACCTTGATGAGACTACCGATCTCGTCGTATTCTTCGTAAATACAGATTGGGACACGCCCAAATGACCTGCCCTTAGAATGAAGACTTCCATTAGGATAAAAAGTTTTACCCACAACATAAAAGTCATGGGCAGGACTATATTCTGCGCTCCGAGCTCCACGATCATCTAGCTTACTTAGTGTGATTAGCCAGTCTTTTTCAAGAAAACCAACTTCACCAATTCCATACCTTTGGGCGGAAACGGAGTCATATTTTTCGACTTCTCTCTGTTGTAGCATAGTTGTATCCCTCTTTATCAATTGTTTACTAAGGGGCTGTGCACAACCCACTATTGGGACAAAGCAAAGTAGGAAGGTAATTAATGTTGTCCTTTTCATTGTCTACCTAAGTCTTATATTCATGGGATGCTACTATTGAGAAGAGGATAGAGGTTCATTCCTCCCTCATTTCAAACGTCTTCTCCTTGGTAAATTCTCCCGTCTCTCCATCTACGATATAGGTAGTAATCCACATCATAAATCGAGGTTCAATCGCGATTTTCCAATATGCTCGCTCTCCTGTCGCTTGTTTCGGAACATAGCGTATCTGCACATACTTTATGATTTCTCGATAGAACACCCCCGTAGTGGGTAAGACCTCTTTTTCGGTAATCTTGTTCTCACCGGTCTCTCGATTAAACCATCCCTCCTTTTCTAGAAGCTCAACGATGTCCTTCGGCTTGATCTTCCCGAACTTCTTGTCTTCATCCACCACCTTGATGAGATTACCGGCCTCGTCATATTCTTCATAAATGCCGATTACAACGCCTCCAAAAAGAGATGTTTTTCGTCTCATTATCCCATTTGGATAGAACTTTTTTTGGATCTTGTAAAAATCTTTTGCCGGTGCATACTCATCGTAAAGAGCACCATCTTCCCACACTGAACCTTTTTCTATTCTCCATCCATCTTCCTCTGTGACAACATCAATAGTTCCATTCTTCGTCGCTTCGAAATCATACCGCTCGACTTCTCTCTGTTGCAGCATAATTGTATCCTTTTTTGTTGGTCGTTTTCCGATAGTCTGCGCACAACCTACTACTGGGACAAAGCAAAGTAAGAAGATAATTAATGTTGTCCTTTTCATTGCCTACCTAAGTCTTATGTTCATGGGATGCCGCTATTGAGGAGGGGATAGAGGTTCATTCTTCTCTCATTTCAAACGTCTTCTCTTTGGTAAATTCTCCCGTCTCTCCATCTACGATATAGGTAGTAATCCACATCATAAATCGAGGTTCAATCACGATTTTCCAATATGATTTCTCTCCTGTCGCTTGTTTCGGGACATAGCGTATCTGCACATACTTTATGATTTCTCGGTAGAACACCCCCGTAGTGGGCAGGACCTCTTTTTCGGTAATCTTGTTCTCTCCGGTCTCTCGGTTAAACCATCCCTCCTTTTCTAGAAGCTCAACGATGTCCTTCGGCTTGATCTTCCCAAACTTCTTGTCTTCGTCCTCCTCCTTGATAAGATTACCGGCCTCGTCGTATTCTTCACGGATACCAATTACAACATCGCCCAATAGAGCTATTTTTGTTCTCATTGTTCCGCTTGGGTAGAACCATTTATATATTTGATAAAACTCCTTCGCCGGAGCGTACTCATCATAAAAAGGGCCACTCGGCCACATTAATGATTTCTCCAATATCCATCCATCTTGCTCTGTGATAACATCAATAGTTCCATTCTTTGTCGCTTCAAAATCATATCGCTCGACTTCTCTCTGCTGTAGCATAGTTGTATCCTTTTTTGTTGGTTGTTTACTGGAAAACTGTGCACCCCCTGCCATTGGAAGGAGGCACAAGAGGAATATTATTACAGTTGTTTTCCTTTTCATCGCTCTATCTGAGTTTTATATTCATAGTGTGCCATTGCCAATGGAAGAAACTGTGCCGAGCAATACCCAAAAGATGGCTATAATCCATTATGTTGTCGGTCATTCCGTCTTCATAGATGTATTTGGCTCGTGACGTGCTCCCATCAAAGGTATGTGGAAGCCCTAAGGCGTGCCCCAATTCGTGAGCCGGTGTTGAGGGTATAGCAGAACTGAAACATACAGTAAACTTCTCCCCTAAAGAAAATCCATTACTTCCCGGACAACGATCCCCGATGAAGAAAATCTTGAAGCAGTTATCATATTTCTCTTCCGTTGCTTGGAGAAGGAATTTTTTCAAATCATTTTTCTTGTCAGGATCAATTGATGTGTATGCTCCTTGAACTGTTGTATCCTGAATACAGCAGGCAAGATAGTCTGCATCCGTTACTTTGGTTGTCTCATCAACCAAATCCAGTTCTACAGTTGTGATTTCCGGAATAACATATGCCTGCCCAAGGTATTTCTTCAATATATCAGACTTAGAGGTGTCATCTTTTGCTATTCCAGAACGTGGTTTGCCTCCATTTATTTTTGTTTTTACATTAAAGAACACCACGTTAATCTTCCGCTGATGCAGCAGATCGTTGGGGAAGATATACACCGCTCCACAGAGGTGTTCATCCTCTGAGTCTTTTGCTTTGGCATATACCTCAAACCACAGCGGTTTGGAAAATTCTTTCAAGCATTTTATTTTGATGGTTTTAGTCATATCGGGAGTCTCTCCTGTTTCCGAAGGAGGAGAGATATCTTCGTAAGGAGCTGCAGCACCATTGATGGTCATATAGCCTTCGGATAAAGCAGCGGGATTGTCAAACCGGTAAATAAGTTTTTCCGGCTTTTCCCTAACCGAGATATGTAGGCTCAGCTCCGCCTCTACATCTTTTCGGATAGTCATATAGGGGATATGGTACTTTTGCTCGTCCATATTTTTCATCAGGATACGGTAATAGTCAAGGCTATGATTGTGATACATCTGAGTATCTTTCTTAAACAGACTGTGTGTACTGGAGCTATTTCCATCCTGTACGATATACTCAACCATCTGCCCGCCTACAGTCTCCGAGGCGTAGTGATGCCCCATAATTTCGGCAAAGTCATGATCATTAGAGGGACGATTTAGAGTGTCGATCTTTTTTTCTAAGCGCTCACTTTCCTGAGAATACACTCCGTATCTTGACTGCAGATCGCCTTTTCTGAACCATGAGAATCCGAAATCCCCCTGATACTCAGGAGTTGGACGAAACTCCACCATACAATGTGCTTCGCCATAAATCTCCGGCTTAATTTGTCCACCAGCAGAAACCGCAACAGCTGTAGTCGATGGCGAGATCGGACTAATACGATTGGGCACGTAGGTCAACTGAGGGGTCGCATATACGATTGACTTGGTGACAACCTTTGTTGTATCCAGGCTTCCATCTTTGTTTTGGGGATACAGACCGGCATAACACTCTATCCGCTTGTCTGTGGCGTTGAAGAAAGAAGTTATACCTCGTGATATCCAAAACCATAATGCCCCTACACAAACTGCCGTATTGTCTTTTATTCTGACTTCTATCCTGACATTCCCAATTAATGTGGGAATTACATGTCCATACAATCCATGTGTCTGAATGTGTAGGAAGAGGGTTTCATTTTTACCCACCTGAGTTTCGGTACGTTGCTTGGAGGGCTTCCCAAATGAGATTTCTTCATCTACCCCCCAGCACACACTCATAATCTTTGGAGCTTGAGAGTCACTGCTCGTTACTTTAATATTCGACTGGAAATAATTCCTCTTCACGTCGTAACATTGAAATGGGAACGTCTGAGTTCTCGGCATTGGTGACGAATCTGAAAGCGAACGTTTCAAAAGTTGATCTATATCGGCTATCATCTTTTTCTTGAAATACATTCTTACCGGCTCATCCCGTTTCTCCATTGCAATTTCGTACGGAGTGCAATTGGCGGCGAGATCATCCGGGGAGCTTTGTATCAAGAATTCGATCCGAAAAGTGCCACCTGCCAGCTCTTCCGGGAATTTAAGCTTCGCTATTCGAACGTGTGGTAAATAAGTCGTATCTATCGGCATCCAACGCAAAAGCCCCTCTTCCAATTTGGGGACTTCGAGAGAACCGATAGAGATGTCCGGGAGATAGTGATCTATATTGAATATCTCGTCATAAAGATGACACCGTAATATCGTCTTATCTGTCTCCTCTATGGGCGCATCGAAAAACAGAGGAATGCGAACTTCCGTCTCTGCCTGTATCTCTTCGGGGAAGTGTATTCGTCTTAATACGCTCGGCCTTGGAGACTTCAAACTGCTCCCGATCTTTTCTTCGGGGGAATCTATTCGTCTTAATATCACTACACTATCCTCTCACCTTAAAGTTATCTGTTTGAATGCCTCTATCTGCTCTTCGTGCAAAGCCAACGAATCCCCCAAAGGATCCATGTCTCCCAGGAATTCTGATTGGACTTGTTTCAGATGTTCGATACCGGGCATGGCTACCTGCCCCTCATTGATAAACTCAATACAATTAGGGCATCCTAACGCGCATGTTCCTTTACTGGTTACGAGAAGAGGAGAAGCTACCCGATTAAATTTGATTTTATCAAAAGCTCCACTCCATTGGGTTATGGCGGGGACACATGGTTTGGGTGGGTACGTGCTGTTGCACATAGCAAACCCCGGGGGATAGAATACGTTCCCGAGATTCATTGTGTCGGCAATTGCTTTTGCTCCATTCATATGAGCACGATCGGGGACTAAGACAAGCAGCCGAGCCGGGGCTGTTCCGAACTTACAGGTACACAATGCTCCTTCTACAATAAATTTATCAGCCATAATCCATACTTTTTGGGGTCATAATATAGGGTCTCCGTCTAACATAGAAATTTCTATCTCGCGCTTATACACATCCATATCTTCTTGAAGTTTGAATTCTGCTTTAATGCCAACAAGCTCCCTTTTCGCAGATATATCACTCACGACACTCCCTCCCATGACTACATGAGACGGGGTTGGGAATGCTGGTTGAGCAATGTAAAGGCAAGTCCCTATGTCCTTCTTGTCAATTTCACAATAAAAACTATTCTTCTCCCCCTTCCGAGGGAAATTGTCGCAAGTATAGCAAAATGGAGACTCTGAGGCACAAGAAAAAAAGAGTTGTATGAAACTATCTCTTACCAATACACTCCGGAAGACCTCTTCCTCCTCAAGATACCCTTGTGACATTTCGATATACCTTCGAAAAGGAATGGTCGGGAAAGTGGAAAGAAGTTCTTTTGCCTTGTTTGTTCGACGTTCTTTTATTTCTTCGAAGTTTGTAATGCTGTCAATTTTCCCATCCAAAGTGATATTTAACTCTATCGGGTACAGACTCTCTCCAAGCTCAATCAGCAGCCTATTCGCAAGCAACGGTTTTACTTGCTCAATCTGAACATCACATCTTTTTTCGAGTAGGCATTTATACCCCTCCGACTTCGTCTCTACGAGTTCCATCAGGGTTTTACCTGTATAGCAAGTAAGTACCTTATCCGGCATTATTTGCCGAATTCGTGTAAGATACGCCCTGCGGGATGATTGGAGTAACGACATTTTTCGACTTTACTTAGAGATAAAAACATCTGTCCCACTCTCCATTGTGAGATCGGACTGAGAGGAAATGTCTGTCTTTCCTCCGGAAACAATCCGAATACGATTCGAAGACTCTTGCCGCATATCTCCTCCCGAATTAAGAGCTACATCTCCCATAGCTTTTGTATCTAAATTTCCACCAAGTGATAAAGCCATGTCCTCTTCAACCTTGATTTGTGTCTTTCCCCCGATAACGTGAGTAAAGTCTCCACCAGTACTTTGTTGAGTCCTCTTTCCGGACGATAAAAACATTTCATTCTGAGCTTCCATCACGATATCCTTAGCCGAAATTTTAATCTGTTCGGGAGCTGATATTTCTATATTTTTCCCTTTTGTATCCAAGTGGATAGCATTCCCTCCTTGGTCTTTGATGGTAATACTCCAATCTCCTTGTTCATCATCGTTGAACACAATGTGATGCCCACTGCGGGTAGAGATGCTTTTCAAATGGTTTTCCGTATCCCCACCCTTTCCGCTCTTTCCGTGGAAAAGACTTCCCATGACAAAGGGGCGGTGCGGATCACCATGCTCAAAGCCGATCATCACTTGGTCGCCCACCTCTGGGATTGTCACCCAACCGCGGTTGCTTGACACCTTGTCACTGCTACCCGCATCAGGAGTCTGGATCCTCAACCAATTGGTCGCGAGACTGAGCGGTTTCTGCCAATAAAATTGGACCTTCACTCGCCCCTGCCCTCGCGGGTCATTGTTGTCCGATACTATGGCGACCTCGGGATAGGCGATGAGCTTGTGCATGAAGCGTTCGGGAACATATTCGTACCGACTCGGCATCGCCATGAAATGATTACTGTAGTTCCCTCTCTTATCAACACGATGAATAATTTGGACTATACGATACTGCCCTAACCAAGGAACATCCATCTTGAGCGGGAAGAATATATTCACCAACCCTCCCAACTTGATACGGCAGGTGCGGGTCTCGCCCTCAATATTCATCATCCTCCCCGCAGCATCCGATCGCCGGTCACCCGCCATATCATAGATATGCGAATCGTAGTACACAGGAGTTCCAGCTTCCACCATACCTTTGTCTGGGAATAAATAGTCTGCTCTCTTCGTGATGGTATCAACCATCCAGTGCTGGTCATTACACTCGAAGCTTTCGGGAGTGCGCACAAATTGATCTTCCATCGGCAGATAACCATACCCGATATACTTCCGAGGAACAGCCGAAGAGTAGGTGCGCAGACTCGTCAAATCCTGATCCACGTAAAGATCCTCGGAGCTCGGGTCATCAGGAGTTCCAAAGAAGAGAGCCCGACCATCGTAGTAAAAAGGTTCTCCGTACGTATAGGAGAGCCGATTGAGAAACTCGAATTTACTCTCTCCATACTGCATAGCATAAGAAAGAAGCCCCTTATACTTAGGGTTACACTTGACATCAAGACGAGAGTCTTTAGTCGTCTGTACTACAATATCACTTAATGAACAATCAACAAAGGAGTTCATCGTTGCGGCACCATCCAGTTTGACCACATCGCCCTGACCAATGATACGCACCTTATTAGAGCGGTGCTTGCAGTCAGGATTGTCCGTAAAATCTTCCCACGAATCAATCTGCACATCGGTGACCCAACCCGAAAACTCATAGGGATGACTTCCATCCAAATGCTCCAAATAGATAAGGACACGAGAACCGATCATCTCGACCAATTCCCCGGGCTTGGCCTGCCACATCTCATCCTGTGAAAAATATTCCTTGACCACCTCAAAGTTGTGACAGGAATTCATCTTCTGCTTCAATATTAGAGATTCAAACAAAAACTCTTCCCCATCGAAACGAACCTTCGGTTTTACCGGATTGAGCGGTAAAACCCTCTTGCTTTCAGTGTCTTTCGTATATCCGTACCTCATAAGCTAATACCTTCTACTTTACAAAGATACCGATTCAAAGTTATTCAACGTAAGGATTGAAAGAAAAATAACAGGAAGTCAACAATATCGATTAATTCTTTCATGAAATCCACATCTTTCGACACATATAGAAACCTATATCAGGAGCGATGGGGATACGAAGTAGAGAGAGTGGAATCTAGTCAAGAATGGACAGAGGAGGATCCTTCGCCCAAGAAGTTTTCTTTTTCTACCTGAAAAGTCTCTCCCATTCTAGCTGAAAAATTGGGAAATCCTGCCCTAGAAATTTTCAAATCTAGGGCAAAAGCGAAAAATATTTCACCCTCAGATGCAACAAATCCTATCTCAGTTCGTCTTATGGATAGAGGGCTCTAAGCGAGAGCCCAAACAGAGAAGAAGGAGGAACGAAAAAGCGCAATGCGTAGTGCCCCCTCTCTCAAAGGACTCACATGACAAAGAAATAAAAGATGATTCGACACCTTCTGGTTTCCCTCTTGGGGTTTGCCGGTTGCCTAAGTGCAATGGCTCAGTCTACCACTACTTCTATTGCGAATCTATTCGAGCAATGTGCTCGCATAGAGGGAGTGGAGTGTAGCTATTTTGGAGCTGAAGCCTTGGCTCAGCTGTTTAGTAGTTCAGCCCCCGTGATAGATGGGGACTTCCTAGACGCTTTGGCAACATCAAGTTTCAAGAGTGATAGCAGTACTTTACCTCTTACTCTCAAAGAAGCGGAAGAGCAAAGTCTTTTCATACTCTCTATACCTCGTTCGCTAGCACTCACCCAAGAAGAACAGAAGGTTGTCGCATCTCTTTTCTCTCCCCTCCAGTTTGAGGATTGTGAATTGATCACTCTTGCCAGTGAGGGTAGTGACAAAGTACGTATCTTTGGCATACAAAATCCTCAGGCTCCTACCTTTACAGGCATGTATATCCTGTACACAAACGAAAAGCGGCAACAAGTGATCCGCCTACTAGGTCACTTTAGACTTAATAGTTCTATTCATTTAGCCCCTGCTCAAACGGAGAATAAATAGCCCAATAGGCACCATCCCTTCTACTCTCTATCTGTATGAATAAGGCTACATTCAACCAAACTTACCTCCCCCTCAGGCAGGTGATATTTATGGTATGTGTGGCTCTCCTTACAGATCAAGAGGTTGCCAACGATATCACACAAGATGTTTACCTCCGCCTATGGGAGCAGAGAGATGAGCTAGACAACGTGCAATCACCACAAGCCTATGCCGTACGTATTGCACGCAACCGATGCCTAGACCACCTCAAGAGTGCCGGAGAGAGACTGCGCACGAGTGGCAAAGAGGCAGAGACGGCTCTGGCTCTACAGATAGACAATAGCGCCGATCCCCATAGTACGCTTGTGGCAAAGAGCGGAGAAGAACGCCTTGCACATTGGGTAGAGCAACTACGCGAACCCCAAAAAAGTATATTCTCACTAAGGCACTACGAGATGCTATCCAACCAAGAAACAGCAGAGCGCCTCGGCCTGCAAGAGACGACAGTACGAAGCACCCTATCTCGCCTTCGTAAAGAAGTGCGAGCCCTGTTTGAAAAAGATTGATCACCCCTAGAGCGATAAAAAGAATGACTACTCCACGCCACCTTGAGGAGCTACTCCGGAAGTACTACGATGGCTCAACCTCTCCCGAAGAGGAGGTGTCCCTCTATATCTCTCTGCTCGAAGAGCCCGAAGACAGCCCCTATCGCCCAGACTTAATCGCCATGGAGCATATGATGATGGCTGCCGCCCAGCTCTCTTTGGCAGAACAGAAGGAGCAAGCAACTCAAGAAGTGAAGGTACAAAAGCGTTGGCGCATTATCCCGAAACATATTTGGACTGCCGCTGCTGCCTTGGCTCTCCTTATCGCTATCGGCACCTCTATCTGGCAACCCTCCACCGAACCCAACGGCTCTTGGCGTAACACTCGCCCCATAGATCAAGAGGAAGTGGATCGCGAGATGGCGCGCGCCTTTGGGTTACTCGACGATTGCCTCTCAGCCGGCAACGAACATTATACCAAAGCCCACTCTACCCTAGAAGAAGTATCCAACTTCTTAGATGCCTCTTACCAACAATTAGAGCCAATGAGCTCCTCCACACCCTTTGCCACACCCTTTGATATCGCCTATTAGTCTCTCTAGATATACCCTTCTACGATATGAAACTCCTACCCATCGTCACCGCCCTATTTGCACTACTACCTCTTACCTTTCGCCCTGTGCAGGCGCAAAACAACACTACACTGGAGCGTCTAATGTCTACTGATGGCATCACGGTAGTTTACCTATCCTCCTCCATGCTTTCGGAGTCTTCCCTTCGTTTTTCGGGAGGAAACGGACACTCAGCCTCTCTGCACGGATTGATACAAGCGGTGAACTCCGTATACATCTTCTCGGCAGCAGACCGTAAAAACATCCAGCTCATGCGCTCCATCTTTACCCCTATGATCAAGATGGATTCACCCACCTACGAGCAACTTTTCTTTGTAAAAGAGGATCAAAGAACCATGCACCTTGTGGGCAGGAAAAAGGGTAACGAAATACACGACCTCTACCTCCTAGTAGACTCTCCGGAGGAGTACGTAGCGATTTCGTTCATCGGCAAATTCACTCGTAAACAAATAGAGGAAGCGGTACAATCTCCGGAGCAACCCTCTCGCAAGGGTCCCCTTCGCAATCGGTAAGATCACGCCTCTACCTCATAATAAGAGAGACTAAAACAACATTACCTTTTCATATTCTTCTATTAAACTCGGGGCTTCCAGAAATGCGGGAGCACGTTAGGAAGCCCCAACCCATTTCCCTCTAAAGACAACTAATTTGAATCTGTTTTATATAGAGCACCTCGCGCGAAACATCATCTTCTCGCGAGGTGCTCACTTTTTGTAGGGAGAGAGGGAAAAGAAAAATCCCCACTAGAAGGATCTAGTGGGGATGAAAAGATTTTAGGGAAAGTCTCTCCTAGAGAGCAAGAAGCTTTTGGAGAGACTCTTTGGCGTCTCCCGTAAGCAGAGCTACTCCCTCCTCACGTGTATAGAGGGGATTTTCCACCCCGGCATACCCCGGTTTGAGGTCGTAGTTGCAGATAATCACATGAGGCGCTTGATCCACATTCAAGACAGGCATGCCGTAGATGGGCGTGCCTTCGGCGTTACGAGCAGCAGGATTCAAAACGTCGTTAGCCCCAATCACAATCACCAAATCGGTAGAAGCGAAATCATTATTGATAGCCTCCATCTCAAAAAGATCTTCGTAAGGCACATTCGCCTCGGCGAGGAGCACATTCATATGCCCCGGCATACGACCGGCCACAGGGTGGATAGCAAAGCGAACCTCTGCCCCTTGCTTTGCAAGTTTATCGGCGAGTTGCTTCACTTCGTGCTGGGCTTGAGCGAGTGCCATACCATAACCGGGTACGATAATCACCTTACGCGCCTCCTTCATCCACTGAGTGTAGGATGGGGTACTAGGGCAGGATTTCTTTGCCCCCTCCCCCTCGGGAGTAACGATCTGATCCATCTCTTCCATGAGACGAGCAAGACTCTCTTTGGCATCCCCCGTAAGGAGAGCTACGCCCTCTTCTCTCGTGTAGAGCGGATTCTCTACGCCGGCATAACCCGGTTTGAGGTCGTAGTTGCAAATAACCACGTAGGGAGCTTGGTCTACATTCAGTACCGGCATGCCGTAGATGGGCGTACCCTCGGCATTGCGGGCTGCGGGGTTCAAGACGTCGTTTGCCCCAATTACGATAGCGGCATCTACCTTGGCAAAATCGTCGTTGATAGCTTCCATCTCAAAGAGATCTTCATAGGGAACATTCGCCTCGGCAAGGAGTACGTTCATATGCCCCGGCATACGGCCCGCCACGGGGTGAATAGCAAAGCGAACCTCTGCACCCTTCGAACGAAGTTTATCAGCAAGCTGCTTTACCTCATGCTGGGCTTGAGCCAGTGCCATACCATATCCGGGTACGATGATTACTCGCTTGGCTGTGGAGAGGATAGCCCCTACCGTGGGCTTATCATTAGCTTCGGTTTTAGGAGCTGCTGCGCCATTACCTGCCAATGCTTTTTGGTAATCAGTAAGAAGAGCTGAGACGGTTTCTTTAGCATCTCCCGTAAGGAGTGCCACGCCCTCTTCTCTCGTGTAAAGCGGATTCTCCACGCCGGCATAACCCGGTTTGAGGTCGTAGTTGCAGATAACCACGTAGGGAGCTTGGTCTACATTCAGCACAGGCATGCCGTAGATGGGTGTACCCTCAGCATTGCGAGCTGCGGGATTCAATACGTCGTTAGCCCCGATTACGATAGCGGCATCTACCTTGGCAAAGTCGTCGTTGATAGCCTCCATCTCAAAGAGATCGTCGTAGGGAACATTCGCCTCGGCAAGGAGTACGTTCATATGCCCCGGCATACGACCGGCCACGGGGTGGATGGCAAAGCGAACCTCTGCGCCCCCCTTGCGGAGAGCATCGGCAAGTTGCTTTACCTCGTGTTGAGCCTGAGCCAGCGCCATACCATAGCCCGGTACGATGATTACTCGCTTGGCTGTGGAAAGTACCTCACCGGGGGTTTTCTTCACTTCAATTTTGGGAGCAGCAGCCGGTGAAGCCGTTGCCACAGATGAGGGCGCAGGCGTAGCTACCTTTTTCTTTGTACCAAGTAGGATGGAGAGAAGGCTACGATTCATGGCTCGGCACATAATCTGTGTCAGCAACAATCCAGATGCCCCTACAATACCACCCACTGCAACGAGCAGGACATCCCCAATAGCCATACCGGCGATAGCTCCGGCTACACCACTCAAAGAGTTGAGTAGCGAGATGGTGATAGGCATGTCGGCTCCACCCACACGGATAGAGAAGTAAAGCCCAAACAGAGAGGAGAAGATAGCCACCCCGGCAATCAACCAGAATACGGGCATCCCCTCGTATTGAGAAAAGGTACCAATAAGAATCAGTATCGCCATTACCACAAGCGAGAGTACAGTCGCCATCGAATGGAAAGCCCAAACCTGCGGCTTTTGTGGAAGAAGGCGATGCAATTTACCGGCAGCAACAAGACTACCAACGAGGGTAATAAGCCCTATGCCAATAGCAAGATAGCCGGTAAAATTGCTAAATGCAGTAGCTGCCAGGCGTTCGCCAATGCCTGCTACGGAGAGAATCCCCACAAGCGCAGATGCTCCTCCCCCTAGTCCGTTGAGCAAAGCAACCAACTGGGGCATCTGTATCATTTTTACGCGCGTGGCAAATAGCCCACCAATCAAAGCCCCAATAGCGAGAGAGGGATAGAGAGTCCAAGCCGTAATGATAGGAGTACCATTATTTTCCTTTGTAAGTAGAGTAAAAACAATACCGGCAAGGATGGCCAGAGCACTAAGAGAATTACCCAAAGAGGCATAACGCACCTTACTCATAAGGGCAATACCCACCATCACAAGCAGTGAAAGAAGGGCACTAATTACGTATATAAGCGTCTGGTCCATAGTTTATTTCTTCTTTTTTTGTTGGAACATACGCAGCATGCGGTGAGTCACACCAAAACCACCTACTACGTTAATCGTTGCAAGGATAATGGCCAAAGCCCCTAGCACCTGCCCCCATAGCGGATCACGCACGAGCAGAGCAAGACCTGCAGCAGCCAGTGCCCCAATAATCGTAACTCCCGAGAGGGCATTCATCCCCGACATGAGGGGCGTATGCAAAAGGCTCGGGACATTTTTGATAAGAAAGTACCCGATAATCGTGGCCGCCACGAAGATCAGTACCAAAATAAGAGGATTCATAATATGTGATTGAGTCTAATGTATAGATAGAGAATAGTTACCAATCGGAGTAGCGAATGCAAATAAGGGGAAGGCTTATCCTTGTAATAAACCTTCCCCTCTGTAGGGGCAATGCCCAATTATTTCTTTCGGGGAGATCTCAATTACTTCATCCCCATTGCTTCGCGTGTACCCTCATGTACAATTTCGCCATCGCGAGTAACAAGGATCTTTTGGCAGATTTCGTCGCTCATATCGAGGTTCATCTTACCATCCTTTACGAGGTACTTCACTAGGTTGTACATGTTCTGAGAGAACATCCATGTAGAGCTCTTGGGGAGCATACCGGGGATGTTCTTAATACCCTCAAGTACTACACCATGCTTTACTTCGCGGCGACCGGCGGGGGTGATTTCGCAGTTACCACCTTGGTCGATAGAGATGTCTACGATAACGGATCCGGGCTTCATCCCCTTCACCATCTCCTCTGTAATGATTACCGGAGCAATCTTACCGGGAACAAGAGCACTACAGAAAACGATATCCATATCTTGGATGGTAGACTTCAAGAGTTCGCGCTCCTTAACCAGGACGTCTTCGGGGAGGTGCTTAGCGTACCCTCCCTCGGCAATAGCAAGCTCTGGGGCAACACCCGTATCCACAAGCTTAGCACCAAGGCTAGTAGCTTGCTCTGCAGCAGCAGGGCGGATATCGGCAGCATAGAGAACAGCTCCCAAACGCTTAGCCGTAGCAAGAGCCTGAAGACCGGCTACCCCTACCCCGATTACCATCACCTTCATGGGGTCGATCTTACCCACCGCGGTGAACATCTGAGGCATGAAGCTGGCGAGGTCGTTGGCTGCCATAAGGATACCTTTGTAACCTGCACAGGTACTCATTGAGGTAAGAGCATCGAGATTTTGTGCGCGAGAGATACGGGGCACGCCATCAAGAGTTAAGCCAATAACACCCTGAGCAGCCATCTTGCGAACCATGTCGTGATTTACCGGAGAGGCAGGGTGAATAAAGGTGATGATATACTGCCCCTTGTGCATCATATCAATCTCATGAGCCCCCAATTGCTCATTGAAAAGAGGCTCTTTTACCTTAATAATGATGTCGCTACGGTCGTAAATCTCCTTAGGACCATCAATAAGTTCGGCTCCTGCCTTTTTGTACTCTTCGTCGTGATAGAAAGCACCTTCGCCGGCACCTTTTTCAAAAAGCACGGTAAAACCATCTGCTACATACTTGGCAACGGCTTCGGGGCTGGCAGCTACGCGAGCCTCATCGTGCATAATCTCTCTGGGAACACCAATGATCATGATTATTTGTTTTTTAGAATGAAGTTAGTGATCGTTTTCCTAACGCAGCTTCCATCGAGCCCTACCCCCAACCGACATCCCCACTAAAACGAGGAAATGTCAATAAGTAAAGTACCCAATACTGCGCAGGAGCAAAGATACTATTTATTCCTATATAGGTGGTGCAAATATCCATAATATTTTAGCTATATACTCTCAAGAAGGCACTAATTAAAGGAGCTTCCTCGGCTATGGATACTGCCTAAGCCCCTTTTTCTCCACAGCAATCGGCTCTGCTCAAAGGTGGTAACTAGAGAAGTTGTTTGTATTTTAGAATTATCATACCTTTGTGCTAGATTATAAAATAAAAACAACACAGAATGAAAGCAAAAATTACTATCCTCTCTTGGAGTATTGCGGCATTAGGAGCTGTTGTACTCACTAGCTGCAACTCCCAGCCTAAAGGAGATCTTTCTCCTCAAACTCATAATTCACCAACCCTCGTAGAGCAACAAATTGCCAATTTGTACCAATCTATCTTCAATGAACTTCCTCAGGGAGGACTTCGTGCCGCCTCCAATGAGAAAGTAGGTAATGGAGAAACTTATATTACCAATTTCGCCAAAGGAGGATTTATGCTTTACAATGTGGATTCATTGGGTGAAGTGATACTGCTTGGCATCTCAGAGGGAGGATCTCTTTCCACTCAGGACACTATCCATCAACCGATGCTTCGGAATATCCTAAATCAAGCAGCAATACTCGGGGAAGAAGTAGCTCCGAAGATACACAAAGATCTAGAAGAAAGCAATCATGGGGATCCCTCAAGGTCTCCCCTTCCATGGATTCGAGAATATTTTGGGTTCCCTAGATACACTTTAGACACAGAAAATTTTGAGAGCAAAAAGCCCATGAAACCCTCAACCCTAGAGTTTGGACAATATGCTCCATTTTTCAACTACCTACCTAAGAACAAAGAGACCGAACACGACTTGTTGGGGTGCGCCAATACAGCTCTTGCCGCCTTCTTTTCATTCTATAAACTTCCCAAAGCAATAGTATGCAACAACAAGACCACAAAAATGGACTGGGAAAACCTGTGGGACTCAAATAGAGAGGTTTACAACCTTAAAAAGGCAACAGGAAAAAAATTCTATTGGAAAAGCGTCTTGGAAGACGATCCCGTTTTATCAGACCAGATAGCTCTCATGTGCATGTACATCTATTACAAAACTGGGCATATTTGGTCAGGCAGCTCTGGCACTGCAGTAGAAAACTGGAGAGTAAAACGTTTTTTGAAAAAACACAATTTCAATCCGGATGTAGTTGATTACGATGAAAAGACCCTTTTGGCTTATCTCCAAAAATATAAGCGACCTGTACTAGCTTATGGAGAAGGGGATAACACATTCGATTCTTGGCACTACTGGGTTTTTGATGGATATATGGAGAATCGGTGCGATCTCATTTCTGTACGGCAAGATTACGAGGGAGGCCCTTGGGTAAAAGACAAGGTTATCAAGAAGAATGTAATCTCTCGTTTCTACCATTGCAATTGGGGATGGAGTGGTGATAACAATGGATACTTTCGCAGCCATTTACTGAGACCATTTTACCGCTATGGTATCGTTTCTCCAACTACAGAACTAAGAACCGATCTACCGGACAGTGAAGAGAATTATGCTCGCCATGGCAAACTGTTTCTAACCTATCCTAAGGAACTGGCAGAGTATTGGACTATAAAATAGAGCAGTAAAAATATGAATAGATATAAGAACACACTGGCATTGGGGAGTGTATTGCTCCTCTTTCTCCTAGGGATTTTGGGCTGCTTCGAGAAACCCAAGTACTACCCCCACTATCTCACGGGCTTTGTGGAGCCGGATACATTTCAGCTCGTGGATATAAGACTTGAAAGTCCTTGGTACCAAACGACAGTCTGTACGATTATCCTGTCCAACAAAAATCAAAAAAAAGGTCTCACACTTTGGCTATGACGGAAGTGACCCAAAAATTAAAAGTTTTCTCACTCTCATCGGGGATACTCATTACCCTAGCAGGGGTAGGGAGGGGCGTCTTGGAAATCGCAAAACAGGTGTGATAACGTCCCCTAAAAGTATTGCTGTCACGTGCGACCACGACTATAACGAAACACTCAAAGCCGGGATGCCACTGAATGAAGTGGCTTTTATTTCATTCAGCGATTATCTAGGATTCATACAAAGTGGCTACAAAAATGACAATTATAGAGCCCAGATAAACCTTGGCAAGCAGGAAAACCTCAAGCGGCTATTGGCGTCAAAGCCTCTATGGAGACTCCAGTTGAATACGATTCCCAAAGCGTGGAATGCCGAGACCGTCCGCTTTACAGTCACCATGGTACTCCCCACGGATAAGGGAGACAAATCTGTTACCAACAGCATTGATGTGAAGTTCCCTATTCAGCCTATGCAATAAAAAACTTTGGTTATGAAAAAATACAAGAACACACTGACATTAGGGAGTGTATTGCTCCTCTTTCTCCTAGGAATTTCGGGCTGCTTTGAGAAACCCAAGTACTACCCCCACTTTCTCACAGCGTTTGTAGAACCCAATGATTTTCGTCTAGAGGCTATAGACTCTGATACAAAAGGAAGAGCAATACACCCTTTGCTACATGAGGAAAAGTTTGTAGAAATCTGCAAGATAGAAATGCAAGGCAGTAGAGTAGAATACAACAGTTATGATAGGCAAAACTCTAAAATTGTACACTTTCTATCCTCTATAGGCGATACATGCTACTTTAAGCACACACAAAAAGGCGGGCGTATCATAAGTAGGCACGTAGGTATCATAAGTGTCCCAAAAGAGATAAAGGTAACGTGTAATACAGCCTACGACAAAGATCATGAGAAAGGGGCTTCCCTTAATGATGTTGCAGCTCTATCATTCTTAGATAATCTGAGCTATATCAAACGTGGATATGACGATAGTTTTAAATTCTTAGCCATGCTAAAAATGACAGATCCAATGGATCTGAATCGGCTTTTAGCGTCTCATCCTTGGTGGATATTGTACATAAAAGAACCCCCTACAGCATGGATGGACAAGACGATAACTTTCACTGTCTCCATGACGCTATCCAATGGCAATACTATATCTAGGCAAGTGGATATAAAGTTTCCTCTTCACAGCAAGTAATTTTGCCTACACTTTCTAAAGAGGAGAGAAGCCTATCTCTAGCAAAGAGGGCTTCTCTCTTTTTATCTTTCTCTCTATTCTACTGGGGAGAGCAAGTAAGAGGGAGATAAAAGAGGTCGTACACACAGCCCCATAAAGGTAAATAGGTAGTCTATACCAAGACCTAGATAAACGCAAAAACATCTGACTTAGGAT
>NZ_ACNN01000028.1 GCF_000174815.1 Porphyromonas endodontalis ATCC 35406
ATTCTCTCTAACAAGGGGGTAAAAGTGGCTCAAAACAAAAAACTCACTACCTTTGCGATACTGCGTAGAATCGATGGAGATTCCTTCGACTCTTTGGTTCAGTCTCAACCTATGGGGAAAATCGGGAGAGCGACTCCCGCACAAAGGACTCCCTAAGGTGGTGTACATAAGTATTAGAAACTCTAAATATTGATAGACAGATGAAGAAATCAATTATTGCACTTTCTGCACTAGCTCTCGTGGTTTCTCTCGGAGCCTGCAAGCCCAAACAAAGCACCTATCGCCAGGTATACGAGAAAGCAAAGCAACGTGAGATTGCTCAAAATCAATCTTCGAACCATGCTCCAGAGGCAGACGAAAACGACATCATCGTGTCGAAGCCTGCTCAGAGTTCTGTACAAATGCGTCGCGAGCGTCTCACTCCCTCCGAAGGAGAAGATGCTAATCGTCTCAATCGCTATAGCGTAGTTATCGGAAGCTTCCAAAACCGCACTAATGCTCTTTCTCTAAAGGAACGCATGGAAGAAGCAGGTTTTAAGCCCATTCTTGCAGAAAACGAACACGGAATGATCCGCGTAATTGTGGCAAGCTTTATGAGCCGCGAAGAAGCTGTTTCTAGTCGCGAACAAATCAAAGAACGTTTTGCTCCTCAGTTCCAAGACGCTTGGCTGCTTGAAAGAGAAGCTCGCTAATCAATGGAGATAAAAGAGAAATTCCCACTAGTCTCGCATAACACCTTCGGTATCGAAGCCACTGCAGACTGGTGGGTTTCGTATCATTCTCTCGACGATCTCGATCGTCTTGCCCGTGACGAATACTTTACAAGTCTTCCCTACCTAGCCATTGGTGAGGGGAGTAATTTGTTATTCCTCAACGACTATCAGGGGGCTATACTCTACTCCGAAATCAGAGATAAAGAGGTGCTTCCTAGCCCAAAAGGCGAAGATCAAGACACTGTTTTACTACGCATTGGATCGGGTATTATTTGGGATGAATTTGTAGCTTGGTCTCTAGAGCAAGGCTACTACGGAGCCGAAAACCTCTCTTGGATTCCGGGTTCTGTAGGCGCTGCTGCCGTGCAAAATATCGGAGCTTATGGCAGCGAAGTGGCCCAACTAATATACCAAGTAGAGACATTCGACCTCAAAACGCGGTCGAAGCGAGTTTTCTTCCCCAAGGAGTGCCTCTACGACTACCGCTATAGTTACTTCAAAGAAAAAGAGGCCGAGCGTTACATCATTACGCATGTAGTCTTCGCTCTATCGCGTAAAGCGAATGTAAATCTCTCCTACAAGGCTTTACACGACTATCTCCCAAGTGGGAATATAACTCCCCGAGATGTGCGGAGAGCCGTTATCGAGATTCGCCAAGCAAAACTCCCAGATCCTAAAGTACTTCCCAACGCAGGAAGCTTTTTCATGAACCCTATTGTCTCCTCGGAGGTTTACCAAGAGTTACAGGAGAAGTATCCTGATATGCCACACTATCCGGCATCTCAAGGGGTAAAACTATCGGCAGCTTGGCTATTAGACAATGCCGGACTCAAAGGATATCGTGTAGGAAATGTTGGTACCTACGAGCGGCAACCACTTATATTGGTCAATCGGGGAGGTGCAAAAGGTACAGATGTTGCTCAGTTTGCATCCCTATTGGTCGAAAAGGTAGAAGCAGCCTTTGGTGTAACCCTTCACCCAGAAGTTCGTTATATCGGAGCTCCTACTCGTAGCTAACCTAGATAGCACGGAGATGCAAAAAAAAGAGATTAGATCCGTACGGATTTTAGGATCCGGTACCAGTACCGGAGTACCCGAGGTGGGCTGCTATTGTAGTACCTGCCTGAGTACTGACCCCGCCGACAATCGAACCCGTACCTCTGTCCTTTTAGAAACAAACGAAGGGAAAAAGATCCTCTTAGATTGCAGCCCCGACTTTAGGCAACAAGCCATCCTTGCAGAAATAGATGAGCTAGACGCTATTGTATTAAGCCACGAACACTACGACCACATTGCCGGACTCGATGATCTACGTACCATTGCGTGGGCACGAGATCTGCCTATCTACGCAGAAAATCGTGTCCTAGAAGCAATCCGATACCGACTACATTACTATTTTGGGAAGACACCTTACCTTGGCACTCCAAGACTTAAACTTAGGGAGATCTCACTAGCTCCTTTTGAGGTAGAAGGGCTTACATTCGAACCCATACGCGTGTTTCATGGCAGGCTCCCCATCACAGGTTTTAGGATTGGGGACTTTGCCTTCATTACCGATCTGAAGACAATTCCCGACGAAGAGGTAGAGAAACTCCGTGGGGTAGACACTCTTTTGGTCAATGGGTTACGCTTTACCAAGCCTCATCCAACCCATCAAACCATCGAAGAAGCAATAGCTCTTAGCAAAGAAGTCCAGGCTAGGAACACTTTCATAATACACCTATCTCATCATGCGCCTCGCGCTGTAGACTTAGCCCAAACGCTCCCAGAGGGAGTGTTTGCTAGTTACGATGGTCTCAGACTTGAGCGCATAAATGGCCGTCTAGAGATCCACAACAAAACAAACTTTAGAGCCTCTCTCGCTCCCCATCTTCCCTACAAATTCAAAGACTGCCACAGTATCCCCTATGCAGAGGCTTATGCTCTACAAAAAGAATTATTCCAAACAGCCATAGAGCAAAAGCAGCGGGGAGAAGCGCCCAAAAACACACTTCTTTTTTGTGAGCATGAACCGGTTTTTACGCTCGGGAAGCACGGCAAAGAAAGCAACCTCCTCCTTCCCGAAGAGGCTTTGCATGCAAAGGGGATTTCCCTCCACCATATTGACCGAGGCGGAGACATTACCTATCATGGGCCGGGGCAGATAACAGGTTATCCCATCTTCGACCTAGAGCAGTTTGGGATGGGCATCAAACAATACATATATACCTTAGAGCAATGTATTATTGATGTACTAAGGGTTAATGGTATCCATGGGAAACGCTTAGAAGGCGCTACGGGAGTTTGGATAGAACCCAATACCCCACGAGCTCGCAAGATTTGTGCTATCGGCGTACACTCTTCTCGCTACGTTACATTGCATGGGTTTGCCCTTAATGTGTTTACCGATCTATCCTATTTTTCCTGGATAAACCCTTGTGGATTCACCAATAAGGGCGTAACATCTATAGCTCAAGAAATGGGCAAGCCCACCACTATGGAGCTCGTAAAGCAGCAGGTTGAAGAGGCTTTCCATCGTCACTTCTTCCAAGCCTATAAACAGAAACACGACAAAGCTAGTATAGAAATATAGGAGTATGAATCAGAAATATCGCGTAGCTGTTGTGGGCTATGGCAATATAGGACGTTATGCCCTTGATGCCATTAAGGCTTCTCCAGACTTCGAACTGGCTGGGGTTGTACGTCGTTCCTTGACAGAGAAGCAACCCTCTGCCCTCCAAGATATTCCCGTGGTAACATCCATTGATGCACTTGACAAGGTGGACGTGGCTCTACTATGTACCCCAACTCGTGCCGTAGAAGAGTATGCCCTAGATATCCTCTCTCGAGGGATTGCTACGGTGGATACATTTGACATTCACAGCGGTATCGTGCCCCTTCGCCGCTCTCTGCACGCGGCAGCGATAGCCCATAAGACAGTGGCCGTTCTATCAGCAGGATGGGACCCCGGAAGTGACTCCATGGTGCGTACCCTGATGGAAGCAATAGTACCCCGAGGCATTACGTATACCAATTTTGGCCCTGGGATGAGTATGGGACACACCGTAGCTGTAAAGGCGATTGGAGGGGTGGAGAAAGCTCTCTCCATTACGATCCCCGTCGGAACAGGGCTTCATCGCCGTATGGTTTACATTGAGTTAGCCCCGGGATACAACGAAGCTGAGGTAGCACAGCGTATCAAACAAGATGATTACTTTGCCCATGACGAAACGCATGTAGTCGTGGTAGACGATGTGGATCAGCTCATTGATATGGGACATGGTGTATCTATGGAGCGCAAAGGCGTATCGGGAGCGACCCACAATCAACACCTCAACTTCGAGATGAGAATCAACAATCCGGCTCTCACGGCTCAGGTAATGGTTTGTGCTGCCCGAGCTGCCCTCAGAATGGCTCCCGGTGCCTATACCATGCCGGAGATTGCTCCAATAGACCTTCTACCGGGGGATCGTGAAAAATGGATTACCAAACTCTGCTAAAGAATTATGTTTACCCTTAATGCTATAACGTGGGACGTTGACCCTACTCTATTCACCCTCTTTGGGAAAGAAGTGCGCTGGTATAGCCTGCTTTTCAGCCTTGGGCTCATCCTAATAGGGCCCTACATCGAGCGACTTATCTGGAAGCGTGAGCAACTCCCTGATAGTTGGTTCGAAAAACTTTGGTGGTACATTGTCATCAGCACCCTTGTGGGAGCAAGACTTGGGCATTGCCTATTCTACGACCCGGCTCATTACCTAGCCAACCCCATAGAGATATTCAAAGTTTGGGAAGGAGGACTCGCCAGCCATGGAGGAACCATCGGGATTATCATTGCCGTATGGATCTTCTCGCGTAGAGTTACCCATAAGCCCATTACATGGACACTAGACAGACTTGCCGTACCCGTGGGGCTTGTTGCGGCCATGATCCGTATTGGCAACCTCATGAATAGTGAGATATTTGGCGTGACCACAGACCTCCCCTGGGCATTCCGCTTTATACGCTCTCAGGAATATCTCGCCCTCAACACAGATATGGGATGCCACCCAACGGCCATCTACGAAGCCCTAGCCTACCTCATCGTGTTTGGGGTGTGTTGCTGGCTTTATTGGGGTCGAGATGCTGCTCGCCGCCGCCCGGGATTGATTTTGGGATGGTTCCTTTTTGGCACATTTACCGCTCGAATCTTCATAGAGAAATTGAAGTTTGTACAAGAGGCTTGGGAGCTAAAATGGGTAGATACCATTGGGCTAAATCAAGGACAAATACTCAGTATCCCATTTATAATTGCAGGGCTTGCTCTTATCATCTACGCACTGCGTCGCCCGGAACTAGAGGTTACTCCTCTCCCCGAGAAAAAAGAAAACTAAATCCACTTTTAATACATATCCTATGATTCCGCAGATAAACATTACCCCATCCATTTACTACGTAGGTGTAAACGATCGCACCAAAGATCTCTTCGAAAGCATGTGGCCTCTCCCCCATGGGGTAAGCTACAACTCGTATCTTATTGTGGATGAAAAGATCACCCTTATAGATACGGTAGATATCTGTTACTCTGAGCAATTCTTCCGCCAGATAGAGAGAATCATTGGGGATCGTCCCATTGATTATCTTGTAATCAACCACATGGAGCCCGACCATAGCGGCTCTATTGGGATGCTACAACGCCACTACCCCAACATCCAACTAGTTGGCAACAAAAAGACCTTTAATATGCTCCAGGCCTATTATCCGGACCTTAAAGCAGAACTCATCACCGTAAATGATGGAGACACGTTGTCTACAGGAAAGCACAACCTCTCCTTCATTATGGCGCCTATGGTACACTGGCCCGAGGTAATGTTTACGTACGATGCTACCGAAGGAGTACTCTTCTCGGCAGATGCCTTTGGTACTTTTGGCTCTCTCGATTCGCACGTGCTCGACCACAAGCTCTCGCTGGAGATGTACTACACAGAGATGTATCGCTACTATGCATGCATCGTAGGGAAATATGGTCCTTTCGTGCAAAAGGCTCTTACCAAAGTACTTGGGATGAACCTCACTCTCAATGCTATTTGCTCTACACACGGGCCCGTATGGACCAATGAAGGCTTCCCACGTGCCCTTGCCATCTACGACCAACTAAGCAAATACGATACCCAAAAGGGGGCTGTGGTACTCTACGGAAGTATGTATGGCAATACTACGGTAATGGCAGATACCATAGCACGAGGACTTGGAGAAGCCGGTATTAAAGAGGTGGTTTGCCACGACGTATCGCGCACGGACCCCTCCTACATTCTTCGCGACCTATTCCGCTATCGTGCCCTCGTAGTAGGCTGCCCCACCTATAGCAATGAGATCTACATGCCTATCCAGAATATGCTCAATATGATCCGACTTAGAGAAGTAAAGAATCACATTTGCGCTATATTCGGTTCTTGCTCATGGGCAGGACAAGCAGTGCGAAAGCTTACTCCCTTTGCCGAAGAAATGGGCTGGGAACTCATCGGTACTCCCCTAGAACAAATGGGAGCTCCCAATGAAGACGATCTAAACAAAGCCTTTGAGCTGGGTAAAGAAGTAGCCGCTCGCCTGCACGAACTATACCCAGAGGCTTAACCCTTTCTCCCCTCTAAAACCACCGAACGAGCCCTTTCCTGACTCAGAAAGAAGAGCCCTTCGGTGGTGCATTATTGATTACGCAGCTCTTGCTAGCTAACCTCATATGAAAAAAATCCTCTTCTATTCTTTCTTTACGCTTCTCCTCTGGGGGGCTGTTTCGGCTTGCTCCAATGGGAAACAATCCGACCAAACAACAGAAGACTCTTTGCAGTATACCGGAGACGCTGCCAAGCGGATCGAGGTAGAGTATGCTGAGGGTTTTCGTCTACAATATATCCCCGGAGCAGTACTCGCTACCCTATCGGATCCCCAAAACCCCGAAGAGGCGACTCAGTATCACTTTGCCTTTATTCAGGATGCAGCGCAGTGCGACAAAAGTGCCATCCCTAGCGAATACACGCAGGTTTCGATCCCGCTTAATCGGGTTGTTTGTATGACTACCCTGCAGCTATCCAACTTCATCGCTCTCGATCAACTAGACAAAGTAGTGGGGATGAGTAGCACCCGACATCTATTTAATCAAGAGGTTAAGGAGCGAATAAAGAGCGGGAAAATCAACAAAATAGGCATCGAAGGGAATTTCGATAGAGAGGTAGTAATGGCGATAGAGCCTGATATTATCTTGATTTCGCCCTTCAAAAGAGGAGGTTACGACGACCTCAAAGACGTAGATATTCCACTCATTCCCCATCTTGGATATAAGGAGAATAGCCCTCTTGGTCAAGCTGAATGGATTAAGTTCATTGGGCTACTGCTGGGTAAAGAGGGGGAGGCTAATAAGGTATTTGCCGAGCTAAGAGACGAATACAACAAGTGGAAAGAGATAGCTGAGAAGGCAACACCTCGCCCAACGGTCTTTAGTGGCGATCTCAAGAGCGGCACTTGGTACGCTGTAGGTGGTAAGAGCTTTCTTGCACAACTATTCCGAGATGCAGGCGCTGATTACTTCCTCAAAGATGACCCCAATACCGGAGGCGTTACCCTAGACTTCGAGACCATCTATAGCAAAGCCGCCGAGGTAGATTACTGGCGCATCCTAAGTAGCTTTGATGGAGAATTTACCTACAAGGCTCTACAAGCTCAAGACGAGCGATACAAAGACTTTAAGGCATTTAAGGAGAAGGGAGTTATCCATTGCAACCTATCCACCACCCCCTATTACGAGTCTGCCATCATCCACCCCGACCTACTACTCAAGGACTTCATAAAGGTATTCCACCCCGAGTTACTCCCTGAGTACACACCTACCTACTATCACCGACTCGAGCATTAAAAGCAAACTAGCACGTTTCCCCCTTTATGAAACAGCTTGCCTTATCCTCCAAAATCATCCTTCTTGTAGGGGGTATTGTGCTGCTGTTTCTGCTCAACCTCGCTCTAGGCTCGGTCTCCATTCCCCTAAATTCGATTATAAAGATCTGCCTAGAGGGCGACGCATCCGAACCTATTTGGTTCAACATAGTAACGAAGTCTCGCATTCCCCAGTCTCTCACGGCCATGATTGCCGGAGCCGGACTCTCTGTTAGCGGTCTACTGATGCAAACGGTCTTTCGCAATCCCCTTGCAGGGCCGTCTGTATTGGGTATTAGCTCGGGGGCAAGCCTAGGGGTTGCCCTTATTGTCCTGCTATCGGGTAGTTTAGGTGGGGTAGCTCTTAGCTCTTTGGGTATCTTGGGCGAGGTCGCTGTTACCCTGGGTGCGATACTAGGGTCGTTTGCCATTATGATACTCATCGCCTACGTATCACAGAGAGTAAAGGGGAATGTAACGCTCCTTATCATTGGGGTAATGATAGGTTATGTGGTAAATGCCGTGATAGGGGTACTCAAATACTTTAGTGTAGAAGAGGATATTAAGGCTTATGTCTTTTGGGGATTGGGAAGCTTCTCTCGCATCTCCCCATCGCAAGTTCCCCTATTTGTCGTGCTGATTCTCGTACTCCTTCTACTTAGCTTTTTGCTCATCAAAACGCTCAACCTCATGCTCTTGGGCGAGAGTTATGCACGTAGTTTGGGATTGAATATCAAGAGAGCACGACTACTAGTCATCACCACTTCGGGGGCACTTGTTGCCTTGGTAACTGCCTTCTGTGGCCCTATCATCTTCCTCGGATTAGCTGTTCCTCACCTCTGTCGCAGCCTTTTCCAGACCTCAGACCACCGCATACTGGTACCAACCTCCATCCTATTGGGGAGTGCCATTGCTCTTCTATGCAATCTCATTGCACGACTTCCCGGTTTTGAGGGAGCTCTTCCCATCAATTCGGTAACAGCCCTCATTGGAGCCCCGGTAGTCATATCTGTACTTTTTAGCAAGCATCGCGGAGAAATACGAGAATGAACAAACAGCCAAGTATCACACTAGAAGGGCTTAGCACAGGCTACGAGGGGCGTTGGGGCGAACACATCGTCTCCTCGCAACTCTCGGCTTCGCTCTATCGTGGGGAGCTGACCTGCCTACTTGGTGCAAATGGTGCAGGGAAGTCGACTCTTCTCTATACTCTAGCAGGCTTCTTGCCGAGAAGATCGGGAGCGATTACCCTACTTGACAAAGATTTTTCTTCCTACAAACCCAAACAGCTTGCCCAGCTCATTGCCGTAGTACTCACTGAGAAGTGCAACCTCCGCAACATGACTGCCTTTGAGATGGTAGCTCTAGGACGAAGCCCTCATACCGGATTTTGGGGCAAACTCATGCCTAGAGATAAAAAAATTGTGGAGGAATCCATCGAAGCCGTGGGTATAACCCATCTACGAGACCGCATGGTACAGACACTCAGTGATGGGGAAAGACAAAAAGTAATGATTGCGAAGGCTCTAGCCCAAGAGACCCCGATCATTTTCCTAGACGAGCCCACCGCTTTTCTCGACTTCCCTGCCAAAGTGGAGGTAATGTATCTTTTGTTCCGTCTTGCGCACAACCTCAAGAAAAGCATATTTTTGAGCACGCACGATCTCGAACTTGCCCTACGGATTGCGGATAAGATATGGACGCTTGACAAAAAAGAAGGCCTGAGAGTCGGCACTCCGGAGGATCTTGCCTTGGATGGAACTCTGAGCAACTTTTTGGCAGGGCGCGGTATCCGATTTGATCTCCAAACGGGATTATTTTCGATCGAAAGGGATACGAAATCCACTATCGCTCTAATCGGCGACGGCCAGCGAGCCTCGATGGTGCAAAAAGCACTCTCTCGCTACAACATAGCCACTTACCCCTCCTCCGAAGACGAAGTGAAAGGGGAATACATCAAAGTATATCCTTCCAAATTTATATATGGCACTCCCGGGCGACCCGAGCGAGAGGCAAGCAATATAGAAGCCCTTCTAGAGATTATCCTAGAGAAATAGTAGAAGGGTTACTCCGAGGGTAGCTGTATGGGAAGGAAGTGCTCCATACCACTACGCTGTGCCATACGATAGCCAAGCGCCATGATCTCTGCGGCACTACTCACCTCAAACATCCCATATTTTGTTACCTTAAAAGTCTCGAGAAGGAGATCGCAAACTTCTTTATCAATGCGTGTATTCTGACGAAAAACCAACTGCCACGAACGCTCAGCCACCCCCCTAATGGTTTTCTTGTAGCGACGAAATGTTTCGGGGCCTAGGTTTACCCCAATTACCTTGTCGCACTCCTCTCGGATCACCGTCACGGGGAAGTTGCGGAATAGCCCGCCATCGACATAGGAAACCCGATCGATCACGACAGGTTGAAACAGTACAGGGACACTACAAGAGGCCATGATGCGCTCAGCAAGAGCCCCCTCGGAGAAAACATGCTGACAACCATTATCCAAATCGGTAGCCACGATACGCAGCGGGATGGGTAGCTCCTCTATATTTTGGTGATGCAGATAAGTTTTGAGCCTCTCCATGAAGTTTTTCGTTGAAAACATCCCCCCTCGCTTAGGTAATAGAGAGGTCATCCCTCGGAACCCAACAGAAGAAAAAATCTCAAATATTTCCTTGGGGCTGTATCCATCAGCATAAAAAGCCCCCATGATAGCTCCGGCACTTGTACCGGCTATTATATCGGGTTTAAGCCCAATCTCATCCATATATTGGAGCACCCCGAGGTGAGCAAACCCCTTGATACTACCCCCACTGAGAGCTAACCCTATCTTGTAGCGAATCATACTCTTCTTTTTTACTTCCACAAAAGTACATAAGAAAATTGACCGCTCCGGCCTATTTCCCTCTTATTATACTCTCTTCACCCTCCCCAAAGGTTAGCGCGGAGAAGAAACTCTCCAAGAGGACTCCCTACCTACTCATACGACTAACCTCACGGTCAAGAGCTCCTCGCCCACGATAATTACTCTTTGTGGTATTAAACCGATAGGAGACGGAAAAAAAGATCTCAGGAGAGTAAAAATTAGATATTAGAAGGCGAGAATACCGAGAAACCATGCGGTAATGTTCGTTTCTAATGGGATCCGAAAGGTATAAATTCGTCGAAAGTTTTCCTCCAAACCATTGCTTACCCAGCTCTAAAGAACTCCGGATCTGGGGTTTCTCGAAGGAAACATTCTCTATATCTCCAAATCCTAGAAGTTCGAAATTAGCCCCAAAAAGGATACCATAGGGTAGAGCAAAATTATTCTTGAGAGCAATATGAAGACATGGCTTAGAAAGAGCTACTCGCTCCTCAAAATCGTAGCGATAAAAACCAAATTGTTTGAGGACTCCAAAAGTATAGGAGGGGCTCCAAAATCCAATCTTAGGGGAGAGGATAAGCATTGCTTGCATCTCATGGAAGGGCTGCTCATTGACTTGAGTGAGAAGCGTAGTAAAGGGGCGATACTTCCCTTCCTCTCGTATATCGGGCATACGAGTTGTAACCTGCTGAATGCTATACTTGAGATACTGATGGGATAGAAGGAATGTAATCCATTTACGATTGAGCGTAAACTCCGTAGCATAGGTGAGCCCAGGGCGAAGGTTGGGCTCTCCCGTTTGGTACTCAAAGCGGCTGATATAGCTATAATCCGAACGCAACTGCCAATATTGGGGACGCTCAATGCGAGAGTTAAATGCAAGTTGTACATTCATTCCCCAAAGACGAGTTGCCAAAGAGAAATTAGGGAAGAGATTGAAATACTGACGGCTAAGCTCCGGCACTCGCTTACCTTGAGAGGTATAATCGCTCTCTACTCGCTCCAAGCGCAGCCCTAACGAGCATTGCACCTTATCGGCAATAAGCGTAGAGTGCCCTAGATAAAAGGCGAATTGCTGCTCTTTGATTTGGGTATTATTACTCGGGAGATTTAGCTCTGCGGCAGCTTGATAAGTATCCCCACGCTTCGTGCTTGAGTACTCCATCCCCAAAGAGCTTGTTCCGCTCCAAAGGGGACCGCGCACTTCGGAGCGAACACCCCAAGCCTGATTGGAAGCGCCTTTCTTACTGATAAAAACACGGTCAATTTGATCAAAATCCTTACCCTCTACCACTGTCCCCTCTCCCTTATAAGAGGAGCTGTAAAAGTCTCCATCTGCCGATAGTTCCCAAGAGCCCAACTTACGAATATAGTAGGCATTAGCCCGATGTGATAGATGAGGAAAGGTTCGCTGATGATCCCGATTACAAAGTTTCTCTTCCGGCTCACTGTTACGTAACGAGTACAATTCGGTGGAAAGCACCTCTTGAGACAAAGGTTCCCACGTGCCTTTGTACTTTACCCCTGCACTATTGAGGGCATCCGTATAGCTAAGACCAAGGGAAGACTGAATGCGATGACGATCTTCTTCATAAGTCAAAGTAGATCTATTATGCCACTCATTGCCATCCGCTCTCCCCCAAAAGTCGGCCTTTATATCCTTTACAAAGAAACTATTACGCTGACTCACAGAAGCAAGAATATCCCACTTCCCCACACGATAATTCAGGTCAGCAAGGAGGTAATCCCCCAAAGCTACTTTTTCCTGCTTGCGGAGATAGGTCTCAGCATCCCCTCGTACAATACCGCTAAGCCCACTCCCAGGTTCGCGGCGTACCGTTATGAGAATAACGGATCGAGACGAAGCTGAGTATCGTGCATCAGGGGTAGTTACAACATCTATCTTCTCAATAAGATGTGGAGATAGACGCTGTAGCTCGGTGGCATCAGTCATCTTGCGACCATTGATATAGATGAGGGGAGTACCTCTGCCCAGCACCGTTATACCTTCATTTTGCACTTCTACCATGGGCAGTTGGGCAAGCATACGATAGATATTGGGCAATTGGGCTAATGTTGTACCCTCAATGGTTGTACTAATCCCTCCATTAACAAGGGTATGTGAGGGACGATGAACCGTTATGGTTACCTCTTCTAGTTGACTAGTAAGAGGGTGCATACGTAGCTCTATCTCGCTCTCCTTTGCAATCGTATGGTAGACATCCTCCATGCCCATGTAGCTCCCTTTTAGTAAGAGAGGGAGAGAAACTCCCTTACGATCCACCTCAAAGGAGCCATTTGCATCGGAGACGCCGCCATTGATAACGGTAGAGTCTTGCGGCACAAGAAGGCGCATCGTAGCAAATGAGATAGGCACACCATTCTCGTCTAATACCCTCCCTCGTACGCTTTGTGCCGAAGCCAAAGAGACTCCTCCTAGCAGCAGGATAGTCACCCAATAAAATAAACGTCGTCTCACAATATTATACCCTTTCTATTTCTAATTTAATAGGTATTTTTTCCGCTTTCTACGGCTCTACACCTTTTTCTACCGAAGTGGAGAATATTTCCTGCCTAGGAGAAGAAAATATTCTGCCCAATTATTCCGCGATTTTCACCTAATTTCACCTACCAGTTTTGCCTGATTTCTTGATAAAAATCAGCGGGAATTCCCCTCCATTTTTACCTAGAAAGCAGAACAGCACAAAGATATATATTTCTTACAAAAAGAAGATTCTTCTGTATTAACACTAGCATTAATATTTTTCTCCTGTAAAATGTCCATATCCCACATTAGTTTTTGCTCCAATCCCAAACGTCAGTATAATCTCCCGAAATAGTTCTTTCTTCACTTCTGCTGTGAAAGTGTCATTATTCCTGAATAGAAAACGGAATCGGTAAGTAACACCGGAATTTATTCTAAGAAAACGTATTGGCTTGGGATCTCTTAATGGATTTTCATGATGCGTAATATAATCTTCTCCCAAAAGAGTGCAACCATCAGTTACGGTGAAAGGATAAGCATCCAGAAAAATATCTTTATCGTAGATAGACTTCCCGTCCCCCTCAAAGATCTCTCTTATAAACTTTTTCTTGT
>NZ_ACNN01000027.1 GCF_000174815.1 Porphyromonas endodontalis ATCC 35406
AGAGCAAGAGACTCTTGCCCAACCGGTTTATCAAGAAAAAGTAGCCGATTCGTATTCCAAAGAGACATTGGATGGTGCTATATCCGCCCTCTCTCGGTATGGCGGCTTCAGTTTCTTGGAAACAGCCATTGATGGACTTCAAAACTTAAATCCGGAACGGAAGGCGCGTAAGAAAATGTTCCTTGTCGAGGAACAGAAAGAGGGCGAACGTCAGGCTCTTGCCCACAAGATTGACCTTTGGTTGGAGTTGCTAACCGAAAATAAGGATATCCCGGAAATGGTGCAAAAATGCCAGACCCAAACGAGCGTCGTCTCGGCTCTCTTGGCCAAGAACCAATTAACCGCCGTCGAGGCCGTGCGAGATCTTGAAACCTCATATCGTGCCGTGCAACTCTTTTACAAAAACACAGAGTCGGATAAGCTGACCAATGTGACAATTGTCAATGCCTCTCCGGAGCAATTAACGGATTTGGATAATTCCCGTTTTATAGACTTTGTTGCAGACGAATTGAAGCAAAACTACGATCGTTTGGACCTTCGTACCAATTATTCCTT
>NZ_ACNN01000026.1 GCF_000174815.1 Porphyromonas endodontalis ATCC 35406
AAGGGTACTCCCAAATAATTGCTCCCTCAATCGAACAGTTAAGTGTCACTGTATCTTGTTGAGTGGGGAGGTTGCCTCCTTAAAAAGAACTCCCCATAACAAAAAAGTACCTACACTCCTATCTGGAGAGAAGGTACTTATAAACCATTGAACTATGGCCTTTTTAGCTATTCATCGATGCTAAGAACTCAAGATTCGAATCCGTAGATTCAATACGTTGTTTAACGAATTCCATAGCTTCGATGGGATTCATATCTGATAGATACTTCCGCAAGATCCACATGCGATTGAGGGTTACAGGATCGAGAAGAAGATCATCTCGGCGGGTGCTACTCGACATGATATCCATAGCCGGGAAGAGGCGTTTATTGGCGATTCTTCTGTCGAGTTGCAACTCCATATTCCCTGTTCCCTTAAACTCTTCGAAGATCACTTCGTCCATCTTGGAGCCCGTATCGGTGAGGGCTGTTGCGAGTATCGTAAGACTCCCTCCGTGTTCGATATTACGAGCCGCACCAAAGAATCGTTTAGGCTTTTGTAGAGCATTCGCATCAACACCCCCTGAGAGGACTTTGCCGGAGGCCGGTTGCACAGTATTGTATGCTCGGGCAAGGCGCGTGATTGAGTCTAGTAAGATTACAACATCATGCCCACATTCCACCATACGTTTTGCCTTGCTTAGCACGATTTCTGCAATCTTTACATGACGCTCAGCCGGCTCATCAAAGGTGGAGGCGATAACCTCAGCATTAACGTTGCGAGCCATATCTGTCACTTCTTCAGGGCGCTCATCAATGAGCAATATGATCTCATAGACTTCGGGATGATTGGCTGCAATGGCATTGGCAATGTCCTTTAGAAGCATTGTCTTACCCGTCTTAGGCTGGGATACGATAAGCCCACGTTGTCCCTTCCCAATAGGGCAGAATAGATCTACAATGCGCATGGCTGTTTTATCGAATACGCCTGCCACATCAAGACTTTCGAGCTTGAATTTTTCTTCGGGGAAAAGCGGAGTCAGGTGGTCAAACGGCACTCTGTCTAAAATCTCCGACGGGAGCTTCCCATTCACCTTCTCAAGAGAAGCAAAGGGGAAATATTTCTCTCCATCTTGAGGAGGATAGATGGTTCCCTCTACCACATCTCCCGATTTTAACCCATAGGTCTTGATCTGCTGTTGTGAGAGGTATATGTCATCCGGCGAGGAGAGGTAGTTGTAATCGGCACTACGCAAGAAGCCGTATCCATCAGGCATAACCTCCAGCACTCCAATGCAAGGAAGCATACCTTCGAAATTGTATAGAGGGGTTTCTTCTTCGCCGTGGCTCTCTGTTTTTCCCGCTTTATCTTGGCGATTTTGCTGATTACGATTGCTCTTTTCTGCATTTTTCTGTCCCTTACGCTCCTGGGGTGCTGCAGGCTTCTCTCCATTTGTACCCTTTGTAGGGGTAATTAGCGGCATAATAGAGTCGAGGAGGGAGTCTTTGGCATTAACATTGGTGAATACCATTTGAGTGGGTTTATTCGGAGAATTCGACTCTTGAGACTCTTTGGCTGCCGGAGTGTCGGGGAGGATGGCTGCCGCCCCCTTGGGGTATGTATCTTCGTTTTTGATGGTTGAAGCTATTTCTTCCGGGATGGAGCTGGAAGAGAGTAAAGCCGGATGGATTGAGGAGCTTTCCGTCTTAATATTTCCTGTTAGATGACTTGCGCTCTCGGCTGAGGCAGCTTCGATGGCTTTTTTCCGCGCTTCGTCGTCCATGTCCGGAGAGAAGAGACTCTTCTGCTTGGGAGAAGAGGAGCTATTTGTAGAGGCCCTTTCTGCCCCCTTGGGGGTATTGGAGCGATCTTTCTCCTTAGATTGAGAAGAGGACTTCCCCTCTGTTGTATTTGTATTGCCTGTATCGGGACGCTTAGAGTTACCCCGGTCTGCTTTAGATTTTCCTTGTTCTTTTCCAACTTCTGCCTGGAGTTCTGCCTGGAAGTCTAGAATGGCATAAATGAGTTTATCTCTGCCCGAGGGGGTGTCTTTCATCCCTAATTCTTGGGCGATAGCGCGCAGCTCTTCGTCTGTTTTGCCATCAAGAGATACAATAGTGTACTTTGTTTGCATCGTGTGTATTACCTTCTGCTATTTTGCTTTTATGCTCCTTTAGTCTTTTCTCCTTATCTCAAAAGATTATGCAGACTATGGAGATGATAAATATATGATTGGCTACGATGGAGAATCAATCAATTCCAAAAACTTACGAAACTCGAAAATAAATCACTTTCCCAGAGGAGAAAGTTTTACTTAGCGATTAGTTCAGAAAAAGGGACGATTCTTTCTACAAGGACAAGGAAGACTTTATACCTCCTAATATAGATCCATCGATACTATTTCCCTGCAAATGTACAATACAAAATCTAAATAGCGGTGCTTAAAAAACACAAAACTCCTTATGAAAGCTTTTTTGTTTCCTCCCGACTGGAGGGAGAGTGCTTTAGACTTTTGTAAGGAGTCTGGCTGTTTTAGTCAAAGGCTTGACGAGGTGCCATCTTGCGCAAGTTCATAAGAGCATAACGCATTCGCCCCAATGCCGTATTGATACTGACTCCAGTATAATCGGCAATCTCCTTGAAACTCATATCTTTATGGTAGCGCAAGATGAGTACGTCTCGCTGTTCTTTGGGGAGACGTGCCACACAAGAGTGTAATAGATCTCTGCGATTTCGCTCTACCAACTGCTCCTCTATATTAGGGCTAGGGTAGGGAAGTCTATCAAGATACTCTTCGCGAAAATTTTCGTCATGGATCGAGACAACATGCTGTGCCTTGGTGCGTCTAAAATAGTCTATCACCATGTTACGAGCGACCCTAAACAGCCACTGGCGGAACTTGCCTTGCATCTGATAGGTACCGGCACGGAGCACATGAATAACCTTGATAAAAGTATCTTGGAATAGGTCATCTGCCACATCGCTATCGCCTACTTGTAGACGTATATAAGAAAACAACTCACCGTCATATCTGTCGATAAGTGCATCGAAGGCTTCGTTGCAACCTTCAACATAGAGTGAGATCAACTCATCGTCTGATCTCAGCTTTATATCTTTCATATTGCTATGATCTTCTAATAATTAAAGAGTAGCAATGTTTCGATAGGCAATCGTGATCTAGTTTTATATTCCTCAGAGAGAGAGAGAGAGCAGCCTTGGTAGACTATTCCTCCCTCTCTGGTGCAAAGTAACACTATTCTTACGAAATATGCAACAAGAGGGAGGGAAATTGGAGGGGAAGAAATTTTTATCCTCCCCTCTGTTTTTAGATTAGTTTGTTTTGCCAAAGCGGCGAGAGCGAGCCATCATGCAAGAGCCAATAAGCCCGGCTTCTTTTCCAAGAGTGGCAATCTTGATAGATGTGTCGTTACTTACAACATTGAGTGTATAGGTACGTACAATAGTCTCAACGGGGAGGCGTAAGAACTCGCCTGTTGCTGCCAAAGCTCCTCCCAAAATCACTACTTCGGGGTTGAAGATATTGATGAGTCCTGCAAGTTGTCTACCTAGTTTGCGTCCAATCGAATCAAGAACTTCGAGGCAAAGTACATCCTCATGATTGATAGCATCGATGATGTCGGACAGTGTGATATTCTGCCCTTTGTTGTAGAGGTCAGAAAGCACAGATACCTCTCCTGCAGCAATACGTTGTGTGAGGACGCGATGGAGGGCGAGTCCGCCAATCTCGGTTTGCATACAGCCTTTCTTTCCACAAGGGCAAAGTATCTCATTGTCGAAGATGCTCATATGTCCAAACTCACCACTGAAACCGGATTTACCTGTGTAGATTTTACCATCGAGGATAATACCAAGCCCAAGTCCCCAGCTTAGATTGAGGTAGAGAACGTTCTTAGCATCAGAGCCTGCTGTTACCCCTTGCGTATATTCTCCGTAAGCCATGCCTCGTGTATCGTTGTCCAACGAAACATTAAAGCCTAGTTCTTTATTGAGAATCTCTGCGAGCGATATTTCTTTTTGTAGCTGTTGGAAGAAGGTATAGCTATGCCCTGTTAGAGAGTTGATACGCCCCGGCATATTGACATTGATATTGAGTAGGTTGCTCGTGTCAACCTTATGTTCCGAGATAAAGGAGCGAATCAGGTTGCAAAGCTCGCTGAGAGCTTCCGGGGTATCACTTAGCGTGTAAGGAATATCGTAGTCTTGTAGGAGGATGTCTCCCACCAAATTCATAAGTCCAATGTGGATACGATCGTGCTGTACATCTACTCCGATGAATATCCCTGCTTCGGGGTGTAACCCATAGATGTAGGGATAACGCCCTCCATTAGTCTCTAGCTTGCCATAGTTGGCAATGCACTTTTTGTTCTCTAGCTCTGTGATGAACTTAGTAACGGTAGGCGTGCTAAGCATTAAATGATGCGCGAGATCGGTAATGGTAGAAGGACCATGTTCGATACAATATGCAATGATCTGGCTTTTCGTTTGTCCAACCTTTGTCCCAGATGAGACTTCACTGAGTAATATGGGTTCTTTCATTGATTTCTTCATTATTGGCAATAGAGATAATAGTGTTTATTCTTCCCCCTTAGATCGCTTTTTTCTGAAAAAGGGTTTTCTAGAGCGGTGCGAAACCCGTCCTTTGGGGGTTGTTCCGTTTTCAGATTGTGTCTGTTTTTGTTTTCCGTTAGAAGCTCTTTTAGCTTGCTTTTCGCCCTTCGGGCGACGTCTATTCCCTCCGTTATTGTAACGCTTTTGAGATGTTTTTGGAGAGTACTTAGGGGCTTCTCCATACTCCGACCCTATGGGAACTTTGTATATCGAGTATCCTAGGAAGTGTTCTAAAGCAGCAAAGCTACGTTGTTCTTCTTCGTTGACAAGGGTGATAGCAACGCCTCTTCCGTCAGTCCCTCTTGCCGTACGTCCGATACGGTGTACGTAGTCTTCGGGATCATGAGGCATATCGTAATTGATTACCACCTTGATGTCATCAATGTCAATACCTCTGGCCACAATATCTGTAGCTACAAGCACCTCCACATAACCCGTTTTGAAGTCACGCATTACCTGTTCTCTCGTGGTCTGGTCGAGGTCCGAGTGCATTTCTGCAACATTTACTCCTCTGCTTTTTAGAGCAGTAGCAAGCTGATGTACCTTGAGCTTTGAAGAGGAGAATACCACCGTTTTGGTTGGTTTCTCTTCAGACATTGAGGACAAGAGATCTGTAACAATGGGTAATTTTTGTGCTTCGTAGCAGATATAGGCACTCTGTAGAATGGTCTCGGGAGGTTTGGAAATTGCGATGGCAACGTGTACCGGATCCTTAAGAATACTACGAGCGAGTTCCTCTATCTTGGGAGGCATTGTGGCCGAAAAGAGTGCAATTTGGCAGGTCTTAGGTAGATGTCTACAGATGCTCATTATATCATCATAGAAGCCCATATCGAGCATTCTATCAGCCTCATCAATAACAAAATAGGAAGTGTGAGATATGTCCGCAGCTTGTAGATTTAGCATGGAGATTAGCCTACCCGGGGTGGCTACAACAATATCGGTCCCCCGCTCGGCTCCCCGCTGAGCTTGTGCCCAAGCTGATCCATCAGTCCCCCCATATATGGCAAGAGAGGAGATAGAAACAAAGTATCCAAATCCCGTAATTTGCTGATCTATTTGTTGTGCTAATTCTCGTGTAGGAGCCATTACGATAGCCTTGATATACCCCTCTTCGAACTCGCCTAAATAGATTCGATTAATGATGGGAAGAAGATAAGCTGCCGTTTTGCCAGTACCCGTTTGGGCACATCCAAGAAGATCTCGCCCCTCCAAAAGAGGTGGAATAGTCGCCTCTTGTATGGGGGTTGGCTCTGAAAAATTCATGGCATCCAGTCCGTCTAGGACTTCGTCTGCAAAGTCAAAATCGAAAAAATTCATTACATACAATCTTTCCCTAGCAAAGATAGGAGTTTTTTCTTTATAATGGCCTTTTTGTAGAAGAAATGTTTTTGAAACTCTATAATAGCTCCCTTTGCTTGCTTATCTCTTGCTTTCTAAAGTGTTTTATATCTAAACTATTCTTTGAAAATCTCTTTGACTAAAAAAAGAACTCCCATACAAATAATAAAACTTGTATGGGAGTGATAGGATAGGGCAGATTTGCCTTTGGAGGAGGGACTCCTGCTTGGTTCGTTTCTTCTTTATTTGATCCTTTGTGCTATACTGTCTGCAATACGTTGCATCTCTTCGCTACTTAGCGAGAGGTGTTGCCCCGAGGCAAAATTTACGCTCGATTCGTCTTGTAGGGGTATGAGGTGGATATGTGCATGGGGAACATCTAATCCCAATACAAAAGAACCTACCTTGCGACATGGAATAGCCTCGCCAATGGCTTTTGCTACCTTTTTGGCAAATAGGTGAAGGGCAGCTGTACTCTCATCATCGAGGTCGAATATGTAATCGACTTCTTGCTTAGGAACTACAAGAGTGTGCCCTATGGCCTTAGGATTGATGTCTAGGAATGCAAAATGATGCTCGTCTTCTGCCACCTTATAACAAGGTATCTCTCCTGCAATAATTCGAGAAAAAATCGAACTCATAGCTTATTACCAATTTGTAATCTTACGGAGTGAGACCCTTAGATAGAGATCTCCAAAATTTCGAAGCGAAGAAGCCCTATAGGTACTTGTACTTCGGCTATCTCTCCTACCTTTTTCCCGATAAGTCCTCGGGCGATAGGGGCAGTAACGGAGAGTTTCCGCTCTTTGAAGTTGGCATCTATCTCGGGCACAATCGTGTATTCTATAATAGAATTGTCATCAAGGCGCTTCACTTTTACCTTGGTTAGTAGTTGCACCTTGCTAGTATCAATCGTACTTTCGTCTATAATGCGTGTGTTGGCAGCTTGTGTTTTAAGTTGCGAAATCTTTGCTTCGAGCAGCCCTTGAGCTTCGCGAGCAGCGTCATACTCCGCATTTTCTGAGAGGTCTCCTTTGTCCCGAGCCTCAGCAATTGCTTGGGCTATGGCAGGACGCTCCTCCCTTTCCAGACGACTAATTTCATCCATTAGACGGTCGAATCCGTCTTGAGTCATGTAGTGATATTCCATTTCTCTTGGGTTAGAACCATTTCTCTTGCTCTTTCATTTACTCATTGGGAGGAGGAATGGCTATTGTTTTCACCTTAATGTCAAAAAAACAATGGGCAGGTTCTCTATGCGTCCTTCTTGGTTTCCCTGTTCTAGAAGTCAGAAAAAAGTTTCTGTTTCATAGAGTGCTTGACCCATTATGTGCTGCGACACCGTAATAGGCCTTTATCGCAATACGAGTGCAAAAGTAGCTATTTCTTTTTAATGTAGGCCTATCCTCCCTATCCCCTTTTAGAAATACAATCCCATCAGCTCTAGAGTAATCTTATTGTAGCACATGTGGTTAAGACCTAGAGCTTGAGGGAGAAAGAAGGGCGTGGAGAGATAAGCTTTTAGTCGAAGCTTTGCTGTATTTCGTTGTTAGACAATACGCGCATGATTAGTTTCCCTTGCGGAGTGTAGGTACTCTCTTGGCAAGAGAATAGTTTTGCAATAAGAGCTTCAATCCCCTCTGGAGAGACTGGGAGGTTGCTAATTGCCCCCCTATAATTCGATAATTTGAGGGCGAGGATTTCTACAAGAGCCTCCTTAGTAGAGATGGATTGCTCTAGGGCATTGGATATAATTTGTTCGACTAGTTCTTTTGCATCAGTCTCTACCATTTCCGGAACTGCCAAGATAGAGTAGCTCCCTCCCCCGAGTGAGGAAATCTCGAATCCGATGGATTCTAGTTCGGGAAGAAGGCTATCCACCAAAGCAACATCCTTTGTAGGGAATGAGCATAACTCAGGAAAAAGTAGCTTACGAGTTGCGTGTTCTTTTCCCTCTTTGGCAAACTCCCTCTTTACCTCTTCGTAGATAATCCGTTGTTGAGCTCGCTTGTAGTCGATGAGAACAACACCTCTACTAACAGAACTAACGATGTATTTATTGTCGTGGAGAAAGCAGGGTGTTTTCTCTAGAGATACTGCCTGAGAAGAAAAATTTTCTTGGGTAGAAAAAAGTTGATTTTGGGGTGGATTTTTTTCCGAAACTAGGCAGCTTTCCGGAGAGATTGGGGCTGCTTCTTTTTGAGAGAAGGTTGTAGCCCTGTTTTCTTTGTGTTGCTCGAAGCTCTCGAACATGGACTTCCAATCCACCTTCGGTCGCCGAGAGGGGGCTGAATACCCCTTAGCACTTGACTGGGTAATGGGTAGGTCTGTCGAATTAAACGGATTGTAGTCCGGGTCTAAAGGCTGATCGGGAGAGGGGAGTACCTCTTTTTGTTTCCCTGAGTAAATGGGGATATCTACAACGTTTTTATGCTCGAAGTCTATGGTCGGTACAGCCATAGTTGTGCTCAGCGACTGCCGAATGGCGATAGCTAGGAGCTTGAAGATGGCTTGTTCGTCGAGGAATTTTATTTCCGTTTTTGTGGGGTGTATGTTTACATCAATACGAGAGGGATCGATGGAAAAGAACAGAAAATAATTGGGGGCATAGCCGGGGGAGAGTAGCTTCTCGTACACAGAGAGGATGGCACGATGGAAGTAGGGATGGCGCATATATCGCCCATTGACAAACAGATATTGCTCTGCACCTCGTTTCTTTGCGTAGTCCGGTAGGGAAACGAATCCGTTGATATTGGAGATTTCGTTTTCGAAATGGATGGGAATTAACCCCTTATCCACAGACTGTCCCAGCGTGTCTGTGATACGGCGCCGCTGTGTAGTGGCCGGTAGATTGAGCGTCAGGTTTCCATCACTATAAAAGGAGAAAGAAACCCCGGGATAGACCAATACGATGCGCTCGAATTGTTCTATAAGGTGTTTTAGCTCGGTCTGATTGGATTTGAGGAAGCGCCTACGTGCCGGTACATTGAAGAAGACATTTCGTACCATAAAACTACTCCCTACGGGGGCAGCAACGTTGCGTACACTCACAACGTCGGAGCCATTAAGGGTAAGTTGGGTAGCCATTTCGTCTTCAGCGCGTCTCGTAGTCAGCTCAACTTGCGCAACGGAGGCAATAGAGGCTAGAGCCTCCCCCCGAAATCCCATTGAGCGTAGAGAAAAGAGATCTTGGACGTCAGAGATTTTGCTGGTGGCATGACGCTCAAAAGCCATGCGAGCATCCATTTGAGACATTCCGCAGCCATCGTCCGTAACCTTGAGACTCGCCTTCCCGGCCTCTTCTACTTCCACAATAATACGCTTTGCACCGGCATCAAGAGAGTTCTCGACCAATTCTTTCAGGATGGATGCAGGACGCTGGATAACCTCCCCGGCTGCTATTTGGTTGGCAATACTATCGGGGAGTACATGTATTATATCGCTCATTTTTTATAATAGAGGAACCATACCAATACTCCCAATACGAGGAGTACGAGCAGGATCTTTAGTATTTCATTTATTCTCCCTCTGCCCGATATCCCTTTCTCTTCTTGCTGACTAAGATGGCGCATGTTTTGCAACATAGAGGAGTGGAGTTCGTCAGCAAATTGAGTGCGATGCTCCTCTGTTTGTGCCTTCTTTTTTGCCTCGTGCTCGGCAATTTGTTTCCCTAAAAGAGTCTCTGTATTGTAGAGGTCTACTTCTTTGTCGGGAGAGATCTCTCCTTTTTCTTCGAGTTCTTTTCGGATGCGTGCTACTCGCTCCTCTAGGGCTTCTCGCTCTTGATTCCAATAGATTGGCCTGTGTTCGAAGCGTCTTGCTCGTTGATTGTTGAAGAAGAAAAAGAGTCCCATAGTTGTTTCATTGCATTATTGAAAATATCAAGAGGCTGGGGAGCCAGCCAAGAGGGTGTGCTTTCATCGGGACGGCGAATGTAGAGACTTAGTTTCTCTTCTTGCTCCGCTTTGTCCTTATCGTTGCCATCGTTTTGAGACTCTTTCTGCTCTAGAGCGGCTTGCTGAGTCTCTAGCTTCTCTACCTCTTTGTCTAGGAGTTGATAAGCTGCCAATGCGGCTTGTGCTCCGCTAAAGCCTCGGAGGGTGGAGGCTTGAGGGTGTGTGTAAGGGATGGGAGTTCCTAGAGAATCTAGCTCTTGGGTAAATAGATCGTCGGGAGATTGGGGGCGTTTCTCCGGCTGCCAAACCAAGCCGCTAATCCTAGATATGTCTGGGCTTACACTCTCAATAGGGTGAATCCCTCCCGAGGCGGGGCCTTGCCATATTGTTTTTTGCAAAGTATCCGCAGCGAGATAGGTATATACATGCGGCGACTTTATGCGACCCACCGCATAGTAGTGCTTGATGGATTCTTGCAAGGCATAGTACACCATCTCGACCTCTCCGTGGGCTTGCATCTCTCGTATGCTACTATCCGCAAAGAAAGCAATGAGAGAATCCCCTTTGATTTGTTCGAACTTATCGTCTTCCAACAGGCGCATGGCCTTTGCATTGAGCCAAGCCGTTGCATGATGTAGCGTGTCATCAGCAAAGTGCAGGCGTATTGTGTCACCCTCTAGCTGCATGCTATCCCTCCATAGAATAGGGGCTCCATAGAGAGCCATTGTAGAGTCCATAGAGAAGTAATGGAGGGAGTCTGCTACCGCTTGGGCGTCATTTCTATACACCCTTGTATTGTGGTAGGCTCGCGTTATGCGAATGTCTTTGGGTTCCTGCTTTCGGGTGATTAACTCAAGAGTATCGGCTCCGAGATAGAGAGTATCGGGCTTTGAGTAATCCGTAAGCCAAGCGTGTTGGGTAGAAAAGGCATACTCTTTATTCTCGTCATAATAACCATATTCCCCTCTGAGTATTGCTTGATTTACGGTATCAATCAGCACCATATTACCAAAGGCCTCTGCAAACTTCAACCGATTGTCATAGAGTAGAGAATCTCCCTCTACGGTACCGTGTGTGTTGTACACTATAGAGCGATCGAGTAGGATACCTAGGTCTTGTTCTGTGTCGTACACTCCCCGTGTGCTTTCTATATGACCGGAGTCCGAAACAATATATGTAGGCCCATCATATACTGCAATTTTTGTTCGCGTATTGTAGACGAGATAGTCTGTATTCAGAGTAAAATCGGGATTGACAAGTTCTACTGCATCCCGAAAGATAGCTTGGTCTGTACTGGGGGTGTACTCCCCATAGATGGAGGTTAAGGTATTGAGAGAGTCTACAATGGTTCCCGTATCGAAGTAATACCCTTTACCTGCAACCCTGTCATAATCCAAACTATCGGTGTAGAGGGTGGCTGTGGAGTTACGAAGCTCCACGGTATTTCTGAGTCTTGCAAACCGAGCCATTCCATCGTAATTCAGGTATTTCGATAGGATGGTTATAGAGTCCCCTTCGTGTATTTCCACATTTCCGAAAGCTTCAAATTGATCCGTCTCTTGGTCGAGAAAGGCACTATCACAGGTCATTACCCAATTGAGATGGCGCAGCTGGACATTTCCAACAAGACGCTGTACTCCGGGAGTAAGTTCGGCATTATACTCTAGGCGATCTGCATGATCAAGGATAATGCGTCGCGTCCCTTTTGCTTGCGTGTTACCCCCTAAGGTAGGAGGTGGTGGCATTAGGGCGAACGAAGAGAAGAGAATAAATAAACCAATGAGCACCACAGTGGAAATCTGCCACCGTGCGTGCTCTTTAGTGTGAGGGTGAGAGTCTTTGTTCGACATTCTCTATCGAGATAGGGATCAATCCATGCTCTTAGGGAGGGAGAATGGCTTTTGTGCGACCTTTGTTCGGTTATTTATTATCGTGAATCCAACCTGGGTACTTGAAGTCACAATTGCGATAACCCTCGGCAACTTCGATAAATGTTTTGAGTTGTTGTGTGCGTACCCAATCATCGAGCTCTTGGTTTCGCTTTTGCTGGAGAGCCATTTCTTTGATTGTTTGATAGTCTTCTGTAAGCGTAGCGCGGTGAGCATCGTGTTTATTGCGAAGTTTTACTATCAAGACCTCTCTATTGCCTTTCTCATTGATCATTACGAAAGCTCGTGACAGCTCTCCTACCTTTAGATTAGCCACTTCTCGGCTAATATCTTGGGGAAGCTCCTCAAGAGGGAAGAACGAACTGCCGGCATAGGTGCTTTGGTAATTGGTATTTACGAGTAATCCCTCGCTATTGCTTGTTTCTTCGTCTTGCGAATATTGAGCTACAGCAGCCTCAAAGGAGAGGGCTCCACTCGTTATCTGACCGGCTATACTATCGAGTTTGGTAACCTCCGTCTCAAGGGCTTCGTCGGCAACTTTGGGGCGCAAGAGAATGTGGCGGAAGTTGATAAGATCTCCACGTTTTTCTATGATTTGTACAATGTGGTAGCCTTCTTCACTTTGGATAATGGGAGAAACTCGTTTGTTGTTGGGCATATCGAAGAGAATGCGAGCGAACTCACTTTCCAAACTCGTTTTGGCCACAAATCCATATTCTCCGCCATTGAGGGCTGTACGAGTGTCTTCGCTGTAGAGGCGAGCAAGGGTGGAGAAAGAAGTTTTTCCGGAGTTGACCTCTTCAGAGTATTCGCGAAGTTTTTGTTTAATACGATCGATCTCCGATAGCTTTACAATGGGCTTGCGCACAATTTTTTGTACTTCTAGTCGGGTAGGAATATAGGGTAGAGAGTCTGTGGGGATGGAGGCGAAGTAAGCACGTATCTCCGACGGACTTACCGAGATGTTCGACACCAGCTTTTGCTGCATGGCACGCACGATCTCTCCGCTTTTGGCCTGCCGTCTCTGGTCTTCTCTAATCTGAGTTAGACTTTTATTGAAGTACTCTTCGAGTTTCTCTTTAGAACCCACTTCCGCTATCATCCCTTGGATATTGGCTTCCACATAGCGATTGATCATCGCATCATCTACCGTGATGCTATCAATTTTTGCCTGGTTGAGGAAGAGCATTTGCACGGCAAGTTGCTCCGGTAGGGCGCACTCTGAGTTGGCATCTAGGCGTACACCTTGAGAGAGAAGGCGTAGCTTTTGATATTCTACATCGGAGCGAAGGATCGCTTCATCCCCCACCATCCAAACTACTTCGTCTATGACTTGCTGAGCCAATAGGGTACACATGGAGACACATGATAGCCCGATGGCTAGAATCCAAGGGCGTAGGGAGTTGAGTCTTTTCATTTTCTTTATTGCTTAGAGAAATGGGGGTTGGGCTAGGTTAATTGGCTTGCTCGGATATGAATTTGATGCGAATAAGACGTAGCTCCTCTAGGGAATAGACATCCCCAAACTCTTCGAGAACAGCATCTATGGAGTCCGTCTCTGATTGCTTGAGGTAGGTATATACCTCCAAAACATCACTATCATCCATTATCTCTTTGATGGCATAGTCGATATTGATGCCCGTGCCAGAGTATACGATTTCTTCCAATTCGGTGAGGAGCTCATCAATCTCTAAATTGTTGAAGAAAGCGATATCTTCGAGCGATACCTTGCGGTCGATCTGTTCGATAATGGTGAGCTTGATCTTAGACTTGTTGGGGATAGTACGTACATGGAAGTCTATGGGGCGTTCTATTTCATTCTCCTCCACATGTTTGCGAATGAGCTTGAGGAATTCGGCTCCGTAGCGCTTTACCTTACTCGAACTTACTCCGGGAATGTTCTGTAATTCCTCCTCGGTGGTGGGGTAGAGTGTAGCCATAGCCTTGAGAGAGGCATCTTGGAAGATCACGTAAGCCGGCACCTTTAGTTGTAGAGCCATCGTCTTACGAAATTCTTTCATGATAGAGAAAAGCTCGGGGTCTCCTGCCTCTCCGGAAGCATCCTCTTTACCTACCATGGCATCCTCTTCATCGTCTTGATCATCAATTACGACCTCGAATTTGGTGGGCTTCTTTAGGAACTTTTTTCCCTTTGCTGTTACCTTCAGGATACCATAGTTCTCTACATCCTTGTCTATAAATCCTCCTATCACAGCTTGGCTAATGACGCATTGCCATAGATCGGCATCTACATCATTTCCTTGCCCAAAGCACTCTAGTTCGGTATGGCCATAGGCTTCTGTATCCGCAGTATCCACGCCTCTTAGCACGTCTACTACGTATTCTGCTTTGAATTTTTCTTTGAGTGCGAGTACCGTCTCTATGAGAGATTGTAACCACTCACTTGCGTTTAATTTCTTTTTTGACATCGTACAATTGTCACAATTTCCACAATTCTCCTCTCTGTATTCTTCTCCAAAATAATGAAGTAGGAGCTTGCGCCTACATAGGGCGGACTCGGCATAGTTACTTGTTTCTGCAAGCAGTTGTTTGCCTATCTCTCGCTCACTATTGCTCTTGTCTTGCATAAACTTTTCCAACCGTTGCATGTCGCTCTGGCTGTAGTAAGCAATGCATACTCCCTCTCCTCCGTCTCGTCCCGCTCTACCGGTCTCTTGATAATATCCCTCAAGACTTTTAGGCATATCGTAGTGAATGACAAAGCGTACATCGGGCTTGTCTATCCCCATGCCAAAGGCGATGGTTGCTACAATTACCTGGCACTCTTCGCTAAGGAATGCATCTTGATTAGCGGCTCGCTCTTGAGCATCTAAACCGGCATGATAAGGAAGGGCACGGATACCATTGATCCGAAGAATCTTGGCAAAAGTAGTGACTTTGCTCCGACTCATGCAATAGACTATGCCACTTTTTTGAGGATTTGAGAGAACAAATCGAACAATATTTCGATCAACATCCTCATTTTTAGGGAGTATGCTGTAGAAAAGATTGGGTCGATTAAATGAAGATCGGAAGATATGAGCTTGAGGAATTTGTAGGGTTCGCAGGATATCGTGCTCCACCTTGGGGGTGGCTGTTGCCGTGAGAGCAATGATGGGACGGCGTCCTATAACATCGATCATAGGGCGTATTTTACGATACTCCGGACGGAAGTCATGACCCCACTCAGAGATGCAATGAGCTTCGTCTATGGCAAAGAAGGAAATAGAAATAGATTGTAAGAAAGCTTGGTTCTCCTCCTTAGTAAGACACTCGGGGGTAACATAGAGAAGTTTGGTTCGCCCCGCTAGGGTGTCCTGTCGCACAAGATCCATTTGACTCTTGCGTAGAGACGAATTAAAGAAGTGCACTACACAGTCGTCATTACAGTAGCTACGTAAAGCATCTACTTGGTTCTTCATAAGAGCAATGAGAGGAGAGATGATAATTGCCGTCCCCTCAGAGATAAGGGCGGGCAACTGGTAACACATACTTTTCCCCCCTCCGGTAGGCATCAACACAAAACAATCTTTGCCCTCCAATAGGGCGCAAATAATCTCTTCTTGGTGATTTTTGAATGTCTCGAAGCCAAAATGCTCTTTGAGATGAGCCAGTAGGGTTAGATCCATGTTAGAGGAGTGGGGGATAGAATGCAATCTCTCTTCTAATTGCGAATATGTAGTTCCTTGCTATGCTCTTGTGCGTATTCTCGTGTTACGAGAAGTTCGGAAACGTCGGTATTACCCGGGAGGGTGTACATCGCTTCCATCATGATTGTTTCCACTACGGAGCGAAGTCCTCTAGCTCCCAGTTCCTCTTTGATCGTTTTGTCTACGATATAGTCGAGAGCCTCATCGGTAAAATGAAGTTTGATTCCATCCATTGCAAAGAGTTTTACGTACTGACCGATAATGGCGTTTTTAGGTTCAGTAAGAATGCTCTTGAGGGTACTTCTTTCTAGAGGATCAAGATAAGTAAGGATGGGGAGACGCCCAAGGATCTCGGGAATAAGCCCATAGGCTCTAAGATCTTGGTGGGAGACATGTTTGAGAAGATGCTGAGGATCAACATGAGAACGCTCACCTTCTTCTTGGTAACCAATGTAGCGAGTATTTAATCTGTTGGCAATTTTTCGTTCGATACCATCGAAAGCCCCTGCACAGATAAATAGAATATGACGAGTATTTACGTGGATGAACTTTTGATCGGGGTGCTTGCGACCGCCTGCCGGAGGTACATTGATAATGGACCCCTCAAGCAACTTGAGCAACCCTTGCTGCACACCCTCTCCACTCACGTCGCGAGTAATGGAGGGATTATCACTTTTGCGCGCAATTTTGTCTATCTCATCAATGAATACGATTCCACGCTCTGCTGCTCTTTCGTCGTAGTTGCACGATTGCAAAAGACGAGTGAGGATACTTTCAATATCTTCCCCTACATAACCAGCTTCGGTAAGTACGGTAGCATCTGCAATGGCAAAGGGTACGTCTAGCATACGGGCTATAGTCTGGGCAAGGAGTGTCTTACCTGTACCCGTAGGCCCTACCATGATGATATTGCTTTTTTCTACCTCAATATCTTCGTCATTGGGCACTTGGAGCACCCGTTTATAGTGATTGTATACAGCAACCGAGAGGTATTTTTTTGCAGCATCTTGTCCAACTACATATTGGTCTAAGAAGGCTTTTATGTCTTTGGGGCGGGGCAATTTTTCAAAACAAAGGTCTGCTTTGGGAGGGTTCTCTACCGTGCTATCTACAGGAGTAGGACCCATCGCTTGGCGGATCATCTTGTTCATTTCGTTGATACAAAGGTCACATATGGCTACACCTTCTTCGCCTTGTATCAAGAAGTTTACATCTTCTTCTCCACGTCCACAATAGCTGCAATGCTTATGATTGCCGTCTTTCTTTTTAGGAGCCATCTCTCTTTTTACTGGAGGAGTACTATCTCTTTGTGTGTATAGAGGTCAATCAGTTTCCTTTCTTTGGCTTGGGGCTGAGTACCTTATCAATCATACCATAAGCCTGAGCCTCTTCGGCTGTCATCCATTTGTCTCGATCGCTATCGCGTTCAATGACTTCTAGTGGTTGCCCGGAGTGCTCAGAGATGATTTTGTAAAGCTCTCCCTTTACACGCAAGATCTCTTTTGCTGCGATCTCTATATCACTGGCTTGCCCTTGCATTCCGCCCAAAGGCTGATGAATCATGACACGAGAGTGCGGTAGTGCAAACCTTTTTCCATGAGAGCCGGCTACTAACAGTACTGCCGCCATAGAGGCTGCCATACCCGTACAGATAGTAGATACGTCGCAACTGATATACTGCATTGTGTCGTAGATCCCATAACCGGCATATACAGATCCGCCTGGGGAGTTGATATAAATAGAGATGTCTTTTCCGGGATCAGAGCTATCCAAGAATAGTAGTTGAGCTTGTATTACGTTGGCGGTATAATCGTCTACACCCGCACCAAGGAAAATGATCCTATCCATCATAAGACGAGAGAATACGTCCATTTGAGCCACATTGAGCTGGCGTTCTTCTATGATAGTAGGGGACACATAACCTCCGTTTGCGGATATGTAATGGTGTAGGGTATTGCTGTTGAGCCCTAGCTTACGGGTTGCAAAGTGCTTAAATTCGTCTTGTACTGTCATCTTGTATCTGTTTCGCTATCTCTATGCTTATAAGATGCCTTTAGGGTAGGTAAGCCCTCAAGAGAGATTCCCTATCTACCAAAACAAAGGTAATAAAAACAATAACAATAATCTCCCCCTTTCATCCATCTCTCAAGCAAGAGGAGGGGGAGCAATGGTGTGCTAGAGGGGTGTTTCAGAATCTCTTCTTAGAAGACAGACTTCTTACTTCCCCTCTGGTAGAGAATCTATTGAAGGCAAAAGAAAGAATTACAGCCCATGGATTTCTTCTCCACGGGCTGTAAAATTTAGATATTGGTAAACGTGAATTTCTTCGTCTCTGCATCCACATCAATATGGATGGGGCGATCCTTGTCAACACTATTCCCCAGCAAAGCTTTTGAGAGCTCGTTGAGGATCTCTCTCTGCAATACACGTTTGAGAGCTCGCGCCCCGAACTCAGGGCTGTAACCCAACTCCGTGAGTCGAGCAACGGCAGCGTCTGAGTAGGTCAGTTCTATGTCGCTACTCTTTAGGAGTGCGCCAATAGACTGCAACTGCAGGCGTACGATGCTTGCAATCTCTTGTGCAGTGAGAGGCTTAAACATTACAACTTCGTCAATACGATTGAGGAACTCGGGTCGGATACTTTTCTTGAGTATAGCCCAGACCTCTTCTCGCGCCTCTTCCTCTACTCTTTCCCTATTCTCAGGGGTAATGTGGGCAAACTTTTGATTAATCTCGTAGCTCCCTAAGTTGCTTGTCATTATGATGATCGTATTCTTGAAATTGACCACATGCCCCTTATTGTCTGTTAGACGTCCGTCGTCCAATACTTGCAATAGGAGATTGAATACATCGGGATGCGCTTTTTCGATTTCATCGAATAGAACCACAGAGTAAGGTTTGCGTCGTATGGCTTCGGTAAGCTGCCCCCCCTCTTCGTATCCAACATACCCTGGAGGTGCACCAATCAATCGGGTTGCACTAAACTTCTCTTGATATTCGCTCATATCAATACGAGTCATCATGCTTTCGTCATCGAAAAGCACCTCTGCCATAGCCTTGGCAAGTTCTGTTTTCCCGACTCCGGTGGTACCCAAGAAGATGAAGCTACCGATAGGGCGGCGAGGGTCTTGTAGGCCGGCTCGAGAGCGACGTACAGCATCGGAAACCACGCGTATCGCTTCGTCTTGCCCAACTACTCTCTTATGCAATTCTTCCTCTAAGTGGAGTAGCTTTTCTCGTTCACTCGTAAGCATACGATTCACTGGGATGCCGGTCCATTTGGCTACAATCTCGGCAATATCGTCGCTGCCGACTTCCTCTTTGATAAGAGGTTCTCCTGAGCGGATTTCATCTAGCTTCTTTCGCTCTTCTTCTACTCGGGCATCAATATCTCGTATCTTACCATAGCGGATCTCTGCTACCTTGCCATAATCTCCTTCTCGTTCGGCCTTATCGGACTGAATGGATAGTTGCTCCTTGTCGGACTTCAATTGCTGGATGGTGTTGATGATCGTCTTCTCCTTATTCCAGCGAGATGATAGTTCGCTTTCTTGCTTACGGAGCTCTTCAATCTCCTGGGAGAGTTGAGACACCTTTTCCTTGTCGTGCTCCCTCTTGATTGCTTCGCGTTCGATCTCTAGTTGCTTGATGCGTCGGCTTATTTCGTCTAATTCCTCGGGTTGAGAATCGATTTGAATACGAAGCCGTGCAGCCGCTTCGTCTATCAAGTCGATGGCTTTGTCGGGCAAAAATCGATCTGTGATGTAGCGGTGTGATAGATGCACTGCGGATAGAATGGCCTCATCAAGGATACGGACTTTGTGGTGATTTTCGTAACGCTCTTTGAGACCTCGTAGGATGGAGATAGAGGCAAGTTCGTCGGGTTCTGAGACCATTACCATTTGGAATCGACGCTCCAAGGCCTTATCTACTTCAAAATACTTTCGGTATTCGTCGAGAGTGGTTGCTCCGATGGCACGAAGTTCACCTCGCGCCAACGCTGGCTTTAGAATATTGGCGGCATCCATGGCTCCGGAGCTCTTTCCGGCTCCCACCAAGGTGTGAATCTCATCAATGAACAAGAGGATTTGTCCCTGACTTTCCACTACTTCTCGTACTACTCCCTTGAGTCGTTCTTCGAATTCTCCCTGATATTTAGCTCCAGCGATGAGAGCTCCCATATCGAGAGAGAATATCTTTTTGTCGTGAAGATTCTCTGGTACGTCACCACGAATAATACGTTGTGCAAGCCCCTCTACAATGGCTGTTTTGCCCACCCCCGGCTCTCCTATCAAGATGGGATTGTTTTTCGTTCTTCGGGATAATATTTGCAACACACGGCGAATCTCCTCATCGCGCCCGATCACGGGATCTAATTTTCCCGCACTGGCAGCTTGACAAAGGTCGCGAGCGTAAAGGCTGAGAGCACTCTGTTGCTGAGTTGTTGATTGTCTGTTTTGATTTTCCATAGGTCAATGCTTTATTATTTGCTCTCCATGGATGCAAAGAATATGCCTTACCCAAAATTGCTAGACAAAATGTCCAATCTATGTCGTTTTGTTCGTTTTTTCGGACAATGATTACCAAGGTCGTTGAGCCTCCACTCTGAAGAGATATAAAAAAGACGTGCTGAATAAATCTTTACTCAACACGTCTTCTTGTTTGTTGGTCGGGATGAGAAGACTCGAACTTCCGACCTCCACGTCCCGAACGTGGCGCGCTACCAACTGTGCTACATCCCGATGGACTTTTCCGACCGCAAAGGTAATAAGAATATTAGACTTAGCCACCTTATAGCGATCAAAAGAAGTGCAGAAATGCTTGACAATTGGAGAGCTTTTTCCATAAGGAAGCCCATAAATAGAAACTCTCCCACCCCAAAAGATGGAGTGAGAGGCTTTTAATTATACTCTTCTCAACGTGGAAAAGTATTGCTTATTCGGCTAGGATGGCTACACCAGAACCGGCAGGGAACAGGTTACGTAGGTGTGTTTCTTCATCTCCGCTATCCACCAATACTCTCTTAAGACCCGTATTGCCTTCTTTTATTTCGTACTGGGCATCTTCGTTATACTCGCCGTTTCTTAGGTTTATCTCCTCAAGCGTGGGAATGTATTCCGACCTTAGGTCACGTATAAGTTTATTGGACGATAAATCAATCTTGACTAGAGGGTTCTTATCAATATCCAGATGGAAGAGCATTGGGAGCTTGCTAAGATCGATTGATTTTAGCTCATTTTCGTGGGTGTGTAGGAACATGAGCTTAGGTAAGTCTAGCTCTAGAGTCTGCAACTTATTATTGTAAACACTTAGGTGCATGAGAGCGGGCAGGTCCTTCAAGTTAACTCTCGTTAGTTGGTTATTATCAATGTAGATCTTCTTTATGGCAGGTAACCCCTTAAATGAAACGCTAGAAATCTGACATTTAACGGCAAGGACTTGATTAAGTTTGGGAAGGTCTGTAAGGATTAAGCGAGTGAGGTTTGTTCGGTTTACATTGAGGTCTATAAGCTCTTTATTGTTGGTTACATCAATCTCTGAGATTTGAGTGTCTTGGATATAGAGAGTATCAAGCTTAGTGTTGCTTCTAACATCAATCTCCTTTATATTCTTATTACCAAAGAGACGGAGGTCGCGCAATTCCGGCATCTCTTTTACTTGTATAGAGGGAATCTCTGTATAAGTAATGTAGAGCTTTTCGAGCTTTTTGAGAGCTTCTACAGGAGTAGCATCTTTGATAAATTGGTTTTTGAGATTGAGATAGGTAAGGTTGGTAAATAATTCGATTCCCTCAACACTTGTGATTTTTTCCTCCGCTGTCGCTTTGGCCTTGTCCTTGATCTCAAGATCTAATTCTGTGAGCAGAAGAGCCTCCTCCGGAGTGATAGCTCCATCTTTATTGGTATCAATTTCGGGGTGGAGTTGTAGGATCCTCTTTGGGAGGTTAGGGTCTGTAAACCTGAAACCTTCTGGGGCTACAGTTATGGTACATAGGGCAGTTTTCTTTATTCCATTGATGGTTGCTTCTGCATACACATTAGTAGTACCGGCATTCAAGGCACGTACGAGCCCATTATCCACAGAGGCAACATTGGGTTTTTCTACACTCCATGAAATCTGGGTTTTCTTGGAAATATATCCACTGAATTTGAGTGTAACTTGTTCACCTATTTTAAGCGTGATACTTTCTTGCTCGAATTGAAACTTGCTATTGCATGGCTCTGGTTTGAGACAAGAGCTAGTAAGAAGTACTACCAAAGCAAAGGGAATACTTAGAATGCTTTTGATAATCTTGTTCATAACTTATCGTTTGTTTATCTAGATGTTTTGATGTATGTCTTTTTTTCGATAGGGGAATGTCTTGTAAAAGGAGAGCACTCCAATCTTTCAGAGGCTTACTCCATCTTGTTTCCTCTGTCCACCTCTCTAGAGAGAAATGCGCTCAGTAGCCGTAATGCGGTTGGGGTACTCAAGAGAGATCTGACTATAGGCCTGCCAACCGACTTTGGGGATGGCTTGGTCTATGAAGGTGCGGAGTTGCCACAATTTGTATTTCCAGTCCCCCATCGAACCAAAGTTGATGGAAAGATGATCGTATTGCGTGTCGGCTACTACATTTTTGCTCCCGGGTTGTACTCGTATGCCCGTGAAAAAGCTACTCCAGTAGGCATCTGACGAAATGAGATTACAGAGATCATAGATCTCTCCTATAGCCTCCTGCTCTTCCACGTCTCCATACACTACAAGCAAGGGTTGTGAGTATTTCCCTAGTTGTTCGGCCGGGATACATTTACGAGCTTTCGATACATAATAGCTTTTGTTGTCGCTAACTACTAAGAATACAGGCTCTGCGGGGGTAATATCCACGTGCAATTCACCCTCTAGGGTATAGTAGACATTTACTTTTTCAAAGAGTCCGTTTTGTTTTAGTTTTGCCTCAATCTTATGTACATCAATCGAGTCTATACTTTTAGTTTTTCCGCTTGGGAACATCTGTTGCAGCTCGTGTATTACATCCTCTTCGTCTATATTGGCAGCACCTTCTACTCTTTGTATGTTGGCAACATACTTGACAATATGGATGTGACTGCGATCGCGATGCGTAGTGATTGCCAGGGTGATGAGAGTAGCAATTAGGAGCAGTCCTACGATGAAGAAAAATAATTTACGATTCATTCTCAAGGACGTTTAATTTCGCTCCAGGAGCATATCTCGCAGCGGAGCTACAATACGATCGATATTCCCAGCGCCTAGTGTTAGAATTACTCGATTAAGATTCTCTCTCTCTCGTAGTCTTTCTATCAATTCTTCTCTAGGGATTAAGGATTTCTCTGCAGTGGAGACTTTATCTAAAATAAGAGAGGAAGAAACCCCCGGTATAGGCTCTTCTCGCGCAGGGTAGATGGGCAGCAAGATAACCTCGTCTAGCTCAGAAAGGACCTCGGCAAACTCAGGATAAAAATCTTGTGTACGTGAGTATAGGTGAGGTTGGAAGATTCCCGTTATCTTGTCGTGGGGGTAGAGTGCTCGTACAGAGGCTATGGAGGCTCTCAGCTCTTCCGGGTGATGGGCGTAATCGTCTATGAGCACTCTGTTGGGTGTATCTAGCAAACGCTCAAATCTGCGGTGAATACCACGGAAAGAGGCTAGTGCAGAACGGAGTTCTGTTTCGCTTACTCCTAATAAGCAGGCTGCCGTGAGAGCTGCTGTAGCATTCTCCACATTGATGGTAATAGGTACTCCCAACTCTAGATTCTTGAACTCTATGCCTCGTTCTGGGAAGTGCCAATCGAAAAAAAGACGCCCCTCGTCGAAGTGGATGTTGTCGGAGTAACTATCGGCTGTCTCGCCCATAGCATAGGTATAGCATTTGACCTCTTCTTGTGTTTCGGGAGTGGAGGTAATCCCCTTTTTATAGATTAGGGTTCCTCCAGGTTTTACTTGTCGGATGAATTGAGCAAAGCCCTCACGATAACCTTCGGGTGTCCCATAAATATCCAAATGGTCGGGGTCCATGGAGGTGACTATCGCAATGTGAGGGTATAGGTGCAGGAAAGATCTGTCGTACTCGTCAGCCTCTACTACTACATAGGGACTCACTGAGTCTAGCAGTAGATTAGACTGATAATTGGCACTAATTCCACCTAAAAAAGCATTTGTTTTTACCCTACTATGGTGCAAAAGATGGGCAAGAAGCGAAGAGGTGGTGGTTTTCCCGTGCGTTCCGGCCACGGCGAGTAGGAGATCATCTTGCACTGCGGCTCCCAAGGCTTCGCTCCGTTTTACTACTCGGTAACCCTCATGTCTAAAGTATTGTAGCTCTCCCAAATGGTCGGGGACAGCTGGTGTGTACACAACGAGTGTGGTTGCTAGAGGAAAAGCACAACGAGCAAGATACCCCGGATCATCGGTGTAGTGTACGGAGATTCCTTCGCTTTGTAAAGCCTCTGTGAGAGGACTCGGAGTCAGATCATACCCTTCTACCAAGGAGCCTTTGGCATGAAAATAACGAGCCAAGGCACTCATACCAATACCTCCGATACCAATAAAATATACGTGGCTATAGAACTTATCTTTGTTCATAGGATAGGGCTTTCTTGTTGCTATTGGGAGATGATACTTTCCAAAAGCTCTACGATACGACGAGCTGAATGAGGTGCGGCCAATTGCTTGACATTCGCTGACATGTCATTTTGCCTCTGCTTATCTTTTATTAAGGCTAGAGCCTCATCCACGAGCCGATTGCGAGCATCAATATCTGTTACTAATACGGCTGCATTGCGAGTGGATAGAGCCTTTGCGTTGCAGGTCTGGTGGTCTTCTGCAACATTGGGAGAGGGCACTAGAATAGAGGGCTTCCCTAGCAAACATAGCTCACTAATGGTGGTGGCCCCTGCGCGAGATACCACTACATCGGCACAAGAGAAGGCATCCTCCATGTGATCAATAAAGGGCATTGATACGATCCATTGCGCTGCATCGGGACCTAACGCCTTAATAGCGTCTTGGGCTCTAGAGGCGAAGGCCTTGCCTGTTTGCCAAATCAAACGTATTTTATTCTCCATTAGAAGAGCCAAACCGGCTTCTATACTTTCGTTGATGGTTCTAGCACCGAGGCTTCCTCCTACGACCATCAGTAGAGGATATTCTTCGTCAGTAAACCCAAAACGAGCGAGGGCTCCACTCCTATCGGGTAGGGGAGAGTCTTCGAGGATAGGGCGAACCGGATTCCCTGTTAAGATGATAGATTCTTTTGGGAAAAAGCGGTCCATATTGGGATAAGCAACGCAGATATACTTTGCTCGGGTAGCCAGCATCTTATTGGCTTTACCTGCAAAGCTGTTTTGCTCTTGGATGAGCGTGGGTACCCCTAAGCGTTGAGCCGCTCTAAGGGTAGGGGCAGAGGCATATCCTCCCACACCTACTACCACTTGGGGATGAAACTCCCTTACCAGCTTCTTCGCCTTTTGTTCCGATCGGAGGAAGTCAAGCAATACTTTGAAGTTGCGCCACGGACGCTTACGATCAAGACCTCTAACAGAGAGCCCTTCTATCTTGTAGCCGGCTTTGGGCACTCGCTCCATTTCCATACGTCCCTCAGCTCCTACAAAAAGGATCTCGGCGTTGGGATATTGGGCTCGTACTGCATCGGCAATAGCGATGGCCGGGAATATATGCCCCCCAGTGCCTCCTCCTGATATGATAACTCGGTCTATTGACTTATTCATGTTTGTTGATTGTTTCTTCATCGAGGCCTTCTAGCTCTTCTGTAATGGGGGCTTGGGAGGTTTCGATGATAGCGCCTGTCTCTGATTTTTCGCGTTCCTCTTGTTCTCTTTTGTCTGCCATTTTTTCCCTGTATATGATGGAGACAACGGCTGCAATAAGCCCAAACTGTATGGATACTGCCCACTGCGAGGATCCTCCATAGCTTATAAGGGGGAGCGTCTGCCCTGTAACGGGGATCATGCCAGTGGCTACAAACATATTGACGAGAGCCTGGAGCACGATACTCGTAGTGAGACCATAGAGGACAATTTCGTAGAAGCGATATTTTGAGTCTTGGGCTATTTGTCGAATATAGAGCAGCAATAATAGATATATGATGGGTACCCCGATGAGCCCCAAATAACCATACTCCTCAATGATAAGAGAGTAAATAAAGTCGTTGTATATCTCGGGCATGAAGTGACGCATCTTGCTATTCCCCGCTCCTTGTATCCCATTGTGCAACCCTCTTGCTACTGCCATCTTTGCATACTTCTCTTGCATAGTGGCATCTGTTATTACATAGTTTAGAGAGTCTTGTTGCGTCTTCGATAAGGCATTATATTCCTCCTTTGTCAAGCCTGCACGGTCTGGTTCCAATCTGTTTTTCCAGGTGATCATGCGCTCGAGTTTGGTGCCACGCACCGCACTATCAGGAGTATATTTTATAGCTAAAAATCCTACTCCTGCAATGATCGCCATACCTAGTACTACCTTGATAAAAAAGCGATCAATCTTACCCCCATATAGTACGAGTATTAGGGAGAGTAAGACTAAAAAGATAGTCATAGATAGAGCATGAGAGAATACAAAGAATAGGGGGGTAAATACCAGAATAAAGAAAGAAGCCGTGGGGCTACACTCGAATTGTGGAATCCCTCTGAAGATCCTTCTTAGGAGGTTCATTAGGTTGTCGGCCAATCGGCTGATGGGGTGATTGAAATCCCCGAATACCATGGCAGCCACAAAGACAATCCCAATTTTGAAAAACTCAGTGGGTTGAATAGAACCTATTATTGGCATGGGTAGAGAGCGTCGGGCTCCATTAATCTCTAGTCCTATGAAAGGGACGAGGACTATCCCAAGCACAGAGAGAAGATAGATTATCCACCCTGTATTTATCAATCTATTACGCCGTTGGATGCTGGAGAACGAAAAGAATAGCACAAGAGTGCTGAACATGATCCCCAAAGATTTGACTAATACACCCAAAAAAGTACGTCCTTCTTCTCCGGCCAAGAAGCTGATAGCACTGAATTGTACCAGTACGGCAATAGCCCAAAGTACAAGGAAAAGACTGACAATTACACGATTGGAGCGAAAGAAACTCTTACGCAATCCATCTGCTTTCGATACAACATCTATTGGCATATACCGCTCTGTTTGGGGGAGGCTATCTATCCTTAATTGCTAGTACTTTGTTCTTAAATTGCTCTCCTCGATCTTCGTAGTTTTTGAAAAGATCGAAGCTGGCACACGCAGGGGAGAGTAGGACTACATCTCCGGACTGGGCGAGCTCTTGGGCATGGGTTAAGCACTCATCCATGGAGCGAGCATCGCGTATTTGATCAATTTTACCATCGAAGGCTCGGTGTAACTTATCGTTGTCTATCCCCATAAAAATGAGGGCACGACATTTACTGAGTACTACATCCTCAATCTCTGAATAATTATTCCCCTTATCCGTCCCTCCTAGGATTAGTACCACAGGGGTAGTTTGCGCCTCTAAGGCATAAAAGGTGCTTTGGATGTTTGTTGCCTTGCTATCATTGATATAGCGTACGCCATCAATCTCTGCTACGTACTCAATACGGTGAGGAACATTCTTAAAGTCTCTTAGTGCTTTACCGAGGTATTCGTTGCTCACCCCAAACTCACGAGCTACGAGAGCGGAAGCCATTGCATTGAGTAGATTATGCTTACCCACAAGGGCTAAATCACGCTTGGGGATGGAGAAGGCCGAGAGGTTGTGTTGGGCTTCTATGTGGAGCGTTTCTTTATCGCTCTCATATAGGGCTTTTGCTCCACTAGTTTGTAGAGAAAAGGGAAGTAGGGTGCACTCCATTGAGTGTTGCTCTAGATACTTCTTTATAAAGGCGTCTTCTTCCCAATAAACAAAGCTATCTCCTTTGCCAAGTTGCTGAGTAATACGCATCTTCGATAGGGCATATAACTCAAATTTATGCTTGTAACGATCTAAGTGGTCGGGGGTAATATTGAGCAGTACAGATACATTGGGATGAAATTTGTAGGTGCCATCGAGTTGGAAACTACTCATCTCTACTACGTAGTATTTGTGAGGATCTTCCGCAACAAGTCGTGCCATAGAAAAGCCAACATTGCCGCACATGGCAGCATCGTATCCGGCCGTTTTTAGGATATGAGTAACCCAATTGACGGTGGTAGTCTTACCATTCGAACCCGTAATAGCAGCGACCTTTGTATCCTCCGGTAGGTATCGAGAGGCAAACTCTATTTCGCTAATAACAGAGATCCCACGCTTTATAAAGTCTTGAATTAGGGGGAGAGAATCCGGTATCCCGGGGCTTTTAATTACTTCGTTGGCATCGAGAAGCCAATCGGGAGAGTGCTTACCCTCTTCGTAGGGAATCCCTCGTTTTTCTAGTTCTTCTCGGTACTGAGGGTTCAATTTCCCCTTATCACTAACTCGGCAAGGCAACCCTACCTTTTGTGCGAGAATAGCGGCACCTACACCGCTTTCTCCACCTCCTAATACCAATAAATACGACATATAATACTTACACTGTGTACACCATACAGAGATTAATTCTGTATAGGATTTTATTCAGAAGCTAGTACCTTTTTTACAACCTCGCCGATGAGCTTTCCATCCGCTTTTCCTGCTAGTTGCTTGCAGAGTATACCTACTAAGCGACCGCCTTGCTTGGGGTCGGTAATGCCGTTTTCTTGGGCAGCAGCTCGCACTATGGGCATGAGTTCTTCCTCGCTTAGTTGTTTGGGAAGATAGCGCTCGAGTACATGGCTTTCCGCAAGTTCGGCTTCTGCAAGCTCGGGACGACCATTTTGTGTGTAAATTTCGGCGCTGTCGCGTCTTTGCTTTAGTAGTTTTCGGATAATGGCAAGAGCCTTGTCATCCGGCAACTCCCCATTGCTCCCCTTGGCTGTCTTTGCTTCGAGGAATTCTTTTTTGATCCCGCGTAGAGCCTCTAGGGTTACTTTGTCGCGAGCGAGCATTGCGCTCTTTATGTCTTCACTTATTTGATCAAATAGATTCATAGAATATTACGGATAAATAGAGTTAGTATAAATAGAGGGACCCCTTTTCCTTAGTCGAAGTCGATAACATTGCTTACGAGGGGTTTATCGTCGATGGTATTGGTACCACTGAAGCCACTCGCTTTGTTTTCTCCTCCTGTCATGTCGGGATTCCTCAGTTTGCGCAGGCTCTCAAGCTCCTCATGATTACGGTTGTAGGCAGGAGTCTTGAGTAGGGCATTTATAAACTCATCGTCATCAAGTTCTTCTTCTTTTAGGATAAAGGGAAGATTGAGGTGCCCACGAAGTTTACGATTGAAGTTATCAACCGACTGAGTACCCTCGTAGTATTTATTGATGAGTTGCTGTTGATTTTTATGCCGTTGCAGTAGCTCGCTTTTGGCGATAGGATCTCCTAGATTGGCACTTTCGATAGTGGCGGAGAGGTCGAATCCCGAAGCCAAAATAGTTACTCGTAGATTTTCTTTGAGAGACTTGTCTTCGTAGAACCCAGGTATGAGCTTATAGTCTTGCATTCCCGAGGTAAAGTCGTTAAGTGCATCCAACTCTTCTGTCTGGAAGTTGTAGGTTGGATCTTCGTCGTTGTCGGGGGCATGGGCAATGGCTATCAGCACACGCTTGGCTTGGGTAATGTCATTGTTATTGAGAACGGGAGAGGAGAGAGCATCGTCAATGGCTTTCTTGAGACGATCTTCTCCGCTTGCAATACCAGTACTAATGATAGCTACCCCTCCATTATTCAGCGTCTTCTTTACATCATTAAAGTCGAGGTTTATATACCCCGGATTGATAATGAGATCGGAAATACTACTGGCTGCCTTAGATACAGCGGTGTCTCCTATGTAGAGAGATTTGGTAAAGGAGTTCTTTTGAGCCGCGTTGTATTGGCGGAGGCGTTCGTTATTGACAATTAAGATGGAGTCTACTTCCTCTTTAAGTTTTTCTACCGCCTCTAGGGCTTTTATAATCTTGTGTGACCCCTCAAAAGCGAACGGGATAGTAACGATGGCTACTGTGAGAAGTCCTAGTTCCTTCTTGGCAATATTAGCCACTACGTGGGCAGCTCCGGTACCGGTACCACCTCCCATGCCTGCTGTGATGAATACCATCTCGGTATTGCCATCGCGGAGGGCTTCTCTAATCTTGTTTGCACTCTCTTGAGCAGCTTGGCGAGCGATCTCGGGCGTATCACCGGCACCAAGCCCCCTTGTTACATTCTCTCCGAGTACGATTTTGTGAGGGATCTTATTGTCGTTGAGTTGCTGTACATCGGTGTTTAGGATTAGATAGCTTACGCCTTCTACTCCTTCTAGATACATGTGCTCGGCTGCATTACCACCACCACCACCGATACCTACGATCTTTATAGGCTTGCGCTCTGCCATCGAAGTGGTAAGAAGGTCAAACGGAAGTCCCCCCTTTAGCACCTCCTCGTGCTCTTCCATCAAGTCGCGAGAGGCGTTTGCTTGGGCGGGCGCGGGAGTTGGTGTCTCTGAAGCATTATCTGAGTTTACATCAAACTCAATCGAAAAACCCTCTTCGCTTCTCTTGAGAGGAGTATCATTTATATCCTTATTATCTTCTGGAAACATGTTGTTTTCGATTCTAGTGCTTGCTCTTTATTCTTTGTCGTCTTCGGGCCGTGCATTGGAAGCCGCATCGAGGATATCTATGAAGACCTTCCCAAAAGAAAATTTATTTTTCTTCTCTTCTTTCTTAGGCGAAGGATCGGCTTTTCTATTCCTATCGTCTGTCTCGCTCTTGTTTTCTTCTTTCTCTATTGACCTTTCTACAGAGGAGTTGTCGAAAGATTCGTCTTGTTGCACAGTCTTAGAGGTATCTTTTTCGAGATCCTCTTGCTCTGTAAGTGGCGAGAATACCGTGTTGGCAACTTCTAGACACCCCTTTGTGGCGCAATAAATGGCACCTACAATACTTGCATATTGAGAGGGGGTTGCAAAAAACTCATTCGTATTAGGCTCTGCAAAGAAGAGTTTGTCGTTAACAGAGGTGATCTGTATGGAGTCATTAGTCCCCATATCTTTTAGTAGACGATTGAAGCGGCCAATAAGGCAACCACCCCCTGTGAAAATATATCCTCCATCGATGCGATTAGCCACTCCGGAGCTCTCTACCAAGGCTTGTACATTGGCGATAATCTCTTTCATGCGGGCTTGTACACAGCGATTGAGGTCTAAGAGTCTAATTTGTTGAGGCTCTTTGCCGATAAAAGAGGGGATTTCCACAAAATAATCTCCGTCTTTCATTTCGCTTACTGTGCTAAGTTGGCTGCACTTGATCTCCTCAGCATCCTCTCGTAGGATATGCAACGTAGAGAGGTCGCTGGTTACGGCATTCCCTCCTACGGGGTAAACGCGCAACAACTCTAGAGCATCTTCTTTGTAGACAGATACTGTAGTACAATCTGCCCCGATGTTTACAAGAGCACATCCCATTTGCCGAATTCCAGGGCTCAAAATTACCTGGGCTTCGCAGATGGGAGCTGCCAAGATACCGGCGAGTTTTAGACGCAATCTCTTTTCTACCAAGTCGGTGATGAGGCGAACATAGGTCTTGCGTACGAGCAGCAATGTGTAATAGGCACGTACTTCTCGGCACAACATTCCCACAATGGAGTTTTCTCTTCGCCCATTCACATAGTAGTAGGGTGGGAGTACAGAGAGTATTTCGTATCCATCAAATTGCTCTTTTAGCACCTCCTCTTCCAGCTCTTTCACATGCTCTTCCGTGGCGAGTATTCCATCACCATCATAGCTGTGAGAGACGATATGTCGTAGAGAATGAAGAGAACGACAATCTATCGAAATGTACACTTGTGATATGCTATAGCCACTTCCTTCTAGCTCTCGGTCGAAGTCTTTGATGATCTCTTTGGCTATCGCGCTTGCTGCATCTATGTTGTAGATCGTCCCATGTACGATACTTCCTTTACTCTCCACCCGACGCGAAGCCATAGGCACAACGCGCCCTAGAGCATCTTTGTAGGCAAGTAGCCCGCTGAGATGAGAGCTACCTGGCTCAAGGGCAACATACACTAACTTGTTTGTGTCCATATTCCAACGACTGATATTATTACAAACTCCTTTCCTAAAGTATTACAACGGAATTATTCCCTACAAAAGTAACTATAATAGATGACTTATACCCCTATATGCTACCGAATTAATTGGAACGGATATAGGGGTTGTGAAGATGATGTATAACAGAGGTTGAAAGGAACTGCCTGTTGAGGGATTGAATGGTTATTTATTTCCCCTCATAGCGAAGGAGGAGAAGCCCTCTCGAATCCAGCTAGCCCCTTTTGGAGGCGTGGGGATGTCCCGAAAAAATCTTGCCTAATTTTCTGCCGACAACTGAGTGAAACTTTTTGTAATCTTAGGCAAGACAAAAATATTTACAGGGCAGAATTCAGAAAAATCTAGGCTGTGACATTACGACGATTTTACCCAATTCGTGATCGAAATGTTTGAGGGTGGATGTTTTGTGCTAGCGCTTTGTTTATAACAAAGAAGAGCAGCTTGGGAAGAGAGAGCTCGTAACTCTCAATTCCCAAACTGCCCTTCAATATAGGATTAAATCTTCCGTGATGTGTAGTACAGAGGAATAAAAAGAAAATGTTCGCAGGGGGTTATTTGCGGTAGAAGTCTCGACTAGAGCCCTGAGCCTTAGGGAGAACCAGCATGTCTGCCAAGCAAACGTTGTCAGGTAAGCGGAGGGCGGCTTCGATACAAGAAGCTATATCATCGCCAGTGAGGGGTGTATATCCCTCATAAACTTTCTCAGCACGAGCCGTATCATCATGGAAGCGAACGAGTGAAAACTCCGTTTCTACAGCTCCTGGAGCTATCTGGGTTACCTTTATACCATACTTGTGCATGTCAATTCTCATCCCCTTGGAGAGTGCATCCACAGCATGTTTGGTAGCGCAGTATACGTTGCCGGAGGGGTAAACTTCACGCCCTGCGATAGAACCAATATTAAAGATATGCCCACGTCCCCGAGCGATCATCCTGGGAGAAACTACTTTAGTTACATAGAGTAGCCCCTTGATGTTGGTATCAATCATTCGCTCCCAATCATCTACCAAGCCGTCTTGCAGAGGCTCCATCCCAGCGGCTAATCCGGCATTATTTACAAGCACTTCAATATCAGTCCACTCCGAGGGGAGAGTGCCTAAATGCTTCTGAACCTCCTCAAAGGAGCGTACATCAAAAACTAAAGGCAATGTGTGGCTTTTTGTTTCTTTTTCTATCTCCTGACTCAAGGCAACAAGACGTTCGCTACGACGCCCCGTAATGATAACATTGTATCCCATGTGTCCCAGCCTCAATGCTGTAGCACGACCGATACCTGATGTAGCCCCTGTTACGAGAGCAATCGGATGTGATTTTTTTGCCATAGTAGTTCGATATCTAATTTGAAAAGGATATAATATTATTACGAAGCCATTGCGCCTTTACTTTGTCCACTAGCGTGGAGGGCTGCCTCTACTCCTACAGCTGCAGCGCCTAATATGGCGGCATCATCGGTAGGAAGTTCAGAGAGAAGCAATTGGGGTGTTTGGTAAACGCAGAGAAGATTTTTGTTAAGAGCTTTCCGGATGGGCTGCAGCAATCGCTCCCCGGCTGCCGTAACTCCTCCGAAGAGAATAATCGCTTCCGGACTCGAAAAGGTCATGAAATCTGCCAAACTTTCGCCCAATATCTCCCCTGTCATCTCAAATACTTTTTGAGCAATCGGATCCCCGGCTTCGGCGGCATCATAGACAGCCTTACTTGTGATTTCTTCCTCTTTGACGTGGCGCAAGGGGCTGTCTTCTGTACTTTCTTGGAGCAATTCTATCGCAGTGCGTGCCATACCGCGTGCCGAACAGTAGGTCTCTAAACATCCACAACGTCCGCAACCACAGGGGCGACCCCCACGGCGAATTATAAAATGTCCCAGTTCTCCGGCTAGTCCATCATGACCAAATATAAGCTCTCCATTGGCTACAATACCACTCCCAACACCAGTACCCAAGGTAATGATAATGAAGTCGCGCATGCCGCGTGCCGCTCCGTAGGTGCGTTCTCCAATGGCGGCAGCTTTGGCATCGTTTATAAGGGCGACGGGTAGATGTGTTCGCTCTTGGAGCAGCCGGACGATGGGAAAAGGCTCTTTCCATGGGAGGTTAGAGGCAAAGGCTATGGTACCATTTCCATGGTTACCATTGGGAGCACCAATCCCAATTCCATCAATCTTGCCGGCAAGATTATATTGCTGGGTAAGCGCGTAAATATACCTCTCTATTTTATCTGTAAAACAAGTGAAATTGGCACCACAAGAACGTGTCGGGAATTTTTCTCGAGCAAGAATAGTGCCATTAGTCGCCACTACACCTACCACAGTATTGGTTCCTCCAATATCTATGCCTATAGTATATGTTGTTTCCATATAATAACCTTTACTCTTTATATGCAAAGGTATTAAAAATATTATGGTAGGTGTATGTTAGTTGCAATATAAGAGAGCAAATTGGCAACTTCAAGTGTGCAAACTTGTGCTTTCTAGTGCTGTTTTGTTTTTCTTGGCTAGTATTTCTTTCGTACTGTTGCCCTAAAGGCATCTTTATAATACTCTATATCAAAGGATTGATCAAAGGGATGGAAAACGGCTGTGAGCACATCAAACCGTATGGGTAGGGTAATGCCCTTTAGACGGATGTAGGCGTTTGTAAGGGATATTATGTTGGCTTGCTTACGCCTAGTAACTGCCGATAATGGAGAAACAGAATAATCTTCGTTCCGTGTTTTGACCTCAATAACAATGAGTTCTCTCTCGTCTGTGGCAAAAATATCCACCTCCTTCTTGCCATCAATAGACCAATTCGTATCGAGTATTTTGTACTTCAATTGTTCTAGATAGCGGTAGGCAGCTCGTTCGCCCAATACGCCAAGGTCATTGTGTTGTGCCATCTATTGCTCTAGCTCGCGGGGTGAGACATTTTCTGAAACGTATTGATGTGTCGCTCTTTTTTCTCTTCTAAAATTTGATCTATACGGATCAGAATCCCTGTCTCTTCCACCTCACTAAACTCGTAATTAATCGCTGTGCCGAGGAAGAGGAGTTGGGGTGAAAGGGATATATAGGCACTGAAGAGAGGTGGAATGCTGATGCCTGTTTTGCGAACCTCGCGCTTGAGTGCTAGATAATCGGCACTGAGAGTCCCTGCTGAAAATAGCCGATTCATCTCCTCCGGATCAACATCAATGGTTAGAGGTTGCTTGGGAGTAACGAGGTGTCGATCGTCGTGGAAATGGCGTTGCATAAAGTGCAAAATGAGGTTGCGACAACGACGATTGTAATTGGCATACATGGTTACCTTTCCAAAGAAGTACTGAATCTCAGGATTGAGTACCGTGAGTGCTCCCAAGCCATCCCATAGGTTGTCTAATGCAAAGATGGAGAGGTGGTGAAAGCGGGTAGACTGGAAGTCGGGAGAAACAAACGAGCGTCCCAATTCTATTGTATAGGGAAGAATATCTCGTACGAACTCATCGCTGTAGTCAAACATATGAGAAGTGGCAAGTATATCGGTACCTTTCGGATGTTTTACCACGTCGGAACCTAAAATATAGCGATAGCCCCCTACAATCACTTGAGCCTCGGGGTTCCAAACTACGAGTTGTTTATAGCCCAATGGATCAAGGTCATACTCATCAATATCACACGCAAGACCACTCCCTCCGCCGCCGGCACGGAAAGCCTCTTCCCTCAGTCGTCCAACCTCTCGCATGGTGTGTGGGGCCTCGTGTGCTGAGAAAGTGTAAATGTTATTGCGTCCTTTATTTGTGGGGCGAAGCAACTTGTCGGGGGTAAGTTCCTCCATGATAAGTTCCGGAGCAATAGGGGCTATAATGGGTTGCATAGATTATTGCAATAAAATGATTGAGGTGAATACTAGAGGGACGATGGCGCACTCTCTTGCGGAAGACGATATACACGTTCACGAATGGCAAGAGCAATATCTGCCGGGCGTTTCCCCATAGAGGGAAGCTCTTGATAGGGGATAGGTTCTCCTACCCAAACCCGGAATGACGAGCCTTGGGCACGAAACATCTCATCGGGGAGCAATGCAGTACCGATGTTGAATTTGAGTCCGAGGTTTCTGCGCACTCGCTCTATCCTATAAAAGCGTTTACTATTATAACCTTCGAAAAAGAGGGGTACAATGGGACGATGGAACTCCTCGGCATGACGTACAAAGCTCTTTTGCCATGTGAGATCTTGGATGCGGCCGTCAAAGTGGCGGGAGCAAAGGCCTGCAGGGAAGGTGATCACCGGTAGGTCACCCGCTAGAGCGGCATTCATTCTTTCAATAGAGCTACGGCTCTGGGAGCCATACTTATTGACGGGGAGAAAAATAGACTCTAGAGGTTTGAGATTTCCTAGGAGGTCGTTGACAATGTAGCGAATGTCTGATTGATAGTGTCCTGCGAGCATGTGAGTAAGACAGATGCCATCTAGCCCTCCTAGAGGGTGATTGGAGACGAAAAGAGCACGTTTGTCTTGTGGCAAACGCTCCTCATGAACAAAACCCAGAGAAAGCCGAAAAATCTCCACTAGCTTATCCATAAAGGCAACGCCTTGTAGGTGCCCGTGGTCTCGCAGTATCTCATTGATTTCTCGTTGATGGATAAGTCTCTCTACCAAACGCACAACAAAGTGCGGAACGCTTCGCCCCCACTTTGCCGATATGATGGCACCGATATCTATTTGTTGTGGAGTGATACTCCCTTCCATACGTTCTTTTTATAAGTGATGTCATACCCAGCCTCGTAAAGGATGTGGATACAACTTTCCTTTCTTTATCTATGTTGTGTGGTGTTGCTTATTACAAAAGTAGTAATATATCGTTGTATGAATGTCGTCTTTAGTAAAGTTGCACGTTTTAGTCGCATCGTGCAACTAAATCCCCTTATATTCCCTAGTCTTGGGGCGTTATTTTCATCTTTGTTCCCCCCTTTTTCAGCTCTTCGAAAAGAGAAGTGCCTTCCTGTAAAAGAACAATGTTTTCTGTCTTTTCTTTCAGTTTTATTCGGTTTTTATGAGAGTATTATGTGGAATTTAGCTAAAAACAACGTCTTGGAGCGAAAGACATGCGGATGTTTAATGTGTTATTGGAGTGGTGCAGATTTCGTTCTCAATATAGTGAAAGTATATAAAATCGAGTTACATTTGTCCCGAGATGGATGTTTGTTGTGGATCAATAGCGCCTTTTTGGCTAAGTGGAGAAGCTGTAAAACATATTATCTCTAAGATAATTTCGTGCTAAGCATGGTTTGTTGTAAGTCGAATGTATAAGTACATAAATAAATCAAAATCAGAACAATGACAAGAAAGTTATTCCCTGCCACACTTCTTGTGGTATTAGCGTTTTTGATGGCTGCTTGTGGTAAAATTCCAAGTCCGAAGCCCGCTCCTATTTTGGTAACGCTCCCTAGCTCTCTTTTCGGTAAAAGCTATGATGCTCTCGAAGCTGAGGCCAAACAGCTAGGTCAGATTGTGACAAAAGATGCCGAGGCACGTGCTCTCACAGTCAGGATAAATGGGGACCAGGGGCTAGCCCGTACCATTTACCTCCAGTTTGATGCTGAGGGGAAGTATCGCTATGCCATGGAAAAGATTGCAAATACAGAGTCCGAAGGAGCTTTTGTAGCAAGCCTCCTAAGTCAAGGATTTGTACAAGAAAAGACTGCGACTAAGTTGGCAACTGAGGGGGTGTTTGTTCACAAACAACGTGGATGGGTAGTCTTCATTTCGCATCGTAGTGATAGCGACATTTCTTATGTTTTCGCTCCTTTTGATGAGGCTATTACCTCATGGTCTCGTATTGATAAGAAGGAACATGCAACAGGGCTTTGGGCTCCTCTTATGGGGCTTGATAATACCCTTGATATGGTAACTCGCTTTGAGGCTCGTATGGGACACACTCTTGATCCCGAAGCAACGATGGCGGACAAGGGGGTCTATTCTTTCAAGACTGGCAACCCCAATTACCCTAGCACCCGTTATTGGTTTGATGTGAAAACCAAATCTTTCGTAGAGGAGTGCGCTATCTTCGTGGCTCCCGATAAGCGTCCTAAACCCGATGATGTTACAGAGTATATGCGCTCTATGGGATTTTTGATCACCACACTTTCTGACCACGGTAATCCTGTGTACTATAATAAGGACACCAATATGGCTGCTGTGGCTGAGCTAAACAAACCTACAGATGGAAGCGCATTCGTTCCCAAAGTGCAGTTCTTCAAAGGCAATCCCCAGATGGCAGATTCCTTTATGAAAGAGGAGTTGGATATTCCTTTGCCAATCCTCGAATTTGGCAAATACACCTTGGCAGAAGCTCTTGAATTGTACAAGAAGCAACCTTACTTTAAGTCTCTTGATAAGAATGAGCTCGGTGACGTTGTTAATACAACCTCAAAAGATTTCCCTATGATGCTTATATGGGAAGGTGAAGGAGAATATGCCGGTAAGTATGCCATGGCGATTGTGTTTACTGACGATGTGAGAGTGATCAACTCAACCTATATCGAGAAGTTTTTTACCGGTAAAGGATGGGAGAAGTATTCGAAATCGGCCATACTTACCTACATCGATCGTAAAAACAATGTGATGGTACAGGTGGATCAATCGGGTAATTTTGGTGGATTGTGTCTCGCATTTAGTCCGAATGAATTCTAAACTTTCGCTTTAGAAGATTTTATCTCCCCGCTAATTAGGGGATAGTACCTCTTCATTGATTCCCTCGAAAAGGAGTCGACCCTTTCTAGCAAAAGGGTCGACTCTTTTTTTATGAACAGAGGGAGGAGGTTGCTTTCTGTACTAATTTTTATTTCACTTCTATTGCGCAGATCTCAGAGGCTACTCCATGGAGATAAATATTTTTGGGCAGAAGGGTAGGGGGGAATCAGCTAGTTTTGTACCCTGAAACTACCTGGAAAAGTTTTTTCTTTTGCCCAAGAATTTTTTTGTTGTAGGGCAAGAAAGTTTTTCTTTTCAGGCAGCATTCCGAATACTTCTTTTGGAGCCCTCTTTGTGAAGAAAGAGGGATGTATTAGGGTGTATTTGGCTTTATTCAAATGTTTAGTTTACCTTTGTAGGTGCTTAGGGGTTGGGGGATGTGCAACATTCCAAGCCTCGGTTCCGTGTGATAATAGGAATAGACTAATATAAGTAATCAATAAAAACAGTTGCGGTGATGAAAAAGCACAATTTTTATGCCGGACCCTCAATTCTAAATCAAGGGGTTATCAAGAATGCTGCTGATGCAGTAATGAATTTTGCAGGTACAGGTCTTTCTGTACTTGAAGTATCGCATCGTGGTAAAGAGTTTACCGCTGTGATCGAAGAAGCTGCTCAGCTCTTCAAGGAACTTCTCGATATCCCCGAAGGATACGAAGTTATCTTCCTCGGTGGTGGTGCAAGCCTCCAATTCTACATGGTACCTCTTAACCTTATGCACAAGAAGGCTGCCTATATCAACACAGGTACGTGGGCTACAAATGCTATCAAGCAAGCCGGATATGTATCTAAGGTATTTGGTGGAGAAGTAGAAGTTTTGGCTTCTAGCGAAGATAAGAACTTTACTTACATCCCCAAGAACTTCGTTATCCCCGAAGATGTAGACTACTTCCACTACACCTCCAACAATACCATCTATGGTAGTGAAATTCGCAAGGACTTCGACTGCAAGGCTCGCTTGGTGTGCGATATGTCTAGCGATATTTTCAGCCGTCCTGTAGATATCAGCAAGTACGATCTTATCTATGGTGGTGCACAAAAGAATTTGGCTCCTGCCGGTGTTACTTTCGTGATTGTAAAGAAGGATGCACTTGGTCGTTTCGAGCGTCCTATCCCCACAATGCTCGACTACAACACTCACATCAAGAAGGAGTCTATGTTCAATACTCCTCCTGTATTCCCCATCTATGTGGCTCTCCAAACCCTCAAGTGGTACAAAGAGTTGGGTGGTCTCAAGGTACTCGAAAAGCGCAACCTCGACAAGGCTGAGCTCCTCTACAACGAAATCGACCGCAACAAACTATTCCGTGGTACCGTAGCTACCGAAGATCGCTCTATCATGAACGTTTGCTTCGTGATGAACGACGAATACAAAGAACTCGAAGCTGAGTTCGCCACTTTCGCTGCAGAGCGTGGCATGATCGGTATCAAGGGTCACCGCTCGGTAGGTGGTTTCCGTGCAAGCCTCTACAACGCTCTCGAAATGGATAGCGTAAAGGCTCTCGTAGACGCTATGAAGGAGTTTGAAAGCAAACACTAATTAATCACATCTTAGTGCTCTCGCTCATCTAGATACTTCTATTTCTTTTAGAGGTCTCATCTAGTGAGCAGAGCACTTCTTTTTAATCCTAATATATTGTTATGACAAAGGTTCTTATTGCCACAGAAAAGCCTTTTGCTGCTCCTGCTGTTGCAGCGATTAAGGATATTGTAAGCAAGGCAGGTTATGAAACTGTATTGCTAGAAAAGTATACCGAAAAGAGCCAGCTCCTCGCAGCTGTTGCCGATGTAGATGCTATCATTATCCGTAGTGATAAAATTGATAAGGAAGTATTTGATGCCGCAAAGAATCTTAAGATTGTAGTGCGTGCAGGTGCCGGTTATGACAATGTAGACCTTGCAGAGGCAACCGCACACAACGTGTGTGTAATGAATACTCCCGGTCAGAACTCAAATGCTGTGGCTGAGCTTGTGATGGGTCTTCTCGTATTCAATGCTCGTAATCAGTTCAATGGCAAGTCGGGGAGTGAGCTAAAAGATAAGAAGATGGGTATCTTGGCTTATGGTAATGTGGGTCGCAATGTGGCTCGTATCGCCAAAGGCTTTGGTATGGAAATCTTCGCTTATGATGCTTTTGTACCTGCAGAAGCTATCAAAGAATCGGGTGCAACTCCTATTGCTACCGTGCCCGAATTGTTCGCTACTTGCGATGTAATTTCGCTCCATGCTCCTGCTACTCCCGAGACGATTAAGTCTATCAACTACGATCTTCTCATGAAGATGCCCAAGGATGCCGTTCTCATCAATTCTGCTCGTAAGGAGATTATTGACGAAGAGGGCGTACTAAAGGCTCTCACAGAGCGTACAGACCTTCGCTATCTCACGGACATTATGCCCGCTAACCACGAAGCTATGGTAGCTGCTCTTGGCGATCGTTACTTCTCTACCCCCAAAAAGATGGGTGCACAGACTGGCGAAGCTAACAACAATGCAGGTATTGCAGCTGCTAACCAAATCGTTGACTTTATAGCCAATGGTGTGGAAAAGTTCCGTGTAAATAAGTAATTTCTTTTTTGTAGTATTAGAACACAAAAAGATCGACAGAGTGGGGGAGCACATGGGTTTTTATCGTAGAGATACCATGTCTCCCCTTATTTCGATTTTTTCTTTGAGTATATAGTATGGCTAGAATTAAACCTTTCAAGGGACTTCGTCCTCCCGTTAACCTCGTAGAGAAGGTATCTTCTCGTCCTTATGACGTCCTCAGCAGCGAAGAAGCTCGTGCTGAAGCAAAAGGAAATGAGATGTCTCTTTATCATATTATCAAGCCCGAAATCGACTTCCCCGAAGGTACGGATGAGCACGATGAACGTGTTTATACCAAGGCTCGTGAGAACTTCGATCTCTTCCAAGAGAAGGGATGGCTTGTTGAAGACGCCAAAGAAAACTACTATGTATATGCCCAAACCATGAATGGTAAGACCCAATATGGTTTGGTAGTAGGTGCATGGGTAGAAGATTATATGGATGGTGTAATCAAGAAGCATGAGCTTACCCGTAGAGACAAAGAAGAGGATCGTATGAAGCACGTTCGTGTAAATAACGCTAACCTCGAACCCGTTTTCTTCGCTTATCCTGATAATGCAGAACTTGACGCCATCGTGGCTCGTTACACCAATGCTGCTCCCATCTACGATTTTGTAGCTGATATTGATGGCTTTGGTCATAAGTTCTGGATCATTGATCAAGAAGCCGATATCAAGCGTATCACGGAGATTTTTGCAGGATTCGAAGCTCTCTATATTGCCGATGGGCACCACCGTTCGGCTGCAGCTGCCCTCGTAGGAGCTGAGAAAGCAAAGAATAACCCTAATCACAAGGGCGATGAAGAGTATAACTACTTCATGGCAGTTTGTTTCCCTGCCAACCAATTGACGGTTATCGATTACAACCGAGTTGTAAAAGATCTCAATGGTTTGAGCGAAGCTGACTTCCTAAAAGCTCTAGAAAAGAACTTCATTGTAGAGAAGAAGGGTGCTGATATTTACAAACCTGCCAAGTTGCACAATTTTGCTCTTTACCTTGGTGGTACATGGTATTCGCTCACAGCAAAGCCCGGTACTTATAACGACAACGACCCCATCGGGGTGTTGGATGTTACCATCTCTTCTAATCTAATCTTAGATGAGATCTTGGGTATCAAGGATTTGCGTTCAGATAAGCGAATCGACTTTGTTGGAGGTATCCGTGGTCTCGGCGAGCTAAAGAAGCGTGTTGATAGTGGTGAGATGAAGGTCGCTTTGGCTCTTTATCCTGTTACTATGAAGCAAATTATGGATATTGCTGATACGGGGAACATTATGCCTCCCAAGACAACTTGGTTTGAGCCTAAACTCCGTTCCGGTATTGTTGTTCACAAGCTCGACTAAATGAGTTTCGTGTTATAAACACGGACAATAAGGTCTATCTAGTAAAAAGAGAAAGGGAGGATTTGAGGCGATCAAGTCCTCCTTTTATTTTCTCTATTTGCTGCATGCTATTCTCTTTTGCTCATAATTCTATTCATCTCTTCGGGTTTAATGGTGAACCATCACAAGTTATTATCCGTTTTGAGAGTAGAAAAAGTAGTAACTAAACAACAAACAAAATGATCGCAGTAAACCAACCCGTAATAGAAGCCCAAGCACCTCGTCCTAGTAAGGAGAATCTAAAGACAATCTATTTAGCAGGCGGATGCTTTTGGGGAATGCAGAGCTATTTTGATGGAGTACAAGGCGTGGTAGAGACCACTGTTGGCTATGCTAATAGCACTCGTCCCAATCCCAAATACGAGGATGTAGATACCGATTATGCCGAGACAATTCGTGTCGAGTACGATGCCTCGGTGGTCCCTCTAAAGTTTATCCTAGGGTTGTATTTCGATGTAATTGACCCTACTATTCTCAATCGGCAGGGCAATGACGTTGGGCGTCAATACCGAACGGGTATCTATTATACTAATGCTCAGGATGAAGTGGTGGCGAAGGAGATGCTTCAAACTCTGGCGAAAAAGTATCCTAAGCCTATTGTTGTAGAGTGTATCCCGCTGAAGAATTTTTATCCGGCCGAGGCTTATCATCAAGATTATCTAAAGAAACATCCTTCGGGGTATTGCCACATAGGAAAAGATAAAATAGCAAGAGCGCATGCACAACGCTACGTGGATAAGGAGCAGTTACGCCGTAAGCTTACTCCTATGCAGTACCATGTGACTCAAGAGCAGGGGACAGAGCCTCCTTTCAAAAATGAGTATTATGATCATTATGCTAAGGGTATTTATGTAGACGTGGTGGATGGTACGCCCCTATTCGTCTCTACAGATAAGTTCGAAAGTGGCTGTGGATGGCCGGCTTTTTCACGTCCTATAGATGATAAACTTCTGCTAGAACGTACGGATACATCGCATGGAATGGTGCGTGTAGAGGTTCGGAGTAAATCTTCGGGGAGCCATCTTGGTCATGTCTTTGAAGATGGACCGAAAGAATTGGGAGGGGAACGTTATTGTATCAATAGTGCATCTTTGCGCTTTATTCCGTTGGAGGAAATGAAAGAACAGGGGTATGAAGATTACATTAAGTATGTAAAATAGAAGATATCTATTTCTATTTGTCAAGCTTGATCTGTGGGCCTTTGTTGGGATACTACCCAAAGAGGCCTATAAATCAAGCTTTTGTTGTACCTTTGCTCGGAGTATAGAGGGTATGGCTCCTGTTGTCACTTTCGAAAGGCAAGAGGAGTTGTAGTTTTCTATGGAAATAGCGAATACAAATTATAACATAGATAAGATATGGATGCTAAGATCCGGGAACTAACTGACAAAATTTTCAACGAAGGGGTTGAAAAAGGGAAGCTAGAAGCAGATAGACTCGTGGCTGATGCCCAAAGCAAAAGCGACGAAATGCTCAACCAAGCTAAGGCGGAAGCTGAGAGAATCATCCGTGACGCTGAAAAGAGATCTGATGAACTCAAAAAGAATGTTGAGGCAGAACTCAAACTCTATGCTGCTCAAACTCTAGATGCCTTGAAGGCTTCTGTGGCAAATTCTATTACCGACAAGATTGCCCAAGGCAACGTAAAAGCAGCTGCTGAAGATCCCAACTTTATGCGCGAAGTCATTCGCAAGATTGTTGAAAACTGGACTCCTGGAAACGATGTTGTAATTGAAACAGCCGATGCCAAGGGGTTGGAAGAGTATTTCGCCTCAAATGCTAAGGACCTCCTCAATAAGGGTGTTACCATTAACGAAGTAGCTGGTACGGCAACCAATTTCGTTCTAAAACCCGCAGATGGATCGTACAAGATTCAGTTTGGAGAAGAAGAACTAAAGTCTTTCTTCCAGAGCTTCTTGCGTCCTCGTCTTGTGGAAATGTTATTCTAAGTGCACCATGGCAAAGTATTATGCCACAATATCGGGTTTACCGAATATTGGTGTAGACGATAGAAAACTCCCCTTTTCTTCGGAGCTCTTCGTAGAGGAGCTTAGAGAAGTGCTTACCTCGGGCGATTTTAAGCTTTTGGAGGTGCTTCGCTGGGAGCGCGAGAATAGATTTCTTATCGATTATCTCGAATCTCCGGAGAAAGCATTGGAGGCAACCGAGCAACCTCAGCTACTTTCTTACGAAGAGGTCGCTACGGTGATGGATGCTCTCAAGAAAGGTACAAAGCTTCCTAAGCATCACTTACCTGCTTATATCATAGATTTTCTCAAGGATTTTGTGGTAGAGAAGGACGAGGAAGATGACGTACAAGACGATGAGGAAGAGGTACGTATGTGGCCCCTTCGCCTTGAGGATAAACTTGCCGATTACTATTATACCAAGTTTGCTCTTCCTGCTAGAAATCATTTTGTAGCAGAGTGGTCGCGTCTTAATCTTGATATAAGGAATGTTTTTGCAGCCTTTACAAGTCGCAATCTAGGTTGGGATCCCAAAGATTATATCGTGGGAGACTCCGAAGTAGAGCGTAAACTAAAGACGTCGACGGCCACAAACTTTGGTCTCTCCGAAGAGGAGATGGACTACATCGCTGCTCTTACTTCAGTGCAAAATGAGACTGATATTACTCGTCGGGAGCGCATGTTGGATGTCCTCAAATGGAACTGGCTAGAGGAGCGTGTCTTCGATCGTACGTTCAATGTTGAGACCATCTTGGCATACTATCTACAGCTACGTATCATAGAGCGCTGGACGGAGCTCAATGAGAAAACGGGAGAAGAAACATTCCGTTCCATTGTAGCAACACTCAAAAAGGAGAGTAACGACTCTCTCAACGAGTTCAAGAGAAATCAAAAGAAATAATATATCCATGACAAAAGGAGTTGTTAAGGGGATTGTGTCCAACCTTGTGACCGTTGAGGTAGATGGACCAGTCTCTCAAAACGAAATTTGCTTTATCACGGTGGGTGGAACTCGCCTGATGAGTGAGGTGATCAAGATCATCGGTGCCAAGGTGTTTGTGCAGGTGTTTGAGAGTACTCGTGGTATGAAGGTAGGGGATGTGGCTGAGTTTGCAGGTCACATGTTGGAGGTAACACTCGGTCCCGGCCTCCTTTCCAAGAACTTCGATGGTTTGCAAAACGACCTCGATAAGATGGATGGGGTTTTCCTACAACGTGGTACGTATACCTATCCTCTAGAGGAAGATAAATTGTGGGAGTACAAACCTCTCGCTCAGGTAGGTGATCTTGTAGAGGCTGGAGACTGGCTTGGTGAGGTTGATGAAAACTACCAACCCCACAAGATAATGGTTCCCTTTGTTTTCGAGGGGCAGTACAAAGTCGTAAGCCTTAAGCCTGCCGGCAAGTATCGTGCTGATGAAGAAATCGCAGTACTTGAGGATAAGAATGGCGAGAAGCACTCTGTTACAATGATTCAGAAATGGCCTGTAAAGAAAGCCATTCCTTGCTATGCAGAGAAGCCCCGTCCATTTAAGTTGCTCGAAACCGGGGTACGTACGCTTGATACACTCAATCCTATCGTAGAGGGTGGTACGGGCTTTATCCCAGGGCCTTTTGGTACGGGTAAGACGGTGTTGCAGCATGCTATTTCTAAGCAAGCTGAGGCAGACATCGTGATTATGGCGGCTTGTGGAGAGCGTGCAAATGAGGTTGTGGAAATCTTTGCTGAGTTCCCAGAACTTGTAGATGCTCACACCGGACGTAAGCTCATGGAGCGTACGATCATTATCGCTAATACCTCAAACATGCCTGTTGCAGCTCGTGAAGCATCTGTGTACACGGCCATGACTATTGCTGAGTACTATCGTACAATGGGTCTTCGTGTTCTCCTCATGGCGGACTCTACTTCTCGTTGGGCACAAGCTCTTCGTGAGATGTCAAACCGTCTAGAAGAACTTCCTGGACCTGATGCTTTCCCAATGGAGCTTTCGGCCATCGTAGCCAACTTCTACGCCCGCTCTGGGTTCGTTTATCTCAAAAATGGCAAGACTGGTTCTGTAACCTTTATTGGTACGGTATCTCCTGCAGGGGGTAACCTCAAGGAGCCTGTGACAGAAAATACTAAGAAGGTTGCTCGATGCTTCTACGCACTAGAGCAAGAGCGTGCCGACCGTAAGCGTTATCCGGCCGTTAACCCTATTGATAGTTATTCAAAATATCTCGAATATCCTGAGTTCCAAGAATACATTTCGCAGCACATTGCACCCGATTGGCTCGAAAAAGTCAATGAGCTAAAAATGCGTTTGCAGCGTGGTAAGGAAATTTCGGAGCAGATCAACATCTTAGGGGACGACGGGGTACCTGTAGAGTATCACGTTACATTCTGGAAGGCTGAGCTTATCGACTTCGTGATCCTTCAGCAAGATGCTTTCGATGATATCGATTGTAACTCTCCTCTTGCTCGCCAAAAGTATATGTTGGATCTTGTAGCAAAGATCTGCCATACCGGGTTTGAGTTTGAAGATTTCAATCAGGTAACGGCGTTCTTTAAGGGCCTTATCAACGTACTCAAGCAGATGAACTACTCAGAGTTTGAGAGCGATGACTTTAAGAAGTACTTGGCACAATGCGAAGAGATGATTGTCAAAGGTGGCAAGTAATCTCTAGGGAAAGAGAGACCTCGTATAGAGAAAATTAATATGGCAACACAAGCTTTTAAAAAGATATATACCAAGATCTCGAACGTTACCAAGGCAACTTGTATGCTAAGTGCTACAGGGGTTGGTAATGACGAGTTGGCTTTGATCCATGGACGAATGGCTCAGGTCGTAAAAATCATTGGCGACGAAGTAACCCTCCAGGTTTTTGAGGGTACTGAAGGTATTCCTACCAATGCAGAGGTTGTATTCCTCGGCAAAGCTCCTACGCTCAAGGTGAGCGATCAGCTTGCAGGACGCTTCTTCAATGCTTATGGTCTTCCTATTGATGGTGGAGCGCAGCCCGAAGGACGTGAAGTAGAAATTGGTGGTCCTTCTGTAAACCCCGTGCGTCGTAAACAGCCTTCTGAGTTGATTGCAACCGGTATTGCAGGTATCGACCTCAATAATACCCTCGTAACCGGACAAAAGATTCCATTCTTTGCGGATCCGGACCAACCCTTTAATGAAGTAATGGCTATGGTGGCCATGCGTGCCAAGAGTGATAAGATTATTCTTGGGGGGATGGGGATGACCAATGACGACTACCTCTTCTTCAAGAACACTTTTAGCAATGCCGGTGCTCTAGATCGTATTGTTAGTTTCATCAATACAACCGAAGACCCCTCTGTAGAGCGTCTGCTTATCCCAGACATGGCTCTTACAGCAGCAGAATATTTTGCGGTAGAAAAGAACGAAAAGGTGCTCGTGCTCCTTACGGACATGACCAACTACGCGGATGCTTTGGCTATCGTATCAAATCGTATGGACCAGATTCCTTCGAAGGATTCTATGCCGGGTTCGATTTACTCAGACCTTGCTAAGATCTACGAAAAGGCAGTGCAATTCCCCGATGGTGGGTCTATTACCATCATTGCCGTTACCACGTTGAGTGGTGGCGATATCACGCACGCTGTGCCCGATAATACGGGGTATATTACCGAGGGTCAGCTCTATCTCCGTAAGGATAGCAATGTGGGTAAAGTTATTATTGACCCATTCCGCTCTCTCTCTCGCTTGAAGCAGCTTGTAATTGGTAAGAAGACTCGTGACGACCATCCTCAGGTGATGAATGCCGCCGTACGTCTATTCTCCGATGCTGCCAACGCACAAACAAAGATGGAGAACGGTTTCGACCTTACCGACTACGATAATCGTTCTCTTGCTTTTGCAGACGATTATTCTCGTCAATTGCTTGCTATCGACGTAAACGTGGATACGACTGAAATGCTCGATATTGCTTGGAAACTTTTTGGAGAACACTTTACTCCTGCAGAAGTAAACATCAAGCAATCTCTTGTAGAGAAGTATTGGGTTGGTGAGAAAAAAGCCTGATAGATAAGAGTCATGGCTATTAAGTTTCAATACAACAAAACTTCGCTCCATCAGCAGGAGAAGCAGCTGAAGATGCGAGTGCGCACGCTCCCTACGATCAAAAGTAAGGAGAGTGCTCTTCGTCTTGAGGTGAAGAAGACGAAAGACGAAGTGGTGAAATTGGAACAAAAGTTAGAAGATGGCATCTCTAGTTATCAGCACATGGTTGGGCTTTGGAATGAGTTTAATCCGGAGCTTATATCTGTGAAGGATGTGAAGTTGTCTACCAAGAAGATTGCCGGTGTTATAGTACCGGTCTTGGATAAGATAGACTTCGAGGTGAAGCCATTTAGTTTGTTCAATTCTCCTTCGTGGTTCTCTGAGGGATTAGAGTTGCTTAAGGTGCTTGCTACTACTGGTATAGAAGCTGAGTTCCTTGGCCTCAAACTAGAATTCTTGGAGTATGCTCGTAAGAAGACCACTCAGAAGGTAAATCTTTTTGAGAAGGTACAGATCCCTGGGTATAAGGATGCTATTCGTAAGATTAAGCGATACCTTGAAGATGAAGAGAGTCTCTCTAAATCGTCTCAGAAGATCATGCGAGCCAATATTGAAGAACGCGAACGCAAAGAAAAGGAGGCACTGCTATGATTGAAAAAATGCAGAAGTATCTTTTCTTGATATACCACAGAGAGTATGAGGGCTTTTTGCAGAGTCTTCGTGAGCTTGGCGTGGTACACATCAAGGAAACTAAGAGCCCTAAGCAGTTCGATAACCTACAAGCCCTCCTCGCTAAGCGTAAAGACTTGGCAGACCTGCGTCGTCGTGTAAAATCATTGCGATCCAAAGATGCTCCGGAGGTTTCTATGATCCTCCCTCAATCTGAGGAGCAAGGAGTGGCTGTGAGGTCTGAGATAGAGGAGCTCATGGAAAAGGAAAGGAATCTTGCTAACCAGATTGCTGCCCAACGACGTGAGATCGACTATTGGAGTATTTGGGGTGAGTATGACCTCGATCTGATGAAGAAACTTGAGAATGCTGGTTACAAGCTGCACTTCTATGTAGTGGCTTCGCAGCAGTTCAAGGAGGAGTGGATTGAGGAGTATCGCGCCGTAAAGGTTAATGATTTTCGCGCTCAAGCCTACTTTGTTACGATTGGACAAAGTGGTGACGCTCGTCCCGAAGCCGATGAGGTAAAGGCTCCAACGGCTTCTATGGATGAGATGCAAAGGAAGTTGGAAACCCTACAGCAGGAGGCAGAAGAGACCCATAATAGGATTGTTGAATTTGCTGATACTCGCTTGGGCGAACTAGATGGATATGATCGATTCATCGAGCGCGATTTTGATTTCGCCAATGCTCTCTTGCAGGCGGAACCCGAGGCTAACGATACCCTTATGGTATTGGAGGGCTGGGTGCCCGAGAGAGTGGCAGACAAAATTGCTCCCGCTCTAGATGGAGTACCTTGCTACTACGAGCAGGTAGAGATCCAAGAGAATGACAATGTCCCTGTGAAGCTTAAAAACAATCGTTATGCTCGTCTTTTCGAGATGATAACGAAGATGTATTCGCTTCCTAACTATGGCGAGTTGGATATTACGTCGTTGTTTGCTCCCTTCTTTATGCTCTTCTTTGCTCTTTGTTTTGGAGATGGTGGGTATGGACTATTGCTTTTGATAGGAGCCACCGTTGCTAAGACGAAAGCTAAAGAGGATGGTGTTAAGTCTGTGTGTAGTATGCTCATGTGGTTAGGTGGAACTACCGCCATCGTAGGCTCTCTCATGGGGACTGTCTTTGGTATGGTAATGCCTTGGACCGGTGGTACGATACTCGGCTCTGTGCCCGATACCTACATCCTCAACCAGAACACAATGATGTATTTGTCCGTTGTGCTGGGGCTTATTCAGATTGTATTCGGTAAGTTTATTGCCGGCTATAAGATGCAAGTACAGAAGGGATTCAAGTATGGTTTGGCTACTTATTGCTGGGCAGCTTTGATCCTCTTTGGAGGACTTGGGCTCGTAGCGATGATGCTGGGTGAAGGTAATCCTATGCTTGCTATGGCATCAAAAGTCCTCTTGGGGATTGCTGCTCTCGCCTTTGTTATTGCTTTGTTCTACAATACACCGGGCAAGAATATCTTCCTCAATTTTGGTTCCGGTTTGTGGGCAACCTACAATAATGCTTCCGGACTTTTGGGAGATACGCTCTCGTACATTCGTCTGTTTGCTATCGGTTTGACCGGTGGTATCTTGGGTGGGGTGTTTAATAACCTTGCCGTACAAGTGGGCGGAGGGCTCCCTGTAGGTCTCAATTTTGTGGTAATGGCAATCATTTTGCTATTTGGTCATGGTCTCAATTTTGGGCTGTGTATGATTAGCTCTTTGGTGCACCCTCTACGTCTTACATTTGTTGAATTCTACAAGAATGCAGAGTTTGAAGGTGGGGGGCGTCAATACACTCCTTTCAAGTAATCAATAATAGAAAAATCAAATAACTCAATCAATTAATTACAGTTCAAAGTATGATTAACGTTCTAACCTACTTAGGAATTGCCCTCATGGTGGCCCTCACTGGTATTGGCTCGGCAATTGGTGTAACTATTTGCGGTAATGCTACCGTTGGTGCTATGAAGAAGAATCCCGATGCAATGGGTTCGTACATTGCTCTTTCAGCTCTTCCTAGTTCTCAGGGTCTTTACGGCTTCGTTGGTTTCTTTATGGCTCTTGGCCTTGTACAACAACTCGGTGCCGGCCTCAACATTATCGCTGCTTGGGCTATCTTTGGTGCAGGTCTTACCCTTGGTGTTGTAGGTCTTCTTTCTGCTATTCGTCAGGCTCAAGTTTGTGCTAATGGTATCAAGACGATTGGTGGTGGTGACAACGTATTCGGTGCAACTATGGTGATGGCCGTATTCCCCGAGCTCTACGCTATTCTTGCCCTTCTCGTTGCTATCTTGATCTTCGGTGCTGCTCCCGAACTTGCAGCAGCAATCGCAGCTTAAGAGTATCTAGAGAATAATCTTGTTTCCCTTTATTTAGGGAGATAAATCATTTCTATAGCTCCTGCTCTCACTCCGGTAGAGCAGGAGTTTTTTTATGCCCTTTTGTTTACTTAAACCTTGATAATAACGCCACGGCTTCCTCGGTCTAGGTGGCGAAGCTTACATTAGCGGAACGACTGTCGTTAGTAAACAGTCGCTCCGCAGAGAGTGTGATGATCGTTTCTCAGAGAGGCAAGCTATTCGTTGCCCTCATTGCTGCCTTGATTAGGCTTGGGTGTAGGTTTAGGCTTTGCCGTTTTCTTCGCAGGAGCTTCCACACGTTCATAACTTACACCCGAGAGTGTGAAATACTTGCGTGAGGGCGAGAGGCGCACGACAGGCTTGGTGATATGGACATTGGGGTTGAACTCCGTCTTGCCTTTCTCCACGATTTTGCTTTGGAACGAAGGCGTGAGTGTACCGATGTCACCAAACTCCACAATGTCTCCGTTTTCCACGTGCCGTTTCGCAATTTCGGCGGCAAGTCGTAGTACAGCTTCCACTTCGGCTCCCGTGAATGTAGTTGCTCTTGCCACTTCCTCACAGAAGTTGCGGTGGTCGATGCGCTTGCGTCCTGTCGGACGTGCCTGAAGCACTGTTTTTCCTGCCATTGCTCCGATGGCTGCCTTACGCTCGGTAAGCGTGTAGGCCAATGGTCTGTTTGCCATAGTCTTTTAGTATTAAGTTTGTTCCTCGTAAATGATGTTCTGCCAACCGTCAGAGCGAGGAGTTTTCTCTCCCATTGGCAGGGCCTTTCGTTACTTGGTGGCAAATGTACGAAAATATGATATCATTTCTGGCGAAATATGACGTCATATTTGTAGGGAAATGACGTCATATTTTTAGTGAGCACTCGTCTTTTCACTTGATCCGGGCGTGTAGCCGGTATTATCGTTATCATACAGGAGAGAAGCTCCTATTTAATAAGAAACCCCGGAGAGTATTCGGAGTGTGAGAATACTTCCCGGGGTGGTTTTGTGAAAAGAATTGCCCCTATTACTAGGTATGAATTTCGTCGATATTTACAAGCTTATTGACAATAGCATAGATCGTGAGTCCGCTAGGGCTATGAATCTTGAGTTTCTTGGCAATATTACGCCTGTGGGTAATTACGGTGTGAATAGAGATAGAGAGCTTAGCGGATATTTCTTTATTCGTAAGCCCTTTTGCCACGTAAGCCACCACGTCTTTTTCTCTCGGTGAGAGTAGGCGTTCGTTGTCTAGATCCATCTCTTCGTTCTCGGCTTGGCTAACAACGGAGAGAAGGTTTTGTAGAATGGTTTCCGTAGAGTCTCCAATGTTGATAGTCGCGTCGTAGCTATAAAGTACAGACGGATCAACAGAACCTGTGGTAAGCGCCAAGATTTTGGCACGTGCTACAGTCAAGAATCTCTCATCTAGGTGTACGCCCATTACGATGGGATTCATCAAGATAATATCGGGAGTAAAGAAACGAATGGTAGAAATAATGCTTTCTATATCAAGCTCAAATGCAATCTGCGTTCTGAACTTATTCGATCGCTTGATCACCGCTTCTATCCCCAAGGCAATTACGGGATTAGGCTCTACGATGAGTAGTTTATGTACACTTTGTATCATCTCAAAATTTATTTCCTCTAAGAGTAAGACTTTAGCCCCAAGGGTATGAGGGATTATGAATTTTGCTTCTGTTCCATCGAACGGATGAGAGGAACAAAAAGGAAATCTTCGACAAAGTTGTGTGTAGCGAGGTCATCTTCGGCAGAGAATAGCTCGTGCAGTACACTGGTTAGCTCGTAGCCGCTACCATCGGGGAAATACTTGATCAAGATATTCTTAAGCTCTCCAATACGAGCCTCCACCTTATCGTGCCGGCGAGAGAATATGTCTATATTGTATGCCCCGGCACCCCGTTTTTGAGTACCATCTACTAGAGCACGTACATAAGGGAACACGTTTTTATCCTCATATCCCATATGTTTGTGTACCTCTGCTACGTATTGATCGAAGAATTTATTGATGAGAAATACGATCTCTTCGGGGCCGCCCTCTATGGCACGACGGAGGTGCACCAAAAGTTTGGGTAGGCGATAGTCTAAGAAATAATGGTGTGAACGCTTCAAGAAGTCTACCAAAGCCATGGGAGAAAGCGATGCAAGTAGTTCTTGGCTAGGCTTGGTATTGTGAGATACAATAGTATTGACTACAGCAATAAGTGTCTCTACATGTACATTATTTTCCTCACAAACCTCGCGTATAGTCTGGTCTCCAAACCCAAGGGGGATACCAAAGCGAGTAATAACGAGTAGGAGGTCGTATCGTTCACAAATAAGATCGCTCATGAGCGTATCTGCTGAGTAGAATTGCGTTATGCGTAGTGACATACTTCTATCAATCAATTAGTAATACAATGCAAAGATAGGCTAGCCCAGCATACTATACAAGTAAAAGCTATCCCCAAAAGTAGTGAGATAGCTTTCTGATGTAGTGTTGAATTTCCCGTTTTAGGGCTTTAAGTCGGAGAAATGTCGCTTGCCCAAGAAGAAGTATTGCCAGACAATAGAGTGTGGATATACGCTGCTTAGCTGCACTGGTGGAGCAAGAGGGGGAGTGTAGTGCTGTTTCATTTTTCTGAAGTCTCTATGAGCTTTGTAGATAGCCCAAGCGAAACGAGATTTCCCTTTGACTAGATACATGCCTGCCGATAGTCCATCCAGTAGCATACGTTTGGGGAGAAGTCTTTTTGCTTGCTTCCTAGGAAGGTTTTTATAGAGCATCAGAAGGTTGTTGCGAAAGTTGAGATACACCTTGCGAGCATTACTAGTGCTAAGAGTGGCACCACCCAAATGATATATTGTGCTATTGGGGGTATATCTCACTTCGTAGCCACTCCGTAGCCATCGCCAGCAGAGGTCAATTTCTTCCATATGAGCAAAGAATCGCTCATCTAATCCGCCTACTTGGAGGTAAGCATCACGGCGAACAAATAGACAGGCTCCTGAAGCCCAAAAAATAGAAGCCTCTGTATCGTACTGCCCTTTGTCCTCCTCTATGGTGTCGAATACCCGACCTCGACAAAACGGATATCCTAGATGATCTATGAAGCCTCCTGCTGCCCCTGCATATTCAAACTGAGAGGGATGGTGAAAGCTTCGTATTTTCGGTTGTACTGCTGCGAGACGAGCATTTGCTTCAAGCATAGCAAGAGGAGCATCTAGCCATCCTTCTGTCACGGCTACATCACTATTAAGCAAACAATAATAGGGAGTCTCGCATTGTGCCAGAGCCTGATTGTAGCCCTTTGCAAATCCGTAATTCTCTGAGAATTTAAGGAGCTTTACGGATGGGAATCCCCTCTCCACGACCTCAATGGAGTCGTCTGTAGAGCCATTGTCAATTACCACAATGCAAGCCTTATCACTAGGCGTACAGCGTACAACATCGGGGAGGAACTTACGGAGCAGATGGCTCCCATTCCAGTTGAGGATCCCTATGGTGATAAGAGGTGCCGTGCTCATAATCTTTTCATTCTAGGGAGCAAAAGGCTATACCCGGCTCTTTTTCCCTTCCAATTTTGGCTTGAGTGATAGCTCCTGATAGAGCAATATCGGGGCAAAATTCGTGCTCTAGTCGGATATAATTGTCTGTAAAACCATACATCTTACCATCTACACAAGAGTGCTCCCAAAGTACGGGACGCTTTTCTCCTTCGTGCTCTTTGTAAAAACTGCTTAGCTTACGATTCGATAGATCGATAAGGGCTTTACTACGTTCTTTTTTCTCTTCGGGAGACACTACGAGAGGTATGGATAGAGCAGGTGTACCACTGCGTTCACTATAGCTAAATACATGGAGTTGTGTTACAGGTTGCCCCTCAAGGTATGCAAGACTCTCTTCGAAAAACTCAAGAGTTTCGCCTCTCATCCCTACAATTACATCCACACCAATAAAGGCTGCCGGCATCATTTCTTTGATACGAGCCAGACGATCGGAGAAAAGCTGGGTGCGGTACCGCCTTTTCATCAGAGCTAGTACGGTATCGCTACCACTCTGTAGCGGTAGGTGCCAGTGGGGCATGAAGCTTCTTGATTGAGCAACAACTTCGAGCAACTCATCGGAGAGCAGATCGGGCTCTAGAGAGCTAATGCGGTAGCGTTCTATGCCATTGACCTGATCCAAAGCCCGCACTAGGTCTACAAATTGTTCGCCTGTGGAGCGACCGAAATCCCCAATATTAACTCCTGTAAGTACAATCTCTTTTCCTCCCTCTTGGGCAACTCTTTCTGCTTGAGCAACCAGAGAGGCAATGCTTCCATTGCGACTTACCCCTCTAGCCTTGGGGATGGTACAATAGGTACAGCCGTAGTTACAGCCATCTTGTACCTTTAGGAAGTGTCGCGTTCTGTCGTCGCTGCTACAGCCTTCTTCGAAGCGGTGTAGATGAATCCGCTCGCCGGCGTAGTGATGCTTATTGGTAGGTGTCACCCCTTCTCCAGAGAAGAAGGTAATAAGATGCTCTACGACTTCGCTTTTTCTACCGGCCCCCACTACTATATTCACGCCTGGGATGTTGAGAATTTCTTCCCCCTTCAGTTGGGCATAGCACCCCATGACTACCACGGCTGCATGTGGATTCTCCCGAACTACTCGGTGGATGAGGGTGCGATCTTTGCGATCGGCCGCACTCGTTACGCTACAGGTATTGATGATACATATATCGGCAGAGGAGCCCTCCGTAGCCAATACTACTCCTAACTCTCGCAATTGCCGACCTATGGTAGAGGTCTCTGCAAAGTTTAGTTTACACCCTAAGGTGAAAAATAAAGCCGTCTTACCCTGTAATACCGTTGTGTCTGGAAGCATGGATAAGTATTAGAATGGAACGGAATTCCCGTCAAGGGCAATGGGCGAAAAGTTTCCTCCGATACCGCTATCGATGGTAACGAAGTTAACGCTATCGTAGGGGGCAAACTTTGTGTATTCTCCGCGGAATATAAGTTTTACGTCTCCGATAGGTCCATTACGATGTTTTGAGATAATGAAGAAGCCCATCCCTTGGGTAGATGTATTGTCTTCGGGGTTAACCTTGATATTGTACACCTCGGGACGATGGATAAAACATACCATATCGGCATCTTGCTCAATGGCTCCGGATTCGCGAAGGTCTGAGAGCTGAGGTCTCTTACTATTGGAGTCCCCCTGTCGTGTTTCTAGGGTGCGGTTGAGCTGGGAAAGGGCTATAATGGGAATGTTTAGCTCCTTGGCTAGGATCTTGAGAGAGCGGGATATCGTACTTACTTCTTGCTCTCGGTTACCAAAGCTCATACCTTGGGCATTCATCAGCTGTAAGTAGTCTATGATAATAAGCTCTACATGTTGCTCTCGTACTAACCTGCGAGCTTTGGTACGAAACTCGAAAACAGAGAGGCTCGGAGTGTCATCTATATAGAGAGGTTTGTCTTGAATATCTCGCAGCTTAGTACTAAGTTGCGTCCATTCATAGGCTTCCATCTGACCATTCTTTAACTTCTCTCCCGGTATCTCACATACGTTGCTGATGAGACGCTTTATAAGTTGTTTTGCACTCATTTCGAGGTTGAATATAGCTACCGGTATACCTAGGTCGATAGCCATATTCTTGGCCATTGACAAGACAAAAGCTGTCTTACCCATGGCAGGACGCGCTGCAATGATAATGAGGTCGGACTTTTGCCACCCTGCGGTCATCTTATCTATCGCAGGGAAACCGGAGGATATACCACTAATACCATCTCCTATATTTCTAGCCTCTTGTATCTCCGATATGGTCTCCTCTAGGAGCGAATCGGCTCGGCGAATGTCTTGCTGGATATTCTGCTTTGAGAGTTCGAAGAGAGCTGCTTCAGCCTCTTGCATCTGTACTTCAGACTCAATAGAATCTTCGTATGCCTTGGTAAGAACTTCGGAGGCAAAGGAAATTAAATTACGGCTCGTGGCTTTGCCAGCAACGATATGGGCATGATAGAGCACGTTGGCAGTAGCTCCTACGCTTGTTGTAAGGTTGGCAATGTAGGCGGCTCCACCTACCTCTTCGAGCTGATCTGTACGACGAAGCTCCTCTGTGACGGTGAGCATGTCGATGGGCTTCTGGTTCGCTTCGAGCTCCCAGATCACCCTGAAAATAGTTTCGTGTGCTCTTACATAAAAGCTCTCTGGCTTAAGAATTGTTGCTACATCGCCCATAACTCCGGGTTGAAGTAGTATTGCTCCCAGCACAGCACGCTCCAGCTCTACCGCTTGAGGGGGTATATGCCCATCTAGCGCTGTTACTGCACTTTGGCTCGAAGAAGCCTTACTCTTTTTTCCCTTTGTGTCGTTTTTTGCCATATCTGATCCTCCGACCTTATGTTTCTATAGGCCTAATCGAGTTTGAGTACAGCAAGGAATGCTTTCTGAGGCACCTCTACCGTACCAATCTGTTTCATTCGTTTCTTTCCCTCTTTTTGCTTTTCTAGAAGTTTTCTCTTACGCGAGATATCCCCCCCATAACACTTGGCGGTTACGTCCTTACGTACGGCTTTGATCGTTTCTCGTGCAATGATCTTTGCTCCAATAGCTGCTTGTATGGCAATATCGAATTGCTGACGAGGGATAAGCTCTTTGAGCTTTTCGCACATCCTCCGCCCGAAGGATACACTGTTGTCTATGTGGGTTAGGGTAGAGAGGGCATCAACGGGTTCTCCGTTTAGTAATATATCCAACTTGACAAGTTTAGATGGGCGGAAGTCGCTGATGTGATAGTCAAAAGAGGCATATCCTCTAGAGATACTTTTTAGTTTGTCGTAGAAGTCGATAACGATCTCTCCTAGGGGCATATCAAAGAGTACTTCTACGCGATTTCCCGATATAAACTCCTGCTTGATGAGAATGCCTCGCTTATCCATACAGAGGGATATGATGGGGCCAATATAGGCAGCTTGAGTGATGATGGTAGCGCGGATATAGGGCTCGTCGATATGATCAATTAGGGTGGGATCTGGCAGGCCGGAAGGGTTATGCACTTCGCTCATTGCCCCCTTCTTGTCGTACACTTGGTAAGAAACGTTGGGGACTGTGGTTATTACGTTCATGCCGAACTCTCGGTCAAGCCTATCCTGTACAATCTCCATATGGAGCAGACCTAGGAAGCCGCACCGAAATCCAAAACCTAATGCTACCGAGCTCTCAGGGGTAAATGTAAGGGAGGCGTCATTGAGTTGCAATTTCTCAAGAGAGGTACGAAGATTTTCAAAATCCTCTGTTTCGATAGGATATACCCCTGCAAATACCATCGGTTTCACCTCTTCAAAACCCTCAATCGCCTCCAGAGCCGGGCGCGCTATATGGGTGATGGTATCGCCCACTCGTACCTCTTTACTTGTTTTTATCCCTGATATAATGTAGCCAACATCGCCTGTTTTTACCTCTTTGCGAGGAGCCATCTCCAATTTGAGTACGCCTACTTCGTCGGCCTCATACTCCATACCTGTGGCGATAAATTTCACTTTATCTCCTGTCTTGATAGAGCCATTGACCACCTTGTAGTACGCGATAATTCCTCGGAATGGATTGAAAACAGAGTCGAAAACAAGGCACTGAAGGGGGGCTTCCGGATCTCCCTTTGGAGGGGGGACTTGCTCTACAATGGCATGAAGAATAGCCTCAACTCCCATGCCGGTCTTGCCGCTTGCTCGTATGATGTTTTCGGCAGATTCTCCTAGCAAATCTACAATCTGATCCTCTACTTCCTCGGGAGTGGCACTCGCTAGGTCGCACTTATTGATTATGGGGATAATGGTCAGATCGTTCTCTATCGCCATGTATAGATTGGAGATGGTTTGAGCCTGAATCCCCTGAGTTGCATCCACCACCAAGAGAGCACCCTCGCAGGCGGCAATAGATCTTGAGACTTCGTAGCTAAAGTCCACGTGTCCCGGAGTATCTATCAGATTGAGGATGTATTTTTCTCCTCCCTCTTCGTACTCCATCTGTATGGCATGGCTCTTAATGGTGATACCCCTCTCGCGCTCCAAGTCCATATTGTCGAGTACTTGAGCTTGGAGATCCTTGCCGGAGACTGTCTTTGTGTACTCAAGAAGACGATCTGCCAAGGTACTTTTACCGTGGTCGATATGGGCGATAATGCAAAAATTGCGGATATTCTTCATCGAAAGATAGCGTGATGTCTTTGTTACTAATGAATGATAGAGCGAGTGATAACTTGGGCAGCAGTGCGAGCAGCCGGCACACGTCCGAGCTGGGAACGAAGGCGTGCATAGCCCTCAGAGATCTGTTGTGTCGGAGACAGAAGTCGCTCAATAGCACTATGGAGATGCTCAGGAGTTGCTTTGGCTGCAAGTAGCTCTTCTAGTAGAGGGGTATCTAATATGAGATTTACTAGAGAGAAGTAGGAGATAGGCAAGCGCGAAAAAGCCCAATTGACAAGAGGAGATCCGATGCTTCGGTAACAGACTATCTGAGGAGTCCCGATGAGTGCCGTCTCTAGGGTAGCGGTGCCCGATGTTACAAGGGCAAAATCTGCTGCTGCCAAGATGCTGTAGGTCTGTCCAAAAAGGACTTCTGCCTTATGTCCTTGGATGAGTGGGGTATAAAACTCTGCCTCAATGCCTGGGGCTCCTGCTACGACGCATTGATACTCTGGGTAATAAGTCCGTAGGGTGGAGAGCATAAGGGGTAGATTGTGTTTTATCTCTGCACGTCTGCTCCCTGCGAGTATTGCTACAATCGGATGCTCTATTGTGAGTTGAGGTGTTTTATCGAGTAGGGATACTTTTGCTTGTGGGTCGCCCCATGTATCCCAATACTTTCCCACTGCGTCTACACACGGATTACCTACATAGTAGGCATTGACGTTGTGGCGAATCAAAAATTCCTCCTCAAAGGGGAGGATGCTCAGCACTTGTGTACAAAGGGTACGGAGCTTCTTTGTACGCCTTTTCTTCCAAGCCCACACTTTGGGAGGGATGTAGTAAAAGACGGAAGTGCGGGGCAATGCCTTGTCCACAAAAGGGAGAATGTAACGAAAGTTGAACCCGGAGTAGTCAATGGGTATTACAACATGTGGATCGAAATCCTTGATCTCTTGCTGCACAAGATGAGCTGTGGAGCGAATCTCGGGGAGGTGTCTCAAAACTGAGATAAACCCCATAAAGGCAACCTTGCTGTAATGGACAATAGGTCGCCTCCCCGCTTCGTAGGCCATCTGATCTCCGCCCATAAATGCGAATGTAGCCGAAGGGTCTTCGGCTTTTATGGCTCTGATGAGGTGAGCACCATGAAGGTCTCCCGAAGCCTCTCCTGCTATCAAGAAATATCGCATCGTGGGGACGTGATTTTATTCGGGGAGACCATCGCGAAATGCCTCATGGAGCTGAGGCAAGAAATTCCTATCGGTCATGTCAATACGGATAGGCGTGAGGGTTGCATACCCTTCCTCCAAGAGATCCCAGTCCGTATTGGGTTCATCCTCTGTTTTTACTTGGCTTCCTACCATCCAGTATACTCGTCCCCCGGATCCATTTGTGCTCTCTAAGAATTCGTCTCTAAAGCGCCCTACTGCCTGTGGAGCCACCTTGAATCCCAAGGGTGTAGTACTAGGGAGATTGAGGCTGAGCATCGTATGTGTTGGTATTTTGTTTGAGAGCATCCAACGGACTAGTGTGTTCGTGTAGGCTACGGCATAGCGCATTTCCGCATCATCTCCATGGTCATTGACTGATACTGCTAGGGAGGGAATACCCGCAATACAGCCCTCTAGAGCTGCCCCAACGGTACCCGAATAAACAACACAGATACCATCATTACGCCCATGGTTAATCCCGGTCACAACAAGATCGGGACGGCATTCTTTTGAGAATAGTACGTTAAGAGCTAGCTTTACACAGTCGGCAGGAGTGCCGGTACAGCGATAGACTCGGTAGCCCTCTTCCTCTTCCATCTTGGTCAGTTTCAAGGGCAGGGAGGAGGTGATTTGAGACGAAGCTCCCGATCTCGCTCCCTCTGGGGCAACAACGGTAACATCCCCAATTGTGCGAAGCATAGTGCTTAGGGCTGCTATGCCGGGGGCGTGAATACCATCGTCGTTAGATATAAGAATATGGGGTCTGGATACCATTAATATCTAGTTGGATTGCAAATAATATAGACTACCTCTTGGGAGAGTTATTCAGCAGATTCAGGTACGATGCTATCAAGACGAATCTCGTACCTCAAAGCTGAGTAACCTGGGATGTTAATGTTCTGTGATTTAGTAGTTTTAGCACCATAGGCTAGATACCAAGGGATAATCACCTCGGTATGATCTCCTACTACCATATTTTGGAGTGCAATTTGCATACCTGCAATCGCCCTTTGTTTCTCTCCTCTATTGAGTGAAAGGCGTAACCCCTGTTCTTGATCAAAGTTACCATCCAAAGGCGCTGTGCCTGTAGATGATGTAGAAACAAGGAGGTACATAGCATAGTGGATAATCACACGTGAGGTGGATATAGGATGCTCTGTACCGGTGCCTTTGGTCTTGGTCTTCATAAAGACGTAGGGAAGAGAGCCATCTGTCGTAACCTTTTTGTACTCACTTTTGCTCTCATAGTCTGCAAAGGCCTTTTCGTTACGGCGACGCCACTCCTCAGAGGAGTCTACTGAGCTCTGGCATGCAGGTAGCAGTGCTGCCATCAAAGTGGCAACAACTATCAAGATTGGAAATATTTTCTTATTCATGGTTGTCACAAGCTATTTTCCGTAGTAAAGTCCCCATATCCACCTTTTGGGCGATTTCTTTGCGGAGATCTGTTATAGCAACTCTGTGCTGCTCCATCGTGTCGCGTTCTCGGATGGTAACAGTATTGTCCTCCATTGTTTGATTGTCAATAGTGATACAATAGGGGGTACCTATGGCATCTTGACGACGATAACGCTTCCCGATGGAGTCTTTTTCGTCGTATTGACAAGTAAAGTCGAAGCGAAGCTCACGTACCACTTCGCGTGCCTTTTCGTCCAAACCATCTTTGCGTACGAGAGGGAGTACAGCGAGTTTGATAGGCGCCAAGGCAGCGGGGAGGCGTAGTACGGTGCGCATCTCGCCATTTTCTGTAGGCTCTTCGCAGTAAGCACCACACATCAAGCTGAGGAATAGGCGGTCTACCCCGATAGAGGTTTCCACTACGTAGGGTATATAGCTCTCTCCTGTTTGAGGATCGAAGTAGCGGAGTTTCTTTCCGCTGAACTCCTCGTGACGGCTCAAATCGTAGTTGGTACGGCTATGAATCCCCTCTACTTCTTTGAATCCGAATGGCATTTCGTACTCAATATCTGTAGCTGCATTGGCGTAGTGCGCTAGCTTCTCGTGGTCGTGATATCGATATTTGTTGTCGCCCAGTCCGAGAGATTTGTGGAATGCCATACGTGTCTTTTTCCAGTACTCAAACCACTTCATCTCTTCACCGGGAGCTACAAAGAACTGCATTTCCATCTGCTCAAACTCACGCATACGGAAGATAAACTGACGGGCCACAATCTCATTGCGGAAGGCCTTTCCTATCTGAGCAATCCCAAAGGGGAGCTTCATACGCCCTGTTTTCTGCACATTGAGGTAGTTAACAAAGATCCCTTGAGCCGTCTCCGGGCGCAGATAGATTTTTGAGGCACCATCTGCTGTAGATCCCATTTCTGTGGCAAACATCAAATTGAATTGGCGTACTTCTGTCCAATTACAGGTGCCACTAATGGGGCAAACAATCTTTTTGTCTATGATGATGGTGCGGATTGCCTCAAGATCGTTGTCGTTGAGTGCTTTGGAGAATCGCTCTAGTGTTTCGTTTTTCTCGGCTAGATAGCCCTGTACTCTGGGATTGGTTTCGCGATAGAGTGCAGCATCAAAAGATTCTCCAAAACGCTTTGCAGCTTTTGCAACTTCCTTGTCGATTTTTTCGTCAAGTTTGGCGAGATAATCCTCGATCAAGATATCGGCACGATAGCGTTTCTTCGAGTCCTTATTGTCGATAAGGGGGTCGTTAAAAGCATCCACATGCCCCGAGGCTTGCCAAATCTTGGGGTGCATAAATATGGCCGAGTCTATCCCCACTACATTTTCATGCAATAGGGTCATACTCTTCCACCAAAAGGCTTTTATGTTATTCTTCAGCTCAACACCATATTGCCCATAGTCATACACTGCTCCCAACCCGTCGTAAATCTCCGAAGAAGGGAATACAAATCCATATTCTTTGCAGTGGGATACTATTTTCTTGAAAAGATCTTCTTGAGCCATTTATCCTATTCTATTTTATGAGTGTATTTATCGTCTATAAAAATCTTCCGCTCCTCTGTTTTTTCTCGCACTCTAGAGAGAGGCAAAAACAAGAGTGCTGCCTGCAAAAGTAATCATTTTGCAGCAGATGGCAGGCTGACTAGTGTAAACATGGAATAGGCTGTGAAAACAGAAAAAGAGACTGGGCAGAATTTTTTCGGATTTAGGCCTGTAGCAAAATGTTTTTCAGCCAGTAAGAGGGGAGAGTTCTGCCCAGAAAAGTTTCTATTTCTAGCCAATATGAAATTCATTATCAGCCTGTCTTTTTTTCTTCTTTGGGCGCATTGTGTCTTCTAGTTGCGGGATTTGTGTATCTTTACCTGCGGATAGTGGTCTGGCATATTTAAACATTGGTGCTACGAAGCTGTCTAATACTAAAGAGTATAGAGAGGTAGAATGAATATCTCCGGTTCTCCGTGCGGGAGAGCTTCTATTTTGAGTAAAAAGAATAACATCAACACTTTAATTATAAGGACTATGAAACGAAACAGATGGCTAATCCTCATGGGGATAGCAGTTTTGGGAATAACCTCGGCATCTGCTCAGAATGATTGGGATTTTGATGATATCTACAACAATCAGAAGCAGGTGCAGGAGCAGCGTAAGGCGATCTCAGCTCGCGAAAAAGCAGAACGTGAGAGACTTGCGAGAGAACGTAGGCAACGCGAAGAGGAGTGGGCTCGTGCCAATAGAGAAAACTCTCGCTATGCATACGACAATTACGAGGATGAATATGACCAAGAGGACTATTACGATGATCCTTCCGACCGAGATATTGACGCCTACAATCGGAGGGGGAATGCAAACGACTCTCTCTCTAGGCGTTCTGTAAGGAGAGGGAACAATACCTCAAAGCAATATGCCTCTAGAGAAAGAGGGAGTGACTACAAAACTCGCTCACGCTCCTCTCGAGGCCGTTATACCGATCGTATTGCACGCTTCCATGACCCCTCTACCATTGTTGTACAAAGAGGGAATAGTATTGTCATATACACGGACGAAGATTACTACGGTTGTGGCTACAATTGTGATCAATGCTCCTACTACGGAGGTGGAGATGTGAACATCTACTTCGGAGTCGGTTGCGGTAATTGTGGCTATGGTTGTGGCTCCAATTACTATGGGGGCTATCCCGGTTATTATTCAGGGTATTACCCAGGGTATTATTCTTGGTACTCGCCTTGGTATGGCGACCCTTACTGGTATTATGTATGGTATGGACCTTCTTATCCTCGCTACCGCAGGTATGGCTGGTGGGGATACAGCTCTTGGGGCTGGGGTTGGGGCTCAGCTTGGGACTACTATAGCAACCCCTACTATGCTTGGCACAATGGTTATCGGCAGGGATTTATAGATGGTTATTATAGCGGGTATTATGGTAGTTATGGCTATGACCCCTATGTTGGCTCTTATTACCGTTCTGCGAATCGCACCCCTAATGGTCGTCGCAACAACGAGTATTATGGTGGATCAAATAATAGCTCCCGTAATAATAACAGCTCCGTAACTACGGCATCTACATCCAACCGACAGCTCTCCGATCGTGAGGCTCGTCGCTTAGAAGCGGTAAACGAAACACGAGGAAATTATTGGACAGAAAACGCCAATCGTGTAACGGATAATACTGCCTATAATCCTAGAGAGTATCGTCCCTCTCGCTCGGGCAACGCTCGTGGTTCTTATGGAGAAGACTCTCGAGGTAATAACTCTCGCGTATCTTCTGATAGTGGGACACGCCGTCGTAACGAAAGTGTCACCGAACGTCCTGCGCGTCGTGGTTCGTACGAAGGAACAACACCCCAACGGATAGATCGCTCGCAGCAACGTATAGAGCAAAGAGAAGTGCCCTCTCGTTCGCAGAGAAGCCAATATGAGTCTTACCAACCTCAGCGCAGAGGCACTTACGATACACCTTCGGAGCCAAGACGCAGTACCTCTTCTTCACAGCAAACCATACAGCAACACCGTTCGTTTGACTCAGGCTCTTCTTCACAGAGTAGTGGGAGTAGCTCTTCGCGCGGCAGCTATGATGGAGGAGGTTCTTCGTCAACAACTTCTCGAGGACGTCGCTAAGAATTGGGAGGATATATCCGCAGAAATAGATAAACACCAATGCAATTATTATAGATCATGAATGGACTTTTGAAAATGTATTTGGGGATCGTGGCTTGCTCTCTTGTGGGGGTTGGCTCGGTCCATGCACAGAGTGAGACGGATGCTTTTTCTCTAAGTAGAACTGAAATAGACGGGTCGGCTCGTTTTCAAGCTATGGGGGGAGCGTTTGCTGCCTTGGGGGGAGATCTCTCCTCTATATCCCAAAACCCCGCAGGTGGAGCCGTCTTTCACCGATCGGAAATGGCGATGTCTTTCGGGTTTTCGAACCGTTCTACAACGGCATCTTGGTACAATCAAGAATCAAAACAGAGTCTCAGTAACGTAAAAATTCCCCAGATAGGCTTTATTTCTTCTTACTACAATCCCACTACGGGCAATGGCTTTTCGTTTGGTATTAGCCGTAATAGGGTGGTTAGTTATGATCGAGATTTCGAGGCAGAAACGAATCCTAAGGGCACTCTTCTCGACTATAATGGTGTCAAGGGAATTCCCTTTTCTATTGCAGACTATACTGCAATGATAACCCCCGATGACCTCCGCTACGATAGTTTCTACGACCCACAAAGAGGAGGTCTTTATGACGCCAATGCTTCGTGGATGACGATCCTTGGTTATGAGGCCGGTTTCATCAATCCGGGTGCTGGAGGAGCGGGCCCTTATACTACCAACTTCTATTACCCCGATGGTTCGGGTTCTAAGGTTCCCTTTGGCCCCAAGCGAGCTACCTTACGGATGCAGGAGAGGGGTGCTGTGAATGCCTACGACTTCAACCTTGGCTACAACTGGGGAGATCGTTACTATCTAGGTGCATCACTCAAGTATACTTCCGTAGAGAGGCAACTCGCTTCTACCTATGGCGAAGACTTTTCGTACGACGACTACCTTCAGCTTTACAACGAATTAGCTACCACAGGGAGCGGTTTTGGACTAAGTATTGGTGCGATATTGCGCCCTACTGATGGATTACGGATTGGTCTTGCCTTCCATTCTCCCACTTGGCTTTCTTTGGTAGATCGCTACTATGCTACGGCAAGAACTCGCTACACGTCACTAACTGATGATGGAAAAACCATAAAGAAGGTGTACAATTTCAAGGGAAAAACTCCTAAGGGAAGCAATAGCTATTTTGTTACTACTCCCAGTAGATTTGTAGTGGGGCTTGCCTATACCTTTGGTAATAGAGCACTCATCAGTGTGGATTATGATTTGATGCCCTACAGTATGATGCGTCTTAAGTTCCCGGGCACTGTCTCGGCTGGTTCGGATAATAGGGCCATTGAATCCCACTACGGATGGCAACATACTGTGCGTGTGGGGGGCGAATTGCGGATATTGCCTTCGCTGAGCCTTCGCTTGGGAGGGGCTTATTCTACAACTCCTATGAAGCCTGGGAATGGGCTTACATCCTTCGAGGGCAGTAGCCAAACTCCGATGCTTGTAGCAGGTACGCTTCCTCATTACACCATTCAAAAGACCCAATGGATCTTTGGTGGAGGGTTTGGGTATCGCTTCTCTAAGGACTTCTATATAGATGCTTCTTTAGTACGAGCACAGAATAATAGTTACGTTTACGCATTCCCCGCGTTGGCAGATCGTAGTGGAGCCCCTCTGAAGAAAGATGTCTTCGCTACCCCCAATGCAATAAAGCTATCGAACAGCAACATTCGTGCAACGATCACCTTTGGTTATAAATTCTGATTCTCTATAACGATGCATACGCTGTCCATCCCTTACGAACGAATCCAACGAAAAGACTTCGATGCCACACTCCTTCGCTTGGAGGGGGCTGCCGTAGAGGTGGCTCGTAATGCCTATGCTCCCTATAGTCGCTTTCGCGTAGGGGCTGCTCTTCTGCTCTCCAATGGCGTAGTCGTAGTGGGGAGCAATCAAGAAAATGCCGCCTATCCCTCGGGTTTGTGTGCTGAGCGTACGGCTCTTTTCGCAGCCGGAGCGCAGTATCCCAATGAGGCTGTGGAGATCCTATTGTTGGTGGCCTTTAGTGAAGAAGATAGGGTAGAGAGCATAACGCCTTGTGGAGCATGTCGCCAAGTGCTTATGGAGACGAGTAGCAGGCACCAGAAGCCTTTTAAAGTGATTATGGTAGGCAAAGAACAAGCCCTCGTACTCCACGACAATAGAGGACTCTTGCCCTTTGCTTTCGATGGTAGTGACCTGCCCGATTAGATAAATAGAGACTTGGATTCATACTAAAAAGGTTGGCTTCTCTTTCCCGGAGGCCAACCTTTTTTCTATACTCTCAATTATTAATCTAATAATTGGCAAGAACCAATCCCTATGATTATATGAGGATATTTCGTTTCGTTCGGAAGAGAATAAATTTTCGTGCGGAAGGAAATAAATTTCTGTGCGGAAGAAAAATAATTTCCGTGCGGAAGAAAATAAATTTTCGTTCGGAAGAAAATAAATTTCCGTGCGGAAGAAAATGGCTTGTTAAGAGCTGAGGTAATCTCTCAAAAGCTAAAAAGCTTTTTGTGGTAAGTCAATTATCGGTAGTGTCTGTAGAGGGAGCTGTCTCTTTGCGAGAAAGGGCCGACACTTTTGCTGTAAGTGTCGACCCTTTTCCTGTCTGTCTCTCTCAGTTTGGTCTTAAACTAATCTCCGAGAGTATTCTTTCTGTGTGCCCTTATCTCTGAAGGGAAGAGACATTACAAGATAAACCGCTTTAGTTCGGGTGTCCCCGTCTTCTCGATATCGCTGGCAGAGCCCTCCCAGTTTTTCTCTCCACGGTAGAGGAATATGATATTCTCACCGATGTTGTGTACCGAGTTCATGTCGTGCGTATTGATGATAGTCGTTACCTCGAACTCTTTGGTCAGGTCATGGATGAGTTGGTCTATTTGCCCACCGGTCTTAGGGTCTAGCCCCGAGTTGGGTTCATCACAAAAGAGGTATTTGGGTCTTGTTACCAAGGCACGAGCAATAGCAGCACGCTTCATCATACCTCCACTTATCTCAGAGGGATATTTGGCAGCGGCATCTGCTAATCCCACTTTCTTGAGGTATTCTTGGGCAATGGCTCGGCGAGTTTTGAGAGGCTTGCGGAGGAACATATCTAAGGGGAACTGTACGTTCTCCAACACAGTCATGCTATCGAATAGTGCCGACCCTTGAAACATCACCCCCATCTTGCGGTAGAGTTGCTTTCTCTTCTCCTTATCGAACTGAAGAATGCCCTCCCCATCAAAAAGAATTTCTCCACTAGTGGGGGTAACTAGTCCGATGAGAGACTTCAGCAATACAGTCTTACCTGCCCCACTTTTCCCGATGATAAGGTTGGTGGTGGCACTCTTAAAGATAGTAGAGATACCCTTGAGGACTTGCTTATCCTCAAACTCTTTGACAAGATTCTTTACTTCTATCATAGTCCGTTAGATGAGCAAGAGATTAGTGAGTAACACATCGGCTAAGAGTATGAGTACGCTACTTGTTACCACAGCATTGGTACTCGCTACCCCTACTCCTAAGGCACCCCCCTTTACATTATAGCCGAAGTAACTAGAGCCGGAGGTGATAATGAAGGCATATACAAGACTCTTGATGACAGAGTAGAGTACGTTGTAGGGATTGAAGTAGAGCTGCATACCATACTCAAAGTCTTCTGCCGTGAGTGAGGGGGTTAGCCAGGTTGCTAAGAATCCACCCCCAATAGCCGTGGCCATACTGATAATAGAGAGTACGGGGATAAAGAGTAGAAGCCCTATAATCTTGGGGAGAATCAAGAAATTAGCCGAGTTAATGCCCATTACCTCTAGAGCATCAATTTGCTCTGTGACCCTCATGGTCCCGAGTTCGGATGCTATACTCGAACCGATCTTTCCCGCTAGGATTAGACACATAATGGAGGACGAAAACTCTAGCAATACGATCTCTCTTGTAGAGTAGCCAATCGTAAAGCGAGGGATCATAGGGGAGCTAATGTTGATGGCAAGCTGTATGGTAATAACCGTACCAATAAAGAAAGAGATGATCATCACAATGAGAATGGAGTCTAGTCCAATCTTTGCAATCTCTCGTACCAGTTGTTTGAAAAACATGCTCCAGCGAGCAGGGCGACTAAACACCTGTCGCATCAATAGGGTATATTCTCCAATCGTTCGGAAAGAAGCGGTGAATTTTCCCAGCCTTTTTGTTTTGATCATTGTTGGTGTGAGGAGTTATTTTTGAGAATTTTCTTGGAGTTTTTGTTGGGCGTTCCATCCCTGAGCTTCTAGGGGCGAGAGCGATCCGTCTCCGGTAATGAGATGGCATCCTTCGTCAGCTTCTGTTGTATGTCCGATGATATGTACTCCAGGGATCGTTCGGATCTGATCGGCATAGGATAGGGGGACGGTGAATAGGAGTTCATAATCTTCACCACCATTGAGAGCAACGGCAATCGGGGAGAGGTGCAGATCTTCTGCCGCAGCAAACGTTTCGTGATCTATGGGGATTCGCTCTTCGTAGAGTCTGATTCCCACATGACTAGCCTGAGCGAGGTGAAGAAGTTCGCTAGAGAGCCCGTCCGAGATATCCAACATGGCCGTGGGTTGTATGCCGTGGGAAAGTAGAGTAGAGATCACATCCCCTCGGGCCTCAGGCTTCAATTGGCGTTCGATTAAGTACTCTCTACCATCGAAATCGGGAGTGAAGTAGGGCGTTGGATCGGTTTCGAACACACGTTTTTCACGCTCTAGGAGCATCAATCCCATATAGGCAGCACCCAAGTTCCCCGATACACAAATGAGGTCTGTGGGCTTAGCTCCACTACGATATACAACCTCTTCTTGGCGAGCATAGCCCAGAGCCGTGATACTGATAACAAGTCCATTGAGAGAGGCACTTGTGTCACCACCCACTACATCCACGCCAAAACGCGAGGCGGCAAGATAGATACCTTCGTAGAGTTCGTCTATCTGCTCAACAGAAAATTTGGAGGATATACCAATGGAGACGGTTATCTGAGCGGGCTTGGCATTCATCGCAAAAACGTCAGAAAGATTGACCATAACGGCTTTATACCCGAGGTGCTTGAGGGGCACGTAGGTTAGGTCGAAATGCACTCCCTCTAGAAGTAAATCGGTTGTCACCACTTGCACTTGTCCCTCAGGGGCACAGAGTACAGCGGCATCATCCCCTACGCCTTTGAGGGTAGAAGATTGGGTTGTCTGGTGTTGAAGGGTTAGTCTATCGATCAGGGCAAACTCGCCCAATTCTGCAATAGGAGTTGGCATATATGTAAGATGTAGTAAGTATTGGAAGTGATTTATCTGGGATAGTACTTTCGTAGCGTGGTGTGCAGCAGTTCTTGCAGTCGCTCTGCACTACGTCCCAAAAATAGAGTTTGGATGGGAAGGTAGTAAATCCGTTGCCGGAGAAGAGGGGAGAGCTTGTAATCTCCTCCTTCTAGGCGCATGGCATCCTTTTCTGTCATAATGATGAAATCGCAAGAAGAGCGCAGCCATGTTTCCATTTGTGCAATCTCTCGGGGAGAAAATACATGGTGATCTGCATAGGTATGAGTCTCTACTCGAGAGAATCTACGAGACAATTCTCTAAAGAAAAGCTCAGGTTGCCCAATACCTGCAATGGCGATAACACGTGCTGTATGTGGATCTTGGATCAGTTGGGGTATTGCCTCTTCTGGGAATAGAGGGGACAACTGACCGTATTGAATCGTTGAAAAATAGATTGTTTGATTAGAGTAAAGTGATAGGTTCCGCTCCATAATGCGCTGATCCATGGGAGACATATCTTGAGGACATCGCGTTACCACCACGGCATCTGCACGAAGTCTCCCCTTTATAGGTTCGCGAAGTCTCCCTGCCGGTAGTAGCTTGTCACTCATAAATGGATGCTGACAATCAGTGAGCAATAGACTTAGAGAAGCTTTTGTCGCTCTGTGTTGGAAGCCGTCATCTAGAAGGATAACTTGTGGGCGTTCCTCTTCAGGAAGAGTCATAATGTACTCAATGGCTCGATTCCTATTCCCCTCCACAACCATTGTAATATGGGGGTATTTGCGGAGTATTTGCCTGGGTTCATCTCCTATCTCACGTGCTGTAGACTCAGGAGTTGCGTGTAGTAAGCCTTTGGTGGCACGTTTGTATCCTCGGCTTACGACGGCAATTCGGTACTCACTTTGGAGTGTTTCTATTAGGTACTCCACTAGAGGAGTTTTGCCCGTTCCCCCAACAGCCAAATTCCCTACACAGATAATAGGGATAGGGAAGCTCTTACCGGAAAGTATATTACGGTCGTAGAGCCAGTTGCGTAGCCTCACTCCTGCACCATAGAGTGCAGCAGCCGGGGCGAGCCATGGGGATGTGCCAACGGGTTTCATTTTATACGTCTCGCTCCACCTCAAAGGCGAGAGGAGAAGAGACCAATACTAGACTGTTGTATGCTTCTTAGAGGTCTCTTACTCCTCTTTTGTGCGATTAATCTGCTTTATTAAAACTGAATGTCGTACAGCAAACGAGCTTGTACACCGGTACTACTGCGCATGATTCGAGCTTTCTTGAGAGCCTCGATTTCCTCTTCGGTAAGTATATTGCGCACTAATTTATCGGAGCCTTCAAACAGGTAACGATCCACTAAGTTTGAGAACTTGTCCTGACGACTTGACTCGTACCACACCGAGGGCGTATTTATGTTTGCAAGTTCAGCAGCCTTGGCGATGGCTTCATCCAGCCCTCCGAGTTCGTCTACGAGGTGGCGGGCCAATGCCTGCTTCCCTGTCCATACGCGTCCTTGTGCAACAAGGTCAACTTGAGACTTTTCTAACTTGCGTCCCTCTGCAACACGAGAGAGGAACGTATCGTAGCCTCGCTCAATGTAAGCTTGCATCAAAGCTCGCTCTTCGTCGGTCATGGGACGAAATACATTGCCAAAATCGGCATATTTTGCTGTTTTTACCCCATCTTCGGTAACGGAGAACTTTTGGGCAGTCCCTGCAAAGTTGGGGAATAATCCAAAGATCCCGATAGAGCCTGTTATGGTTGTAGGTTCGGCAAAGATGTAGTTGGAGGCACAAGAGATGTAGTAACCACCGGATGCTGCATAGTCTCCCATAGAAACGACAATAGGTTTCTTGCTCTTGGTATAGCGCACTGCGTCCCAGATTTGGTCAGAGACATAGCTGCTACCCCCAGGGGAGTTTACGCGGAGAACTACGGCATCAATATCATCGTCATCTGCCGCTTTTAGTAGGCGACCTACAAGAGCCTCGGTAATGGTACCAAACTCAACCCCTGAAGTAATCTCCCCTTCGGCAAATAGTACCTGTACTGTGCCATCTCCGGAATTGTCGTAGCGACGCTCACTGTTATATACTCGATTGAGGGTTACAAAGTGATCTTCTTTTATTCCATACTCATCCTCAAACATCTTGATGACCTCGCGCTCGTAGCAGAGTTTGTCAACTAGTTTTGAGGCTACAAGCTCCTGCTGTGATAGGAACATGGGAGCACGATCTACAAGTCTAGAGAGAGAGTCAAGGGCAATATTTCTCTCCTGAGAGATCCCTTGTAGCATATTGTTCCAAAGTTCGGAGGTAAATGAGGTGATCTGAGCTCGGTTAGGTTCGCTTAGTTTGTCGAGAAGGAAAGGCTCTACCGCCCCCTTATAAGTACCCACTTTGAATACCTGCATAGTTACACCAAACTTCTCCAATGCATTCTTGTAGAATACATTAGATACATACATACCATCAAGCTCCACAGCCCCCTGGGGATTAAGATAAATCTCATCGGCAACTGAGGCTAGGTAGTATCCCTTTTGGCTGTATTGGTCCGCATAGGAAATAACAAACTTACCGGACTTCTTGAAGTCCTTGAGGGCACGACGCAATTCGTCTATTGAAGCCAAACCAGCCTCAGGCATAGCACTTGTAAGATAAATCCCCTCAATGCGTGGGTTCTCCGCCGCATATCGGATGCTGCGGATAGCTTCGGTAAGTGTAAGACTCTTTTCTCGTTTTGAGCCTAAGAAATTATCGAAAGGAGAGTCTGTTTCAATCTCTTTGATTGAGGATAAATCTACTACCAAGAGAGATTCTTTTGGGATACTTACACTCTTATGAGATTGATTTGCCACAACGGCAATGAAACCCATCATGCAGAAAGCTGTAATACAGGTGAGTATCACCGATGCCACGATAAAGCCAAGTATCGAGGCTAAGAACATCTTCAAAAAATCTTTCATTTTCGTTAGTTTGTCGTTTGTTTTCCTACTTGTCGTTAGTCTTTCTCTCTAATCCTTAGGGAGCCAATGCCTCCTAAGAGAAATACAAGTATACCCGGAGCAACTTTAGGGTTATTGGTCGGATACACTTTCATTCCCCGTCACAAATATATGTATAATGTATGAGTTCGGGGATTACTGCCAGAAAATATCAATGATCTAATACAAATAACCTCTCCCTTCCATGCTACGCACAAGGCGAAGACGAAGAAGAGAGAGGCAATAATTCACTCTTATAGAAGAGACCCTAGGAAAGACCCTAAGAGCACCTCCTCGAGAGGAGCAGAATGGAATCTCTATTAACGACGGATACCCAATTCTGCAATGAGTTTACGATAGCGTTCGATATCTTTCTTTGCCACATAGTCGAGCAAGCGACGACGCTTACCAACGAGCATCTTAAGAGCGCGAGCCGTTGCAAAGTCTTTGCGATTGCTTTTGAGGTGCTCTGTAAGGTGGGCAATGCGGTAAGTGAAAAGAGCAACTTGGCTCTCTACGCTACCCGTGTCAGTAGCAGATTGACCATGTTTTTCGAAGATTTCTTTCTTCTTTGCTGAGTCTAGATACATTTCGTTTTATCAATTAACGAGTTAAACTTAGGGTACTACACCCGCCTCGACTAGACTTTGCTGTACTCAGCGGTTGCAGACCGTTTGCAAAGGTAATACATTTTAGGCAATCTCAATACATAAACGTCCAGCCTATTGGGCAGAGTAAAGTTTCATACTACACTCTTTGCAATCGAATGCAAGTCGGATACGCTCCTTGCCATGTACAAGATAGAGTGGCTCCTTATAAGGCATCTTTCGCTTGCTGCGTGTACAATAACCCAAGTGGCGGCGAATGCAATGCCGGCAAGTCATGAGAGGAGCATCTTTTGTGGGAGAGACCTCATATGCAGGGGCAATCTGGCGAGCACCCCAGCTCTGGTAGGCCTTTTTTGCAGCGCAATTGGCTACATTGTAATCAAAGGTAATGGTACCATCGGTACCTATAGCTTGTGGAATACTTGCGTAAGAAGGTCGGTAAATAGGATGAGCTAAATGATGCAACCTAAGGGCTCTATCAAGAGCCTCTACACCCAATCTCTTTAGCGAACTTGCAACGGATAGGGGTACAAAAAATCCCTTTGTATCGACTTCAATCGTAGTCAGGAAAAAGCCGGTTCCACCTAATTTGGCAAGAGCATCTCGCAGACGAATCTCTCCGTTGTTTTGTGTGGCCTTTTCCATCTTGTGGGGTAGTGTAACGCGCGTTGTTACCTTAGATTGAGGGCTATCAATTTCCAAATCAAGCATAAATCCCCAGGGAAGAACTCCAAACTTGAGCTTCACGGGCAATAGCCGTTCTGAGCTATCGGGGCGATTGATTACGCGCTCAAATTGAGTAGAATAATTGCGGTAGATCCTTGTCCCCGGCTTAATGTTCGCAGGGTTATCTACAACGATTTTTCCCTTTTCTTGCAGATGGTTAATGCGCGTCCCTTCCATCGTACCCGCAGGTGTATAGAAGTCAAGTCCATCTCCATTGGCAAGGTCACAACTGCGATCGAGCCATAGGCTATTTCCTTCCATTTTGGAGACAATCCCTACAAATTCGCCCTCACTTTTTGGACTTTCCGGGCGTATTAATACCTCATTAAAATCCCCTTTTCTTAGTTGGTAGGAGGTGGCTCCTCTCGCAAAACTTTTGAAAGGATCGGGAGTAAAAGAGAGGGAAATACGCCCTAGCGAAGACCTTGAATATCGCTTAGGTTGGGCCGCAACAATGTCTTCTAAAAGTTGGTGGTAATATGCTGTAACATTGCGTACATAAGAGGCATTTTTGAGCCGTCCCTCAATCTTAAAACTAACGGCCCCTGCCTCTACAAGTTGGGAGAGAATAGATGATCTATTAAGGTCTTTGAGGGATAGAAGGTAACTCCCCTGTACAATCTTACGCCCCGTAGCATCCTCTAGTGTATAGGGTAATCGGCAATACTGAGCACAGGCTCCTCGATTGGCACTCCTGCCGGCAAATGCCTGGGAGAGATAGCAATGCCCACTATAACTGACACAGAGAGCACCATGGACAAAAGTCTCTAGGCGAAGGTCGGGTACTGCTTGATGCAGCACGGCCGTCTCCTCGATAGTCAACTCACGAGCGAGTACAGCCTGCTCAAAACCCAAGGCTGCTAAGCGTTGTAGTTGTGCTACCGAGTCATTATGGCATTGTGTACTGGCATGTAGGGCAATGGGGGGTAAATCAAGGGTCAAAAGCCCCATGTCTTGGACAATAAGAGCATCAACGCCTATGAGGTAGAGGCGACGAATGAGAGCCTCAGCCTCCGAGAGTTCATTGTCGTATAGAATGGTATTGAAAGCGACATAAACCTTTGCTCCATAGCGGTGTGCTACGGAAACAAGGTGTTGTATGTCTGATAAAGAAACGTTGGCTGCTGCTCGTGCGCCAAATTTGGGAGCACCCACGTATATGGCATCTGCCCCCGAGGAGAGAGCTGCCAAACCGCATTCTACATTCCCTGCAGGGGCAAGTAGCTCAAGTTGGATAGGGGAGGTCGTAGATGCCAAAGAGAAAAATGATTAGAGTTTTTCTCCGTAAGCAAGGTCTCCGGCGTCTCCCAAGCCCGGTACAATGTAGGAGTGATCGTTAAGCTCGGGGTCTATGGATGCTACCCAAATGGTTGCATCAGTATCCGGATCTATGGCGTTTTTTAGATAATCTACGGCTTGCTGGCTAGCTATTACGGATACAAAGTGTACTTGTCGGGGCTTGCCATGAGAGAGCAACGCACGATAGGCAAGTTCCATACTTCCGCCGGTAGCAAGCATGGGGTCTGTGAGAATGAGTACCTTGTCCGTCAGATCGGGGCAAGCGATGTACTCTACAAAAATGTCGAATTTGAGTTTGTCTTTGTATTTACGATAGGCAGATACAAAGGCATTTTCTGCATGGTCGAAGTAATTCAAGAAGCCGGCATGGAAAGGTAGTCCGGCTCGTAAGATAGTACCGATAACCACAGGATCTTGCAGACGATAATTGTGTGCTATGGCAAGCGGTGTCTGTACTTCCTCTTTTGCATAGCTAAGATGCTGGCTCACTTCGTAGGCAAGGAGCTCTCCTATGCGCTCTATGTTACGACGAAAACGCATGGAGTCTTTTTGTACATTAACATCTCGGAGCTCAGCCATATAGTCACTCATCAACGACGGGCGATCGGAGAAATTGATTACTTCTATCATACTATTTTGTCTACTAATTCATTGCAGTATATCTGACGGGCAAAAGTACAATAAAAAGCCAAGCTAACGCGTTATCTCAGCGTGGTAGTACATAAGTTAGTCGCACAATACACCTCTTCTCTATGGAGATGGTTCCTGCTAACCTTTCTGTTCTTAGGAGGGAGTGTAGCGGTTGTATGGGGGCAAAAGCAAGTAGTTCAGCGCCGCCCTTATGCTGATTATCGTGTGTTTCATCTCGGATTTCATGTGGGAATGCACACGCAGGATCTCGCAATAATCAATTCGGGTGCAGCCTCTTCTTCAGCAAGTGGAGCACCGAGCACCCCTCTGTATGGAGAGGTCATGGATTATACCCCGGGCTTTTCTGTGGGACTGATTGCCGACTATACGATCAAACTAAACTGGGAGCTTCGCTTTGTGCCTACACTGCATTTATCCGAAAGAGCTATCTCTTTTTCCGATGGAGAAAAACAGATCGAACGACTCTCCTCTCGCTCCAATCTGATAGAGTTTCCTCTATTGCTTAAGTACTCTTCTCAGCGGATGAACAATATTCGTCCCTATATGCTTGCCGGAGGTTATGCCGCATTGCAAATCGGGCAGAAGCGAGGGGATGCTGTTCATTTCAAGCCTATAGAATATGGTCTTAAGGTGGGGGTGGGCTGTGATATCTATCTTCCTTTCTTCAAACTTTGCCCTGAGTTGTCTCTATCCTATGGCTTAGGAGACGTGATACAGCACGAGCGACCCGATATAGCAGATGATGCTCGCTTTCGATTTACTCAGGCATTGAGAAGCGCTACCCCCCGCATGATTCTACTCACTTTTCACTTTGAGTAGATGATTCTAGATCCTCAGAGGGGAGTAACGAATTGATATTGCGACGTAGACCATCAAACCCGACACGTTGGACGGCAGAGTGTTCAAAAAGTTGTTCAAACGTCTCGTTATCCAGATTTTTCCAGTCATCACTTGTCATTTCCAATAGGTCGGGAGCAGGTTTCAATAGCCCCTCTTGATGCGGATAAGCAAAGCGATTGTGAGGGCATACCAATTGGCAGGCATCACAGCCATATATACGCTCTCCGAGTTGCGCTATTACTTTGGGGGCGAGGCTCCCGTGGTGTTCAATGGTTTGATAGCTAAGGCAACGAGTTGGAGAGAAGCGACCATCTTTGCTAATTGCTTGGGCAGGGCAATGCTCTACACAGCGCATACAGCGACCACAGGGAGAGCCTTCGCTGGGAATGTCTGCCGGCAATTCCAGTGTGGTTACAATCTCTCCCAAAAAGCAAAACGAACCGAAACGAGGGACTATGAGAAGCCCGTTACGCCCTACCTTTCCTACTCCGGATTGTACAGCCCAATAGCGTTCCATCAGAGGAGCCGAGTCCACAAAAACACGCGAAGAAAAGGGCGTTTCGATTCGCTCTTGTAAGTACTTGAGTAGAGTAAACAGCTTGTCTTTTACTACACGATGGTAGTCTTTTCCATAGGCATAGTAGGCAATTTGGGGGGCATCAGTGCGTTGTGTTTTTTCCGGAAAGTAGTTAAAGGCTCCTACAATGATACTCCTAGCTCCCGATACCAATTTGTCGGGATCGAATCGTACTTCTAGGTTGCGCTCCAGGTATCCCATGTCCCCAACGCCCTGCTCTTGCAGGCTGGATATATAGCTCTCGCGTACCTCTTGGGGGATGGGATGAGACCTCGCAATCCCTAAAGCAACAAAACCAAGGCTTTTTGCCAAGGCTTTTATTTCATCAATGATATTTTGGGGCACCACGCCTCTAGGGGAGATAAGAAAAAGAGTAGAGATTACTCACAATAGTGGAGCAACCAAGCCTCGGAGTATTCCGTTCCAGACTTGCGAAGGGTGGCAAGATAGCTCTCTGCCTCATCGCTTGACGTGAAGCGTTTGGCATAGATCAGGCGATTCTTTCCTTTTTTTACGGCTCCCATGGAGGCCGCAAAGGCACTATCTCTATGAGCCTCTAGGTATTCATTTACCTTGGCTTCAGTCCGAAAAGAGCCAATTATCACGTAATAATCCCCTAGAGAACTGGGTGATAATTCTTCGGATTCTGCCTGAGAATTTTCTTCTTTGCAGGTAGTTTCTGTAGAAATTTCACCCTGTTGCAAAGTTTTTTCTCCCGGAAAAATGGATGTTTGTTGCGTCTCTGTGGGAACAAAGCTCGCACTAAAGTATTCTTGTACGGGGTGGGTGGTTACCGGGAGTAGGCAGACAAGGAGCACAGCAGCGGCGGCAGCCCAACCCACAACGCGGCGCGAAACACGAAAATGTAGGTACTTAGCATCCGACTTTTGTTGCAAGGGATCTGCTTTTTCTGTGGTGGCATCCAACTCCTCTACAAGGGGCTTTGCCTCCTCTATCGCAAGGGAAGTAAGGGTCTTTTCACTTAAACGAGGTAGGGTATAGGTGCTAAGCCCATAAGCTTCGCCATACCCAAGAGGGAGACGATTACGCTCGGGTTGGAAATCCATTTTCCCATCCGCCCCAATCATAAGACGCCCTACATGACCTATCAAGATCCCCCCAAGACGAATCATATCGCGACGAAGTTCTTCCACATCGGTATCTACCAAATTGCGTGCTCGTCGCATACTTACGTGGTAGCTCTTCGCATACAAATCATCGAGAAGTCCGTCACGCTCGCGAAGCTCCCCATTGAAATGGAAACACTCTTCCATAGGATATACCATGTACTCTGCATCACTGTAGTGAGCCGGTACATACTCTTTGATAATAGCCCCTAGCGAAGGTATGATCACACAATCGTGCAGAGCAAGCAGCTTATCAAGATGGCTTACGAGTCGGTACATCTATTGGTAGGAGATTCTTATTTGTTCCTTTTTTCTTTGCAACAAAGATAGGGCATTCTTGCGAGATGGCAGGCTCCGTTAGTTGTTGAAATCGAAATTGATACCCAAGCGGAGAGTCATTGGATTGACGGGATAGTGAGCCAAAGACCAGCGTTTAGAGGGTTGAATCAGCATCTCTCCGGCATTGTAGAGCATCACAAAAAAGCGCACCCTTCTTAGTTTGAAGTTGGCAAAGAGATTAAGCAAGGGGAAGTTCCCAATCTTTACTTCTTGCTGATTGATAAATTGCTGCACCGCAGGTTCGTAGTAAGGGGCATAGTACTGAGTGTGATAGTGGCAATCAATCCCCAACTGTGTGCGCATAACGCGTGCCGTATAGAAGTCTAGATAAAGTGACCCATAGGCCGCAAGGGTAGGCAAAGGCATTACTTCTTGGTTGCTCGACAGCTGATAGGCGACCTCAGCTTGCCACCCCAAAATACCCCAATGATACCGATGCTTTAGTCTCCCCTCAAGTATTTCGATGGGAGGGGCATATTGCTGGGCGCGACGTGTTGTATCAAAGTAGATCGTATTGGCAAGTGTGGCCGAGTGTAGTGAAAACTCGGTTCCCCACTGAGGAGCGGAGAGCTTCCCTCCCACTACGAGTTGTTTTGTAAAACCAAATTCATTATCCCACCACACATAGGATCCATGGTGATGACGCCATAGGTGGGGTACTCGGAGGAAATGAAAGCGGGCATCAGCCTCAATACCAATTGGTACTCCCCAAAGCGAAAATTGGGATGATACATTACCGGAGAAGCGCATAGAGCCAATATCCGCACCCAGGACGGCAATTTCCCCTCCTGCGTCAAAGTTCAATCCGGTACCATTGTGCCGCTCAACTCGTCCTCCTATATAGGTGGCAAACTCTTTGGTTTCTTGTTTCCCAGGAATTGAGTCTTGTACATAAAACGCACGGTTTTCGAGTCGAGCATAGCCTGTAAGCCCCATCTTTACCCAGGGGCGAAATCCTTCGCGAAGGGATAAGGAAAAAGTATTGGCAAACTGAACCATGCGAGTGGAGTCCAGCGGATGGAAGGAGAGGGTATCTTGAGTTGCTCCGGGTTTCCGCCACAGATGATTATATGTTTGCCCATAAACAGAGGGTAGCGAACTGGCTCTCTGTGCGATAAAAAGACGTACCCCACGGTCGTACGAAAAGCGATGCCCGATGCTACCAACAGGAACAAAAAGAGCTGTATCTCGCTCCGTAATTGTGCCATTAGGGAGGGTGCTGCCCCTACGGAAGTCCCGAAGAGAGCCTAAGTTATAGCGGTGAGCCAACATGATATGTCCTACCCACATGGCATTACCAACACCCGAAGAGTATTTAACGGGCATCTCAATAGAGCTAATATTTGTACGCCCGGATCCGTACTCTTGTGGGGAGTCTATATAGCCATCTTTTGCCAAGCCTCCGTTTTCGTTTTGCTTGATATAATTATTACCAGCCGAGGTAAATAATTCATATCTAGGGAGTAGGATACTGGCAAAAAGTCGATAACTCACCCCACTAGAGTGGTTGGCAATGTATTGACCTCTGGAATAAGAATAGTTGAAGTCTCCTCCAAAATTGAACGCCTTCCCAAGGTTCACCGCCATGGTCATATCAAGCTCTTCCTCTCGCTGCTCTGCGGTACCATTGCGCTGATAGAGCATGTTGGTATAGGGCGATTTGGTATTGTAGAAGAGTAGGTTGTCGGGGTGGTAAAGGATTCCTTGATAAGCCGATCCAAAGCTAAAAGTGGCATAGTCGGGTTGTCTATTAAAGAATGTTTTGAAGTGGCGAGGGCTAATTAGATTGCCGGTGTATCCCATGGCAAGTCCTTTCCCCTCTACCATCTTTCGTCTATAGTAATCAAGAGCCATGGTATCGATATTGCTCTGATAGGGAGCTCCCGTGTAGGGATGCAGACGAAATCCTCGGAGGGTTTCTCCCCGGTTGATAAGCTCTATATCGCCAAAATCTTTTGCTGTACCAATTGCATAATCAGACTGAGCCAAGAGAGCTTTGCTCGTGAAAATACTCAAGAAGATAAGGGCAAATAATAGCCTTATCCGATGAAATGGAAGATGGACTCGGTACAGACGGATCATGCAAACAGAGGACTAATAGCGATTGTAAACAAGGAGACCACGTGAGGTGCGCTGAGTGGCATAATTTCTAAGAGGAGCTTTTGTTGGTCCCCCTGTAGGCCCACCTCCTCCGTAGAGTATACTATAGGTACTGTGGCATTGGGGGCACTCGGCTTCCAATTGATCATTCACAAAAAGACGTACATCTGCACTTACCTCGTGCGGACATGCAAGGTCGTAGGCATAGTAAACTCCATTCTCAAGCATACTATGGACAACGAGCAGTCCCCCAAAACCTATGGCACTATTCTCTATGGTGCGCTCTTCGATACGAAGGTAACCGGATGGTTGTCGCAATGGAATTGCCTCCGACGAGGCAAAGTCTATCTCGTAGTACACCGGTGCATCGGGTACAGTGGAACGCACATCTACCCCACACGAAGAGAGGAGTAGAAGGGTAATCCACAGGTAAAGAGTCTTAGGATGCACCATGAGAGCATTGACTTTTGTTTATGTGTACTGCACCTTAGTGAGCATTTCTGCCACTTTGTCTAACCCTTCCTTGAGAGGTTTTTCTACCATCATGCGAGCAAAGAAAGGGATATCGGCATCCAACAAAAGGACCAGCCCTGTGCTAGACTCCTCTTCCGAAGAGAGCTGTATCTCAATGCTGAGAGAGGAGGTAAGGACTGTTTGCCCTACGAGACGAATGAGCGAATGGGGCACACGCTTCTCTACAGATAGGGCAATATCCCCAACTTTGGGCACACAGAGTGAGCAACTATCGGAGGTGATATCCTTTATTTCAATCCCCTTGCTTTCTGCAAGCGGAGCAAGTGAACGAAGATTTTCTAGATTAGAAAGTTTGGCAAAGACAGCCTCACAAGAGGTATCAATGCCAACCTTCTTGCTTCTGAAGTCGGACATGAAACGAATTATTATTCCTCCAAAAAACTATTGACGCCAATGCGCAGGATCTTTGCGCCACTCATCGAGTAGAGGTTTGAGATCGGGTGTGATATATCCAATTTTCTCTGCTTCGGTGAGTACAGCACCATAGTTGCTTAGTGTATGCATGGGCACTTTGGCTTCGGCAAACAGCTCTTCGGCTACGGAAAAACCATGTGTATACACGGCATAGAGGGCTAATACATCAGCACCTGCCGCACGCAGAGCCTCTACCGCTTTGAGGCTGCTTCCTCCCGTAGAAATAAGGTCTTCTACCACAAGTACTTTGCTTTGCTCGGGGAGATAACCCTCAATCAAATTTTGCATTCCGTGGTCTTTAGCTTGAGAGCGTACATACACAAAAGGGAGGTGTAAAGCATCTGCCACTAAAGCACCCCAAGAGATGGCTCCCGTAGCAACTCCGGCTATTACCTCCGTTTGAGGGTAACGATCGGCAATCGCCTTTGCCATTGCCATCTTGATATAATCGCGTGCAGAAGGGTAAGATAGGGTGCGACGATTGTCGCAGTAGATGGGGCTCTTCCAGCCTGATGCCCAAGTAAAAGGCTCATTAGGACGTAACTTTACGGCTTCGACCTCAAGGAGGTAGCGGGCAACGGTTTGTTCGGTTAGCTGTGACATAATTATCGTAGTGCTATGGTTTTTTATTGTACTTCTCGAGGAGGTCGGGACGAAGCCTTTTTGTGCGCTTTAGCGCTTGACTCTCTCGCCAGGCATTGATTTTGGCTTCGTGCCCACTTAGTAGAATATCGGGTACGCGCCAACCTCTAAATTCGGCAGGGCGTGTGTATATGGGGGGGGCTAGTAGATCATCTTGAAATGTATCACTCAGAGCACTCTCTGCATCCCCCAATACGCCCGGTAAAAGACGCACGATAGCATCGGTCATAAGAGTAGCAGGGAGTTCGCCTCCCGTGAGTACATAGTCCCCAACAGATATCTCTCGGGTGATGAAATGCTCACGTATGCGATGGTCGATACCCTTGTAGTGCCCACATAAAATAAGGAGGTTTTCTCTAAGGCTTAGATCGTTTGCCATACCTTGACTGAAGCGTTCCCCATCGGGCGATGTATAGATAACTTCATCGTAGGTACGCTCTTTTTGTAGGCTCTCTATGGCATTGACAACGGGTTCTATTTTCATCACCATTCCAGCCTCTCCTCCAAAAGGATAGTCATCTACTCGGTGCCATTTGTCAGTAGAGTAGTCCCGAAGATTGTGCAAAACAATCTTGGCAAAGCCCTCTCGCTGCGCTCTGCCTAGTATAGAATACCCTATGAGAGGCTCTATCATCTCCGGGAGTACCGTTATAATGTCGATGCGTATCATATAGTTCTGCTCTGGCTACAAAAGTACTAAGACCTACCCAATATCCGAGTACCTTGCATCAAGTGATAAGGATAAATGCATGGAGCTTGCTTTCTTCTTTTTGGGGAGGTTATTCACAAAAAAGGTATCAACCGAAAAGAGACTTCCGATTGATACCTAAAGGGAAAAAAGGGCTAGAACTTACTTGTTATCACCCTCTTCGAGGAGTAACTCGAGGCATTTTGCTGCAGAATAGGCAACGGGAGTACCCGGCCCGAATATCGCAGCAACTCCCGCTTGATAGAGGAAATCGTAGTCTTGAGCGGGGATAACACCTCCGGCCGTTACGATAATATCGGGGCGTCCGAGACGCTCTAGTTCTGCAATAACCTGAGGAATAAGAGTTTTATGCCCGGCAGCAAGAGAGCTAACCCCTAGGATGTTTACGTCATTCTCTACAGCCTGACGAGCCGATTCTTCTGGGGTCTGGAAAAGAGGTCCCATATCTACGTCGAACCCAACATCGGCATATCCCGTTGCTACCACTTTGGCTCCACGATCGTGACCATCTTGCCCCATTTTTGCAATCATAATGCGTGGTTGTCTCCCATTACGTTGGGCAAATTCTTTTGCTAACTTGGTAGCATAGGCGAAGTCTTTGTCCTCACCAGTTTCTTTTGAATACACTCCGGAAATCGTTCTAACTACAGCTTTATAGCGACCTACCACCGCCTCACATGCATCTGAGATTTCTCCCAAAGAAGCGTGTAAAGATGCCGCCTTTACGGCAAGTTCTAGTAGGTTGCCTTCTTTTGTTTTGACAGCCTGAGTAATAGCAGCAAGAGCCTCTTGTACGGCTTTTTCGTCGCGGTGGCTACGCAAATCCTTAAGGCGAGCAATCTGTTGCTCTCGCACGGCTGTATTATCAATCTCAAGTATATCGATAGGAGCTTCTTTCTCCAAACGATACTTATTTACACCCACAATAATCTGGCGATGAGAGTCAATGCGAGCTTGGGTGCGAGCAGCAGCCTCCTCAATACGCATCTTGGGAAGCCCTGTTTCGATGGCTTTGGCCATCCCTCCCATGGCCTCTACCTCCTGGATATGTTGCCAAGCACGCTCTGCAAGCTGGTGGGTAAGCGTCTCTACATAGTAGGAACCGCCCCAAGGATCAATCTCCTTGCAGATCATGGTTTCTTGCTGAATGTAGATTTGAGTATTACGAGCAATACGAGCCGAAAAGTCCGTAGGGAGGGCAATAGCTTCGTCCAACGCATTCGTATGTAGAGACTGAGTATGCCCGAGAGCAGCTGCCATGGCTTCGATACAAGTGCGTCCTACATTGTTGAAGGGGTCTTGCTCTGTAAGCGACCATCCCGACGTCTGACTATGTGTACGAAGAGCCAAACTCTTGGGATTGGTAGCCCCAAAACCTTTGACAATCTTTGCCCAAAGCATACGTGCGGCACGCATCTTGGCAATCTCCATAAAGTGATTTACTCCGATAGCCCAGAAGAAAGAGAGACGAGGAGCAAACTTATCTACTTCTATCCCTGCGTTAATCCCGGCACGGAGGTACTCGATCCCATCACAAAGGGTGTAAGCCATTTCTATATCTGCCGTAGCCCCAGCCTCTTGCATATGATAGCCTGAGATGGATATAGAGTTGAACTTAGGCATCTTTTGCGAAGTGTACTCAAATATATCCGCAATGATATGCATTGAGAACTCGGGAGGATAGATGTATGTGTTACGCACCATGAACTCCTTGAGGATGTCATTTTGGATGGTACCTGCCATCTCTTCCAACTTAGCCCCTTGCTCTAGACCGGCATTGATGTAGAAGGCAAGGATGGGAAGAACAGCCCCGTTCATCGTCATCGAAACGGACATTTTAGATAGAGGGATCCCATCGAAAAGGACCTTCATATCCTCTAGAGAGCAGATAGAAACACCCGCCTTACCAACGTCTCCCACTACTCGGGGGTGGTCTGCATCGTATCCACGGTGTGTGGGGAGGTCAAAGGCAACGGAGAGGCCTTTTTGCCCCGAAGCAAGGTTGCGTCGGTAGAAAGCATTGGACTCTTCTGCCGTAGAGAATCCGGCGTATTGTCGGATCGTCCAGGCACGGAGAGGATACATAGCACTGTAGGGCCCTCGTAAATAGGGAGGGATCCCCGATACAAAATCAAGGTGCTCTAGGTCTTTTATATCCTCGTGGGTATATACTTTCTTAACGTGGATTTGCTCAGGAGTAAGCCAAGCCTCGTCTTCTATAGAGGGCATACTTTGTACCGTAGGGGTCGTAGTAAAGCCCTGCTTATCTATGTCGATAGCTGCGTAATTGGGTCTTGTGTACATAATATTACTCTACGGATTTAGATGCCAAAATGCTGATTGAAACTAGCGAGCGTAGCCAAAACGTCGCTCTTCACATGTATGTAATGCTCAATCCCCAGAGCCTCTAGCTCAGGGCGACAAGCCGGATTCCCTGCCACTACCATGGGGCATTTCCCCCCGATAGCTTGATAGGCTTCCGGAGCATAGCTGGCGTACTCATCGTCGCTAGAGCAGAGTACTATGATATCAGCTCCCTTGCTAAATGCTTCGTCTACCCCTTCTTGGATAGAGTCAAACCCTAGGTTATCAATCAATTTATATCCGGCACAAGCGAAGAAGTTACCTGCAAATTGGGCACGAGCAAGGCGCATGGCAAGATTACCAATCGTAAGCATGAAAACCACGGGTTGCTTAGTGGCCTGCTCTGTACTGAGGCGTAAAGCCTCAAAGTCCGAAGCTCCACGGCTGAAGTCCAAGGCGAGTACATCCTCTTCCTTAGAGTGGTCTACACCACAAGAGTGGTGATGTGCTTTTGTTTGAGGAATCTTATCGTGTACCGTTTCTCCAAAGTTGGGGAACTCGTTGGTACCGAGTAGAGACTCTTTGCGTTGTGCCACCGCCTCGTGTCGAGTGCGATTGGTTGCATTGATCTTCTCTTGTACCTTCCCGTCTCGCACAGCTCCAGCAAAACCGCCCTCCTGCTCAATAGAGAGGAACAACTCCCATGCTTTATGGGCAATGTTTGAGGTTAGAGTTTCGATATAATAAGAGCCGGCAGAGGGGTCTATAACCTTGTCGAAGTGACTTTCTTCTTTGAGTAGAAGTTGCTGATTGCGAGCGATGCGCATGGAGAAGTCGTCACTCGAACCATAAGGAGTATCAAAGGGAAGTACCGTGATGGAGTCTACACCACCAAGGGCTGCCGACATGGCCTCTGTTTGCGTACGAAGTAGGTTCACGTAGCTATCGTAGAGAGTCATATTCCATTGCGAAGTAATGGCATGTTGATTGATTTTTGCCACCTCGCGATACTCTTCGCCATGAGCTGCTACAATCTCTGCCCAAAGCCAACGTGCTGCTCGGAATTTGGCAATCTCCATGAAGTAATTAGAACTGATGCCAAAATTGAACTTAATACGTTTTGTTGCCTCCTCTACAGTATAGCCATCCTCTATTTGAGCAGAAAGCATCTCTGCTCCCCACGCCAAGGCATAGCCTAGCTCTTGGGTTATGTATGCCCCTGCATTAGCGAGCATATAGGCATCTACTTGTAGTACTCGCATCCCTTTGAGGGCTTGAGCTGCTTCAACAACGCCTCGAGCCTCGGCGCGCCAATCGGGATTGCGCTTTCTACGTACAAGCTCTCTCTTGAATGGATTGTAGTCAATGGAGCCAATGACTTTGGCTGGATCGATCCCTCTACCTTGGAAGTATAGAGTAAGCTCACGAGCCAAGCGAGCGGCTTGAGATACGCAGCAGCTAAGGTTTAATTCGATAGCTGTTGGTTCTATATCTTTTAGGAGTGCAGAGAGCCCCTCTTGGGTAATCCATGAGGCGGCAAGGGTAAATGAGGGTGCATCTACGCCTTTGAAGAGCAAATCAAGAGCTATACGATTTGCTTCTTCTGGCGAAGAGGCCTGAATCTCTTGCCGTGTGTACCATTCGTTGTTAAGTCTGGTAGAACGTACATAGGGGTACTCGCCGGGAGCAACCATTGGGGTGAGCAATCCATTGAGGTCCTCACGGCGGTAAAACGGTTGTACGTCAAAGCCTTCCTTGGTGCGCCATACGAGTTTTTTATCGTAGGGGGCGCCTTTGAGGTCAGCAGTAATTTTTGCTTTCCACTCTTCTGCCGAGGTAGGAGAGAAGTCTGCAAAAAGATTTTGTTTTGTTGCCATATATATGTATTGTCTTTTCTATCTCAAAATAATAGGTCCGATACGCTTATCGGCTATGCAAAGTAAGCACTTTATGAGCTATTAGAGATACATTAGCGGGCACAAATAGCCTTAAAAGCGCAATAACGGCAGGCTTCTTCATCTTCTGTTTGAGCAAAGGGTACATCCGGAGAGAAGAGACGGAGAAGAACTTCGTGCAGCTCGTGGCAATAAGAATCGCGTATCTCCGAGGTTGCATAGTCCTCTATCTCTGTTTGATTGAACCTTATCAGGGGGTTGTAACTCTCCTTATTGCTACACATCCCCTTTAGTTGATACAGAGAGGGTTGCACCCGATTGTGCCTAGGTTGCAGCCAATTTAGCCCCTCTTGCTGAGCCCTTCCGTTTTCCACCAAGCGGAGAACGGCCTCCGAATAAAGAAAGATTTGGGCAATAGCTTTGCGGTGCTGAGATTTCTCTTGGGCGAAGTAGAGTTGATTCCAATCCTTGAAAGTTTGGGAGTCCGATCCTGTTTTATAGTCCACAATGCGCAAGAGACCATCTACCTCATCCAATCTGTCTATGAAGCCCTTGAAGCGTACATCAATCCCCAGTTCTGGGAGAGGCTCTATCATATCAATTCGCTGCTCGGAGGCCACATAGGCGAGTTGATGCCCCCTTCGGATGTACTGCGCATCAAACTTCAAGACAGCGTAAACCTCCTCCATTATCATCCTAATGTACATTTGATGCATCCCCTCAATTTCTTTGGGAGTACTATTTTGATGCAGTACATTTTGGGCATAGTAGGAGTTTACTATTGTACTGATTCTCGGCAGAGAGGTATGCGGATCGATCAACCACTCATAGTCTTGAGAAGAAAGCAACTTTCCCTCATAGGGCTCATACAGGTGCTGCATTACATCGTGTATAACAGTACCAAAGTCCCCTGGGGAGAGTAGATCTGTGCGTTCTTCTATCTCAGGAATCTGTCGTATGTATTTGTAGTAAAATTGCAGAGGACATAGGGCATAAGTGGAGAGACTACTAGCCGAGAGTGCTTTCTTTATGTCGTCTCTGTTGCTCGTAGTGTATTCCCTAAGAACTGTCATTGCCGCCTCATCCTTAGGGATGACAATCTTGGGCGTTTGAGTCGCCAGCATAGATACCTTTACGGTATGCTCTTGGGGTGTGAGATGGAAAAGGTAGCGTAGTTGTGCCAAGAAACGAGAGGGTTCTTTTTCACTTCTACTATCCACAATAAAGAAAACCCTACGGGCACGGCTTATAAGGCGATAGAAGTAATAAGCCTCCGTGTAATCATCGGATTGATAGGTAGGCATATTATATCCTAGGCGCACGTTGTATGGGATATATCCTCTGTTTATGGGACGTTTGTGAGGGAGTGCTCCCTCGTTGCTCTCTGGGATAATGAGATAATCGAAGTTAATGAGTCGGCTCTCTAAGAAGCCCATAATTTGCAGCCCCTCCAGCGGTTCTCCTTCGAAGGGGAGCGTTTCCTCCTCTACCAACTTAAAGAGAAGACGATACAGAATGGTGCGCTCTGCGGTATCTCCCATCAGAGGGAGTAGGTTGCCCACTTGTATGACGAGGTCTCTCAGTTTTTTGACAAACTCGATCTCAAGCACACGGATGTAGTGAACGTGACCGGCCTCTGCCTTTGAGTCTGCCTCCTCTGCATCATTATCTTCTTCTTGGAGCAGGGAGGCAAGCCGGTTGAGTAGGGTGATGAGCCTTTGAATTAGGACTGACTTATCCGATATGGGCTCAATAAGAAGGCGAAGAGGCTCCGGGAGATCTTGAGGGTAAAGAGCACATATCTTTTGATAGTCGATGTAGTAATAGTTGTATCGAAGAGCTTCGTTGAGCGGGGATAGTTCCTCACTACTTACCAAGAGGTTGCTCAGCGGATGCTTGATGAGGTGCTCAAGAGCGTCAAGTGGGAGAAGTTCCCCTTTTTCACTCCATCGGGTAAACTGCTGTAGCTCAATGTATCTATGGAGCCATACTGCCACAGAGGAGAGATGCAGGGGATATCCCATGGTTATATTGATGGGATGGGAAATCCCTTGTAGAGCATCGAGTAATGGAAGTAGCGTATTAACCTCGGGGAGTGCAATGGCACACTGCAAATCTTCTACAGCACGTGGAGCATCGCCTATGAGCTCTTGGAGTAGAGTAGGCACTAACTTACTCCGCCCTATATCCGAAGGGATCTGTACAATATCTATCTTGGGCACCCCTTTCTCTTGGGTACTTAGCCACTCGCCTCCTAGCTCTTGCTTACTCTCTTGCATCGTTTTGCCGATCAGAAAGCCCCAGTCGGAGGGGGTGGTATGATTCGCAAGCTTCACCTCTTCCCAATAAAATGAGGTGGAGTAGTGGTTATTGGTGCGTTTCAGGCGTTTTAGTATCTCGCGTTCGGCTGTTGATAGGTGATACAATCCGGCAACAATAATATGCCTAACAGATGGGGAGAGAAGCTTTTGTAGATTCCTGTCAAAAGTCTCTTCGTCTAGTTCTGCAGCACGGCGGGCAAGCATTCCACTATACCCTAATCCTAAACTCTCGAGGGTGGCTCGAAAACGATGATAGAGAAGTTGCATCTCGGTGGTCATCGCCGAGAATAGCTCCTCAAGGCGTTCTTTCTTATCGCTATTAACCTTGCTTAGGTACCCAAAAAAGATTTCGATTGCTTCTTTTTGTTCCGGGCTTATATAATCGAGAGAGGTAAGGTCATCTAGAGCCTTTAGGTTGTGGAAAATCTCGTCCGGCTCTACGAGATAGTTGTCTATATCATTGAAGTCCGACAAAAGCTTCTCAGCATGATCAAAGGGGAGGTGAGGGTTGCTTTTCTCATCAAGGGGAAATCCGAGTTCTTCTCTTAGGGTTACAATCTCGCGATAGAGAAGGCAAACTTGCTGGGTACGTTGTGCTGATTTGAGTCCGGATAGTTTCTCAGTAAGGCTCTCTACTGTAATAATCTGTGGAGAAAAGGAGGGCTGGGTCAGGCGTTTGCTTAACTCATAGCGGAAGAATGTACCGGCACGTTGCGAAGGAAAGACAAAACAACATTGATGAAGCTCAGCCCCATATTGATTGATACAGCGAGAGGCAAGGAGAGAAAGAAAAGAGTCTTCTTGAGATTGCATCATGATAAGCGATTAAAAGAGAGCCAAGCTATTGTTGAGTATATGGATAAGTACCCCCCAAACAATGGAGCCGGAATAGTGACGAAGACATCCAAACCAAAGGGCTAGTACCATAATGGGAAGAAAATTAAGGACTGACTGATGTAATAAGCTAAAGATGATAGCTGTCAAGAGGATGCCGACAATGGGGCTATGAGTTAGGCGAATAAGCAGAGGTTGTAAAGCCCCTCTCAGCAAAATCTCTTCGCAAACGCCCGTTAGCATACCGATGATAAGGATCTGTTTCAAGCGACTTCCTACAGAGCCATCACCCTGCAGCATCTCTAGCATGGATCTACTTTTTTCTTCGTATTGGGTTATCCATGCCCCTACCTCTTTGGGTAGTGCTTCGATAGCTTCTCCCGCGGCATATTGCAACAGCGCTGATATTCCCCAAACAAGGAGTGTTATTCCCAGTATAATTCCTCCTTCGTACCATCTGCTTTTGCCTTGTATAATAGGTTGTGGAGCTGTTAATCCCAAAGCTTTGGGAGCCTTTTTGCGGAATACGCAATAGGCATAGAGCGATGCTGACCCCAAAAAAACAACGATATTTTGCGTAATGGCAATCCCGAATATCGAGTGAGATAATAGGGGAGAAAGCAGGGTGTAAATTGCACCAAACAATCCAAACCCCAAAAGGAGGCTCAAGATAAAGGTGAGGACTTCTTTTGCCGGAGAAATACCGAGATGAGGGGAAATGGCTTGTGCAGGAGGGGGCAAAATCATAGAGGGGACTATTGGGAGAGGAGTCAATTATTTCCTACTCAAATGGTCTTCTGAATAGTTATTACAAAGATACAAAATAGACTAGGTCTTGTATCTCTTTCTCCTGTAATAAGGAAAAGGGAACATGTATGATTAAAGGACTTATTTCATGTACAGAGAAAAGGTTAGAGTAGTACTCTTCTAGTATTTAGCTAAAATAGAAATCTTTCTCAGGTAGAATTGGGGCTCTTTTTAGCTGAAAGTGTCCCCTCCTTTTGGGTGAAATCGGTTTCATTTTTAGGCAAGAGGGGGGAGGATTTTGGCAGAAATGGAATCTTTATGGATACTAGTATTTCTAGGTAAAGAGAAGGAAGAGTGCCGACATCCTCTGACGTCTTCTCCAAAAGGGAGCCTCGAAGTACCTCTCAAAGGCAAATGAATAGAAAAGAATAGGGTTGAATGCACCCCATGGTGCACTCAACCCTACTATATTGTTTAGCTTAGAACGATCTTAAACGGTGGCGATCTTATTTAGAATAATCGTAGATGCCATATCCCGTTTTACGTCCGAGCTGACCGGCGCGTACCTTCTTGCGCAAGAGAGGATGGGGGCGATACTTATCGTCGCCATACTCATTATGAAGCACTTCCATAATGGCAAGGCAAACATCAAGCCCGATAAAGTCTCCCAATTCGAGAGGACCCATGGGGTGATTGGCACCAAGCTTCATAGCGGCATCAATCTCTTCTGCAGTAGCTACGCCATCAGCAAGTTCCCCGATAGCTTCGTTAATCATGGGGATAAGAATCCTATTTACAACGAAACCGGGAGCTTCGCTCACACGCACTGCGGTCTTTTCGAGTTGTGCGCAAAGGTCAAGAACCACAGCGAGCACCTCGGGACATGTACATTGTCCGCTGATCACTTCTACCAACTTCATCTGAGGTACAGGATTGAAGAAGTGCATACCAATCACCTTTGCAGGACGATTCGTTACCGAGGCTAGTTCTGTAATACTCAGAGAAGACGTGTTGGTAGCAAAGATAGCTTCTGGTTTGATGATACCATCAAGATTGCGAAGCGTTGCCTTTTTTACCTCCATATCCTCGGAGAGAGCTTCGATAATGAGATCGGCGTCGGCTATATCTGCAAAGTCTTGTGTAGCCTTAATATGGGCATAGTACTGAGCAGATTGTTCTTCTGTAATCTTACCCTTTTCTACGAGACGTGCAAAGTTCTTTTTTAGCTTGAGCATTGCCTTATCAAGAGACTCCTTGCTGCGTCCTTTCATTACGATATCCATATTGTGCTGAGCTGCGCATTGTACAATGCCTGCACCCATGGTACCGTTACCGATAACTGCTATTTTCATCTTATCTGTAGTATTAATTTTGAATACAACCTCCCAAGAGGGGAGAATGTTCATCCTTTTGATTTAGAATTGAGGTTTACGCTTCTCCAAGAATGCGGACATCCCCTCTTGTTGATTGGGATGTGCAAAGGCAAGACCAAAGAGCGTATTCTCTGCTGCAATGCCTGTGTCAATGTCGCTTTGTAAGCCTCTATTGATAGCCTCTTTGGATAGGCGCACCGCATTGGGCGATTGGGATGCAATCTCTTGGGCGAGCTCAAGAGCCGTATTTATAAGCTCCTCTGGCTCCACAACCTGGTTGACCAAGCCTATGGCAAGAGCTTCGTCTGCTCTGATAACACGACCCGTATAGATCAATTCTTTTGCTTTCCCTACACCAATTGTACGAGGCAATCGCTGAGTGCCACTAAAGCCGGGCATAATACCCAAGCCAACCTCAGGCTGTCCAAACTTTGCCTTAGACGAAGCAATACGGATATCTGCACTAAGAGCCATTTCACATCCACCTCCCAAACAAAATCCGTTGACGGCTGCAATAACCGGCATAGGCATTAATTCGATCGTGCGAAATACTCGACTACCCAACGCTCCAAAGTCTTTAGCTTCGGAAGGAGATAGCGAACGCATCTCGGCAATGTCGGCTCCGGCAACAAAAGCGCGCCCCTCTCCGGTGAGGAGAAGGACGCGGATTTCCGTATTACTAGCGACTTCGTGCAAAGCCTGTTCTAGCTCCTCCAATACTTTACGAGAGAGCGCATTGAGGCTTTCTGGTCGGTCGATTGTAAGCGTTGCTATAGCACCTTTACAATCGAGACGAATTGTAGTGTACGAAGTACTCATAGCGAATCTTTTTAAGTGGGGTTAGCGCCCCGACTTAGCAAGTTCTACTTTTAGCTTTTCGTTCAGAATGGGTACAATCTTGTGGAGATCGCCTACGAGACCAAGGTCTGCAACTTGGAAGATAGGAGCAAACTTATCCTTATTGATGGCGATAATGTATTCAGACTCTTCCATACCGGCAAGGTGCTGAATAGCTCCGGAAATACCCAATGCGAGATAGAGATTAGGACGAACAGTCTTACCCGTCTGACCTACCTGACGATCGTGTGACATAATGCCTGCGTCAACCATTGCACGAGAAGAAGAAACTTCTGCTCCGAGGGTTGCTGCAAGAGCGGTGAGCTTTTCGAAGCCATCATTGGTACCAACACCACGACCTCCTGATACGAGAACGTGTGCTTCTGTAATGTCAATGAGGTTCTTTTCTTCACGCTCCTTACGTACCAAGCGAACGCGGCACTTCGATTCGTCAAAAGGTACTACAACCTTTTCTACTTCGCCCTTACGAGAGGGGTCGCTTTCCTTTCTACGCATCACGCCGGGACGCACTGTAGACATCTGAGGACGATGCTCCTTACAGATAATCGTAGCCATGAGGTTACCACCAAAGGCGGGACGAGTCATGAGAAGATTGCGATCTTCATTGATCTCAAGGGAGGTACAGTCTGCTGTAAGACCGGTGTGCATACGTGCAGAGAGGCGGGGACCAAGGTCACGACCTATAGTTGTAGCTCCTAAGAGGAATATCTCAGGTTTGTATGTATTGAGGATGTGAGTAATAGCTTGTGCGTATTGCTCTGTCACATAGTCTTTGAGGAGATCGTGCTCAACAAGGAGTACACGGTCTGCACCGGCAGCAATGAGCTCTTGGCTGAGGTTTGCTACATTCTGTCCGAGAAGAACAGCTGTAACCTTTTCTCCAATAGAGTCTGCCAATTCACGTGCCTTACCGATTAGCTCGAATGCAACGTTCTGAACTACACCTTCACGTTGCTCCGCAAAGACTTGAATTCCTTTATATTGTTCCTTGTCCATAGTATGCATTAGATAATGAATTTCTCTTTGAGTTTTTCGATAATAATATCGGCAGCCTCTTCCGGAGTGATCTCATCGTGGAGAGTCCCCATAGCCTTAGCTCCCTTGGTAAATGACTTCTTAACGCTCGTAGGAGATCCCTTAAGACCTAAACGTTCGGGATCTACAGGGAAGCTATCAGCATTCAATTCAACAATTTCTTTGTCGAAGGCTTCCATGATACCACGTACGTTCATATAGCGAGGTTCGTAGGCAGAAGCAAGGAAAGTAAGCATACAAGGAAGCTTTACTTCGAGTACTTCGTGACCTTCTTCTACATTGCGACGAACGGTCAATAGATCCTTACCATCGAACTCAACATTCTCAACATAAGTAACCTGTGGGAGGTCGAGTTGCTCAGCGATCTGAGGACCAACTTGTGCCGTATCCCCGTCGATAGCCTGACGACCAGCCAAGATAATATCATACTCAAGAGTACGAAGAGCTTGAGAGAGGGTGTAGCTTGTTGCGAGGGTATCAGCACCACCAAAACGACGGTCTGTTACAAGGTATCCCTTGTCTACACCCATAGCGAAAGCTTCGCGGATGATTTCCTTTGCTTGAGGAGGTCCCATGGTAATACAGGTTACCTCAGCACCAAACTTGTCTTTGAAGAGAAGGGCTTGCTCTAGCGCACCCTTATCATCGGGGTTCATAATGCTAGGTACCCCATCACGGATGAGCGTTCCTTTTACGGGATCGAGCTTAATCTCAGTTGTATCGGGAACTTGTTTGATACAAACAACTATTTTCAACATCTATAGTCCTCCTTCTTATTTTAATAGGTTTGCAGAAATAACCATGCGTTGAACTTCGCTGGTTCCTTCGTAAATCTCTGTAATCTTGGCATCGCGCATCATACGTTCAACAGGATATTCGCGAGTATAGCCATAACCGCCATGGAACTGTACAGCCTTGGTTGTTACCTCCATTGCTGTCTCTGCACAGAAGAGCTTTGCTTCGGCTGCAGCTACAGAGTAGGGGAGTTGGGCATCCTTGAGCCAAGAGGCACGACGGATGAGAAGCTGAGCACATTCGATGCGAGTTTGTAGATCTGCAAGCTGGAATTGTGTGTTTTGGAATTTGGCAATGCTGCGACCAAACTGCTTACGCTCCTTCGTGTACTTAACAGTTTCGTCCATAGCACCGCGGGCAATCCCTACAGCTTGAGATGCGATACCAACACGACCACCATCAAGAGTCTTCATGGCAATCTTGAAGCCACCGCCGATTTTGCCGAGGAGGTTTTCTTTGGGAACAATGCAGTTCTCCATAATAAGCTCACACGTAGCAGATCCACGGATACCGAGCTTAAGCTCTTTCTTACCAATGCTAAAGCCGGGCATATCCTTTTCTACAATAAATGCAGAAATACCATGATTACCTTGGCTCTTATCGGTCATTGCAAAGATGATGTACACGTGTGCGTACTCAGCATTGGTAATAAAGATTTTAGTACCATTGAGTACCCAGTGATCTCCATTATCTACGGCAAAGGTTTGTTGAGCAGAGGCATCTGTTCCGGCATTGGGCTCTGTGAGACCAAACGCACCAATCCACTCACCAGAGGCAAGCTTGGGTAGATACTTCATTTTTTGCTCTTCAGTACCATGCTCAAGGATAGGAGCACAACACAAAGAAGTGTGAGCCGATACGACTACCCCAGTGGTAGCACATACGCGGCTTAGTTCCTCTACAGCCATAGAGTACATTTGATTGGTTGCACCGGCACCGCCATATTGAGTAGGAATGGGGATCCCCATAATACCCAACTTCGCCATCTTCTTAACCGTTTCGATGGGGAAGCGTTCTTGTTCATCAATCTCTGCAGCTAAGGGTTTTACTTCCTTCTCTGCAAAAGCAGTGATCATCTGCAAGAACAGTTGCTCTTGTGGAGTTTGTGAAAAATCCATAGTGATTTATTTGATTCTTAATAATAGTCTCTCTTCTCTTCTCATTGGCGCATTGGGCGCAAATCTTCCGCAAAGATAATAGAAGCTTCTGTAGCTGCAATAACTTCCTCGCGAGTAAAGTGCTCATTAAGCTCCGTTACTACCAATCCCTCACCTTTGCGTACCTCAATCACACACATTTCTGTGATAATCAAATCTACTTGTCCCTGTGCCGTAAGAGGGAGACGGCATTTTTTGAGAATCTTTGGGGTCCCTTTGGCGGTATGCTCCATGGCAAGAATTACTTTACGAGTACCTACGAGGAGGTCCATTGCTCCCCCCATACCCGGTGCTTTTTTGCCAGGAATAATCCAGTTTGCGAGGTCTCCGTTTTCATCCACCTCGAGAGCTCCCAAAATACTTACATCCACATGCCCACCACGGATGATTCCAAACGAAGTTGCACTATCGAATGTAGCGGCCCCCGGCACCGGTGTAATAAAACCGCCTCCGGCGTTGGTCCACTCTGCAGACTCTTCTCCCTCTTTGGGAGCAGGTCCCATGCCGATCATTCCATTTTCACTCTGGAGCATTACCTCAACATCGGCTTTAAGGTAATTGGGAACCATTGTTGGCAGACCTATACCGAGGTTAACCACATCTCCATCTTTTAGTTCGAGAGCTACACGTCGTGCAATAGTCTCTCTTATTTCATTCTTGTCCATGGCTATATGCTTTTAATTGATTCTTCTTTTTGTCTTGTTGAGATTTACTTTTCCACTAACCCTTCTTCCATACGGCGGTGGAGCTCCTGTGCTATATAGGAGGCCACATCGTCGGCAAAAGTATTAGCACCAAAACCTGCATCATACCCGAGTTCTTTGGCAAGCTCATGCGTAATACGTGGACCGCCACAAGCCAATATTACCTTATCTCTTAGGCCTTCTGCTTCGAGAAGTTCTACGAGTTCTGTAAGGTTTTTGATATGTACATCTTTTTGTGTTACGGTTTGTGATACGAGTAGAGCATCGGCTTTGTAATCAAGAGCCTTGCTGATGAACTCTTCGTTGGGCACTTGGCTTCCGAGATTGAGAGCCTCGATCATGTCGTATCGCTCCAGGCCATAATGGCCGGCAAATCCCTTCATGTTCATAATGGCATCAATCCCCACAGTGTGAGCATCGGTACCTGTACTCGCTCCTATAATGCGGATAGGACGACCTATATTCGTACGGATAAAATCATCCGTTTCGCCCATATCCCAAGTAGTAGTTTCTACTTTAGGAACATAAATATTGGAGTAGTCTACCGTATGACTACAGTTGCCATAGCAGTTGAAGAAGGTAAATCCATTGGTAAGTTCCTTAGAGAAAACTACCATGGGGTTTTGCAAACCCATCTCTTTGAGTAGTAGCTTTGCCGCTTCTTCTGCTTCTGCTCCGATGGGTACAGGTAGAGTAAAACTCAACTGTATCTTACCATCGTTCATTGTATCTCCATAGGGCTTTACCTTCGCTAAGTCTAGCGTGCGGTCAAAGTCCTTTTCCTCCATCGAATATAATCCACCACTCATAGCTTACCCTCTATTCTAAAGTTTTTCATCAGTTCAATCGTTGGGTTGTAGTAATGATCTCCCTTAGAAGCAACACCATCCAACCCCTTTCCTCCATCAATAGGACGCTTTACATCGGCAAAAGTTCCTTTAGAAAGTGCCGTAAAGATACCCTGTTGATTGATTTCGTCTAGGAGGTTAATTGTTTTGTCTAGGACTAAACGTGCACGGGTTTGCATGATTCCCCCTTCCTTAAACTCTACATCTTCGCCAATTGATCGCATATTGTTGAAAATATAACGAGCATTTTCGATAGAGAGGTAGCGATCACTCATGAATGGAGTATGGATAGCCTCTGTAGGCATCCCAAGAAGTTGAAGCCCTTGATGTGTCCAAATCCCAATCATATTGAAGAGAGCATCTTGTATGTGGCCACGGAATATATTCCCTGTCATAAACTTCGTAGGAGGCATATATTTGAGCGGAGCCTTGGGGAATATCTCCCTTGTCATCTGAGCCTGAGCAAGCTCGTAGAGGAAGCCATTCTCTAGCATAGGATCCATCTCAAAGGCATGCCCAAGTCCCATTTGTTCCTCCGGTAGACCTGCTTTTAGAGCAAATTGCTCATTAATTAGGTCGGAGGCAAGTACGGTATGGGCTTCTTCCACGGCATCCGCCGTAGTGAGGTAATTGTCTTCTCCGGTGTTGATGATTACTCCGGCAAAGCCATTGATAACGCGACTCATGTACTGGTCTACAAGAGTACGTTGCATATTGATGTCTCGGAATAGGATACCATAGAGAGCATCGTTGAGCATAACATCAAGGCCTTCGAACGCTCCCATGATGGCAATTTCGGGCATACAGAGCCCGGAGCAGTAGTTACAGAGACGGATATAACGTCCAACTTCTTCTCCCACTTCATCCAAAGCCTTACGCATAATGCGGAAGTTCTCTTGAGTAGCAAACGTACCTCCAAAACCTTCTGTGGTTGCTCCATAGGGTACATAGTCGAGCAAACTTTGTCCCGTGGTGCGGATAACTGCAATAATATCGGCACCCTGGCGAGCAGCAGCCTGAGCTTGCACTACGTCTTCGTAGATGTTGCCTGTAGCTACGATCACGTATAAGTAAGGCTGAGGTCCCTCGCCTATGGTACGAAGATACTCTTCACGGCGAGCTCGCTTAGCAGCGATTTTCTTTATCCCTTCTAGGATATAGGGTTCTAAGGTATTGGCCACCCCCTCTTTATCAAGCGACGGATAGCGTTTTAGATCTATAGTCCCCTCTGCTACACCTTCTGCCACCTGCTGGGGATTTTTCCCCGTTGCTGCCATGGCATTGGCTATATAAAACAGAGCCCCATCCGATAGAAGTTTATTCTCGTGAAGATGGTTTACAACGACATTTGGGAGGGGAACTCCATTGGCATCAACATCGTCAATGCCAATAAAGCGGCAGAGCGTACGTTCTACTGCCACCGTAGTGTACCTATCTACAAACTCTTGTACCTCATTGGCAATCTCGCGAGCTGTATGACGGGCGCGTTCTACTTTAGAGAAGTCTATCCCTACTTTACTCTTATTCATTCTCTATAAGTTCAATTTTTCTTTACAGTACTGGAGCAACTCTTTATCAATACCCAAAATCTCGGCAATACGTACAGCCTCGTGTGGGGCTGTATCTGAGGAGTCTTTGATTAGGGAGTAATCAATGTATTTGTTTAGCTTATTTACTTCGAGAGGGAGTTGCAACCTCTCTTCGATAAATCCACGCACTCTATATCTACAACAAGGTGCTGATATACCGCTATAGTGTGTGGTGATAACGGAGCGTACATTGTACTTTGCAAATAGCCTCACGAGGGCGTCCACGAGGGCGCAACCTTCGTCCGGATTTGTAGTGCGGGCAGGTTCATCTATCGGAACCAAGAGGATACTGCCAGCTTTAATGGCTTGCACAATGTTATTGAGACGCAAGACTTCAGCTCCAAAAGAGGAGAGACCCTCATCAAAGTTTTGTCCGTCTCCTATAGAGCCGATGATGTCATCTACAACAGCAATCTTAGCTTCTCTTGCCGGTACATAAAAGCCATATTGCATGAGAGCTTGTGCCAATGTAATAGCAGAAAGCAATACACTCTTTCCTGCCATGTTGGCTCCTGTTATAAGGGTAGGATGGGCACCAAAGCGAATGGATACCGGTTGAAAGTGCTCCCCACGTTCAGTCAGTTTTTCAGCGACTTCCGGGTGAATTAGATCACAAAAATCAGTCTCTGAATCTGCCGATAAAGGGGTAGGGCAGCAGTAATGATGCTCATAAGCCCAGCGCGCCTTGGCCAGCAAAAGATCGTCCATTGCCAGAGCTCCAAGTACGCGACTAAAGTCATCGGCAAAGGGGGCTAGCTCTTTCGTTAGACGGCGGCGCACCCGATCCTCTTCCTGTGCTGCGGCCATAGCTAATCGGTCTCGCTCTTCGTCCGTTTTAGTTCTCTCTATCTCTTTTCGTTGCTGCGCTAAGGTGGCACTATAACCATCAGAGATAAAGAAAGAGGGAAGACGCTCTCCATCAATATCAAGGATAGAGAGAGGAGCTTCTAACGAGGGCATATCTTCCAATTGAAGTGAATGCATCTCTGCTAAGCGACTCACTTTGGCTGCAACCAGCGCAAGGCACTTAAGCTCATAGAAATCTACATCACTACAACTGCTATGACGCTCTTTTAGTAAAGCAATAGAGCCGGCTATATTGCGTACATCTTGTAGTAGAAGGTGTAACTCTTGCAAGCCCTTGTTGCTCTGTTCGTCCTCTAAATACTTATAGAAGCGCGTTACTTTTTCGAGGCGTTGTAGTATATTTTCTCTACTCGAAGTCCAAGAAGTCTCTAGAAGAGCCTGCCTACCGGGGGAGGACGCCAGCTCTAGCGAGTTCACGACGAAGCGAAGACCCGCAATAGACTCTATACTATTCCGCAATACATTCATAACCGACATACATCATATACGGGTACACCCAACGACTCTTGCAAGCGTGTACACATCTTTTCAGAATCAAGCCGATAGCCCGAGGGGGCTAGGGGATTAAAGGTAACAGCCATGAGCTTAGTGCCATAGAGCACGCGCAATTCTTTCCCCGAAGAGAGGTACTTGTCGATGGCAAGAGGCGAAGCGAACAGACGAGTAAAGTCTCGTACCACGAGCGTTCGATGGCTATCTATCATTCTGAGTTTCTCCAAGAGAAGGTCTGAGACTACGCCTGCAACGAAAAGGGTATCCCCCCGTTGCAGCCATTCCACATCCTGCCAGATTCGATCCGACAGGGCAGAAATAAATCCCGTCTCAAAAACATTCCCTTCAGGATCAATCACAAACATACCCCTCTCCGCATCTGCAAGACCCTCTGCAATAGCTCTTGACGGATACTCCGGCAGTTGTATAAGCCGATAGAGATGGTGTGTTTTGCGGATTAACTCCTCCGGTTGTACACTATAAGCTGCCCCTGTTGCCAAAATCATTCCTTCTGACACAGAGGGAGCAGCTAGGCTGATACGAGATAGGGCGCCATCGATAATGGTTAGATCAATGTTCCTATCTCGCATCTTCCTTATAATGTGTTTCAAACCTCCTGTTGAGGCAGGGCCTGCAATCAGTACCTTGCCTGTTCCCTTAGACTTTGCATAGATGGCTCGACCAAGAGAAGTCGTGTATTGCTCATCGATACCTACCACCTCCGCTGCAACCATCTTGTTACGATAAAACTTTTCGGCCGTAACAAAGAGAGTGCCGGGGTGTAGACAAATCTCGGGTTTATCGGTTTGAGTTACTTGATCCCGACGCTCTCCATCAATACCAATAGAGGTCAATGCCAAACTTACTTGGGGATACTCTTCCCACAAACGACGCAAAACATAGTTAAGACATTCCGTCTTTCCTGTGTTTTTTGCCATTCCTACGATGGAAAGACTACGCAGCTGAGTAAGGCCTGATATAAAGGGCATTGATGAAGAGAGAAACGTGATTATTTACTTTCTTGACGCTTGCGGTTGCGTTCTTTACGAGCCAATTTACTAGGCTCGATGGCAAGCTGTTGCCCGGCAAGCAGAGCTGCCACTCCGTCCTTGCGTTGCTTTTCGCACTCGGGGCAATGGCACTCCTCTTCGTAATGAGCAGGCTCTGTGTAGGTGGTAAGTACACCTTCATAATTGCGGAGTACCACTCGATTAGGAGCCTGAGATACGATATAATTGGGCATAACGGGGATCTTCCCTCCACCACCGGGAGCGTCTACCACGAAGGTAGGAACAGCGTATCCGGAGGTGTGCCCACGGAGGTTTTCTATGATCTCAATACCCTTAGATACGGGAGTACGGAAGTGCCCAATACCACGAGACAAGTCACATACATAGATGTAGTAGGGGCGTACACGAATCTTTACTAACTCATGTACCAACTTCTTCATCACGTAGGTGCAGTCGTTAATCCCTCGGAGCAATACCGTTTGGTTACCAAGGGGTACTCCGGCATTGGCTAGTCGTTCACAAGCTTCCTTCGACTCTGCCGTAATTTCATTGGGGTGATTGAAATGAGTGTTGAGCCAAATGGGGTGATACTTCTTGAGGATTTCCACTAGCTCAGGAGTGATACGCTGTGGCAAAACTACGGGAGTACGAGAGCCAAAGCGGATAATTTCCACATGATCGATGGCACGCAAACGCTGTAAGATATACTCGATCATAGAGTCGCTAACCATCAAAGCGTCTCCTCCCGATAGTAGCACGTCTCGTACTTCGGGGGTACGTTCGATATATTCTATAGCCTTATCGATTCGCTCACGAGGCGATGCTGCATCTTTTTGTCCCGCAAATCGACGACGTGTACAATGGCGACAATACATTGAGCACATGTCTGTAATTAAGAACAGCACACGATCGGGATAGCGGTGTGTAAGCCCCGGAGTAGGAGAGTCTTCATCCTCACTTAGAGGGTCAAGTTGGTCTTCTTCGCTAATGATTAGCTCGTTGGCCGTAGGTACAGACTGCTTACGTACGGGGTCATTAGGGTCGTTGGGATCTATTAAGCTAAGGTAATAGGGTGTGATAGCCATGCGGAGGCTCTTGAGAGACTCCCGTACTCCCTCCTCTTCTTCAGGGGTGAGAGTAACATACTTTTTGAGATCATCGAGTGTCTCAATCCGATTCTTCACCTGCCAACGCCAGTCGTTCCACTGTTCATCGGTTACGTCAGGGAAATAGTATTTTCTTCTACTTTCGTTCATTTCGGAGATATTCTTGAGATAATATCTGAGGTTGCCTTAAAGGAGGAAAGAAACAAACACGAACCCTCCCTAGTAGGGAGTAACTCTTGGAGTCGACCTCAGTACCTTAATTGTGAGCCGGGCAGCGGAGGTAAACAGATGAGCAAATGAGGGGGAGAACCCACCCCAAAAAAGAGCGTGATTGCTTTGGAAATAGATGTAGAACCTCCCCTCTCTAGGAGATGCCCTACATCTATCTCTCTAGGTCAAATTATGCGTAAAGATCGGTAAAGATCTTACGGAGAGCTTCGTTTTCTCTGAGTTCTTGTAGCGTGATTTCGGCATGACCCTTTGTATAGCCATTACCTACAATCATCGTAACGTCGCTACCAACACCTTCTGCACCAAGAGCTGCCTTGGTAAAGCTGGTTGCCATAGAGAAGAAGTATACTACACCATCGTTTTTGGTGCAGAGGATACTTGTCATCTCTGTATCGGGGATGTTTACGTTATTGATTGTAACATCGCACATTTGGCCACCTGTTAGCTCAGAGATTTTTTCCATTACAGGTACGGGTTGAGTAGCATCTGCTGTAAATACAGTGTGGCAGAAGCCGAGGGCTTTGAGACGATCTGCGCTCTTTTGAGAGTGGCAAAGACCGATTACCTTACCTGTAACACCGGCACGCTTCATGGCTTCGTAGCAGCAGAGCATACCGCTCTTACCACCGGCACCAATGATCAATACTGTATCGCCGGGCTTTACAAGCTTAGCTGTTTGAGCAGGAGCACCAGCCACGTCGAGAGCAGAGAGAGCTAGCTTTTCGGGAAGGTCTGTAGGGATCTTGGCATAGATACCGCTTTCGAAAAGAATAGCCTTACCATCAATGTCCACTTGGTCTACATCAGGGCGAATTTCCTTGATCTTATCAATGCGAAGTGGAGTAAGAGAAAGGGAAACAAGAGTAGCAATCTTATCTCCTTCTTTGAGATCGATTTTGCCTTTGAGAGCATCACCAATCTTCTCAACAGTCCCGAGGAGCATACCACCGGAACCTGTTACAGGGTTGCGGTGCTTACCTTGCTTTTCTACGATGCCGAGCATGATTTCTGCGATCTTTGCCTTATCGCCGCCAGCTTGCTCGTGGATCTGTGTAAAGCTAGCAGAGTCAATATTCAAGGTTTGTACATCGATGAGAATCTCGTTGTCGTAGATCTCATCCATGTTGTTGTCAATCTTGTTGGCAGGCTGTGGAAGTACGCCTTGAGGATCGAGTACGCGGTGCGTACCGTATTTGTTGCCTTTTTTTTGCATAGAGCGAATTATATTGAATTAATCGTTTTAATGATAAATAACTACTTGAGAGGACGAAGGGAGAGGATGGCACGAGCTTCGGCAGGCGAGGCGATCTCACGACCCAATTCACGAGATAGACGCACCACTTTTTCTACCAACTCTCCATTAGAGCGAGCAAGCACTCCACGAGAAATATTCAGATTGTCTTCAAAACCAACGCGAACATTTCCTCCCATTACGATGGTGGGAGCAGCCAATGTAAAGGCACTACGGCCAATACCTGTGGCAGTCCAAGTAGAACCTGCGGGGATGCGATTAACCAGCCACACAAGATTTTCTACCGTTGCAGGAGTACAGCCCGGAACGCCCAATACGAAGTTAAATTGCATAGGATCACCGGGAACTTCGCCCTTGGCAGCCATGCGTAAGATGGTATCCAAGTGCCCCATTTCGAAGCATTCGTACTCGGGCTTGATATTATTTTCGAGCATTCTCTTCCCAAAGGTGCGCATCATGGGCATGGTGTTTTCGAAAACTTCGTCTCCAAAGTTACATGTACCACAATCCAATGTTGCCATTTCGGGGAATAGCTCTGTGGGTTGCAAACGCTCTTCTGCAGTCATCCCTACAGCTCCTCCGGTAGAGGGAATAAGAATAACATCAGGGCAAGCCTCGCGCACAGCATCCATGCATACTTTGAAGCGATCTCGGCTCTGAGTGGGCGTTCCATCATCTTCGCGTACGTGGATATGTACAACGGCAGCACCGGCATCGTAGGCGCTTTTGGCCTCACGTACAATCTCTTCTACAGTATAGGGTACCGCAGGATTCTGTTCTTTGGTTACCTCTGCGCCACAAATGGCAGCTGTAATAATGAGTTTTTCCATACCGAACTATACCTTATTTATTACGCTGGCATTTAACGGGTACCACACAGGTACCTGTAGCACGACATACTACGATGGGTTCTGCCAATACGTCGGCTGCAGAGTCGCTAATGTCAGGACGAGGCTTAATTACCTTACGAGCCTCAAACGTCATCTTACGAGAAGAATTACCTACATGGGTTATTTCCCCTACAGCTTCGATGTAGTCTCCTGCATATACGGGGTTTAGAAACTCCACGTTGTCATAGGCACAAAAGAGACCTTCGTCACCATCTTGGATAATGAGAAGCTCTGTTGCCACATCACCAAAGAGCTGCAGCATACGTGCACCATCTACAAGATTGCCACCATAGTGTGCATCTGCTTGAGACATACGCAGACGAATCATAGATTTTGGATTACTCATAAACTTATTGTATTAGTATAGTTTACACTCCTATTAATAATGGGTTATTTATCTACTACGATATGATCTACAAAGATACTGGGGGTATGCACAGCATGGGGCTCTATAGCTCCTACCGGCACCAACTCTTCAATCTCTACTACAACGGTATCTGCAGCCATTGCCATGAGAGGTTGGAAGTTTTGTGAAGTCCCTTTATACACGAGGTTACCCTTTTCATCGCCAATAGAGCCTTTGAGAAAAGCAAACTCAGCACGGATGGGCTTCTCAAGTAGATACTCTTTCCCATCGACCTTTACCAACTCTTTACCTTCGGCAATAACAGTGCCCAAACCTGTGGAAGTGAGAGCACCACCAAGCCCAGAGCCTCCGCAGCGGATGCGTTCGGCTAGAGTGCCTTGAGGGCTGAACTCAATTTCTAACGAGCCATCATTGAGCTGCTCTCCTGTTAGAGGATTCGTACCAATATGCGATACAATGAGCTTCTTTACTTGATGATTGGCAATGAGACGACCGCAACCCATTTCGGGATACGAGGTGTCATTGGTAATGAGAGTGAGATCCTTAACGCCGCTCTCTACGAGGGCGTCTACAATTCGTTCCGGGGTTCCATTCCCCAAGAATCCGCCCATCATCACAGACATACCGTCGTGAAACTTGGCGGTGAGCTCGGCTAGTGTAATAGCCTTCTTCATGGTTCCTGTCATTATATTATATGTTATCTGTTGCCTAAATAACAAACTCCACCCGCACCCATTTAGCCTCTGAGCAAAGGTTAAATGGTGAGCAGATTTCGTTTTCGCCCCAAAGTTACCAATTTATAAGTGATTAGCACGAATAGTTGGCGAAAAAGATTCTGGAGTTTTGGAGAAAGGGGGAATAAGAGGTATCTCCTGGAGCCTAACCCGATAGATCTAGATTATTCTAGAAGAGATTCTTTGCCCCCAGCCGGAGCATTAGGACTAAGGCAAAGCCATCAGAAAACTAGGGTAGTATCAAAAAATATTTAGCCTAAGAATACCCTCGGTTTCTACCTGAGAAAATTTCTGTTTCCAGCCAAGAAAAATATTGCTCTAGGCCTATACTTTTTTAAGTCTAGGGCAGCAGCATTTTCTCCGTTTCTCACTTGTGCTTCATTTCCCCGTGATAGGAAAAATACTACAAGCCTGTATTTCCAAGCGAATTAATTGCTACCTTTGTACACCGAAACTGTATAGAGTATCAGATAATTATAAATTAAGATAGTAATGACAAAGGCAGACCTTGTGGCTCAGATAGCTAAGAGAACAGGATTAGATCGTGACGAAGTATTGCGTACCGTAGAGACTTTTATGGATGTTGTCAAGGATGAGATGGCTCAGGGCAACAATATCTATCTCAGAGGGTTTGGGAGTTTTGTTATTAGAGAGAGAGCTCAGAAGATAGCTCGCAACATCTCAAAGAAGGAGGCTATTATTATCCCGAAGCACAATGTTCCCAGCTTCAAGCCTTCTAAAGTTTTCTCTGAGATGCTAGGGGGAACAGAGATCAAGAAATAAATCAAAAGTGGCTCTATTAACATAGTGTTGATAGCTACCAAAAACAATAAACAAAGTAAGTTTCACCCTTTAATTTGGAGACAATATGCCAAGTGGTAAGAAGAGAAAAAGACACAAGATGGCAACGCACAAGCGTAAAAAACGTTTGAAGAAGAATCGTCATAAGAAGAAGTAACCCTACAGCCTTTGGGCTGTTTTAGGGTTCGGGCTTGTGCTGAAACCTTTGCAGGCTCTTCGTAAGAGGGAACTCCTGAATGTGGGTAGTATCCCTCTTGCGTGGTTATAATGGGGGATACAGCACGAAAGTCCGAGTTTTGTTTCCTAAGGAGAAAAAGATGGGATACTGCCCCCAAAGCACATAAAATCCCTTCTCCCTCTCTAGGATTGGTAGCAGACTACCAAAGATTATATCACAAGTAAACAAAGTAAACACGTGGATAGTCAATTAATCATTGATGTACGGCCCAAAGAAGTGGCTATGGCCCTTCTTGAGGATCGTAAACTCGTGGAATTTCAGCGAGAAAAGAGCAACTCTTCTTGCGCCGTGGGGGACATTTACCTCGGAAAGGTACGGAAGATTATGCCTGGGCTGAATGCAGCTTTTGTGGATATAGGGTCTGGGCAGGATGCTTTCTTACATTATTATGATTTGGGGATGGAGTTTGGAGCTACCGAAAATTACCTAAAGATGATAGCTCAAGGCCGTAATCTTCCCCCTCTCACCAAGGTAGCGCCGGGTGTTGCCCTTCCTCGCGAGGGTAAGATAGAGAATGTTTTATCAGCTGGTCAAACCCTATTGGTACAAGTAACAAAAGAGCCTATCTCGACCAAAGGAGCTCGCCTTTCTACTACGCTATCTCTTGCAGGGCGCAGCATGGTGTTATTCCCCTTTGGCAACAAGGTTTCTGTATCGAAAAAAATCTCCTCAAAGGAAGAGGGTAAGCGGCTTAAAAGCCTGATACAGAGTATTAAGCCGGAGGGATTTACAGTAGTGATACGTACCTCGGCGATAGGGAAAAAGGCTCTAGAGCTACATGCGGAGCTTAATCGTTTGGTCAATCGCTGGAACGATAGCGTCAAGAAGCTCCCTCGAGCAAAAGCTCCTGCGCTCATTTGTGCAGAACCCAATAGGGCACTAAGTCTATTAAGGGATACCTTTAGTGCTGCTACTTACACGGAAATTGCTATAAACGACAAGGATATGTATGGGGCTATTAAGGACTATATTTCAACCATAGCTCCCGATAGCACAGACATAGTATCGTACTACGACAATAGCAAGCCTATCTTCGATCACTACGACGTAACCAGACAAGTAAAATCACTCTTTGGGCGCACCGTTACCTACAAGGGTGGGGCATACCTCATTATCGAAAAGACGGAGGCAATGCACGTGGTTGATGTAAATAGTGGAAATCGCTCGCGCAAGTCGAATGCGCAAGAAGATACAGCTCTAGATGTGAATCTCTCTGCCGCAGAAGAACTTGCACGCCAACTTCGATTGCGAGACATGGGCGGAATCATTGTTGTAGACTTTATCGATATGAACGACCCTCAGCATTGTAAACAATTATACGATCACATGAGGGCTCTTATGAAAACAGACCGAGCTAAACACAATATTCTCCCGCTTAGCAAGTTCTGTGTCATGCAGATAACGCGCCAAAGAGTGCGCGAAGCAACTACCGAGCATACCGAAGAAACCTGCCCTACTTGTATGGGGACGGGCAAAATGCAAGCCTCAATACTCCTTGTTGAGCAGATAGAAAAAAAGGTGGCCGACCTCATAGAGAATCATAATGTAAGACAATGCAATTTGCATGTAAACCCCTATGTTGCTGCCTACCTACAGAGACATGAGATCTTCTCGCCATCTGAGTTTTCTCGATGGCGTAAGAAGTATTCCCGTGGACTTAAGTTGGTAGAAGACCAAAGTATTGCATTCTTAGACTATAAGTTTTACGACAAAGAGGGTAACGACTTAGATGTTTTCGACGATTAAATGACTTCGAAATATCCGTCTAAGTGGCTCGAAAAAGCCGTAGACCAACTATCATTATTGCCCGGTGTCGGGCGGAAAACAGCTCTTCGGTTGGCTCTTTATATTTTGCGCCGACCGGAGAGCTTTGCCAATTTATTAGGCTCTTCCATCATAGAATTGAGGGAGAATATTATCTATTGCGAAAGATGTCATAACATAAGCGATAGCCCATGCTGTCCTATCTGTTCTGACCCCTCTCGCGATACGCAAACCATCTGTGTAGTGGAGAATATCCGCGATGTTATGTCTATCGAACGCACTGCACAGTACAAAGGCTTGTACCATGTATTAGGAGGGGTTATATCCCCCATTGACGGAATTGCTCCCCAAGACTTAGAGATAGAGTCTCTTGTAGAGCGCGTTCCTAGAGAGCAAATAAAAGAGGTTATCTTAGCCATCAGCCCCACTATGGAAGGGGAGACTACTAACTTTTATATCTACAAGCGTTTAGCCCCTCTAGGGGTGCATGTGAGTTTGCTCTCAAGAGGAATTGCTATGGGGGATGAACTAGAATATACTGATGAAGTTACCCTCGCAAGAGCTTTACGAGATAGGAGTGACTTCACACAGTCTTTCCGATAAAACGGAAAAAGAAGAGTATAATCCATTAAGTAGGCAAGCCAATGAGATTAGACTGTTTGAGGGACAAAGAACTTGCTCTACGCCTTGTAGAACCGGATGATGCCCACTTGCTTCACTCTTGGGAAAATGACCCATTGCTAGCCGAAAGTAACACGCTATACGAGCCTTTGGCAAGGTATCAGGCACAACAATTTGTGCAGCTTGGCAATTCGCATCTCATAGAAAACGGCTCCCTCATGCTCATTGCAGAAGTAAAGTCCGAAGAAGAGGAAAATCCCACCCCCATAGGATACATAGAGCTTTACAACTACGACCATTTCCATCGGCGAGCTGCCGTGGGGCTCGTTGTGCTACCCTCGTGGCAGCATAAGGGCTACGGAAGACGGATGTTATCGTGCATAGAGCATTATACTTTTGACCTATTACGCTTGCATCAATTGTACGCAGAAGTGGTGGGATACAATGCCAAGGCCATGAGTTTTTTTGACCAAAGCCACTATAAAAGGGTAGCACGATTACCTCAATGGCAGTGGCAACATGGAGCCTATCAAGATCTAATTATATATCAATTATGCCCGGAGTAGAAGAGAGAATAGAGCAGCTAAGGAGCGAAATCGAACAGCATAATTATCGCTATTATGTACTTTCTACGCCTCTGATTTCTGACGTAGAATTCGATCGTCTGATGCAACAATTGATTGATCTGGAAGCACAGCATCCCGAGCTTATTACCCCCACCTCTCCTACCCAACGAGTAGGAAGTGATCGGAATCCCAGCTTTGTCTCAGTGCGGCATTCCGTTCCTATGCTTTCCTTATCCAATACCTACAATTATGACGAGGTGCGGGAGTTTTGGCACCGTTTGCACTCGGGGAATGGCTCTTTGACCTTGGATTGCGAACTCAAGTTCGATGGTCTTTCCATCGCTGTCGTCTATCTCAATGGGGAGCTTAGCCAAGCAATTACTAGAGGAGACGGCATTGAGGGTGACGATGTTACAAACAATATTCGCACGATTCGCTCAATCCCCCTTCGGCTATTAGGGGAGAATATCCCCCCCAGAGTAGAAGTGAGAGGGGAGATTTTACTCCCATATGATGAATTTGAAAGGATAAATAGCCAACGATTGGCAGAGGGAAAGGATCCATTTGCCAACCCGAGAAATGCCGCTTCAGGCACCTTGAAACAGTTAGATACCAGCGTAGTATCAGAGCGCAGACTTGATGCTTTTTTCTATTATTTATTGGTGAATGGGCTAGATATAGATAGCCATGCAGAACGTCTTCATTTGGCAAAGTCTTGGGGAATAAAAGTCTCGGACTACAGTGCCCAGTGCTCTACGCTAGAGGATATATACGCTTTTATTGACCATTGGGATACAGCACGTCGATCCCTTCCTTTCGCCACCGATGGAATTGTCCTCAAAGTGGATTCCCTTGCATTACAGCAAACAATCGGTTTTACGGCCAAAGGTCCACGTTGGGCTATCGCCTATAAATACCAACCGGAGCGGGCCTCTACTCAGTTGATTGATGTCTCCTATCAAGTGGGAAGAACGGGGATTATTACCCCCGTTGCAAACCTTGCTCCCATACTGATATCGGGCACGGTAGTACGCCGAGCCACTCTGCACAATGCTGACTTTATCCTCTCATTGGATTTGCATCAAAAGGACTATGTATATGTGGAAAAAGGGGGTGAAATCATCCCTAAAATAGCAGGAGTTGACAAATCTCTTCGGCAGTCTGATGCCCTGCCAATCGTCTTTCCTTCTACGTGTCCGGACTGTGGTACGACCCTTATAAAGGCTGAAGGTGAAGTCGGATATTTCTGTCCGAATAAACTAGGGTGCCCTATGCAAATAAAGGGCTCCATAGAGCATTATACGCAACGAAAGGCTGCCGATATTACCATTGGCCCCGAGACGATAGATGCCCTTTACAGCCGCGGTTTTGTCAAATCCATCTGCGATTTGTATCGCCTTACAGCCGATGATATTCTCTCTCTTGATGGGTTTAAAGAATGCGCTACGGGGAATCTCCTGGGAAGTATAGAGCAATCCAAGTCGCGTCCGTTCCCCGCAATCTTGTTTGGATTGGGTATTCGCTATGTGGGAGAAAACGTGGCAAAAATCCTAACTCGCACCTTCAATTCGATTGAAACCCTAATGGAAGCCTCTCAAGAGGAGCTACAAACTATTGATGGTATTGGTGAACGCATTGCTGAGAGTATTGTTTCTTTCTTTGCCGATGAGCGCAATCAGAAGATTATTGCAGCCCTCAAAGAGTTTGGAGTGACCCTATCTAACCCTGTGGAGGAAGGCATTTCTGAGGCGATTTCGCGCCCTCTGGAGGGGAAATCTATTGTGATAAGCGGAACCTTTAGTCAGCATACTCGGGACGAGTATACGCAGATTATAGAGCAGTTAGGAGGGAAGAAAGTCTCCTCTATTTCCCAGAAAACATCTTTTATCTTAGCTGGAGAAGATATGGGCCCCAGCAAACGAGAGAAAGCCCTCTCTCTGGGTATTCCTCTTCTATCCGAAGATGAATTTCTCGCACTCGTAGACCTCCCAAACACAAAATAGAAGAAGGGATACTTTTTCCCTCTTTTGAAGTAAAGTACCTCTGATATACTGTCAAGAGGTACTTTTTTTAGGCCTATTTGTACATTAGTTCTTCGCTGCTTTTGTATCCTTTTTAGCCCTATTTTTTAGAAGAAGTAGGGTAGGAGGGGATTTATTCCTACCCAGAATAATTTTCTTTTCTGAGCTACCATCTACTCAAATCTTCCGCTTTTAATTTTTCATGGCAATGGAGAGGGGGAGGGGGCGGAGCCGATTGGGAGAAAAATCTTCCTCGTATAGGGCCTTGATTTGCAGCTTTTGAATCGAACATAATATAACCCTCCAGTTTTTCAATATTCTAGCATTGCCACTCATTAGGGTAGAAATATCGAAAAAGTAAAATCAGGCACTTTTTTCACCCTTCAAAAGGGAAGAGAGGAAATTCGATCACTCATTTTGTATTCGTATTCTTCATTTCAGTTTCTCAAACGAAGAAAGTTAGAGCGTTTTTATTTGCATATAGCAAAATACATTCTGTAAGTCCATAATAATCTCCATGAGAAACACTTCATTGTCATAGTTGAAAGACTTCATTTATTCCTAAAACTCATCGCACTTTCAATTGAGAAGTCTCTTTGTTTTCTATAATATAAAAGCCAGAAAATGGAAATTAAATCCCTGAAAATAACAGTAATAATAATGTGCAATGAAAATTGATAGTCGACTTTTGAGGCTTATGCACTCAGTTTCTATCCATCCTGCCTATAAGAGTGCATAAAATCTCTTATGCTACTGATAAATAGTAGAATAGTACTTTTATTGAGAAATAATATAGGGTATAATCTACATATGGACACTCATAGAATGAGAATTGCAAATGCAGATGAGAAAAGCAGTGCCTCCGTGAAAATAAAAGTCATAACCACGAAATGGAAAATCATTTGTATATTTGCATCGTGGGAATGAGAATGCAGAATTACTAGAAATTATGGACAATATCCCTGCAACTATAGACCAAATTACACAGAGACTTCGCTACATGATGGAGTCTTTGGGCATGACAGCAAAAACTTTTGCAGAACAAGCAGGAATCCCTCCTGCTACATTTTCCCAAACATTAGAGAATAGGAACAAGCCTTCTTTGTCCACTCTCTTAAAAATCGCTAATGGCTTCCCGGAATGGAATCCTACATGGATTATTTTCGGGCAGGGGGAGGAGAGAATGGAAATATCGAAAAATAGAGAGGGTTTATTCCTCGAAAATAGCTTTGGAGAAGGTGTTGATACTTCTGTATATCAGAAAAATACAAATCTAAAAAGCTGGGAAAACAGTGAGGAAAAAGTAGCTCCATCTAGAGAAATACCGGAGGAATTAATTAGTAAGGTCGTTTCTGAGACCCTTCTGCAGCAAAGTTCCGCAGAAAAAAGGAGTATCACCGAAATTCGAGTCTTTTATTCGGATGGAAGCTTTGAGACCTTTGTGCTCAAATAATGGTTCATTTGACTTGCAGGCTGTATCTTTGCCGAGAGAAACGAATGACACCTCAGTGAATGAAGAAAGAGATTTTACAAAGTATAATTCTATCCAATAGTGCGCTCAACGAGAGCTACTATAGGCTAGAATTACAACTCCCAGAGACCTGTCAAGGAGAGATGATGCCGGGGCAATTTGTACAATTGCTCGCCAAAGAAAGCGGAGCATTTCTGCGCCGTCCTATATCTGTGTGTGACTACGATAGCGGAACACATCGCCTTGTGCTACTTGTACAAAAAGTGGGTTTGGCGTCGTCCTATTGGAGCACTCTTGCCCCAGGGGCAACTATCGATCTGATTGCTCCTCTAGGACACGGATTCTCTTATTCCCATGATTTCTCTGGGGAGACTCCTTTATTAATAGGAGGAGGAGTAGGAATTGCCCCCCTACTCATGCTCGGGAAAAAATTGCAGCAAGAGGGTATCAAACCTACGTTTTTGCTAGGAGCTCGAACGAAGTCTCTTCTTGTACTGCAAGACGAATTCAAAAATATAGGGAATCTCTATTGCACTACAGAAGATGCCTCCTTCGGAGAAAAAGGACGAGTAACCGATCACAGTATATGTGTTACACCTATATATAGTAGTGTATATACTTGTGGTCCTCTCCCTATGATGAAGAGTGTAGCTCGATGGGCAAAGCAGCATTCCATTCCTTGCGAAGTTTCCCTCGAAAATAAAATGGCTTGTGGGATCGGGGCTTGCCTTTGCTGTGTGGAAAATACAGCCGAAGGGCATAAATGTACTTGTACAGAGGGTCCTGTTTTTAGAACGGAAGAATTACTATGGTCATGAACAATACAATAGATACAACTACGGATCTTGGAAAGGGGTTAGTATTGAGAAACCCTGTAATGACCGCCTCCGGAACGTTTGGTTATGGTACGGAATATTGTGATTTTTTGGAGCTAAACAGACTCGGAGGCATTGTTGTAAAAGGGACCACTTGGTCGCCTCGAGAGGGGAATCCCTATCCAAGGATGGCAGAGACACCTTCGGGGATGCTCAATGCTGTGGGGTTACAAAACAAGGGAGCGCACTATTTTGTAGAGCATATTTATCCTCAAATAAAGGATTACGACACTCAAGTATTGGTGAATGTAAGTGGCTCTAATATAGAGGACTACGTTAATACTTCTGCCCTTATAGCCACCTTGGATCACATACCGGCCATAGAGCTTAATATCTCCTGTCCTAATGTAAAAGAGGGTGGGATGGCTTTTGGTGTGACAGCCAAAGGTGCTTATGAGGTTGTAAGTGCAGTACGGGCAGTTTACCCCAAACACCTAATGGTAAAACTATCTCCCAATGTGACTGATATTACGGAGATTGCAGGGGCTGTAGAGGATGCAGGAGCAGATAGTATCTCCCTTATAAATACAATACTTGGGATGGCCATAGATGCAGAGAAACAACGTCCTATTTTATCAACAATAACGGGGGGGCTATCGGGTCCCTGCGTTAAGCCAATAGCTCTACGCATGGTATGGCAGGTGGCTAAGAAGGTACATATCCCCATCATAGGTATGGGGGGAATTGCCTCTACTTCGGATGCGATTGAATTCCTTCTTGCCGGTGCTTCTGCAATCCAAGTTGGGTGTTACAATTTTGTAGATCCCTCTGTGACACAAAAGATTGCAGATGGGATAGAATCCTATATGGAGCGTCACCAGATGACCAGCATATCAGAGCTTATCGGGGCTTTACAGGTATAAGTAGACCCAATTTAGCTATAACATATGTTATGTTCGGTTTGCGATTAGGATAATAAAGGTTGAAGGATTGTTTGTGCTCAAGAGCCAAGCTTGTGCTACTCCACAAGGCTTTGCTCCTTTACTTAATCTACCCTGCATTAAAGAGGTATGGATTAAGACTTTACAAAACGGTGAAATGCCCACTAAGAATTCAACTATACTCCGCAACCTAACAACTTATATAGTAAGTATATAAAGAATAGAAACAGAACTATTATGATGGAGAAAAAGCAACTGCTCGAATTACTTGAGAGCAATCGAAGTTACCGACGCTTTGATTCTTCCGTGCAGCTCTCAGAAAAAGAAATTAGATCTTGGATAGAGGCTCTACGCTACACTGCTTCTGCAAAAAATGCCCAGCCTCTGAAGTATAGGATTGTAACGGATAAAGCTCAAGTAGATGCCGTTTTTGCATTACTCCACTGGGCTGCATACCTGCCGGATTGGCAAGGTCCTTCTCTAAAAGAACGTCCGGTTGCTTTTGTGATCCAGGTATTAGATCGTACCATTTCAGCTTCTTCTCGTTTTGACGAAGGTATTCAGCTGGAGGCTCTTACGCTAATGGCACGCTCTTCCGGCTACGGAGGATGTATTTTAGCGGCATTTGATAGTGCAAAGATGTCAGACCTATTATCCTTGGATACAGACCGTTACACCCCTATTACTGTGGTAGCACTAGGCAAGCCTATTGAGGAGGTTGTTATAGAGGCTCTCCCTACTCCCGATGGGGATATTCGTTACTATCGCACGGAGGATAAAGTGCATCATGTACCCAAGCGAACGATGGACCAACTCATCATCTAAGGCTTCACATAATCACTAATCTGTGATTTTTCTCCTATAGGTACTTGCACAATCGAGAATTAGTTACTACCTTTGCGCTCGCAATTCGATAAGAGTTGCTCACGGTTTTGTCTCGTGGTGTAATGGTAGCACAACAGGTTTTGGTTCTGTTTGTCAAGGTTCGAATCCTTGCGAGACAACACACATTGATTAAGAGCTCCCACTACAGCATCTAGTTTAGATCGTGTAGTGGGAGTTTCTTACATTTGCAAGTGGTATGCGTATAGATAGTGTCAAGAGGTATATAAGACATGGAATACTAAACCCTTCTAAGCCGATGTTTCTCCGATTAGATCGTTACATCATTCGGCTTTTCTTAGGGACTTATTTCTCGTCTATCTTGCTGATATTATCCGTAGCTATAGTCTTCGACATCAATGAGCGTATCTCCAAATTTCTCAATCCGGAGTGCTCTTTGTACGAAATTGTCTTCCATTACTACCTCAATTTCGTACCCTACTACGCAAATATGTTTAGCCCTCTCTTTGTTTTCTTGTCAGTTATTTTCTTTACCTCTAAACTGGCAGAGAAGACCGAGATTATTGCCATATTGGCTAGTGGAGTGAGCTTCAAAAGGCTGTTGCGTCCTTACCTCTTTTCAGCAGCAATTGTTGCTCTCCTTACATTCTTATTAAGCAGTTTTGTCATCCCTCCCGGGAGCCGTGTTCGCAACGATTTTCAGAATAAATACTTTAGGGATAAGCGTCAAACCTATGCGGAGAGCGTGCAGATACAGGTCTCTCCCAGCCTATTCGCTTACATCCACTCCTATAGTGCGGATAATAAAACGGGCTACAACTTCATGTTGGATAAGTTTGAACACAATACTATAAAGAGCAGACTTACCGCCCAAACGGCAGAGTACGACACTCTTAATACTTGGCGATTATACGATTATAGTATTACTCGATATGGAGCAAAAAGGGACACTTTGGAACGTGGAACTCAGCTTGATACCACGATTAACCTGAAGCCCCAAGACTTCCTTATCTCTGCCGTAGATGCCGAGACCTACACCACCCCCGTACTCCACCAATACATCGGGGAACTAAAATCTCGAGGGGCAACGAATGTGGATCTGCTAGAGGTGGAGTTGCAAAAACGTTATGCAGCTATTCCTGCTGCATTCATCCTCACCATAATAGGTGTTTCGCTCTCCTCCCGAAAGCGCAAAGGAGGAACGGGGCTTTCTCTCGCTATTGGTATTGCTCTTAGCTTTACCTACATACTTTTTCTTACCCTAGCCTCCAGCTTCTCGGCTTCGGGTGCCCTATCCCCTATTGTAGCAGCCCAAATGCCCAATGCCATCTATGCTATAATCGCCATCTTCTTGTACAAGAAAGCTCCTCGGTAATAGTTCTGGTTTTTGTATCTTTGCCCTATTAGCTGTTGGTTTGACTATGAGACAGTATCTAGAATTACTCCAAAAGATTATGGATGAGGGGACTTTGCGCTCCGATCGTACAGGCACAGGTACCAAAAGTATTTTTGGGCACCAGATGCGGTTCGATTTAGAAGACGGATTCCCATTGCTTACAACAAAAAAGCTTCATCTCAAGAGCATTATATATGAGCTTCTTTGGTTCCTGCGAGGAGATTCCAACGTTGCCTACTTACAAGAGCATGGTGTCTCTATCTGGGACGAATGGGCGGATCCCGAGGGAAATCTAGGACCCATCTACGGAGTGCAATGGCGCTCTTGGCCTAGTTACAATCAAGGGGAGGCCTATGACCAAATAGCTCAAGTAGTAGAAGATATCCGTACTTCTCCCGATAGTAGAAGGTTGATGGTCAGTGCTTGGAATGTAGCTCAGATCGATCAGATGGCACTCCCTCCTTGTCACTGTCTAATGCAGTTCTATGTAGCCAATGGTCGCCTGAGTCTGCAGCTGTATCAACGCTCTGGGGATGTATTCCTTGGCGTTCCTTTCAATATTGCTTCTTATGCGTTACTCCTTATGATGGTAGCCCAAGTAACAGGGCTTAAGCCGGGAACTTTTGTACACACTCTTGGGGACGCTCATCTGTATTGCAACCATCTGGAACAGACGGCCTTACAGCTAACGCGTTCTCCTCGTACTCTGCCAACAATGCAGCTGAACCCGGAAGTGCGCAATCTAGAAGACTTTAAATTCGAAGACTTCAAACTATTGGATTATACCCCCCACCCCCATATAGCAGCTCCCATCGCTGTATAAGCATCTTATGACTTTATCTATAATAGTAGCCGTGGCTGCCAACAATGCCATCGGAAAGGACAACGATCTATTGTGGCATCTACCCGGAGATCTTAAGCGATTCAAGGAAACAACAACGGGGCATGCCATCATTATGGGAAAAAACACCTTCCATTCCCTCCCCAATGGGGCACTACCCAATAGACGTAATATCGTTGTCTCCTCTACATTAGTTCCGCCCGATGGGGTTGAGTGCTACTCTACTCTACAAGCGGCTTTGGAGGCTGTAGCGGGGGAAGAAGAGGTCTTTATTATAGGAGGAGCGCAACTATATGCTGCATCCCTTCCCCTAGCAGATAAGATTTATTTTTCTCGTGTAGAAAAGGGATTCCCAGAGGCAGATACCTATTTCCCGGAGTTCGATCTTACGGAGTGGACTCCCTCCTACTGCACCCTATATCCCGAAGACGAACGCAATGAATATGCTGTTACACTTACAATATATCAACGTATTGCCTACTTTAAGCATAGACTAAAATGAATAAACCATCTATACCAAAAGGGACTCGCGACTTTAGCTCTCTTGAGATGCAGCGTCGCAACTATATATTCAATACCATCGGCGACGTGTATCGCTTGTATGGATACAAACAAATAGAGACTCCTGCTCTCGAATTACTTTCGACCTTGATGGGGAAGTATGGAGAAGAGGGGGATCGTTTGCTCTTCAAAGTACTCAATTCCGGAGACTTCTTGAGCGATGTAACTCAGCAGGATTTCGATGAAAAGAACCTACCTCACATTGCTAATAAGTTAAGCGAAAAAGGCCTTCGATATGATCTTACAGTGCCCTTTGCTCGCTTTGTCGTACAGCATAGAAATGAGATAACATTCCCTTTTAAACGCTTTCAAATACAGCCTGTATGGAGAGCTGACAGACCTCAAAAGGGGCGTTATAGGGAGTTTTATCAATGCGATGCCGACGTGGTAGGGACAGACTCTCTCTTGTGCGAAATAGAATTGATCCTGATTATCAACGAAGTATTCTCACGACTAGGGATAGCGACACGTTTGCATCTCAATAACCGCAAGATCCTCGCAGGGATTGCAGAGGTGGTAGGCGTTCCCGATCAGCTCACAGAGCTTACCATTGCTATGGATAAGTGCGATAAAATCGGACTTGACGGGGTAATGGAAGAGCTTCGTGCCAAAGGATTCTCCGACGATACAATCCAACGCCTCCAACCCTTCCTCCACCTTGAGGGAGAAAATGGGGAGCGACTAGAAGCCTTGGCTACCCTACTCGCTTCCTCCGAAATTGGCTGTAAGGGCGTAGAAGAATTGAGCTTTATATTCGAGGGATTAGCCTCCCAGCACCTTACAACGGAGATCCTTTTTGATCCCTCCTTGGCTCGTGGATTAGGATACTATACAGGAGCCATTCTAGAGGTGAAAGCCAAAGACGTAGCCATTGGGAGCATTACAGGAGGAGGGAGATACGATAATCTCACAAGTATTTTTGGGCTTGATGGGATGTCTGGGGTAGGTATCTCTTTTGGTGCCGATCGTATATACGACGTCCTCTTGCAGCTAGACGCATTCCCTACGACTACGAATACCTCTACCCAAGTGCTCATTATTAACTTTGGTAAGGAAGAGGTGCAGCAGATGCTTCCTATCGTGCAAAAGCTCCGAGCTGATGGTATCTCCGTGGAGATTTATCCCGATGCTGCCAAGCTCAAAAAGCAAATGAGTTATGCCGATAGTCTTGCCATTCCCTATGTCATATTAGCCGGTAGCGAAGAGCTAAAGCAGGGAATATTTACCCTAAAGGATATGGCAGAAGGAAGCCAAGAAACCCTTTCTCAAGAGCAACTAACGCATTTCTTTACTTCAAAAGAGCATTAACATGGCTACTCCCTATCCATTACTTAATGGAATAGACTCCCCTAAAGACCTTCGATCCCTCTCTCCGGATAGGCTTTCGGAACTTTGTAGAGAACTTAGAAGTTTCCTCCTTGATGTCCTTTCGCAGCACCCGGGGCACTTGGGGTCTAGCTTGGGAGCCGTGGAGCTATCGGTAGCTCTGCATTATGTATTCCGCACCCCTTACGATCGTATTGTATGGGACGTAGGGCATCAAGCCTATGCGCACAAAATTCTCACGGGGCGACGCGACCAGTTTGAGACCTTGCGCCAATGGGGAGGCATAGCGGGCTTCCCTTTCCCCGATGAAAGTGAGTACGATACATTCCCCGCAGGGCATGCTTCCAACTCTATATCAGCGGCTCTTGGGATGTCTGTTGCGGCGGAACTCTATAAAGAAAAGCGCAATGTAATTGCTGTTATTGGGGATGGATCCATGACAGGGGGCTTGGCATTTGAGGGGCTGAACAACGCTTCTTCTTTCCCCAACAACCTCCTAGTTATCCTCAACGACAACAATATGTCTATCGATGCTAACGTAGGAGGACTCAATCACTACCTAGTAGATCTTAATACGAGCCATGCTTATAATACGGTTCGATACGATGTCTATCGAGGCTTGAAGCATATAAAGCTTATCAACGATGGCAACAAGCGTAATATTTTACGCTTGAATAACAGCATTAAAAGTCTCTTTTCCAACAATCAATCCTCTTTCTTCGACGGACTGAGTATTCGCTACTTTGGTCCGATAGATGGGAATGATATCCTCCGATTGGTAGAGGTGTTGCGTAAAATAAAGGACTTAAAAGGGCCCAAGATTCTCCATATTCGCACGATAAAGGGAAAGGGCTATCCTGCTGCAGAGAAACACCCAACTATTTGGCACGCCCCTGGGCATTTTGATATTCTTACAGCAGAGCGACTCGATAAGAAGAAGGCTGGAGAGGCACCTAAGTTTCAAGACGTTTTTGGACAAACGCTAGTTGAACTTGCCGATCAAGACGAACGTATCGCGGGTATCACCCCGGCTATGCCTACAGGCTGTTCTATGACCTACATGATGAAAGCTCACCCCGAGAGAAGCTACGATGTAGGTATTGCAGAGTCGCATGCTGTAACGTTTTCCGCAGGGCTTGCACGAGAGGGAATGATCCCCTTCTGCAACATATACTCTTCATTTGCCCAGCGAGCTTATGACCAATTGATCCACGATGTGTGCCTCCCTCGCTACCATGTAGTACTCTGTCTCGATAGAGCCGGACTTGTTGGAGAGGATGGAGCCACCCATCAGGGGGCTTTTGACCTTTCTTATCTCAGCTGCATCCCCAATCTTACGATAGCTGCCCCTCGTAATGAGCACATGCTGCGCAACTTGATGTACACTGCCTATAAGGGACAGGAGGGTCCCTTCGCCATACGTTACCCAAGGGGCAAAGGTTCGTGTCCGGAGTGGCGTAATAACATGGAAATATTACCCATTGGCAAAGGCGAGTTGCTTCAAGAGGGAGAAAAGATTGCCATCCTGTCTATAGGTGCCATTGCCACAGAAGTAAGCAAGGCCATAGAGCTACTCAAAGAAAAAGGAGAGGCTATACCGGCTCATTATGATATGGTATTTCTTAAACCATTGGACACGACCCTTCTCGAATATGTTGCAACCCATTATCAAGCCGTAATAACGGTAGAAGATGGCGCTGTACACGGAGGTCTCGGATCTTCAGTCCTCGAAACCCTCGCCGAGATGGGCTACCAAGGGCGTGTTAAACGCTTGGGAATACCCGACCAATTCATCCCTCACGGAACCCCTAGAGAGCAGTACTCGTTCTCTGGTATAGATGCTCAGAGTATTGCACAGACTATTCTCTCGCTTAAAGAACAACTTCGATGAAAATTGTAATCGCCGGAGCCGGAGAAGTTGGCACACACCTTGCCAATAAATTATCGGCAGAGGAGCAACAAGATATTACGCTGATGGATCCCGATCCTAAGCGTTTGAGTGGATTGTCGAATTCTGCAGAGCTTCTTGCCGTGGTGGGCGATCCCACAGACGCGCAAGACCTACGCGATTGCAATGTGCAGCATGCCGATCTTTTCATCAGCGTGATGCCGGACGAGCCTACCAATATCTTGGCATGCACTTTGGCAGCTTCTATCGGAGCTCCGGAGACGATAGCACGTGTAAGTAACCATCGATATTTAGCTCCGGAATACACACGTTTTTTCGAGGGGCTTGGCGTTACCAGTCTTATTTATCCAGAAGAACTTGCGGCCGAGGAGATCAATATAACCTTCCAAAACCCTTGGGCGAGACAGTATATAGAGCTCTTTAATGGCAACATTGTACTCCTAGGTGTAAAGGTGCGCAATGGGTCCGAACTCGTGGGAAAGAAGCTGATCGAACTCCCCCATGTGGAACGGAAAAAATTCCATGTGGTGGCCATTAAACGTGGTACTGAGACCATTATCCCCTCGGGGCAGACCTCTATAGAACACGGAGATATTGTCTTTTTTACGGCCATAGGCAGCGATATAGACGAAGTAAGGCAACTAGCCGGAAAGAAGAAAGTAGAGGTAAAGCGCGTGGTCGTGATGGGAGCCAGTAGCATCGCCATGCGTACCATTGCCAAAGCGAATAGAAGTATTGAGTTTATTCTATTCGAGAAAGAAAAACGCCGTATAGAGGAAATTCGGGACAAACTCCCCTCTAATGTTACCCTCTATCATGGGGATGGTAGAGATCCTGCTTTACTTGAGGAGGTGGGGATACGAAACGCCCAGGTTTTTATGGCTCTAACGGAGAACTCCGAAACAAACGTACTGGCCTGCCTGGCTGCCAAACGCTACGAGGTATTCAAAACTATTGCCAAAGAAGAAAATATAGACTACATACCTCTAGCAGAACGGCTTGATATAGGTACTATTATCAACAAAAAACTGATAGCTGCCGGCTACATATACCGCTCTCTCTTGGGACAGGATACAAGCACTGTGAAGTGTCTGACGATAGCCAATGCCGATGTTGCCGAGATTGTAGCACGCCGTGGCTCTCCCATTACAGGAAAGCCCGTAAAAGACTTGGCACTCCCCAAAGGAATTACTCTAGGGGGGATGGTGCGCAATGGTGTACCTCATATGATTGATGGTAATACTATTATAGAACCCTACGATTTGGTAGTTGTATTCTGTTACGAGCTTGCTATCGACAAGGTAAAAGCTCTATTCGAGGAGTAAACCACAAGCACATATGTTCTCGGTTCTTCACGCTCAAAGATCTAAGTCATCGGGGATTAATTTCCCCTTTATTGCCTCGGTTGTTGGCAGTATGTGTCTTTTTGAGACCCTCTTTCTGTCGATCTGTTTTTTTGTTGCATTGTATACACGAGGGGGAGATGCACTCCCCTTTCTCTATACAATTGGCATCATGGCAGTTGTAGGGTCGTTTCTTTTCTTCTATGGGAAACTCGCAAAAAAGAATCGGAATACAGGGATCCGAGAAGGGATGCTGTCGGTTACAACAACTTGGCTAATACTCTCTTTGATAGGAATGCTTCCCTTTGTCTTTGGGAGTTATACCCCTACTGTTATTGACGCTTTCTTTGAGACTGTATCCGGCTTTACCACTACCGGAGCTACCATATTCACCTCAGTACATCAGTTGCCCCATGGGATTCTGCTTTGGCGTAGCCTTATACAGTGGCAGGGAGGTATTGGTATCGTTGTCTTTACCTTGGCCCTTATGCCTACACTAGGCTCTGGAGGAGGATTGCTCTATAATGCGGAAACTACGGGTATCAAACACGATCGTTTCATGCCGCGTATCACCGAGGTGGCAAGAAGACTTTCGATTGTTTATTTGGGGCTAACGGCTCTACTTACCATCCTTCTAATGTGTGGAAAAATGAATTTTTTTGAGTCCATTTGCCATGCATTCACTTGCGTCTCTACGGGAGGATATTCTACTCGAGACAATGGTATTTTAGAGTTCAATTCTCCCTATATAGAGTACCTCATTACCCTATTCATGTTCATTGGGAGCCTTAATGTTACCCTGCTCTACTTTACCTTTTTCGGGAAAAAACCCGGCAAACTTTTCCGCGACGAAGAGTTTCGCTGGTTTACTATATTCGTGGGGATTTGCATCGTACTTTCTACGGCTTGGCTTTCGTACCAAAACCTGTTCGACACGGCCGAAAGTACCTTCCGTCACGCTGCTTTCCAAGTCATCTCCCTAATTAGTAGTACTGGATATGTTACGGCAGATATGAATGAGTGGCACCCTCTTTTCTTCTGTTTAGGGATGATAATGATGGCGATCTGTGGATGTGCAGGGTCTACAGCCGGAGGGCTTAAAATGAGCCGTTTTATGGTGATGATGAAGAACCTAAACAACGAGTTTAAGAAGCGAATCCACCCCAAGATGGTAACGAATGTGCGCTTCAATGGCAATAGTATCTCGGGCGATTATGTGGTGCAGGTGCTTGCTTTTATCTCCTTGTACATCACGCTGATCTTGATTGGCACCATCGCCTTAACCATTTCTGGCAACAACTTTATTACAGCCGCCTCTTCCGCCTTCACCTGCATCAGTAACGTAGGACCTTCGTTCGGTAAGTTCTCTATGCATTTTGCCTATGCTACAGGGTTTGAAAAGATTATTTTGAGCTTCATCATGTTGGCAGGGCGTCTAGAAGTCTTTACAGTAATCTGCATCCTGCAACCATCTTTCTGGCGTAAATAACTCTTCTGCAGCCGAAGGGGCTGTCTCCTTTTTATCTCCTGACATTTTCGGATCATGTGTGCCGGAGGGGCTTCTATCCCCTCTGTATGCCCCTCTCTTGCCCTAAAGGAGAAAGAATTCTACCTGAGAATAGGATATTTTCTGGGCAAGATTGAGCGCGAAACCAGGTAACTTATGGGAGAATCTCACGCAGTAGGGAAAGGGAAATTAGGCTCTGCTCTACCCTCCCGATTACTTGATTTTCTTGCTCCTTATTGAGCAGGTTAAAAGGGATGGCTACCGGCTCTTGTGGGACGAGGAGACTAGGTAAACAAAAAGGGAAACAACGAACTCCCAAAACGGACTCCGTTGTTTCTCAGTCTATCAATAGGAAGATTCCATCCCCGAGGGGAGGAATCTTCCTGTTATATCAGCCCCAATATCTCAGGGGTAAGGTTCTGATTCTTCTTAGAGAAGCTTCTCTGCCTCTGCAATTAGGGTAGCTTTTGATTGTGCTCCCACGAGCTTATTCTGCACCTCTCCATTTTTGATAAACAAGATGGTAGGGATATTGCGTACACGGAATTGTGCAGGCAAGTCTTGGTTACTATCTACATCTACCTTACCTACGATGATGCGTCCATCATATTCGGTTGCAAGCTCGTCAATCATAGGACCAACAAGCTGACAAGGACCACACCAAGTAGCCCAAAAATCTACGATCATAGGTTTACCTTCGGCAAGAAGTGCCTCAAAGTTCGTATCAGTTATTTGCATTGCCATAGTTCAAACTGTTCTTTAGTTACTAATTTATTTATACTACAAATATACTCTATTTTACGGAATAAGGGATCTCGAATGACTCCAAAAGATCTACCAACCAAGTACCCAGAGTGAATGCTCTCTCGGTCATTAGGTACCTCTCTATCGGATTGCCAAACTCATCACAGAAGGATATGATAAGCTTTGTTTGGGCATTATTGGCTTTCTCACTACCATGGGCATCTATCTCGGTGATAAACTCTTTGACAAACAATTCGTCGATCTCTTTATAGGGGATAAATAACTCAACCTCTTTGATTGAAGAATAGTATTCGTCGGTCAGAAGTTCAATTGAGTTGAAAGAAAGGTCGAATCGTTCCGGTTCATCGGGCTTCTTGAATTGCCACAGCTTTACACTGGCATGGCAGATCAGGAAGATCTCGGTTTTGAGGAAATGTTTGTATTCAAGGTACTGTTTCCCAAAGAGGGCAAACTCATGAGAACCGGACAAATCTTCGAGGGTGAAGCGACCATAGGGCTTGTTTGTCTTGGTCAGCCCTTCCATCACATTTGTGACCAATCCGGCAAATACCATCCTGGTGTCTTTGAATTCCTCCAAGTCCTTTTTGTCGAGATCATCGAGCTTTACGGTACAAAGCTTATCTAGGATAAGGCGGTAAGGCTCCAGGGGATTCGAACTAATATAGATACCAACAAGTTCGTACTCTTTGCTGAGTTTGGTAAGATTATTCCAAGGCTCGGCTTGGGGGACTTCCGGTTCTGGGATCGAAAGTTCCTCACTCTCTCCAAAAAGCCCCATGCTCTGAGACGAACTCTCCTCTTGCACAATGCGACCATAGGCAAGCAGGGTGGCTATAAATGAATCCTCACGGGAGTTGACAGGAGGTGCAAAGAAGCTCTCTCTCTCAATACCGAAGCTATCGAAGGCGCCGGAGAGAGCGAATGCTTCCATCGTTTTTCTATTGATAAACTGTCGGGGGATGCGAGCAACAAAGTCGTAGATGCTTGTAAAGGGACCATTTTGCTCTCGGTCTTCGATGAGTTTATCGATTGTTGTTTGGTTTACCCCTTTGATGCCACTAAGTCCAAAGCGTATATCGCCGTTGCTATTGACACTGAACTTTTGCATTGATTCGTTTACGTCGGGAGAAAGAAGGCGGATACCCATTGCCTTGCACTCCTTCATGAGTTTCGCTATTTCCGGAGCATTGCTGAGGTTGCAACTCAAGTTGCCCGCCATAAACTCACTCGGATAGTGCGCCTTGAGGTAAGCCGTTTGGTAAGCCAACCAGCTATAACAGGCAGCATGACTCTTATTGAAGGCATATTTGGCAAAGTCCTCCCAGTCCATCCAAATCTTCTCTAGGACCTCTTTGGAATGCCCATTCTCTACGCCCCCTTTGAGGAAGTCTGCCTTGAGCTTCTCCATCTCCTCAATTTTCTTTTTCCCCATCGCCTTGCGGAGGGAGTCACTCTGGCCACGTGTGAAATTGGCCAGAGAGCGAGATAGAAGCATTACCTGCTCTTGGTATACGGTTACACCAAAAGTCTCCTCAAGTATTTCCTTGGTTTCCGGCACATCGTAGATGATCTCCTCTCTACCGTGCCTTCGGGCAATGTACTGAGGGATATACTTCATCGGCCCCGGGCGATAGAGAGCATTCATTGCAATGAGCAGCTCAAATCGATCGGGTTGTAGCTCTCTCAGATACTTTTGCATCCCTGCGGATTCGAACTGAAAGATCCCCACCATTCGTCCCTCGCAGAAGAGTTTGAATGTCTTCTCGTCGTCTAGAGGGATGTGGTCTATGTCAATATCCTTATGGAATCGGTGTTTTACATTCTCCAATCCCTCTCGGATGATACTGAGCGTTTTGAGTCCTAAGAAATCCATTTTGATAAGACCTGTGGACTCGATCACCTTACCCTCGTACTGGGTAATCAATACCTTTTCTCCGTTCTCATCGAAAGAAGTCGAAATAGGGATTACGTCGCTTATATCATACTTCCCGATGATCACTCCACACGCATGAACCCCAATATTGCGAATACTCCCCTCCAACTTCTGTGCATACTTGAAGGTATCTTGTATCTGAGTATTGCTCCCGACCTGTAGTTTCTTTAGCTCGGGTACGACTAAAGTAGATAGTTCGATAGTTACGTTGCCCTTTGCATTTTCATAGCCGGGCGTCTTGTGTATAAGCTCCATATCGCTATCACTAAACTTATCGGGGATGAGCTTAGTAATGCGTCGGCTCTCTTCTACCGGTATATGTTTTAGGCGCGCAACGTCGGCAATCGAGCTTTTGGCTTTCATTTCGCCAAAGGTGATGATCTGAGCCACGTTTTTGTGTCCGTACTTCTCGGTAGCCCATTGGAGGATCTTTGCACGCCCGGAGTCGTCGAAGTCTATGTCAATATCCGGGAGGGAGATACGATCCGGATTGAGGAATCGCTCGAAAAGCAAGCCGTATTTCAGTGGGTCTAGATTCGTTATCTTGAGGCAATAGGCTACGGCCGAACCTGCTGCCGAACCACGCCCCGGCCCCACACACACTCCCATGTCTCGAGCTGCCTGAATGAGGTCTTGCACGATAAGGAAGTATCCGGGGAATCCCATCGACTTAATCGTGTTCAACTCAAAGTCAATCCGCTCCTTTACCTCCTCGGGGATGGGGTCGCCATAGCGCATTTTTGCCCCTTCGTAGGTGAGGTGCTGGAGGTATTTGTCGGCATCATCAAACCCTTCGGGCAGTGGGAAGTCCGGCATAAGTGCCGGGTTTTCGATGGTATAGAACTCTACTTTGTTTAGGATTTCCAGCGTATTGGAGAGAAGTTCGGGGCGATCTGCAAACACGGCATTCATCTCCTCTTGAGTTTTGAGCCACTCTTGCTGCGAATAACGCATACGCTGAGGGTCGTCTAGATCTCTCTTCGTACCCAAGCAAATGAGCATATCGTGCGCCGTGGCATCCTCCTGATTGACAAAGTGGACATCATTCGTTGCCACTACCTTTACCCCTGTACGCTCTGCAATATCGTAGATCACTTCGTTCACAGCCAGCTGCTGCACAAAGGTCTCTCTATTGGCATTTGGGTCATCCGTTTGATGGAGTTGCACCTCTAGGTAATAGTCTTCTCCAAAGATGTTTTTGAACCAACGAACGGTCTCTTCTGCTCGCTCGGGATGCCCTCCTAGGATGTGTTGCGGGACTTCTCCTCCCAAACAGGCACTCATTACGATAACCCCTTCGTGGTATTGCTCAAGCAAATCTTTGTCGATACGGGGGCGATAATACTCCCCTTCGGTAAATGATGCGGATACCATTTTGCAGAGATTGAGGTACCCTTGTTTGTTCTTGGCAAGGAGGATGAGATGCCACCCACTTCGGTCTATGGAGCGGCTGGGGTTGTAGGGATCCGGCACGTCCTTGTCTTTGTCGAAGCGGGTGCGTCGTGCGCAATAGGCCTCACAGCCGAAAATCGGCTTAAACATCTGACGCTCTACCTCACTTATCTCCTGTTCCAATTTCTCTATTTCTTCCTTATCCTCAGGGGTGGGCGACTCCTTTTTTTGCAGCTCCTTTATCTCTTTTTTGAGTGCGGAGATGCGAGAACGATGCTTTGAATTGACCTTGTTGCACTCATCGAAGAATGTTTTAATCCCAAACATAACTCCATGATCCGTAAGGGCAATACCGGGCATACCATCCCCGATGGCTTTTTTTACGAGAGCCGAGACGGAGGCTTGCCCATCAAGGATTGAGAATTGTGAGTGAACGTGTAGGTGGACGAAAGGAACCATACTATATCGATTGTCGTTGCTCTGAATGTGATCTCTACTTATCTGCAAAGGAGAAAAGCTGTGGTTTCTCTTCGGGGAGAAGAGCCTGCTACAAAGTTAGGCGATTTGCTTTATTCGTCCACCATCTCGCAGGGTAATTGACTTGTCGCAAAAAGCTCATGAGCTTTCATCAAATTTCTAATGAGCTTTTAGTAAAAAGCTAATGAGCTTTTGTCGGATTCCTCATGAGCTTTTGAGAGAAAGCTAATGAGCTTTTATAAGAATGGTCATTAGCAATCGCCTGAGTGGTCATTAAGAATAGAGAAAAAGGTTCATATTGAGGAGGAAGAGGCAGAGATGAAGAAGCTCTTCCGCTTGATGGTTTTTTGAAAACGTCTAGAGAGCATTGACAAAATAATGGGTGTTTGTCCATTGCCAGCACACAAACAAATCCACACCCAAATCACTGACCAAAAGATTGTGAAGGATATGGAGAGGTTGATACTACAAAGAAGTATGTAGCCCAAAACTGAAAGAACTTGCTTCGTGTTTAGTGGAGCAAGTTCTTTACATTTTATGACTTTTTTCTCAATAGTCATACCGCTTCTTTTTTATCACAATTTCGCCATCATCTTGGAGGTTTCACGGCAACAACAGAAAACAGCATCGGTATCTCGCCATTCTTTCCTGCGATTTTGAATGTTCCGTTCTTTTCAGCAGTCATATTCCCAAATAGATTGAAAGGCGAATAATCATACTCTCCGAAAGACTTTATCTGCAAATCATTACAGAGCAAGCCATTCAGCACCACAGCCAGCCCGTGGTTCCATGTAACGGTCTTTTGCCGATTGTTGGTTTCTGAATCAGTGTAGGTGGCTTCTTCAACAACATAGGGTTCTTTGCGTGAATAGGCATATCGGACTTGCGAAAAATCTTCATTGAACATCCACAATACAGGGTGAAATTCCACGAAAACGAACTTCCCTCCATCTTTCAGCATTCGTGAAACCACCTGTCCCCATTGGACTAAGTCGGGCAACCAATTAACAACGCCATAAGATGTATATACAATGTCAAACTGTTGCCCTTGCAGCACGGCAGGTGCATCGTAGATGTTGCAGCAGCAGAATTGTGCATTCAGTCCTAATTCCTCATTCAAAGACTTTGCCGTTTGTATAGCCTCTTCTGAGAAATCCACTCCCACTACATTGGCTCCCATCTTTGATAAGGAAAGCGTATCCATGCCGAAATGGCATTGGAGATGCAGAATAGACTTTCCCCGAATATCACCCAGCAAGGACAAATCCAAGTCGGGAACAGACTTTACCTCTCTTTTGAACTTGTCCAAATCATAAAATGAAGAATGCAGATGAATTTTTGTTCTTGCATTCCATGCTTCCTTATTTGTTTTATAATAATCTTCCATCGTTTATTTCTTGTGATTTAACTTCGTATTCTTACATTACAACTTCATTTTGAGCATCGGGAAAGAGCTCCCCCAAGTGTATAGCGCGAGCTTTTATTTCAATAACTTTGTTGCAAGTTTATAAGTGAACATAATTCGGGAATTGGATAAATCCCATTGTTGCACTTCCTGCCGTATCAATTCTGCGTGTTTCTTGCTTATATCCCTTAAAGCATTTCCAACGGATTTCCGAAGATATTCGCTTTCGTGTCCCTTGTGCTTAGCGATTAGAGCAATAGCTACCGATGGGTTTTCTTTGAAGAATGGGCGACTTGTCCAAATTCTCAACCCTTCGGTTACAGCACGGATAACATTCGGATTATCATCATTTATCCACTCTTCGATGAGGGGTAAAGACGCTTCATATCCTCTATATTTGCAAACCTCATCAAATGCCTTTGCAAGCATTTCCTGCACACGCCAATTCTCATCAGTACTTACTTGTTCTTGAAGAAAACAAAGGGCTTCATTATCCGTTGTTGCTAATCGTCCCAATATTGTTGTTGCCAACATGCGGACTTGATAGGATTCTTGCTTGAATGTGTCAAGGGCAAATTCAAAACATTGTTTTTCTGAATAAGCAGAAAGGATTTCATCAGCTCCATCAAGGATATGCTGAAATCCATGCTCTATTTGCAGTATCTTGTTCAGTGTTTTATTGACTTCCATCGCTATCTATGCTATATAACTAAATCCAATTTGTCATAATTCAATAGGGCATTCTCCTTTACTATTGGACTAGTGGCGCAAATGTACTTGATTTATTACGAAAAGATACCGAGCGGCGAGATTGGGGAGACATTTAGCTGCTTACTTCTGTGAGGTTGCCCATGGAAGAGAGAGAGGGGTTCGGTGAGAATCTCCTACCTTTGCCGGAGATTAAACGTTATGGATAAGACAGCCTACACTCCACGTCGCATTGCTGCCATTACAATGGCAAGAAATGATGATTTTTTTCTCAATCGCTGGGTACGCTACTATGGAGAAGCACTCGGTTATGAACACCTATATATATACCTAGACGGACTGGAGCAGGCAATTCCCTCACGAGCTATCCCCGAACAGGTAAAACGTTGGGAGCATCGTACGTTATCCCGAGCTCAAGGAGATAAATATCGTATCGGCTTGCTCAGCTCTCTTGCACAGCAGTTGTTCGCCAAGGGATACGATCTCGTAATAGGCTGCGACGCTGATGAGTTCCTTATCGTAGATCCCCAAAGAGAAATGGGACTTGTAGAGTATCTTTCTCGGCAAAATTTGCCCTCGTGTGCTAGTGCATTAGGACTGGATTTGGGGCAGTGCATCGGGGAAGAAGAGACGTTGGATAGCACTCGTTCTATCCTTGCTCAAAGGCACTACGCCGTATTGAGTTCGCGCTATACCAAGGCTGTCATTTTGGCTCGTCCCTTGCAATGGGGGTCGGGGTTTCATCGAGTTAAGGGGCATAATTATCATATTCTGCCCGATTTATACCTCGTTCACACGGGATACTGTGACTTAAAACGTCTCCAACTCCGTACGCAAGATACTCAGAGGACGGATGCCTCTTGGGAAGCCCACCTCAAGCGCAGAGCCAAAACGATCTATTATACTACGCACCGCAAGGCAATCTCTGCAGACAAAATACTCTCCCGTGCTCGACGTTGGCAAACGCTCTACCGCCCCCTATACGCCCTAAACAAACCCAAAATGCCTTGCCCTCCTCGGGTTGTACGTCTCCCCTCTCGCTTTTCGCAGATTGAGATCTAGGCTTTTGGCTGTAACTCCCCCTTCAGCTCTCTTGAGAGACCAGAGTAACTAGTCCAAATTTCCCTACCTTTGTATCCAAACAATTAGGTGATATAAACGAAGAAACCCTATTCATCCGGATGAAAATGAGAAGGAATCCATTCATCTCCAATCCAACAATCACGGGGAAGCAAGTTGCCAACGATTTATTTTTGGTGCTCATCGGTGCTATCCTTCAGGCCGCCGCCTATTCCATTTTTATTGCACCGGCAGGGATTGTACCCGGGGGTGTATATGGTATCAGCATTGGTATCAATCACCTAACAGAGGGGCTTTGGTCACTCTTCCCCGAGGGGCTGCCCATTGGTAAAGTCTCCCTGTGCTTCAATATCCCTCTATTCCTGCTGGCGGCTCGTAAGCTTGGCATTTATTCGGGAGGGAAAACCATCGCTACATTCCTACTCATTGCCCTGCTGACCGACCTTATCACAACACATATAACCAAAGGGCTCCCCATTATAGAAGACGACCCCTTCCTTGCCGCTGTTTACGGAGGGGCGATTTTGGGGCTGGGTGTATTCTTCACCTTTAGAGCAGGGAGCACGAGTGCCGGTACCGATGTACTGGCTCGAGTTTTGGGCAAGGGGCGCAATATCAAGACCAGCAACCTCATTATCCTCATCGATTCTCTTGTGGTACTATTCGGGCTTATCGTCTTCCGCGATTTGAGAGTACCCCTATACTCCCTTGTTACCATCTTTGTGTATGGTAAGGTACTAGACCTGATGAACCCCGAGAATCCCAACAAAGCCATCTTTATCATCTGCGAAAATCCGCAAGAACTACGCGCTCTTATTATAGACGAACTACAGCTCCGAGCTACTTACCTACATGGTAGAGGGATGTATGCAGGTGTAGAGCGCGATATTATCTTTATGATTGCAGAGCGCAAAGATGTACCTCGGCTCAAACAATATGTGCTAGAGAAAGATCCAAAGGCTTTCATCGCTACCGCTAATGCAACCAACGATACATTACCCCCATTAATATGAAAAGACTTGTACTCTCTTTCCTCTGTCTCATCTCCCTCACTACCCTACTCAAAGCTCAAGATACAGCTCCCCTTACCAACGAAGCAACCTTCTTTGTAAAGGTAGAGACCAACAAGGGAAATTTCGTGGTTGCTCTCTATGATGGCACTCCACGCCATCGAGACAATTTCTTGCAGCTAGTTCGCGCTCATAGTTACGAGGGTACGCTCTTCCATCGTGTCATCGACCGCTTTATGATACAAGGGGGGAACCTAATGACCCGAGGGGCTACTGCGTCTACAGATGTGAGCCAAGACACCATAAGTACACGCATTCCGCACGAAATTGATCTCACACGCTTCTTTCATAAACATGGGGCGTTGTGTGCGGCTCGCGAAGGAGATGAGGTGAATCCGGAAAAAGCCTCTTCATCTACTCAATTCTACATTGTAACGGGGAATTACTTTACCGATCTTGATCTTGATGAGCTGGAGGCTCGCACCGGACGCAAGTACACACCCGAGCAACGAGAGGCTTACAAGCTCTATGGAGGAACACCCCACCTCGACAATGGCTACACCGTCTTTGGCGAAGTGGTAAGTGGAATGAACGTGGTAGAGGAGATACAACGTGTAGCTACCGACGACCAAAACAGACCTCGTAAAGATGTTATCATCAAGAAAGTAAGCATCGTTGCCAAACCTAAGAAATAGGAGCATTCTAACGTCTTATGACAAACTCTTCCGGCATCCTCTATATGCTACCTGTACCCATTGCAGAGGGTAGTATAACGGACTTTTTTCCTCAAGCGAATGCTCCCATAATAGAGCAACTAGATCTATTCTTTGTCGAAAATATCCGCTCGGCACGTAGGGCAATTAGGCTCTTTTGTCCCCATAAACCGATAGATCCCATCACCTTTATAGAGATCGGGAAACATGCCGATGAGGCGACCCTTAGTGAGGCTTTTCTTATGATGGAGAAGGGTGAGTCTGCGGGAGTACTCTCCGAAGCCGGATGCCCCGGAGTGGCAGACCCCGGAGCCAGAGTAGCTCGTCTAGCCCATGAGCACAAGATACGAGTGGTACCCCTTATAGGCCCCTCTTCTCTCCTACTAGCTTTGATGGCATCCGGTCTTAATGGCCAATGTTTTGCCTTCTCCGGTTATTTACCCAAAGAACCTACAGAGCTAAAGAAAAGCATTGCGAAGCTAGAGAGGCGCATTACGGAAGAAGGGCAATCTCAACTATTCATCGAAACTCCCTATCGCAACGAAAAGATAATGGAGAGTTTGCTTGCCCATTGCCGCCCTACTACTCGCCTCTGCGTTGCTCAAGATATTACGGGGCAAGAGGAGCATATAGAGACTCGCTCCATCGCTCAGTGGCGCAAGAAACCCATCTCGCTAGCGAAGGTCCCTACCCTTTTCATCCTAGGAGCGTAGAGGAATAGCACTATGGAAGACCTTATTCCCCCCTTGCCTTGTGACTTTGTTCATCAGATTGAGCAGGATTTCCCTCAAGAGGTAGCGACTCTTTTATCCGCATTAGATCACACTGAGCCTGTTGTAAGTCTTCGTCTCAATATCCGCAAATGTGCGCGTTACAAAGCGTCTCCTTCACTAGCTTACCCTTCTACGCCGATCCCTTGGTGCCAAGAGGGATATAGACTTGAGGGACGCCCATTTTTCGCTCACGATCCCCTCTGGCACGCCGGCATGTACTATGTACAAGAGGCTGCCTCTATGGCTCTCGCCCAGCTTGCGCCTCTCATCCCTAAGCGTCCCATAGAGGTGTTAGACCTGTGTGCTGCTCCGGGGGGAAAGTCAACTCTTTTGCTCAATATTTTATCCGAGAATAGTACCCTCGTTGCCAACGAACCAATTCCCAAACGTGCTCAGATCCTCCGGGAGAACCTCATGAAATGGGGCTATCCCAATACAATAGTTACCAATAATTATCCGGATCAGTTGGCAGCAACGGCGGCTAAGTTCGATATGATTGTAGTAGATGCCCCTTGCTCGGGTGAAGGGCTCTTCCGCAAAACACCGGAGGCTCGTCTGGAATGGTCGCTCCAATCGGTAAACGAATGCGCCTTGCGTCAGCGAGAGATCCTCGATGCTGCTTGGACTATGTTACGCCCCGGTGGCATGCTTGTATATTGCACTTGCACCTTTAATAGACACGAAGACGAAGAGCAAGTGGAATATCTCTTGCGAGAATACAATGCAAGCCTCATCGCCGCGATCACCCCTCCCGAAGAATGGCATTGGATTGAGGGGAAAGGAGGAGTGGGATGGCACTTCCTCCCTGGCATGACAATGGGAGAAGGATTTTATTTCGTCGCTTTCTACAAGCCTCAAGAGGGGGATAATAGTTCCTCTCCTCCTCCCTCCAAAGCAGTAAAAAAGAAAGCAGGACGTAGAGAAACATCCGGTATCTCATTTTCTGATATAGATAGACGCTGGTTCCTTTGCGAAGAGGGGGACGAAAGGGAAGCAGGAAAGTTCGTGACCTCTCCCATCGCTCCTGAGTTGATACAATGGATCCCCCCACAGCTTCTTCCTAAGTACCAGGAATTGGCATCCTCACAGGCCATCCGCATTCTATCTGCAGGGGTTTCTGTGGGAGAATCTAAGGGAAAAGAAATAGTTCCCTCTCCTCTACTCCCTTACAGCCAGCTTTGCAACATCTCAGCCTTCCCTACCATAGCTCTTGAGAGGGAGCAAGCATTGGCGTATTTGGCTGGAGAAACTCTTGCATCTCATCCTTCGACTCCCAAGGGGTTCTGCCTCGTTTGCTACGAAGGGATTCCCCTTGGTTTTGTCAAAAACATTGGGTCAAGGTACAACAATCTCTATCCCAAACCTTATCGTCTAAGGAACCTACCTCAGTAGTTTTCCCCCGTTCTACTCTTACTCTGCCTAGGGGGAAAATCCATCCTATTAGCTTAATCCCTAGGAGAAAGCAACTAAGAATAATGGTATAAGCGTATGTTTGACTACTTTTGTAGAGACAAACGGAATATACTATAAGTTCTATGGATAGATCAGAAGAGGGGCTTGAGCTCCTTGGTAAAAAAACGGAGTATAAAGGAGATTATGCTCCGGAGGTCCTGGAGGCATTCAGCAATAAGCATCCCCAACGTGATTACTGGGTTCGATTTGTCTGCCCGGAGTTTACGGCTCTTTGCCCCATTACGGGGCAACCCGACTTCGCCACAATCTACATCGATTACATCCCAGACGAACGCATGGTAGAGAGCAAAAGTCTCAAACTCTACCTCTTCAGTTTTCGTTCGCATGGTGCTTTTCACGAAGATTGTGTCAATATCATCATGGATGATCTCATCAAGCTGATGAATCCTAAATACATAGAGGTAACCGGAGACTTTAGCCCTCGTGGAGGGATTAGTATTGTGCCCTTCTGTAACTATGGACGCCCCGGGACGCAATATGAGGCTATAGCTCGTGAGCGACTGCTCCGCCATGATCGCCATTAATCATCATTCTCTAGAAGACTTTCATGCTCAAGCCTAGTCGCATACTTGCCATCATTAATCCCATCTCCGGAGTTGGCTCCAAGACCCGTATCCCGGGGCTTCTTGCAGATGCCTACAACTCAAGAGAAGAAGAGCTACTCATCACCTATACAAAAGGAGAGGGTCATGCCACTCGCCTAGTAAAGGAGGCAATAGAAAATGATATAGATAGTATTATTGCTGTGGGTGGAGATGGTACCATCAACGAGATTGCGAGTGCATTGCATGGCTCTCACGTCAAAATGGGAATAATCCCCAAGGGGAGTGGTAATGGTTTAGCACGAGCTTTGGGACTCCCTCTCTCCAGCGATGCCGAGGCTGTTCGAGTAATCACAGAAGGGCATACCACAGCCATAGATACAGGTTTGGTTGATGGTAAACCCTTCTTCTGTACTTGCGGCGTGGGATTTGATGCGGAGATGACCAAGCGGTATGCCGAGACTTCGCGCCGAGGGCTGATTACTTACATCAAAGCGGCCATTGATGAGTACATCGCTTTCCGTCCTCAACAGTACCGCATTACCATTGACGGCGAAATCGTTGAGACGAAAGCCTTTCTTGTTACGGCAGCCAACATAGATCAATACGGCAATAACTTCTATATAGCTCCGGATGCAAGTCCCTCCGATGGGTTACTCGATCTTGTCATTCTACGCCCCTTCGATCCCCTACTCGCTGGGCATGTTGCCTTGCAACTTGTAACTAAAAATATCGACAAAAACAGTTGTGTCGATAGCTATAGAGGGGCTAATATTGTGATAGAGCGGGAGTGCGATGATAAAGCCCCTGCTCAGATTGACGGAGAGTCTGTACTGGCCGGCAATCGTATAGAGATTGGCGTACGCAAACAGAGTCTTCTCGTTTATACTCCCCAGTCTGCTGAAAAATGAGTACACTTCTTAGTATTGGCATGTTGCTCGGGGGGCTGGCTCTGGTTTTTTATGGGGCCAACTTTTTGACCGATGGGGCTAGCTCTATTGCCCGACGGATGCAGGTATCGGCTCTTGTTATTGGGCTTACAGTTGTCGCTATTGGCACTTCTACCCCCGAACTTGCCGTCAACCTCTCTAGTGCCATACAGGGGAAAGAGGGCATTGCATTAGGGAACGTCTTAGGAAGTAATATCTTCAATATTTTGAATATCTTAGGTATTACGGCTATCATTACTCCTCTTCGGGTCGGTAAGAGCACATTGTATGCCGAGATCCCTATAGTGTTTGTTATCTCCATTGCTCTCATTCTACTTGCTAATGACACACTCCTACATAATAGCACCATAAATAGCCTTGATCATGGTGATGGTCTTGTGTTGCTTCTTTTCTTTTTCCTCTTTATGTGTTACACCTTCTACATAGCCCGTAAAAAGGGCACAAAGGGAAAAGGTGCGACACAGCAACCCGACAGTAATGCTCCTCAAATCAAAATTTATGGTTGGTGGCTATCTATCGGGATGGTAATAGGGGGCCTTGTAATGCTCATCGTTGGAGGAAATTTATTCACGGAAGGAGCCTCTGCCATTGCTCGCGCTCTAGGAGTTAGCGAATCCGTAATAGGGCTTACTCTCGTTGCGGTGGGTACCTCTGTTCCCGAACTTGCCACCTCCATTGTAGCAGCACGAAAAGGAGAAGTAGATATGGCAATAGGCAATATCGTTGGTAGCAATATCTTTAATATTGCACTAATCCTCGGGACAACTGCCACTATTCGCCCCATTGAAACCGGAGGCATTACCCTTCTAGATTATGGAGTAATGCTGCTCGCTGTTGTACTACTCTTTCTTTTTACTCTATTTTACGGTAAGCGCGAGATTAAACGATTGGAGGGGGTAGCGCTTCTTTCGGTCTACATCATCTATACTGTTTGGCTAATCCTCCAAGAAACCTCTTACTTAGCATAAAACAACATGAAGTACATACTGTGTCCCTATTGTAAGAAGCGCCTTGAGGCTACTTGGATTCGGAGTGTTTTGGATAAGAATGGACATGTAGATACTCCTTGTCCCGGATGCCATAGACAACTCGCCTTTACCCTACGTCCGCCCAAAGCTTCTAAGCAAACGGAAGGCGAGAATACAGGTCGTTTGTGCAAGCGAGAAGAGGGGCAACCTCTTGCTTATTTACAGGTTGTAGAAAATGTATTTGGCTATTCGGCACAATTTCCCCTCTACGAGGGGCTCAATAGGATAGGTCGTTACAACGATAGACATACGGAAATTGAGGTCGCCATTCGCACGGCAGACCCAAGCCTTGATCGCAATCAATCGCTACTAACCATAGAGAAAGATAAACAGGGGAATGTAGTTGCTATCCTTATGGATGATGATAGCATGACAGGGACCTTTGTGAATGCACGCGAACTTGACCCAGGTGAGAAACGCCAACTCTCTGATGGAGATGTAATAACCCTAGGGGCTACATCTCTTATTTTTTCCATAAAGTAAACTTTGCCATAAGAGTGAGATATGAGTACACCTACCTCTAGAAAAAAGGCCCTTATCACCGGAGTCACAGGGCAGGATGGAGCCTATTTGAGCGAATACCTACTCAAGCGAGGATACGAAGTTCACGGGCTGAAGCGCCGCTCTTCTCTATTCAATACAGAGCGGGTAGATCATCTGTACCAAGATCCTCATCTAGAAGGGCGAAACTTTTACCTTCACTATGCCGATATGACAGATGGGCAGGGGCTAACTCGTCTCATTGGGGAGATTGCTCCGGATGAGGTATATAACCTTGCAGCACAAAGCCATGTAAAGGTTAGCTTTGAGCTACCGGAATATACTGCCGATGTTGTCGCTTTGGGTACTCTTCGCCTGCTAGAGGCAATACACCTCCTCCGTATGGAAGATAAAGTGCGTTTCTACCAAGCCTCTACCAGCGAACTATTTGGGCTTGTGCAAGAGATGCCTCAGAGAGAGACAACCCCATTCTACCCCCGAAGCCCCTATGCCGTTGCCAAACTCTATGCCTATTGGATTACGGTGAACTACCGAGAGGCATATGGAATACATGCCAGCAATGGTATTCTCTTTAACCACGAATCACCTCTCCGTGGAGAGACCTTTGTAACTCGTAAGATAACCAGAAGTGCCAGCCGCATTGCCATGGGATTGCAAGATCGGCTCTACCTAGGGAATCTTTCGGCACGACGGGATTGGGGGCATGCCAAAGATTATGTGCGCTCTATGCATCTCATCTTGCAACGCGATACTCCTGACGATTATGTGGTAGCTACGGGAGTTACCACAGAGGTACGTACCTTCGTTCAACTCGCTTTTTCTGAGATCGGGTTTACTATTGAATTCCGCGGAGAAGGATTGAATGAAGAGGGGGTGGTTACCGCTATAGATGCCGATCGCGTAGCTCAATCTGTGGGAGAAGAATTTCTCTCTCACGCACGCAGCTTAGTTGGGAAAGCCATCGTTGCCGTAGACCCTGCCTATTTCCGTCCTACTGAGGTAGAGGTTCTTTTGGGAGATGCAACTAAGGCTCGCAACCTTCTGCATTGGCGACCGGAGTATACTCTTGCTGATATTGTACACGATATGATGGAAAGTGACGTGCAACTCATGAAGCGAGAAGCCTACCTAAAGCAGGGAGGATTTTCCATCTACAACTACTTTGAATGAAAACTTTCCGCCGTTATACTTATGGATAAGAGTGCTCGTATCTACATTGCAGGTCACCGCGGACTGGTAGGTAGTGCCATCTATAGAGAGCTCAAGCGACAGGGATACAAAAACCTCATCACTCGTACCCATTCGGAGCTTGACCTCCTTGATGCTGTAGCTGTTCGCAAGTTTTTCGACGAAGAGCAGCCTCAGTACGTATTCCTTGCAGCAGCTTTTGTTGGAGGGATACTTGCCAATAGTCGCTATCGGGCAGATTTTATCTATAAGAACCTAGGGATACAACAAAATGTGATTGGCGAGAGCTATCGCCATCATGTGGAGAAACTCCTCTTTCTAGGGAGTACTTGTATTTACCCAGCCAATGCCCCCCAACCCATGAAAGAGGACTGCCTCCTGACCTCTTCTCTAGAGTATACCAACGAGCCTTATGCTATTGCCAAAATCGCAGGGCTCAAGATGTGTGAGAGCTTCAACCTACAATATGGTTGCAACTATCTTGCCGTAATGCCTACCAATCTCTATGGTCCCGGGGACAATTTTCATCTCGAAAATAGTCATGTACTACCGGCTATAATGCGCAAAATGCATTTAGCGAAACTTCTTCGCCATGCAGATTTGGAAGCCTTACGACACGATATTGCTTTGCGTCCAATCTCGGGATTGAACAAAAACTCCTCCCTGGCTCAAATTACCGAGCGTCTTGCCTTCTTTGGTATCACTTCGGATGAACTTGTACTTTGGGGATCGGGCTCTGTTTTACGGGAGTTTATGTGGAGTGAAGATATGGCAGCAGCATGTATCTACGTGATGAATCACGTTGATTTTCCTCATCTATCGGCAGATGCTCCTAAAGGAGAAATCCGCAATTGTCATCTCAATGTGGGCACAGGCGTAGAGCATTCTATCTCTCAAATTGCTGAAGAGGTACGAAAGGCTGTCAACTTTGAAGGCACTATTGCCTTCGATCATATTCACCCCGATGGTACCCGACGAAAACTTACAGATCCCTCTCGCCTCAAAACCCTTGGATGGGAATACACCACCTCTATAGAAGAGGGGCTTCCCAAATTGTACCAATGGTATTGTCAAACGAATACTCTATAAAACTACTCCCACAACAATACGAACTTATTTTCTTCCGTTGATAGATTGTATGCTTACTCCAGAAATAGAAGCTCAGTGTATTGAGCTTATCAAAAACGAAGTTGTACCCGCTACAGGATGTACAGAGCCTGTAGCCGTAGCTCTAGCTGCAGCACAAGCTGCCAAAACTCTTGGGGAATCTCCTACGTCCATAGAAGTTCTCTTGAGTGCCAATATGCTCAAAAATGCCATGGGAGTAGGCATCCCCGGTACGGGAATGATTGGGCTTCCCATTGCTGTTGCTCTAGGAATTATTTTGGCAGACCCCTCGAAGGATCTTACCATACTAGAAAACTTTAGCCAAGAGCAACTGGCTAAAGCAAAAGCCTTAGTGGAGAAAAAGATCATGTCTATACGTCTCAAAGAAGGCGATATAGATAAGCTCTATATAGAAATTAACCTCCAAGGGGCTAACCATACAGCAAGCACAATTATCCAAAGTAACCACCGCAATATCGCTTACATACGTCGGGATGATGAGGTTCTCCTAGATCAGCTCTCCGGAGATAATTGTTCTGCACAAGGGGCTAGTGACGAAGCAGAAGCCCTACAGCTTACTTTTGACCTAGTCTATGAGTTTGCCACTACAACTCCCTTAGAGAAACTTACTTTTATACAAGAGGCTGCTCGACTCAATAAAGCAGCAAGTGAATTTGGTCTCAAAGGCTCTTACGGTCACTCTGTTGGACAGATGATACAAGGGGATTGGGGAAAGAAATATCTCGGGAACTCGGCTCTCACGGAGATGCTTACCTACACAAGTGCAGCTTGCGATGCCCGTATGGATGGTGCTCCCGTTACCGTTATGAGTAACTCAGGTAGCGGTAATCAGGGAATCACAGCAACCCTACCCGTACTAACCTTTGCACAGCATGAGGGTGCAAGCGAAGAGCAGACTATACGAGCACTAGTACTCAGCAACCTTATGGTGATCTACGTAAAGCAGAAATTAGGTCGCCTATCAGCTCTCTGTGGATGTGTTGTAGCTGCAACAGGATCAAGCTGTGGATTGACCTATCTGATGGGTGGTAGTCGAGAGCAAATCGAGTTTTCTATAAAAAATATGGTGGGCAACATTACGGGGATGCTGTGCGATGGAGCCAAACCGAGCTGCAGTATGAAGGTCTCAAGTGGAGTATCCACCGCCATGTTCTCAGCCCTACTTGCTATGGAACACAAAGTTGTAACCAGTAGTGAAGGCATTGTAGATGAAAGTGTTGACTCTACTATAAGTAATCTTGCAAGCATTGGCCGTGTAGGGATGAATGAGACGGATCGACTTGTACTCGACATCATGACTCAAAAATAACATTAAGCTTCCCTGTAAAGTATTCAACCCTTCTAATCATATATGGATTCTACTTTCTCTCCTTCAAAGACTGTTCTTCCACAGCGCATGTCTTTCTCTGCATTTGTTCGCCTTGTAGTGCTCAATTGGTATTGGTTTGCCCTATCATTGGTAGTAGCTTTTGGCTTTATCAAGATGTTTGGGAATAGTTCTGCTATTGGGAACAATAAGTACCGCATGGCTGTAATGACACGCTTCCCTATACAGACTTCTAAATCTGATAAGGTTTTCGTGGATGCGAACTCAGGAAAAGAAGCTCCTCTTTGGAAGCATACTCCCGCATTTGATGCTGCTCAAATCTATGGATGGATTGTCTCGGCCGACATTATCTATCGAACAGGAAAGAGAGAGGGTTTCGAAGTAGAATACGCTCAACGAAGCGGTTTTTCTTCTCGCGATATATACAATCACATCCCTTTCAGACTTATTTTCCCCGATGCTGCCGATGCCGACTACTTTACCTTGGTAGTACGACAAGAGGCTGACGGATTACAACTCTCCCAAATAAAGGGGGTATATCAAGGGAAGGAGCTAAAAGGGACGGGTTCATACACCATACTATTGCCTTGGAATAGTACTGTTGAGACCCCTGTAGGGAAAGTAATACTACAAGACAACCCAGGATGGGAAGAATACGGAATAAGATCCTATGCCTTAGACAAACCCATCTATATCACACGTAGAAGTGTAATAGAAACTCGTGCCCAGTACGACTGGGATATGGTGATTGATAATACACTACCCAATTTCCTCAATGTGGAAGTCTCTACCACAGGCTCCGCTCGACGTGCAAAACAGATTCTTGCTGGAATGCTGGTCGATTTAGACTCTCTAGTGCGCTACAATGTAACGCTCGACTTAGACAAAGAGCAAGAAATGATAGAAGCCGCTCTTCGTAGGTTAATGCACCCCGACTCTCTTTCTCCCAGCCTTACAGCAGAAAGCCGTACACAAGAGATAAAAGAACTGCAACAGAGGCTTGCTCGTACTATAAGTAATCGGGAGGTGCTACGCTATGATCATTTGATTGAAGTTACCGCATCCCCTGCTATTCAGCCATCTCCCGTAGGAGCATTCTCGGTCAAGATCATCTTTTTGCTTCTAGGGCTGATTATTCCTACTGTATTAATCTATTATGCTTGGCTCTTACGAGGGAGTGTTTTGGAACCTCGGCAACTATCCCCCTTCTGGCAGAAAGCCCTTATCTCAACGCTTCGTCTGCATCGCAAGAGAGGGAACTACTCAGATACTCCCGAAACGATTGATGCCCTCCGTTTTACGCTTCAATCTAACCTGGAAGAGGATACCGATGCCCGTCCTATACTGTTTACCACTCCATCTAAAAGCTCAAAAGCACAGAAACGATTGAATAAGTTGGTGGCTGATCTTGCTGCAAGTTACTCGTTGGGAGGAGGAAATACAGGAAAAATAGTACATCTTCTCCACGCCTCCAATAATTCTGTGCCTACCCTATCTCACGCTCGCATTATAGAACAGGGGTACTGGGGTGGTAAACAATTTTCTCAAGACCTAGCTCCTGCAGAAGCGGAGAGAAAGACCCCTACCCTCTTGATAGCACCCTTCGATTCGGTTCACCTATTGGCTTCTCAAGTTGCCCAAATAGTTGTAGTGGTTGAGCAAGATCAGAGTAGGACCACTCTACTCTCGGATCTCGAGCATTCTCTGTCTCAAGGCACTCCGCCTATCCATGCTCTGTGGGTATGCAATATTTTTCCATTTTTCCGCTAATCCACTCAAAGACTACCCTCTTCCCTTATGATCATCAATAGTCTTCTCGATACAGACCTGTACAAGTTTACCACAGGCTACGCTTATGCCAAACTATTCCCCTATGCCTATGGACACTTCAAGTTCATAGATCGGGATCATCGCATCTATCCCAAGGGGTTTGCCCAATTGCTGAGAGAAGAAATTGACCATATGTCTCGAATTGTCCTAAGTGATAGCGAAGCGCAGTTCATAGCCCATCGAATGCCCTATATCCCCCCCACTCACATTGATATGCTAAGAGGGTTTCGTTTCAATCCCGATGAGCTTACCATCACACAAGACAGCGAGGGGCATCTGTATATAGATGCGGAGGGGCCTCTCTATCGGGTAACTCTCTGGGAAACACCCATCCTAGCTCTAGTAAGTGAATTGTACTATCGGGTAATGAATATAACTCCGGACGAAGAGTACATGCAGCGAGTGGCTATAGACAAAGCTACCCGACTAGAAAAGGAGAAACTTAACTTCTCGCTATTCGGGATGCGCCGACGCTTTAGCTACGAGGTAGAAGACCAAATCACACGTATCATGCAAGAGTATGCTCCACAGCACTTCTTTGGTACAAGCAATGTGCACTTTGCGCACAAATACAACCTCAATGTATCGGGGACTCATCCTCACGAGTGGATCCAATTCCATGGAGCCATATACGGCTACAAAATGGCAAACTATATGGCAATGGAAGACTGGATCAACGTCTATGACGGAGACCTAGGGACTGTGCTAACAGACACCTATACGACGGATGTTTTCTTGAGGAATTTTAGCAAAAAACATGCCCAGCTATATACGAGTTTGCGCCATGATAGTGGAGATCCTTTCCAATTTGTGGACAAAGCAATTGCCCGCTATCGAGAGCTAAAAGTAGATCCGAAAATCAAATACATCATCTTCTCCGATAGTCTCAATGTGGACAAAGCGATAAGGATACGGAACTATTGTGCAGATCATATCCGTTGCTCTTTTGGTATTGGCACTAACCTTACCAACGATACCGGTTGTGGTGTAGCCCCATCAAACATTGTAATGAAACTATGGCGCTGCAAGATGACCGAGCGAGAGGAGTGGAGCTACTGTGTAAAACTTAGTGACGCTCACGGGAAATATACAGGCGTGCCCGAAGAAATTAATTTGGCTCGTCTCACATTAGGGATTAACGACTAATCATCCCCCGAAAGCCCCATTGACATGGAGAGAATGAAGCCCCAAATTGCCCTCTTTGCAGGTTCTTTTGATCCCATACACATTGGGCACATGGCGCTAGCCAATTATATCCTCTGCCATAACAAAGGGATAGAGCAACTTTGGTTTGTACCCACCGCTCAAAACCCGCTTAAGCCCAGAGCTACGGAACTCTCCTTTACGCGGCGATGCCATCTTATCGAAGAAGTGATAGCCAATGACTCTCGCTTTTCTTGCTGTCGCATAGAGGAGACTTTGCCCGCTCCTCATTACACGATATACACTCTAGACAAATTGAGGGATCATAACCCTCAATACCAATTTATCCTCATAATGGGAGCCGATAATTGGCTTAGTATAGAGCACTGGTATCATTGGAGAGAATTGATTGAGCAATACCCTATCTTAGTTTATCCACGCCCTGGATACACTCTCCCCAGAGAGGCGGGAAATAGCAATGTCACTCTACTACACGATGCTCCGCTAATGGAGATCTCTTCTTCTGAAATCAGATCTGCTCGGCATAAGGGGGAAGACCTCCGCTACTGGATGCCTCGCCCCGAACTTTTTGAACTTCTCTAATCCCTTATCAATCAATGCCCAGACCTCGACGCAAACTTTCTGCCCTGCAAGTAACCTGCATTTCGGCTATTTGGTTTGTAATTGCAGGCTGGCTTTTTTCGTCCGTTAGGCTGGATATTTTTTCAATATTAGCCATCATTCTTTCGGGAATCATCGTATTTATTGCCTTGTATAAGAGTCGCCGATAATTCCTTCCAATCTCTTAGGATACACACATCACGGGGCTATTGCTTCGACCATAATGCCACTATTCTACTAGTTATTCGTACTTTTGAGGGTAGATTAAGAATGAAACTGTACTCGTCTCAGATATATTAAGACTCATGGATATACTATTAGTAGGCTATGGACGCATGGGAAAAGTCATCGAAAAAGAGGCTATACGAAGAGGACATCGTATTACAGGGATTTTCGATGCTGATGGTGGATGCTTTACGGAGCAACAGCAATTGCCACCTGCCGATGTCTGCATCGAGTTTACAACTCCTCAGACTGCCTATAAAAACTGCCTACATGCAATCAATAAAGGATTACCGGTAGTATCGGGTACAACGGGTTGGCGCGATGATGTACAGAAGCTACAAGAGACCATTTTGAACTCTAAGAGCGGCACATTCTTCTATGCCAGTAATTTTAGTTTAGGGGTAAATATCCTCTTTGAACTCAATAGGCAACTTGCCCGAATCATGCAGAAGGCTCCTGAGTACAGCGTTTCTCTTGAGGAAACGCACCATGTGCACAAACTTGATGCCCCTAGTGGTACTGCTATCACTTTGGCAGAAGATATAATAAAGGAGTCTCCTAATTTGGAAGGATGGGCACTTGCCCCCAATTTAGATCCTCATACACTCCCGATAGAAGCTAAGCGAATAGGAGAGATTCCCGGTATTCATAGCATCAAGTGGCATTCTCCAGTTGACGAACTAACTCTTTCCCACGAGGCATTCGGAAGAGAGGGGTTTGCCCTTGGAGCTGTACTCGCTGCCGAATATGCCGTGACACATCATGGTGTACTCTCCATGAGAATGATGCTCGGATTTTGTGACTAGATCCTCCTAATCAAAGAACTAAGAACCTAATATTAAGCATATATGCAACACAATAGCACACAGAAGAAAAACCTATTAACCCGACGCAACATTGTAGGGGTTATTGTGTCTCTCCTCTTTATCGCGTTTGCCATTTGGGCAGGTTGGCTATGGTTGATTTTCCTTCCCCTTATCATAGACTATTACTTCTTTCATAAGATCAAATGGAATTGGTACAACTCCATCCAAAACAACCTGTTGCGTAATATCTGTGCCTGGCTCTGCGATATTGTTTGCTGTGTTATTGGGGTGGCTTTACTCAATATCTACTTCTTCCAAAACTTTGCCATCCCCTCCTCTTCGCTTGAAAAGACCTTGCTTGTAGGGGATTACCTCTATGTTGATAAACTAAGCTATGGGCCTAGGCTTCCTAATACGCCTCTGGCCATCCCTCTTGTCCACAATACATTTTTGGGAGGGAAGAGCTATAGCGAAACACCTACTCTCAAATATCGCCGCCTCCCTGGGCGAGGTCATGTAGAGCGTGAAGACCTGGTCGTTTTTAATTTCCCCGCCGGAGATACTGTGGCTGTAAAGGTTCCCAATCCCGACTACTATACCCTTATTGCGCTTTATGGGCGAGACGTCGTATGGAAAAATACATCTGAATTTGGAGAAATAGTGTATCGTCCCGTCGATCGTCGCGACCACTATGTAAAACGCTGCGTGGGAATGCCCGGGGAAACTCTACAAATCCGCAACAACGATCTCTATATCAATGGGGAAAAACAGGCTCGCCCCAAGTACATGCAGCTTAATTATTATGTACAAGCAAAGCCTGAAGGTTTGTCGGTACGAGACTTTGAAACTTTAGGAATTAGCGAAAGTGATCGCGGATACATACAGCTATCTCCCGAAACCTCGAGTTCCCTATCGAGCATGGGTTTTGACCTAGCCTTAGAAGGGGGTAAGAGCACTTTCTATCACTTCCCTCTTACTGAAGAAATGCTACAAAAGCTACAAAGCGACACTAGAGTGCTCAAAATCGTTGTGGAACCCGACAGCGAAGGATTTACCTATCCCGTAGAAGCCCACCTAGGATGGAGCCGAGACAACTATGGTCCTATACTAATCCCCAAAAAGGGACTAACTATCAAGTTGTCTCCTAATAACCTTCTTCTCTACAAGCGTTGCATAGAAGCCTATGAAAGACACTCTGTAGCTATAGATAGCAACGGAGCTATTATGATTGATGGAGAGGCTAAGGATACATACACTTTTGCTATGGACTACTATTTCATGATGGGAGATAATCGCCATAATTCTGCCGATAGCCGCTATTGGGGCTTCGTTCCCGAAGATCATGTCGTAGGCAAACCTGTCCTTCTTTGGCTCTCCTTGGATAAAGACAAAGGCCTATTCTCTGGCAAAATTCGCTGGCATCGTATGTTTCGTAAGGTGACCAAATGGTAATAACCACCTTCCCAACTTGGCGAGATGGCACCCAAAGAGAGAATCAAGAAGAAATGTCCGGCATGGAAATACTATGCCCTACCGCTCTTTTCTATCATCTTGGTAGTGCTACTGCGTCTTTGGGTGGGCTTTGTATACCATGTCCCCAAGGAAAACGAGGCTTTAGGGAAATATGCAGGACGTTACCACTTGATGGTGCGAATAGGGTCTCCCAAACGGGGAGAACTTGTTCTTGTAATTCTAGAAAATAAAGGGAAGAAAAGTGATACACATAAGCAGCCCTTGTTGGTTGCGGGGCTACCCGGCGATACCATCGAATCGTATGCAGGAGCTATCTATGTCAATGGCAAATCTTGGTACCCTTCACACGATCAGCAGCAACGCTCTTCTGCATCTAAAAGTATTGCTTCTTCGCACCTATTATCTCCCCCTTCGCCAGACTCTGATTCTTCAGATAGTACTTACTATCGTTTAGTACTTCGGCCTAATGAGTTCTGGTTACTAACCTACTCTATCCGTAACACCATGGACTCTCGCCACTATGGCCCGATACATCGCAACCGGTTGTACGGCATACAAGCCCTATGATATTATCTACAGCCTACGCTCCTCCGATACAATACTTCGCAAAATTAGCCTCTGGTAGAGTACTACTTGAGGCCTGTGAGCATTACATCAAGCAGACCTATCGCAATAGGTGTCGTATACTAGCGGCTAATGGCATGCAAGAGCTAAGCATTCCGGTAGAGCAAGGAGCCTCTGAGCAATGCCCCATCCGTGAAGTACGCATATCAGAGCACAATAATTGGCGTGCAAGACACTGGCAGACCCTAAAAAGCTGCTATGGTATGGCACCTTTTTACGAGTATTATGCTCCCGATATTGAGCCATTCTATCGAAAGCGATATACGTTCTTGTACGACTTTAATCTGGAGTTAATCGAGCTTATTGCGGGGCTAATGCATCTAGATATTTCAATCGCAGAAACAGAGACTTATCAAGCTACCTCTCCCGAGGATTTTCGTCTCTCTATACGTCCCAAGAAGCCTCCTTTCGACCCCTATTTTAATGCCCAAGTCCCCTACTATCAGGTATTCAAAGGGGAAAATAGTGCAGACTTTACACCTAATCTGAGCATTTATGATCTACTTTTCAATGAGGGGCCTCTAGCCCCAATTCTACTCAAAAAGTCGATTATCTCTCACCCCTCTATCCTGTGAACTAACACTGTAATTGCTGCTCTAGTTTGGAGATCGTTGTAGCAAATTCGTGGTCTATGGATATAGCATCGCGAGTAGAATTACAGCCATGGATAACGGTAGCATGACTTCTCCCTCCTAGATAATGCCCAATGCTGGAAAGGGATTCTTTGGTATGCTTATTAGCCAAGAACATGATAATATGGCGAGCCATAACAATGTCTTGACGGCGGCTTTTCCCCTTTACTTGATGTGCTGGGATGTGGAAGTTCTCACATACAAGCTTTTGTATATTCTCCAACGTTACCTCTCTCTCCTCCATCCGTATGGTACGAGACAAAATCTCCCGACTAAATGAAAGGTCTATGGGGCTACCTGTAACGGAGGCACTCAAAAAGATACTAGAGAGCACTCCATCTATCTCTCGTACACTATGGGAAGCGTTCTTGACAATAAAGTCACTCACCTCTTCTGTAAGGACAACTCCTCCCTGACTTGCCAGCTTATTAAGGATCTCCCGACGAAGACAAAGATCCGGGCGTTTGATCTGCGCTGTAAGAGAGCCTGCCATACGAGAGACAATACGCTCACTCAACGCATTAAAGTCACTCACGGAGCGATCCGATGTGAGAACAATCTGCTTGCCAAGGGAATACAAGTGATTGAATATCTCAAAGAAAGCCTGCTGCGAACGTTCTTTCCCCTCCAATTCTTGTATATCATCAAGCAATAATACATCTATCTGCTGATAGTACTTGATGAAGTCGGGTACCTTCTTATTCTTACTTGCCGCTGTAAATTGCTGTACAAACTGCAACGTAGTGACGTAGAGCACGCGCAAGTCCGAATGTTGACGAAGGATTTCCCACCCCATGGCATTCATCATATGCGTCTTCCCAACTCCTGGAGGGCCATAAATAAAGAAAGGGTTCATCATAGCATCTCCCGGCTCTACACAAATGCGACGAGCAAGAGAAAGAGCTACATCATTAGACTCTCCACGGATAAACGAATCGAATGTAAAAGGAGGGAGTAACTTCGTGTCCCATTGAGTGGGATTTGTTGCCCCGACATCGTTGTGAGGGACTGAAATACCTTGAGGGATACTTGCAGGGGATGTAGATAAAGAAGCTTCGGACATAGAGGTCAGTAGACAACCCTCTGCCGTATTATTGGAAGTGCTATCCACCATTGCGAGGTACCTCAGTCGAGCATGTTCACCAAGTACAGACCGCAAGGCCTGCTGCATTTGGATTGCAAAATTCTGCTCAATGTATTCGCAGAAAAAGGCACTAGGCACCTTCACTACGATGGTATTATTCCCCTCTAAGCGCACGGGCTCTATGGGATGAAACCAAATATTAAACTGCTTGGAAGGAATATGAGAACTCAAGTGTACGAGACACTCTTGCCATATGCTATTTACGTTCTGTTCCATATTCTCTCTTTAGACGTTCTATATTCTTGTTTCAATCCTTATCATACCTTCCTCAGAGAGAGGGGAAACTCCCCCTAGGGAGAGAAAATCTACCCGCCTTAAGCTTCCCAATAACAAGGGTAACAACGTGGCGTAATCAACCTCTCCTTCCTATCTATCCGAAGGTGTAATTTGGTCTTTCAAGATAGTATTACCTATCTCTCCACTTCACTCTGAATGAACAAGGAGAATCAGTATTTCCCTTCGTTCAATCACATCGCAAAACTAGTGCTTATTTTTGGGCTAAACAAACCGAGAAAATCCACAATGAGGCTAATGATATAGCTAACTACCTATAGAATCAGCACCTTGTATAACCACTTATAGACTATGAAGAGAATTGTGCTCAAATTCCTATATATCAATTAGATAGAAAGAAGTTATTTTATGAAACGACAAGTTATCAACAATCAAGAAAAAGCGTAAGTCCCTTACTATATTGCACTTTAGGTGTGTAACAACATGGGGAGAAGAGCCCTCTTTGATAATCAGACAAAGTACAACTTTATAGACTAGATTATAAAGAGAAAATAGCCATACGGCTTATTTGTTTCTAGGCATAAATCCATTAGTTTTCGAGGCTTCAATCAAAGGTATGGATACTCTGTGGGAGAATATCAAGAAGGAGTTGAGCATTATAGAGATCATCATAACGTGGCGATAAGAGTTTTACCCTTCGTTCTTCTTCTTCCAATGTAAACTCTTGAGAAGCAATGGCACAAGCTTGATGTAGAATATCCTCATCACTCTTTACTCTATAGACACACTCCTCTAGTCCCGTTCCGTAGACCATCTCTTCGTTTGCTATAACATAACGACCGGAATAAAGGGCATTAAGGAGTTTCAATTTAAGCCCCGTTGGCTGACTTGTAACTAAGATATGTGCAGAAGCCTGCTCAATAAGACGCTCCATTCGCTCTCCCGACACGTTGGCTTCCAAACGAACATTTTCGCTTCTCTGCACACATTTTTGGAGGCTAGGCGATGGATCTCGTCCTGCTACTACGAGAGGAAGGGGAAGTTGAGGGGCTAGGCGAATCAATCTCTTTGCCGTAAGTTCATTCTCTAATACAGAGAGTTTGCCATGAAATAAAAAGTAATCCCCCTTCCCCAGCTGGTTCTTTACCTTCTGATCTCCATGAAAACCCGAAATCCATTGCACCTCTACTCCTGGGTAATGGTGAGCAAAATAATCTCGCTCTCGGGGGGTAATTGCTAGAATATGGTGTGCATAAAGAAGGTTCTTCTCAAAGAGACGCAGTCGATAACTCTCAAGGGCAAAATAGAGCTTCTTAAATAGACTTCGAGTACCCTTTGCCAGATAGTGATAATACTCGTGCTCTATGTTGCAGGCTCGGACAATACGAAGCCGATTGCTAAGAGCAGGGTGTGACAAAAAATGACACGTATGCAATCCCTCAAAGAGAATAGGTGCATCATCCTCCAAAAGATGGGAGAGAAGGTTTTGAGAACGACGGCTATAAATGATATAGGGCTCACGTGATAATGCGGAAAATATCCCCCTAAGACGCGGATAGTAATAGACCTTTTCACACAAATTCTCCAGTTCCTGTTGCTCGGGTCTGCCATACTGATAGCAATGAAGTATTATGCTGACTCCTCGGTCGGCAAGAGCCTTTATCTTATAGTAAACATCTATTACTCCTCCATAATCAGCAGGATAGGGAACGTCAAAAGATACTATATGTAATCGTCTTTCCATGGTATTGACCATTATGATTTAGCATAGAGGCCTCCGGGGAGAGGCTTAATGAAGCCGTCAAACTCAAGCGTGAATAATTTATTAGATAGCTCAGCTGCAGACATTCCCAAGCGCATGAGAAGATCATTAAAGTGTATTGTTTCTTCCTCTACAATGAGGCGTAATACAGGGTCGTCCGGAAGATCTTGAGGAACAAAGAGAGAAGATGAGCTTTCCTCTTCCCCTCCATTACTCTTTCCCCACCCTAATACGGATATGATGCTATCAGCATTAACGGCAGGGATAGCCTGCATAGAAGCTATAATACGATTGCACCCCACAGAGGTAGAATCTGTAATACGCCCCGGAACGGCGAATACTTCCCGACCGTACCCCGAAGCCATTGCAGCAGTAAGAAGCGAACCTCCACGGTCAGCACTCTCTACTACAAGGGTGGCGTGAGAAAGGCCTGCTACAATACGATTACGCCCCACAAAATGGTGACGCTCTACTTTACTTCCCCAAGAATACTCGCTAAGTAATCCCCCTTTTTTGACCATCTCGATAGCGATATTGCGGTGAGCCGCTGGATAAATCCTATCTAAACCATGAGCTAATACTCCGATGGTAGGGATCCCTAAGTCAAGAGCTACTTTGTGAGCCTTTACGTCGATACCAAATGCCAACCCACTAATCACCACGAGATCGGGCAACTTGTTTGCCAAATCTTCAAGCAGGACTTCTACTGCTTTTAAGCCATAACGAGAAGCGCGCCTTGTTCCCACTACACTGATGCAATGAGGAGAGTGCAAAGCGTCTCTATTACCAAAATAAAAGAAGGCAGGAGGTGGGTCTGCACACTCTGCAAGTAACTGGGGATAGTCCACATCCCCTAATCCAAAAGTATCAATGTGCTTTCTTTTGGCCTCCTCTACCTCCCGCTTGGCACTCTCAAGGAGCTCAGAAAGAGAAAGGTGTGACACCACACGCCTATAAAGCGCAGGTGCCACACCTTCTAAAATAGCCGGATTGGAAAATATGTCGCAGACATCATCTACAGCATCTAAGATACGACGGAGAGTAATAGCACCTACTCCCTCTATCCGACTTAGGGCTAAAAGATAAGCTGCCTTACCCATCAGCTTCCCAAAAACTAGTTATTAATGCTTCTTCAACCAACTCAAAGCATTAGCAAAAGCCTCCATCCAAGGGGTTACTTCATGCGAACCATCAGGATAGAAACCGCACTGCCAGGGGAATACAGATCGCTCTGGGTGTGGCATAATGGCTAGGTGGCGACCATCATCACTGCAAATGGCAGCGACTCCTTCCGGAGAGCCATTAGGATTACCGGGATAGGTCTTATAGTCGTATTGAGCAACAACATTGTACTTATCAACAGGAGCGTCAAAGGCAAAACGACCTTCGCCATGAGCACACCAGACTCCGAGGGTAGCACCGGCAAGTGAACCCATCATTATCGAATTGTTTTTGGGAATTGTTAGCCCAACAAAGCAGCTCTCAAATTTCTGCGACTCATTGTGCAACATTTTGTGTCGAGGTCTCTTGTCTGCATAGAGTAGCCCAAGCTCAGCCATCAGTTGACAGCCATTGCAAACTCCCAAACTTAGGGTATCGGGGCGAGCATAAAAAGCATCAATAGCCGCTTTTGCGCGTTCATTGTACAAGATGCCTGCAGCCCATCCCTTGGCAGAGCCTAGTACGTCACTATTAGAGAATCCACCACAGAAAACAAGCATCCGTACATCCTCTAAGGTCTCGCGCCCAGAGGTAAGGTCCGTAAGGTGTACGTCCTTTACATCAAAACCTGCAAGGTGAAGGGCGTAGGCCATCTCACGCTCCCCATTCGTACCCTTATCTCGTAAAATGGCAGCGACAATACCCGAGTGGTTGCTCCGGTCTGCATCAAGCCCTAAAGAAGTTTTCTTCCCCGAGAATTTCTGAGGTAGACGATAGCAGATAGGTTGAATAGGATAATTATTAAAACGCTCCTGAGCAAGTTTCTCTGTTGATTGATAACAATCCAATAAGAATGATGGGCGATACCAATCCGTACGAGCCTTATCTATATCGATAGTAATCAATTTATCTCCCTTCTTAATCAAGAGAGTACGCTCTTCGGAGGGAGTCGCAATTACAGAGAAAGCAACGCCCATTTCATCTAGCACCCTCTGAGCCTTATCAAGATTATTTACTTGGAGTAGTACCCCGGGATTCTCTGCATAAAGGAGCTTGGTAAGATCTTCTTCTACTAGCTCTGAGAGGTCAATAGAGAGCCCTCCCTTGGTATTGGCAAAACACATCTCAAGCAATGCCGTTAGCATCCCCCCTGCCGATATATCATGCCCGGCAAGTACAAGATCTTTCTTAATCAGGGACTGTACCGCAGCAAAAGCATCTGCAAAATACTCCGCATTAGCAACCGTTGGAGCAGATTCTCCAACCTTTCCCAGACTTTGGAAGAAAGCAGATCCGCCTAATGCAAGGGGCGCAAAACTAAAGTCTATGTACAAAAGAGACGAACCGGCAACAGGCTGAATAACTGGTGTTACAATCTTACGGACATCGCTTACCGGAGCTGCTGCCGATATAATAACCGTACCAGGGCTTACGACGGATGGCTCTGTCGGATACTTTTGTGTCATAGAGAGAGAGTCTTTCCCTGTGGGGATATTGATACCCAACTCTATGGCAAAGTCCGAACAAGCCTCCACAGCACGATACAAACGAGCGTCTTCCCCCTCATTGCGGCAGGGCCACATCCAATTGGCACTTAGCGAAACGCTCTGTAATCCTTCGGTAAGAGGAGCAAAAACGATATTGGTCAAAGACTCAGCAATAGAGAGTATTGAACCCGTAGCAGAGTCTATAAGTCCTGCTTGAGGCGCATGCCCAATAGTTGTAGCATAACCCTTCTCTCCACGATAATCGAGAGCAATAGCACCAAGATCTGCAAGAGGGAGCTGTAGCTCTCCACAACATTGCTGGCGTGCAACGCGCCCTGTCACAGATCGGTCTACCTTATTGGTAAGCCAATCTTTACAGGCAACGGATTCCAAACTGAGCACACCTTGGAGATACTTCTCGGGTGCTTGAGCGTCGTATGTAGCGTCTTGATAAGAATGCTCCAGTGTAGAGTCTCTCATGATAGTACGCGGAGGCTTTGCAAGCATATCCTCTACAGCAAGATGGATTGCTTCTTCTTTGGTAGATTTTCTTCCAAAGCAAAGCTCGTGACTATCGGTCGTTTTACCCACCTTATATATAGGAGCTTTCTCTCGTGCAGCAATAGCAGCAATTCGCTCATAGTCTTTTTCTTCGATGAGCAAGCCCATGCGCTCTTGACTCTCGTTGCCAATAATTTCCCTATCAGATAGGGTGGCATCCCCTACGGGAAGCGCGTCAATATCAATCTCCCCACCCGTGGCTTCGATAAGTTCTGTAAGGCAGTTAAGGTGCCCACCGGCTCCGTGATCGTGAATACTAATGATAGGATTATCGTCACTCTCGGCAAGAGCTCGCACCACATTTTCTACACGTTTTTGCATCTCCGGATTGGCTCTTTGTACGGCGTTGAGCTCAATGCCGGCACTGTACTGCCCTGTATTTACAGAACTTACAGCACCACCGCCCATACCGATACGGTAGTTGTCACCACCCAATACCACAACCGTCTCTCCTGCCTTGGGCTCCTCTTTTATAGCATCACGTTGTCGAGCATAACCAATCCCCCCGGCAAGCATAATTACCTTGTCGTAGCCATAACGTGTAGCCTTGTCATCTTCTTGATGTTCGAAGGTAAGTAGTGACCCCGTAATAATGGGCTGACCAAACTTATTCCCAAAGTCACTGGCTCCATTGGAGGCCTTTGTAAGAATTCCTTGAGGATGCTGATAAAGCCAAGGGCGAGCCTCCATAGACATAGGAATGGCAGACTGGAGACGAGGATAACTTGTCATATATACAGCCGTACCAGCCACAGGGATTGAAGCCTTCCCCCCTGCCATGCGATCTCGTATCTCCCCACCAGTACCCGTAGCTGCGCCATTAAAGGGCTCTACCGTTGTGGGGAAATTGTGTGTCTCTGCCTTGAGAGAGAGTACAGTATCTATCGGTTTGGTGGAGAACAATGAAGGGCGATCTCCACAAGATGGGGCAAATTGCTCCACCCTTGGCCCCTTGATAAAAGCTACATTGTCTTTGTAAGCGGATACCAAACCATTGGGATTAGCTTCCGAAGTAGCCTTGATCATGGAGAAAAGAGATTGCTCCTGCTCCTCTCCATCAATAACAAAGGTGCCATTAAATATCTTATGTCGGCAATGCTCCGAGTTTACCTGAGAGAAGCCAAACAACTCACTATCCGTAAGCTTACGTCCCAAACGCTTTGAAAGATTTTGAAGGAAATCAATCTCTTTTTCGCTTAGAGCGAGCCCCTCAGATTGGTTGTAGGCTGCAATATCATCTATGTATGCAATGGGAGCCGGAGTTGCATCTGTATGGAATATAGATGCCCCAGGAGCATGGTACACACATTCGGTCATAGGATCGAATATGGGTTGCTCTTCCTTAACACGTCTAAGCAACTCAATACGCGTAATCCCCTCAATACCCATGTTTTGAGTAATCTCTACAGCATTGGTACTCCAAGGAGAAACGATCTCACTACGAGGGCCGATATAATCTCCTTCGGCCTGCACTGTGGGGATAACTTTGTCCTCTAAAGCAAAAAGCCACTGGAGCCTCTCAAGGTCTTGATCAGAAAAAACACCACTATGCTCCACGGCATAGAGGATATCGCACTGCGAGGGGAAATAACTAATCATCGCTATTCGGTAATAAAAAATAAATCTGGTATCCTAAATTCTCTCCCTTGAGAAAGTGCAGGAACTCCACAAAAGTAGGAAAAATCTCGCATCTAGCGAACATTCTTGCGTGAGAGCACAAAAAAAAGGGAGACTTATTTTGAGTAAAGTCTCCCCCGTAATATCTATAGAGATTTTCTTTCTGTTCTTAACAAAGAGGAATCTTTGCTACACGAGCTTCATGCCGTCCCCCCTCAAAATCTGTAGAGAGGAATGCCATTATAATCTTCTTAGCCTCATCCAACGAAACAAATCGAGCAGGGAGCGAAAGCACATTGGCATTATTGTGTGCTCTACCCAGTGCCGCAATCTCTTCGTTCCAAGAAAGTGCAGCACGCACATGGGGATGCTTATTGAGAGCCATAGATATGCCATTACCCGAGCCACATATGGCAATCCCCCACTCTAGCTCGCCACTATCAATAGCCTCTCCCAATTTGTGTGCAAAATCGGGATAATCGGCACGCTCTTCGCTGTAAGTGCCAAAATCTTGATACTCAATACCCAGGTCTGTGAGGATCTTCTTCACCTCTTCTTTGAGAGCAAAACCGGCATGATCCGAACACAATCCAAATCTCTTCATAGCAAATAAAAAACTTCTTTATTTTATCTCTTTCGTAAAATCCTTAGCCCTTTTTCCACGATGCCCCGGATAAAAAATTATCTCCTTTTTGCGCACGACAAACATAGGGGAATGAGCCACTTCATACACCCACTAGAGGGTAGCAGCACTCATTCCCCAAGCCATTGATGGATAGGCTTAGACCTATCTATTTGCTTAAATCTTGGTTACAAGATCTTCGGGTACACCATCTCCCAATGTTGTATTGAGGCGGTATCCCTTCCCATGTACGTTCTTAATTTCGAGAGAGGGGTCTTCCTTCAAGATTTTGCGTAGCTTGGTAATGTATACATCCATACTACGTGCATTGAAGTAATTGTCGTTCTCCCAAATTGTTTTAAGGGCATAGTTGCGCTCCAAAGTTTCGTTTGCAAAAGAGCAAAGGAGACTGAGAAGCTGACTTTCCTTAGTGGTGAGTTTAATCACCTTTTCACCAATTGTAAGCGTTTGCTTCTGTATGTCAAAAAAGAACTTACCCAACTGATAGTAGGGCATTATCTTAGACTCAACTCCCTTTACACGTCGCAATATAGCTTCGATGCGAGCTAATAATTCATCGAGACTGAATGGCTTTGTTACATAATCATCAGCCCCTACTTCAAAGCCATGAAGCACATCACCTTTCTCTGTTTTTGCTGTGAGGAAAATAATGGGCACCATAGTATTGATTGCACGAATGTCCCTAGCAAGAGTAAAACCATCCTTACGAGGCATCATTACATCAAGGATACAGAGGTCGTACTCTGTCTTCTCAAAGTTATGAAGCCCCTCTTCACCATCGCGAAAGAGATGCGTTTCAAATCCCTTGGTATCAAGATATTCCTTGAGTAAGAGACCTAGATTGTCATCGTCTTCGCAGAAAAAGATTTTCGTTTTTTCATTCATAGCTACTTATTATTGATTGTTTCTTTTTATTCTTAATCCCTCTATAATAGAAAATCTAAAGGAGGACTATTGTTCATCTAAGGGAGCGTCTTCGGTGGGCAACTCGAAGATCATGGTTGTTCCTATCCCTATCTCACTTTCTACTTTTACATGCCCTTTCATAGATTTGACTGTGGCTTTTACATAGGAAAGCCCCAATCCAAAACCTTTTACATCGTGTATATCTCCCGTATCTACTCGATAATACTGACGGAATATATTACGTTGGTCCTTACGCGATATGCCAATACCATTGTCTTTTATCTCAATGCGAAGCACTTTGGGCTTAGGATTTGATGTAGATAAATAAAGCCTAGGAGGCACATTGGGTTTGGAGTACTTAATGGCATTGTCCAACACATTAAATATAATGTTTTGAAAGTGCATCTTATCCACGTTGAGATAACTATTCTTCGCACGTAAGTCCGAAGTCATTACTCCCATTTTCTCTTCGCACTTAAAGGAATAGACCGTAATAGCATCTTCGAGCAGGCTATGAGCATCAAATAAAGAGGGATTAAATCGTACTCTACTCTCATTGACAAGCGTAAACTGCAAAATCTTCTCTATCAAGAAAAAGAGCCGCTTAGTCTCGCTTTGCATTGCCCCAAGTAAACGATGACGGCGTGCAGGATCTTTTACAAGTACGTCATCATCAAGCATCTCAGATGCTAATTTTATTGATGTTACAGGGGTCTTTAGCTCATGGGTCATGTTGTGCACAAAGTCTTTTCGCCCTCGCTCAAAACGTTGCTGGCGGACAAAGAAAACTAGAGCTACGGCAAATACTAGCAATAAGACCAGTGTAGTAAATATGGTAGCAACTGTGTAGGTATGTGTTGTGATATATCTATCATGCTCGTAAAAGACAACATCTACGAACCCCTGTCCAGAATTGCTCATTGCAATCTTATCGAAAAGGGTATGCCGTACACTATTCTCCGGAGTAGCAAGAGCGTTGTGAGAAGGACCTTTTTCATACACCAAATGGTTCTCTTTATCGTAAATACGAACTATAAAGTCTTCGTATACGCCCACACTCTCTAGCGAATATTTGAGACAAGCATCGAGATAAGAGTAAGAAATCTTGTCGAAAGAGGGATGAATATCACTCTCCAAGTCTATAATAGAACTCAGTATTACTTCGTTAAGTGCGTCTTGATGAAATAAGTAAGCATCAAGCAATCGTTTCTGAATTCCCATTGTAAACAGCGAACGAGAATCCGTTACAACGGGAGGAGGCGGTGGGAGGGTATCTTCTAAATATGCCATTGAGCGATTAGAAAAACGAGAGCGATTGGCCGAAGAATTCCATGAAACAAGATCTTTGATACGCTTATCAAGCACAGAAGGTAATGCCCTACGCTCCTCTTCTCGACAATCCTCTTGCACCTTACAAACCATATTACGAAGGTCGAGCTGACTAGCAACAAACTGTGCCACAGCCTCTCGCTCCACCTCCTCTACAGCTTGATCTACAGCATTCTTTATATTAGAAAGAAAATACTCCTGACGCATCTCATGCATATCTCGTAGGAAACGGAACTGCATATAGAGTGATACAGCCAAAGCCAAAACAGGTAGAACGAAAAGAATTATGACCCAACGCTTCTTAAACATACAACCTCCTTACCTCTTTGCTCTCTCTTATGCAATACAATACATCAGGGGATAATTTCTTTTGTTATGGAACAACGCAAACCCTCCTTGCCCTCGGAAAATCTGCGAATTCGGGTACTTGAGGATACTCCCAAACGCGATAATTAGCTTTCTATTTACACCCTCTCGCATCATCTTACAAGTACAAAAATAACAATAATCCCCTAATAGGCAAGAGGTTTAATAATATCTCTTTTAAAAACCTTTCTGTCAGGCTCCAAAGAAGTCTTGAAAATAAGTAATAAAGGATATACTAGACAGAAAGGGGATTCCTCTCCGTAAAGAAAAACAGAAAGGCAATCAAGCCCCCCTTTATGATACCCTCAACAATTCTAATAGGCAGATAAAACTCACTTTTCCTCGCCCTGATCGTCCATACCAAGAGAGTGGGTTTCTCTCTCTCCTCTTAAAAAAAAAGAAGCACTCTGCAATTCTATGCAAAGTGCTTCTTCCAACTTTTGTCGGGATGACTAGATTCGAACTAGCGACCCCACGCCCCCCAGACGCGTACTCTAACCGGACTGAGCTACATCCCGAACAACGGCTGCAAAGGTAGATACTTTTTTTCTACTGACCAAACATTTCCCGATAAAAATCGAGAGATTCTTTGAGTAAGTCGTCCGTACAAGAGAGTTTCTCCATCTGACCCAGAGACTTAAAGGCAATAATAGAAACAGTATCATCCTCATTTTTTTTATCCTGATGAAGGAGAGACAGGATAGTAGGATAATGTTTACAAGAAAAAGTATAGGGAGAAAAATATTCCCTCATAAGGGCGATAAGATCTGAGAGATAACTTTTATCAGCACCAAGCAAAACATGTGAGAGATAAAGTTCACATACGAGCCCGATAGCCACGGCCTCACCATGCCGCAGTACCCTACTTGAACTTTCTTGAGCCCGGATATGCGATAGCCCCTCCACTCCATGTCCGAGGGTATGTCCGAGGTTTAGCCATTGGCGAAGCCCCTTATCGGTAAAATCGGCCTCCACAAATTGCTCTTTGAGAGCCACACTCCTATTTATGAAGGGGAGCCAAGAGTCTATACTACCAAGAGGATCGAATCCTTTGATTTCTTTCCATAGATCTCCCGAGGAGAGAAGTCCATATTTCACCAATTCCCAATACCCCGAGAGTATCTCCTCTTGCGGCAGGGTAGATAGGAATTGAGGATCTATCATCACAGCTTTGGGGAGAGAAAAGGCTCCTAACAGATTCTTTACCCCGGCATAATCAACCGCCGTTTTTCCTCCGATAGAAGCATCAATCATGGCCATGAGAGTGGTAGGCACATAGACACAAGGTATACCTCTCTTATATATAGAGGCAACGAATCCCAGAAAGTCGAGCAAGGCTCCTCCTCCCACAGCTACCAATAGCGTTGAACGCGTAGCCGATCGTGCAAGAAGCCAATCAATCGTTTCTTCCACACGAGAGAGGGATTTCACTCCTTCTCCACCAGGGATCACAAGACGGTCGCAAGGCTCTACACAAGCCCATAGGGGAGCGAGACGCTGGGCAGCCTTTACTGCGACCTCTTCATCTACAATCGCTAGACAACGGTCAAAGTCTCCCTTTGCATAGAAAGGTAGCCACCTTTCGTTAAGCACATCTAGAGCAATGTAAGAGGGAGAGGTCGCTAATGACATAGCTTATCTAGCGTGGGCATCCACCCGAGAGAGGATTAGCTCTAGAGCCTGGGGGAGCCCATTAGCGTCTTTCCCCCCTGCTGTAGCAAAGTGGGGCTGTCCGCCACCACCACCTTGGATCAGGCGGGCAGCCTCTTTTACGAGATTGCCGGCATGGAGCCCCAAGGTAACCGCCTCCTCACTCAACATTACGGAGAGAAGCCCTCTTGCACCCTCTGTGGTTGCTGCCACAAAAACGAAAGGCTCTTGCAACTCGCCTCGCAATTGGAAGGCTATATCCTTGATTATGTCGGCCTTTTCTTCTCCTTGCAGTACAAATAAGCGATAGCCGGAACGCTCGATGCTCGATGCCAAAAGTTCTTTTTTGAGCCTTATTGCATGGGATCGTTGCAGAGTATCAAGTTCGGATTTGAGGGCGCTCTCTTCACTGAGGAGCTTCTGCAAAGCCTTTACTACATCTGGAGTATTGTTGAGAAGAGCTTTTATCTCCTTGAGCGTATCCTCTTGTTTGTAGAGGAAAGCCTCTGCATTAGTTGCGGTAACGGCTTCGATACGACGTACTCCGGCAGCAATCGAACTTTCGGACACAATACGGAAAGCCCCAATCATACCCGTAGAGGGGACGTGAGTACCCCCGCACAATTCGATAGAAGTGCCATACTTCATAACGCGTACTTCTTCGCCATATTTCTCTCCAAAGAGAGCCATAGCCCCCATAGCACGAGCCTCGGCAATAGGTATATTACGATGCTCTTCTCTCGGATAATCGGCACGTACTGCCTGGGTTACTAGCTCCTCTACTTGGCGAATCTCCTCGGGGGTGAGTTTATTGTAGTGCGAGAAGTCGAAGCGCAACACCTCAGGACTCACAAAAGAGCCCTTCTGCTCTACATGCTCCCCAAGTACCATGCGAAGGGCTTGATGCAAGAGATGCGTTGCAGTGTGGTTGGCCTCTGCCATGCGACGACGCTCCTGATCGATCTCAGCACGGAAGGTTTGTCCGGGATCATTAGGGAGTTTAGGCATGAGATGTACGGGGAGGTTATTTTCACGTTTTGTATCTACGATGGCATAACGCATGCCCTCTTCGTCTACAAGAATACCGGAGTCGCCTACCTGTCCCCCCATCTCGGCATAGAAGGGAGTAGCAGAGAGTACAACTTGATAGAAGTCTTTATTCTTTTGCTTTACGTGGCGATAGCGAAGTATAGAGCAGTCTGCCTCCGTCTGATCGTACCCAACAAAGAGAGTTTCCCCCTCTGCGAGAGTTACCCAATCGTCCGTCTCAAGTTGAGCGGCACTCCGTGCTCGAGCTTTCTGCTCTGCCATCTCACGATCAAATCCCTTTTGGTCAAGAGTCATACCATGCTCACGCAAGATCAATTCCGTCAAGTCTAGAGGGAAGCCGAATGTATCGTATAGCACAAACGCATCGTGCCCCGAGAGTTGTCCCTTATTTCCCAACTCTTCTATTTTCTTATCAAGGAGTTTGATGCCAGCCTCCAGTGTACGCAAGAAGCTCTCTTCCTCCTCTCGCATCACCTTTTGGATAAGCTCTCTCTGTGCTATTAGTTCGGGATAAGCCCCTCCCATAGACTCAATAAGAGTGGGCAGGAGAGCATACATAAAGGCTTCTCTACGCCCTAAGAAAGTGTATCCATAGCGTACAGCACGACGCAAAATACGACGAATAACATAACCGGCCTTGGCGTTGGAGGGGAGCTGACCATCTGTAATTGCAAATGCAATAGTGCGCACATGGTCTGCAACTACGCGCATCGCCACATCACTACTCTCCTCTTTCCCATAGGGAATACCCGAGAGCTGGGCAACGGCTCCAATCAAGGGTTGAAAGACGTCGGTATCGTAGTTAGAGCGTTTCCCCTGCATGGCCATACAAAGACGCTCAAAGCCCATACCGGTATCAATTACTTTGTGCGGAAGAAGAGATAGAGAGCCATCTGCCATACGATTATATTGCATGAATACAAGGTTCCAAATCTCTACTACTTGGGGGTGATCTCGATTTACGAGCTCCCTACCGGATTGCTGCATACGCTCCTCGTCGCTTCGCAAATCAATATGAATTTCGCTACAAGGCCCACACGGACCTGTCTCTCCCATCTCCCAGAAGTTATCCTTTTTATTACCATCGAGAATCCGTTCTTGGGGGAGGAAGCGTCCCCAATAGGAGGCTGCTTCGTTATCTCTCTCTGAACCATCGCTCTCAGCTCCCTCAAATATGGTAGCATATAAGCGGTCGGCAGGAATCCCCAAACGCTCGTGCAAGAACTCCCATGCCCACGAGATAGCCTCTTCTTTGAAGTAATCACCAAAAGACCAGTTACCGAGCATCTCAAACATAGTATGATGATAGGTATCGTGCCCTACCTCCTCGAGGTCATTGTGCTTACCACTCACGCGAAGACACTTCTGAGCATCTGCAATGCGCGGATACTTTGCCTCCACATTCCCAAGGATTATATCTTTGAATTGATTCATCCCAGCATTGGTAAACATAAGGGTAGGATCGCCCTTAACTACCATAGGGGCAGAGGGTACTATATGGTGTTGCTTCTCAGCAAAAAATGCCACAAAAGCGGCACGTATCTCATTCGCAGTCATCATATCTGTATAATATGGTTCTCTCTTTATTTCTTATGCGTGCAAAGGTACAAATTAGCTACTATATGGCATCTCTAGGGATAAAAAAAGCCTCCCCAAAAAGAAGAGAGACCCCATGGGTGAGTATCAAAAAGAGAAAGCCCTCATATCTGAAATCAGATACAAGGGCTTTCTTACTAAATCCTTAAGAGAAAAAAGTTATTTCATTTTTCATAAGGGATGCTATAAGGCATACGTTTGCTAAGAGTAGTAGCAGATTTAGATTGCAATTCCGAAATTTGAAGAGTCACATGTTCATACTCTTGACCATTTCGCGCCGTCTGCTTTTTCATGAACATAAGAGCATCCAACCCACGGGCTTTATTCTCACCACCAGCAGCAGGTGTTCCATCCTTCAGTTTAGCATCAAGTTTCTGGTTATCAACAAAACCAAAGAGATCGAGAAGATTTTTCTGGGTGTCCTTCTTCCAAAAACCTAATTGATAGCCTGCTTCAGCAGAGATAAACTTGGGGCCTGACGTAGGATTATGAACAAAAGTTACACGTCCTAGCACAGATTGAACTCCGTCTTTAGCAACAAAGAGATATGTTCGCTCCGAGTTCTTGTCATCATCATAAGCTGTAAACTCCCAATTTATAGACCCATAAGCCTTTAGCAATTCAGCTTTCCAATCCTTCATCATCTCAAACTTCTTGTCGCTAGGAATATAGATCTCTTTCCCCAGGAAATTCTTAGGATCGAAAGTTACATCTTCTCCTTTTTTCACTGTAACAGCAACTTCCACTTTAGCTTTACCGGAAGTAAAAGTAACCTTAGCAGTACCAGCAGCCTTAGCCTCAAGAGCTGTGTTAGAAGCTGCTACAACGTTCTGATCAGAACTTGTTACCGTGAAACCAGCGGGTTTAGCAACCACAACGAGAGCACCATCTGCTGCAGAAGCTGCATTAGTAGTAATCGCTACTTTGTCGCCAACACTCATAGTAAGAGCAGTAACATCCTTTCCTCTCTGCTTTACTGTAATGGAGTCTTCAACCTTAGGGTCTTTCCCTTTACATCCCACGGCAACCATACCTACGATTGCCAAGGCACCAAGTGCCGCAAAAAACTTTTTCATTTTCAATTTCATTTAGTGTTAGACATATCTAAATTGTTCATTATCTGCACGCTAGTAGGATCCTCCCGAGATCCGGAGTTTTTGACACACAAGCCCCAAAAACCCAGCCTCTAAAAAGAGGAAGCCCAACGCCGCAAAGATAGCAATTTATTTATTCCTCACAATAGCTGAGACGAAAAGAAATCGTCGATATTCTAGTATTATGAGGCGATAAAAAAGGGAGAATAATGCAGAAAACCCACCCATCCCCCAAGAGAGAGGACGAGTGGGTATAAAAGTAGTACATTATCTATTTCTCTCTACCGTAGCCCCTTTATCCAAGAAGTCCGAGGGGGAGAGAAAGGAAGTGCTTTACTCTGCGTTCAGTGTTACGCGACGGAAAGCATTCACTGTAAGAGTCTTACTTGCTGTCTTGAGGTAAGCTTCCACATCCATCTTGCCATCACTAATAAAAGCCTGACGTAGGAGGGTATTTTCCTTGTAGTACTTCTGTAGGGCACCTTGGGCAATGCGATCGATAAGCTCGGGTTTCTTCCCTTCTTCGAGGGCTTTCTCACGAGCAATCTTTAGCTCACGCTCTACCACTTCTTGGGGAACTTCTTCCTCACGAACAGCAACGGGATTCATAGAAGCAATCTGCATAGCTGTCATACGAGCCATTTCTTGATCAACAGCTTCGTTGAAAGCAGCAACAACAGCAAGCTTATTCCCCGGGTGGATGTAAGAAATTGTATGCTCAGCCTTTACGAATTCATAAGCTCCGAGCTCCATCTTTTCTCCTGTAGTACCGGTGCGGTCTGTGATGTGATCGGCCACCGTGCGACCATCAGCAAGAGCAAGAGCAAGGAGTGCTTCTTTATTCTCAGGCTGCTTAGCCATTGCCACGTTGAGTATATCCTTAGTCAATTGGATATGCCCTTCGTTCTTAGCAACGAAGTCAGTTTCGCATTGAAGAGATACGATTGCTGCAAACCCAGTAGCGTGGTCTGCAAGTACGCACCCTTCGGCAGCTTCACGATCGGAACGCTTAGCAGCTACAGCCTTACCCTTAGCACGGATAATCTCCATAGCCTTGTCGAAGTCTCCATTTGTTTCTTCGAGGGCGTGCTTGCAGTCCGTAAGCCCTGCTCCACTCATCTTGCGGAGCTTTGCAATATCTTGGATTGAAATAGCCATTTCCTTTATTTCTAGTATGTTTTCTGAAAAGAGTGTTGTTATTCGGCAGCAGGAGCTTCAGCTTCTACACTGGGTGCTTCGGTTTCTGCGCTAGTAGCTTCGGGAGCCTCTTTTGAGGTCTCCTTAGAGCGCTCACGACGAGCACCGGCACGCGTACGACGACCCGAGCGGGCTCCTTCTACAGCTGCTTCATCTTTTACCTCTTCTTCTACATTCTGAGACTTGTACTCGGTAAGCCCTTCGCTAATGGCACTACACATAGCACCCATGATGAGCTCAACAGTTTCTCTAGAGTCGTCATTAGCAGGGATAACATAATCCACAAGTTTAGGATCTGCATTGGTATCTACGATAGCAAATACAGGGATACCCAAACGAGTAGCTTCGCGCACGGCAATGTGTTCTTTGATGATGTCTACAACAAAGAGAGCCGAAGGCAAGCGGTTCATATCTTGGATAGAACCTAACGTCTTCTCAAGCTTAGCACGCTGACGCTCTACTTGGAGCTTTTCGCGCTTTGAGAGGTTGCTATAGGTACCATCTTCCTTCATCTTGTCTATTTGCACCATCTTCTTTACCGCTTTGCGGATGGTGGGGAAGTTGGTAAGCATACCGCCCGGCCAACGCTCTACTACGTAGGGCATACCTACAGACTTCGCGAGCTCTTCGACGGGTTCCTTTACTTGTTTTTTGGTTGCTACGAACAAGATCTTCTTGCCGTTGCGTGCCATATTGCGGATAATCTCGGTAGACTCCTCTATCTTAGCAACTGTCTTGTGGAGGTCGATAATATGGGTGTTATTACGTTCCATGAAGATATAGGGAGCCATAGCGGGATTCCACTTGCGGGGTTGGTGTCCAAAGTGAGCCCCGGCTTTGAGTAGCTGTTCGAATGTGATCGATGCCATATTGTTTGTTTCGTTTACGTTCTTGATTGATTAAACCATTGATTTTGCAACCACTTGGTAGGGTTCTACCTCCCATTTGTACCCACCGGATGTATGTACAAGAGATGGTGAAAAAGAGCCATCCAAGCAGTTTAGATACTAAACGCGAGTAATCTGTATTCTTCCCTTCTATCGTGCCAAAAAAATAATCTTTGTTTCTCCGTAACGGAGAGCAGTAGAGGGGAAAGAGAAGGAGATTAACGCTTGCTGAATTGGAATCTCTTACGAGCCTTGGGACGACCTGGCTTCTTACGTTCTACCACGCGAGGATCTCGAGTTACGAAACCTGCAGCGCGGAGCGTAGCCTTGTCTTCGGGGTTGATCTTGATAAGGGCACGTGTGATAGCAAGGCGAGCAGCTTCGCTCTGACCCTTAAAACCTCCACCACGGAGATTTATCTTAATGTCGTACTTCTCAGCAACTTCGAGCTTGTTGAGTGGCTGACGCACTACAAACTGCAAAATGCTAGAGGGAAAGTAATTAGCAAGATCCTTCTTATTGATTACAATCTTGCCTGTGCCTTCGGTTACATATACACGTGCTATGGCACACTTACGACGGCCTATTGCATTAATCTGTTCCATCATCCGAGGGGTTATTTAAGAGTGTTGATGTCAATAGTACGAGGCTGCTGAGCGGCATGTGCATGCTCACTACCTTCGTATACGTAGAGATTGTTGAGGAGCTTATCACCCAACTTATTCTTGGGGAGCATACCCTTTACTACTTTGCGGAAGAGACGATCAGACCCCTTCTTCTGGAGATCACGGGGGCTAAACTCGCGCTGACCACCGGGGTAGCCACTATACTTGAGATAAACGCGATCTTCCCACTTCTTGCCCGTGAGCACAACCTTTTCGGCATTGATGATGATAACGTTGTCGCCACAATCTACGTGTGGAGTAAAGCTGGGTTTGTACTTGCCACGAAGAAGCTTTGCTACTTTGGAGCACAAACGACCCAAGCTCTGACCATCGGCGTCCACAATCACCCATTCCTTGGATGCAGTTGCCTTGTTCACCGATACTGTCTGGTAACTTACAGAGTTCATTTCTTCTTTTACTTACAATTGTGTTACTTACTACTCCTCTTCCGGCTCAACACTACGCGGCTTATAGCCTCTACCATTGTCACCCACTACCTCGCAATCTAGAGGGCTTGGACAGGGTCCTCTCTTCGAGTAGTACCAAGGCAGAGACTCGCTCAGCACCTTGCCATTATTGGAGCTTCTTTATCTTTCGATAATAATCAGCGCGGCAAAGGTACAAAATTCCACTCTAATAGCAACTATATTTCTGCCCTATTCCCTCAGATTTATTAGGCAGAAAGCCCCTCCCACTTTGCCTGAGAAATATTTTTTTCTTAGCCTGTAGCGATTTATTTATCAGGCAGCGTTTTTTGAGCGTTTCACGCCCACTATACAGCCCCCTTGACCCATATCTACCAAAGTATCGCATTCTTCGGGGGCGAATCTGTACCTTTGTGACGAAAAAACAGGAGAAAAAAGTACATAGCACCCCGATATAATTGCACCTCAGTTATGAGTAAAGAGAAGAAAGAGACTGCCCTAGTAGTAATCTCAGAAGCGGGGCTAAAGGTCGCTCGTACCATACAAAAAGAACTCCCCAACGCCATCATTTACTACAAAGGAGAGGCCGAGGGCACCTATTTTATCAGCTCCTATCAGACCTTTGTAGAGGAACACTTTGGAGAATGCTCTGCCCTCATTTTTGTTGGAGCTCTAGGCATCTGTGTGCGTTGTATTGCAGCTCAGGTGGCTCACAAATACCACGATCCGGCTGTGGTGAACGTGGATAGTACCGGCAAATTTGTGATACCCGTACTATCCGGTCACGTGGGAGGCGGCAACGAATTGGCACGCCACTTGGCCGGCATTACGGGCGGAGAAGCCATTATCACAACCCAAAGCGACAATCAAGACCTCTGGGCTTTAGACCTTCTCGCTGGTCAGTGGGGATGGCATACCACCATCTCTCCCCAAGAGATGAATCAGGCGATATTTGCATTCGTGGGAGGGAAAAAGACCGCACTACTACTAGAGGTACGAACCTCAGGCGCTGAGCATTTAGAAGCTTCTCGCCCTCCCCATGTAGATATATTCTACCAATACGAGGATATACCTCTTGCAAAATATGACCTCCTTATCTCCGTGGGGTATAGCATCTATTCTCCTCAGAATATTCTTCACTTAGCATACTATACTCCGCTTCTTACGCTCGGGGTGGGTTGTAAACGAGACTGCCCTACCCTTGGTGTTAGTGATACGATAGAGCAAACTCTAATAAGTGCAGGCATTTCTCCCCTTGCTATCGGCGAGATTGCCACGATAGAACTAAAAAAAGATGAGCCTCTCATAGCTCATCTTGCCAAGCACTTTACCTGCCCCTCTCCCCAAATTTATACGGCATCACAACTTGGTGAGATAGAGGTACCACACCCCTCGCAAAAAGTATACGAGACTACCGGAGTATGGGGCGTAGCTGAGGCTTCCGCTCTTGCCTCCTCTCAAAAGGGGCGACTTCTTATCGAGAAGACAAAAGGTTCCACCAAAAACGAAAACGACTTCACCTTTGCCGTAGCTCTCCCCCTTTCGTGCGATCGCTCTCAAGGGCATATCGAAATTGTAGGGGCAGGCCCCGGGGATCCGGAGCTAATCTCGGTACGAGGGAAAAAGATGCTCCAGAGAGCCGACCTAATCCTCTACGCGGGGAGTCTTGTACCCCGAGAGCTAACTCTTTATGGAAAAGAGGGGGCTGTGATACGAAGTTCGGCCAATATGAATCTCGAGGAACAGTTCTCTCTAATGAAAGAATTCTATGACAAGGGACTCTTTGTGGTGCGACTACACACGGGAGACCCTTGTATTTATGGGGCAATTGCCGAGCAAATGGCGTTCTTCGACCGCTATAATATGAGTTATCACATCACCCCGGGGATTTCTTCATTCCAAGCTGCCGCTGCTGCGCTACGCTCGCAGTTTACCATTCCCGAGGAGGTGCAAACCATTATACTCACACGTGGCGAGGGGCGCACTCCCATGCCCGAACGAGAGCAACTCCACCTACTGGCTCGCTCCCAAAGCACCATGTGCATATACCTAAGTGCAGTCATTGTGGAGCGAGTACAGGCAGAATTGCTACAAGTTTACCCTCCCAATACGCCCGTTGCAGCCTGCTATAAACTCACACACAAGGAGGAACGAATCTATCGAGGAGAGCTAAGCCAACTTGCTCAACTGGTGCGCGAGAATAATCTCACCCTCACAACCCTACTCGTAGTAGGCAAGGCCATTGATCACCGCGAGGGGGTATCACGGCTCTATGCAGACGAGTTCAAACATCTCTTCCGCAAATAAGAAAAAGTCTATCCACTCTTATATGATTCTCGTCTTTGGAGGTACAACAGAGGGGCGTATAGCTATTGACAGGCTCACCGAGGGGGGAAAACCTTTTTACTACTCCACACGTGGAGAGCAACAGAAGGTAGAAGAGCCCCTTGTGCAGCGCATTACAGGAGCCATGGATGCCCCTGCCATTGAGGAGTTTTGTCGTACACACGAGATCCGTCTTATCATAGATGCAGCCCACCCCTTTGCCCAAGAGCTACATAGAAACATAGGAGTGGCAAGTCTATCGCTGGGGATACCCGTTATCCGTTTGGAGAGAAACTATCCCCCTCATGCCCAGGATATAACTTACTGCTCGAGCTACGAAGAGGCTGTAGATAGGATGCTTGCGGATGGAGTTAGGCATCTGCTGGCTCTCACTGGCACTCAAACCGTTGGGAAACTTCGTCGATTTTGGCAACAGCGCAAGACAACATTCCGCATCCTATCACGCCAAGAGTCCCTCGATATTGCCTGCAAAGAGGGATTTCCTGAGCAACAACTGATCTTCTACACGCCCGAAGAGGGGGAAGATGCACCCATTAGCCGAATTCATCCTGATGCCATCATAACCAAAGAGAGTGGAGAAAGTGGTGGTTTTTTAGAGAAAATAGAGGCTGCCCGACGTGCAGGCATTCGTATTTACGTTGTAGTGCGCCCACCACTCCCCCCACACTTTCATCTCGTTGAGGGGCAACATGGATTATACCGCATGGTACGCCGTTATATCCCGGACTACTTCCCTCTCAAACGAGGATACACCACAGGGACGTGTGCCACAGTCACAGCCAAAGCTGCCCTTATGGCTCTACTCTACGAGAGTGAAGAGCAAGAAGTAGAGGTAGCCCTACCCGATGGCGAAATTATAACGCTCCCTATTGAGAGCATAGAACGCCTATCTCCCACCAAGGCTCGTGCAACCATCCGAAAAGATGCAGGAGACGACCCCGATGTGATCCATGGGCACATCATTGCAGCTACAGTAGAGCTTGTAGCGGGGGATGAACTACGCTTTTTGCAAGGTGAGGGCGTAGGCGTAGTTACCTTGCCCGGATTAGGACTTCCCATTGGCTCTCCTGCTATCAATGCCACGCCCCGCCGTACTATCACACAAGAGCTCCGAGCCCTTTATCCCGAGGGTGGTATTGATGTAACCATAAGCATTCCGGATGGGGCAGCTCTTGCGGCCAAAACATTCAATCCTCGCTTGGGCATAGTAGGAGGGCTCTCTATTATCGGCACCTCCGGTATCGTAAAACCCTTTTCCCACGAGGCTTTTGTGGACTCCCTTCGCAAGGAGTGTAGCGTGGCTTTTGCCCTTAGCCCCTCCCGCCTTGTTATGAACTCAGGAGCCAAAAGTGAGGCTTATATAAAAGCCCTTTACCCCCAGTTGCCCCCTCAAGCCTTTGTGCATTACGGCAATTTTATTGGTGATGCTCTCAGTATAGCCCAGGAGATGCACTTTGCTTCGGTTAGCCTAGGTATCATGGTAGGTAAGGCGGTCAAGCTGGCAGAGGGTAACCTAGACACCCACAGCAAGAAGGTCGTTATGAACAAGGATTTTCTGCACAAAGTAGCTTACGAAGTAGACACTAGCTCCGATACACATGCCTTGATTGACGAGCTAACCATGGCGCGAGAGCTTTGGGGCATTCCCTACATCCAAGAGCGAGATCGCCTCCTCCTTGCCCTCCTCCAGAGGTGCCACTCCGTAACAGCCTCACAGCTATCTCCCAATACCCCCATCATACTACACCTTATAAGCGAAGGAGGAGAAACGATACTCTCCTATCCCGAGAAAATATAAAACCTCCCCTCTTTACTAAGAGAGAAGGTTATCAGATTTTCCCCTAATCAGGGGGTAAAATCAAAAACGGAAGCGGGGAGTAAGCGCAAGATTTAGCTCTAGAGAGTGGCTAAAACGCTTGGGGGATCCCTCCAAATCGAGGAGATGATACCACCCCCGAGCCACGAATGCCATCTGCACAAGAGGGGTAGAAAAGAATTGGTAATGCGCTCGAATCCCCAGAAACGAAGTCCGCTCTTGATCCCGAACCAAGGGCCCCTCCCAAAGCACCCGACTATTAACAAAGGGGCCTCCCATGGGAGAGACAAAGTGACTACCCTGCCAATAAGCAAGCTCTGTGAGCAAATGTTTTCTTTGATATCCCAAGGTGACATAAAAGGCATGCCCCATAGGCGCAGGAGCCTCTGCCCTAAGAAGAGAGGGCAGATAATACGTAGCCGCCTCCATTCTGCCATGCGATAATGCCCAGGAAGCACGTAACCCGATAGCTGACGCCAAGTAACTATGCACCGTATCATGACGATGCCAACTTATCTCTCCCCCTCGGTGTGTAGCTACCACCTGCCCTATAGCACTCAGAGAATAGGTGCTTTTTTCCACAATAGGGAGGTCAAGAGAGAGTCCCATGGTAAATGCTTCTTGATGCCGATCGGCTCGGAAGGTGAAGCTCTGCCAGTCAATCCAAAAATCGCTCTTGAGCCAAGGATAATTGGCCTTTAACTGCACGCCCATCTCCGGATCGGCAGAATAATGCAATTCGGGATTGTACAAAGGCTGGATAAGTTGGTGCGCTTCGCTATTATCCACTCGCCCCACTCGCACCTCAAGATGGGGATTGGCGCGAAGAAGGACACCGAAGAGAGGAACAAGATGAGGTACGGCGCTTACGGTCGATTCGTCCGTCCAATGGGGCAGCTCAGCCCACCATGTACCCGTAGGATAGCGTCTTGCTCCAAAGAAACCCGTGGCATGGGCTCCCACTTCTATTGCAGCTCCTGAGAGCACTTCGGGCATGGAGTAGGCAACAGTCCCCTGCAAACGATACCCAGGGAGCGTGTAGCCTGTACCATAAGATTGGGCATATTCATTGTTTCGAAAGAAACCTTCAGCTCCAAGATTGGCACTCCACCGAAGAGAGTCTTGAGCCTGCAACCCACTCCCAAATAGGCTCAAACAACAAAGGAGCAATAGGTAGTGGAGAAAATGTTTCATCGTATTAAACTCTGCGGAAAAGATAAATAAGCGAACTCGCGGCACGCGCATCCATCAGAGTCCGCACGTTACCCCAAAGCCCAATTGCCACTGCCCGAAGCCAAGCATTTAGGCCTTTACGCCCTCGTTGTTGCTGGGTCATGAGAGCAATATAATAGACATCAAGCCACATAGGGCGGAGCTTCTCCAAACGGAATCCGTACCGTTCGGCAAGAGTTATCAGGCTATCGGGGGTAAAGTGCCATACGTGGCGGGGAACATCGTAAGCAGCCCACTCGCTTTGTAAGAGCTGAGCATCGTAGCTTGTAGGATTGGGGACAGCTATCAGTAAAGCTCCCCCTTGAGTGACAAGTTGGGATAGGCGTTGCATGTGATCCTCAAGGTCTACAATGTGCTCCAGAACGTGCCAAAGCGTAATAACCTCGAAGGAGCGATCTGCCCAGTCGGTGTGCAACAAAGCCTCTGAGGGCGTGAGTGAAAACTTTTCTTTAGCAAACGCACGAGCCTCGGCATCCTGCTCTACACAAGAAACTTGATAGCCCAGTTGTTGCATGTGATGAGCGAAGTATCCCGTACCACAACCCACGTCCAAAAGGCGAGGAGAAGCACCCTCTATATGAGGGGTAGCTCGCTTTACCAACGTCCCCTTCTGCTTGAGCATCCTGCGCCTAGCGGCATGGTAAAGGCGATTCATCAGCCCCTTGTGCACATCGCTATGCGATATGTAGTTATTGCTTTTATAGTAGGCTCCCAACCCCTCTTTTACGGGAAGGGATCCAGTCATAATAAGCCCACAATGACTACAACGCACAAGAGGGAAACTCTTGCTACTTACCAAATGATCCGAAGCAATCCCCATAGGAGTTTGCTGCTGATGGTGACAAATAGGACAGATCACAGAAGAAATAACTAAGAATAATCTCTGGTCAAGATCAGTTTTGCGAGTGCTTTAGATGTTTTGCTTCCTCCCAAAGGGCATCCATTTCAGCAAGAGTGAGATCCTTTATATCTCGACCTTGGGCTTTGGCTTGGCTCTCTATATAACCGAAACGAGATATAAACTTACGATTGGTTCGCTCCAATGCATTATCAGGATTGACCCCATAGAGCCGAGCCGCGTTCACTACTGCAAACAACAAATCGCCGAACTCACCTTCGACATCTTCGGCATCTTTTGTCTCTAGAGCTTGGCGTACCTCCTGTATCTCCTCCTGCACCTTTGTCCAGACTTCCTGCGCTTCTTCCCAATCAAAACCCACGGCTCGAGCTTTGTCTTGGACGCGATAAGCTTTTACCAGAGAGGGCAAGGAGGTGGGGACTCCAGAGAGTACCGTTTTGTTTCCTCCCCGCTCTTGCTGTTTTATCTGCTCCCATTGCGAGGTCACTGCCGAGGCTGTATTCACAACACTCTCGCCGTACACATGAGGATGGCGGAAGATAAGTTTATTACAAAGAGTGTTGCATACATCCGCAATATCGAAGCGGTTTTCCTCCTGAGCCATTAGGGCATAAAAACAAATATGAAGGAGCACATCACCGAGCTCCTTCTTCATATCCTGATAATCTTCTTGCAAGATAGCCTCCGAGAGTTCGTAGACCTCCTCTATCGTATTGGCTCTGATACTCTCTTTAGTTTGCTCCCGATCCCAAGGGCATTGCGCCCTTAGGGTATCGAGAACATCTAGAAGGCGAGCAAAAGCTTCAAGTTTCTCTGCCTTGCTATTCATTGTTGTTTATTCTTGTGGCGAGGGCGATGCAAGAGAAGGAATGGGCTTACCATCCTTGCGAGCCGCAAACTCTTTCTTCCCATTCTCTAAGAAGTGAACGTATTTGCTGATATCCAAATCATGCTGATACGAAGGACCAAGAGGCATCCCTACATGGTCTATAGGAACGTAGAAAGGTTGCGAATTAGCACCAAACTTACTACGCTGCAGATAGCTCCACTTGTCGCCCACGGTGCGTAGTTTTCGAGTCTTTCCATTCTCTGTAACCTCTATAACCTCGGGCAATTCCGTCTTATCGTCGACCATCAAAGTAATCACAACATAATCTTCATCGAGTATCTGCTTTACCTTGTCATCAATCCAAACGTTATTCTCCATCTCGCGGCAGTTGACACACCCATAACCGGAGAAGTCAAGCAGAATAGGCTTGCCCATCTCACGCGCTTTGACCACCCCTTCTTCATAATCGGTGTATTTTGCATGTACTTCGCCCTCGTAGAGGTTAAAATCTTGCGTATAAAGAGGAGGAGCAAAAGCACTAATAGCCTTAAGAGGTGCACCCCAAAGCCCGGGTATCATATAGACGGCAAACGACAGCGATATGAGAGCTAAGAAGAAACGCCCTACTCCCACTTTTTCCATAGGCGTATCGTGGGGGAAACGAATTTTCCCAAGAAGATAAAAACCAAGGCAGGCAAAAATCACAATCCACAATGCGAGGAAAGTCTCACGGTCTAAGATACCCCAGCCATATGCCAAATCCGCAATGGAGAGGAACTTGAGAGAGAGAGCCAATTCGAGGAATGCCATTACAACCTTTACCGAATTGAGCCATCCACCACTCTTTGGCAGTCCTTGGAGCATATTGGGGAATATGGCAAAGATGGAGAAGGGAAGAGCCAAAGCCAAGGCAAAACCAAACATACCCAACGCCGGCCCTAGGTATTGCCCCATAGAGGCAGCCTGTACAAGGAGCGTACCGATGATGGGACCCGTACACGAGAATGAGACGAGTACCAATGTAAATGCCATGAAGAAGAGGCTCACAAAACCCGTTGTTGAGTCACTCTTGCTGTCCATCTTATTGGTCCACTTAGAGGGAAGAACCAATTCAAATGCCCCAAAGAATGATACTGCAAAAAGTACCAATAGAGCAAAGAAGATAAGGTTGAAAACGGCATTGGTAGCAAGCTCATTTAGCTTACTTCCTCCGTAACCAATGGTTACAGCCAAGCCCAATACTAAATAGATAATGATGATGCCCATCCCATAGAGGATAGCGTCGCGAACTGCTTTTTTACGCTCTTTAGTCCGCTTAAGGAAGAAGCTCACCGTCATGGGGATCATCGGCCAAACGCAAGGAGTTATAAGGGCCACTAACCCACCCAAGAAGCCGAAAATGAAAATCTGCCAGAGAGAAGCATCTGCCCGACTTAGGGATTCATCCCCATAGGCTTTGAGTGTATCAATTACAGGGGTCCATAGAGCTTCTGCGTCTCCTCCCGCAGAGGAAGTAGCTGCAGCAACTAGCGCACTATCAGCCACTACGGCACTCGTACTATCGGCTAGCACAGCATCAGTAACCCCATCGGCCTCAGAAGTTGCATCTACAGCCTTAGACTTGAGATCTTTGGGCGAAAAAGAAACTTCAATCCCATCCGGAGGAAGACACGCCTCATCGTTGCAAGCTTGAGATTTTACACCGACCTCTATAGCAAACTTATCGGCATCTGTAACAACGATTTTCTGACGAAAAGTAACGGTTCCATCGAAAGAGCGCACTGTCATCTCAAACTGCTTTTCATACGCCTCGTGAGGCTTACGATCGGCAACAAAACCCCCTACACGTTTTGCTCCTTGGAGCTTGTAAAACTTAAACTCCGTAGAGTTGGGGCCATCTTCCGGCATATTCTGATCATAAATATGCCAACCAGACTTGATTTTTGCAGAAAAAACAAGGGTCTTTTCTGCCGTACCTTTATCCTCTAGAGAGGCTTTCCAGGTAACGATGTCATTCTGCATCTGAGCCTTAGCTGCCCAAGAGAAGAGCAATGCTAGGCTACAAAAAAAGCTTAGGAAAGAAAGATTCTTTATTTTCTGATACATAGGCTAATGTAATTAGTTCAGTCTATTTTTTTGAGAGAATCGAAAGAAAGGTCATTCTCACTTTCTGTTCGTTTTTCGATGATTTTGCGCTCTGAAGTAGTCAAACGACGGCGTAGTAACTTGTAAAAAAAGGAGGGAATAGGCGACTCAAAACGGAGTTTTTCCTTCGTTATAGGATGCAATAGCACTAGCTCTTGTTGGCTTAAGGCGATAGAGGGAGCCCCTTTGATCACGCCTTTGCTTTCGCCAACTAAGGGATACTTCTTCTCGTTGAGCTGACTGCGAATACCATTATAACGCCCTAGTAAAGAGATCCGGAGAAGAGTACGCCACTGCCCTCTCTCCTCCACCAGATAGGTAGCTCGAGAGCGGCGAGAGACCACCACCTTCTTTTTGGTGTCCTTATCTCCCACCGTTTTTTTAGGCTTGGGAGGGGGAGCAAACTCGCCTTTTTCTTCGGGAACAACGCCTTCGACCAAGGCGGAAAAAGTCTGACTCAAAATGTATTTCTCCCAATTATCTAAAATCTCCTGCTGCACTTCCCTATCACGAGCAAAGAGGATTAATCCTCGTGTGTCCCGATCAAGTCGATTGAGTAGGAATATCTTTTCCCGAGCATCTCCACTCTTATAGTGGTCTGCAACAATCCGGTATACTGTATGTCTATCCCCGGGTTTGGAAGCGATCGTAGGGATCCCCGGCTCTTTTTGCACAAGGATAAACCAATCGTCTTGCCATAGTACTTTCACCTCTGTATTGTCCAATACAGGAGCAAACCCCACACTATACACAACTACTTCGTCCCCTACTGCTACTGGGGCGTTGTGCTCAGAAACGACCTGACCATTGACCTTTATACAACGATCTCTTAGGTATTGTTTGTGGGTCGTTCGGCTACTCTCGGGGAGCAACTGAGAGAGCATACCCATAAGTGTAGTAGCCTCAGAAGCTGTCCCTTGCACTATTACACGACGATAGCGCCGTGGAGTTCCCTTTTTATTATAGGTCATTTATTACGAGATTTACTATCCCCACGACTCAATGCTATATTGCTATAAAGCATGAATACGCAAGCCACTGAAAAAAAGAGGATCCACAACTCACTCTTGAAAAATAGGCACACAGTACCCGCGAGCCAAAGCAATCCGGAAAAATGAGCTAGACGAATGAGACGCCTAATTCGGAGCGTATCTTTACCGGCTCGATAGGCTACTACTGCCCACAAATACCCCAAGGAACCCAAGAGAAGGATGTAACGAGCATGAGGCCATACAACAAGAATCCGTAGAATAAGCCCTGCAAGAAGTATAGAGGTGCTTACGGTGTAGACAATTGCATTGAGCCAAGATGAATTAGTTCGTCGCATATATACTCCTGATTTATCTCATTTTTAATCTTGATGAGAAGTAGTGTCTACAATCAAAAAAGTAACCTCTCCAGGCTTCTCAAAGTTGTACTTTATCCGAGCAATACGCTCCAACTCTTCGCGTTCATTGAGTTGCTGAAGAGCCAAACTATCCTGCTCAAATTTTTTCCTTGCATCTCGTACAGAGTGCTTAAGGCGCGATATGGTAGCTCTGTGCTCTATCTGCTTAAAGACACTTGCCTCACCAAAAGCAAGCTCCGTTACAGACAGGAGAACAAAACAAGCAAGTGCCAATACCCACGGATGTGCCGCATTGTATCGATCAATACGCTTGAGAAAATCTCGTGTGCGTGCTGCCACTCTATTGCCCAACTTCTTACCTATCATAGTTTATACAAAACACTCTGTCCTCTAAGATTGTTTTCTTACCTCTCCCGCCCTTCGTGGTATTCCGGAAGATTTGGATACAACCATATTCTAGGTACAAAAATACATCTTTTCCCTTAACTTCCCTCAGTTTTTAAAAGAATGTGTCCATTGGTCCAATTCCCCTTATGGGAAGCCTAAAATCCGACTCTACACTTTGATGTTTCTCCACACTAGGTAAAAACATAAAAAATCCTGCCCTGTAAGAAAAAAGTTCTTGCCCTAAAATCACCTCCAAAACCAGCCTAAAAAAGAAAAGAAATAGGGCAGAGAATACGGATTAATAGAGCAAAAAAACAAACTAGAGGACAAAGCCGGGAGGGAGCATGCCAGAAACATCGTGACCATGGTTGATAAGTTCTCGAATAGCCCCACTACTAACATGAGACAAATGTTGAGCTGTAAAGAGGAATACAGTCTCTATACCCGTAAGACAACGATTAATGTCTGCCAAAGAGCGTTCGTACTCGTAATCAAGTCCGGAACGGATCCCTCTAAGAAGCACCGTAGCCCCCACTTCTTTGGCAATATCCGCTGTAAGCCCTGTATAAGCGATTACTTTGATACGCTTTTCTTCTGCATAAAAAGAAGAGATTTGGCGAAGTCGCTCCTCTGAAGTGTAGAGGGGTTGTTTCTTGTCATTAACACCAATAGCTATAACCACAGAGTCGAACAAACGCAGACCTCGCGTTACAATATCGGCATGGCCAATGGTAAAGGGATCAAAAGACCCGGCAAAGAGAGCAGTAGTCATTAGAACAAAATCTTAGGTTCAAGGTGTAGGATAAAAGAGAATCTACCAAGAGAAGGCTTCTTGTTACTGCTCATCTTCCATCACAAGGTTCTCTATGATGAAATCTTGTCTATCCGGCGTATTCTTGCCCATGTAGAAGTCGAGCAAATGCTTATAAGTATCCTCTTTTCGTAGGGTTACCTGGCGAAGTTTGATATTTTCTTCTGTGATAAGCTCCTTAAACTCATCGGCAGAAATTTCTCCAAGCCCCTTAAATCGGGTAAGTTGTGCCTTCTTTCCCAAGAGGTGAAGAGCCTGGTCACGCTCCTCATCGCTATAGCAGTAGTAGGTATATTCCTCCGAGGTTGCTTTCTCTCCCTTCGTCTTACGTTTCTTTCTTTGGGCAATCTCCCCTGGGGGTAAAGCCACACGATAGAGAGGAGTCTCAAGGATGTAGACATGCCCCTTACGCACCAAATCGGGGAAAAACTGAAGGAAAAAGGTGAGCATCAATAGGCGAATGTGCATACCATCATCATCGGCATCGGTAGCAATAATCACCCTGTTGTAGCGTAGCCCTTCTAGCCCCTCTTCTATATTGAGAGCAGCCTGCAACAGGTTAAACTCCTCATTTTCGTAAACGATTTTCTTGGTCAACCCAAAGCAATTGAGCGGCTTCCCTCGTAGGCTAAAGACGGCTTGATACTTCGGGTCTCGGCTTGTCGTAATAGAGCCACTTGCCGAGTTTCCCTCGGTAATGAAGATGCTCGTACGCTCAGGTTCCTTATCCTTTAGTTTGGTATCATTGAGGTGAATGCTACAATCTCTCAGCTTCTTATTATGAAGGCTCGACTTCTTTGCTCGCTCTCTTGCAAGCTTAGCCACCCCACTCATGGACTTGCGCTCCCGTTCACTCTCCTGTATCTTCTTGAGCATTACGTCCGCCACATCGGTATGGATGTGTAAGTAGTCGTCAAGTCGATCCTTGAGGAAATCTCCAACGAACTTCTGTATACTCACCCCATAGAGAGGCTCATCCTTGTACTGATGCTCCTCGGGAACCATATCCTTAGAGCCCAGTTTTGTCTTTGTCTGGCTCTCAAAGGTCGGTTCGATCACCTTGAGACTGACGGCAGCAACAATCCCGGAGCGAATGTCCGAATAGTCAAAGTTCTTAGAAAAATGCTCCTTAATGACACGTGCTACCGACTCTCGAAAGGCAGAGAGATGCGTCCCCCCTTGGGTTGTATTTTGACCATTAACAAAGCTATAAAACTCCTCTCCGTACTGGTTGATATGGGTAATAGCCACCTCTATATCATCTGATTGCAAATGGATCACAGGATAGAGGGGGTCGCCCGTAAGATCCTCATTCAAGAGGTCTTGCAGGCCATGACGGCTAAGAAACTTCTTGCCATTATAAATAATGGTAAGACCGGCGTTGAGAAAGGTGTAGTTGCGCAACATGGCCACAACGTACTCTTCCCGGAATTGATAGTTGCGGAAAAGTGTAGCATCGGGGGTAAAGCATACCTCAGTGCCCTGCGGCTCATCACAAGGCACAACTTCGCCATCATACAAAATCTTAGCCCGCTCAAACTCTACACGTTTGGTCTGACCTTCTCTACGAGATTGAACGGAAAAAGAGGAAGAAAGCGCATTTACCGCCTTGATACCAACGCCATTAAGCCCAACTGATTTCTTGAAAGCGCGAGAGTCCATCTTGGCCCCCGTATTCATCTTACTTACGGCATCTATAAGTTTGCCCAGGGGGATACCTCGGCCATAATCGCGCACAGAGACAGCACCTTCGGCGATGGTAACCTCAATTACCTTACCCTGCCCCATTACAAATTCGTCTATCGAATTGTCTATTACCTCCTTGAGTAGAACATATATACCATCGTCACTCGCCGAACCGTCGCCCAGCTTCCCGATGTACATACCGGGCCTGCGACGAATGTGGACATCCCAATCTAGGGTGGTAATACTACCCTCAGTGTATCCCGTAACTACTTCCATTACAACTTTTTAATGAAAGCTCTACGTGTCTTATGGTGCTTACGCTCGAAATAATCCCACTGCATCTGCACCGACATATTGGTCTCTAGCTCCGGATTGCTCTCGGCATATTCCACACCAAACTTTTGGTATATGGGTATCAAGTCGTTGAAGAGAAGTGCATTGACTCCTCGGTTCATATATTCGGGCAAAACCCCCATCAAATAGAGGTCAATCACTCTTGGTCTCCCCTTTAAGGCTCTCAATAAATGAATGAAACCAAAGGGGAAAAGCTTGCCATTCGCGAGCTTGAGGGCTTTACTCAAGTTAGGCATAGAGATAGCAATACCCACTACTTTTTCGTCTTTCTCTCGCACAATGAGCGTAACGAACTCGGGACGAAGCATTGGGATATAGAGTTTGGTATAGTACTCAATCTGAGCAGGACTCAGCTCCGAATAGCCGTAAAGATTACTATAAGCCTTATTGATGGTTTCGAAGACTGCAGGGCCATAAGGGAGTAGCTCCTTGCGATCTTTAACCTTAACTACGCGCAGGCCATACTTCTCTCGTACAATCTTAGAGATGCGGATGTGCTTCTCAGGAATTTCTTTAGGGATATATATTTTAAACTCCTTCCAGTCCTGATCCTTGATAAAACCGAGACGCTCTAACTGCTTGGGATAGTAGGCATAGTTATAGATGGTGCTCATCGTCCCCAATTGGTCGAAGCCCTCTATAAGCATCCCCTCTTTGTCCATATCGGTGAAACCCATAGGCCCCTGCAGCATTTCCATTCCCTTGCTTCTAGCCCAATTCTCTACCACTTCAAAGAGGGCATCTACCACGGCATTATCGTTGATAAAGTCGAGAAAGCCAAACCGAGCATTGCTCTGGTTCCAGGTTTCATTGGCTCTATGATTGATAATACCGGCAATGCGTCCTACAATGTGCCCATTGCGGTATGCTAAAAAATACGCAGCTTCGCAAAACTCAAAGGCAGGGTTGCGATCCTTATCAAGAGTCCCCAGCTCATCGTCAATAAGCACGGGTACATGGTACGGATTCTTCTTGTAAAGCTCATTCCCAAACTGCACAAAGCGTTTGAGTTCTGACTTATCCTGTACTTGTCTAATCTCTACTGCCATAATAATCTCTGTAAGTTGTATTGTGGAAAACTGAGTGTGTCGATTATACTTTTTTCTCTACAATGGCTTGTACTACATTGAGCGCATAATCTCCAAAGTGCTCGTATTCATCTATTATATCAAGGTAATACACCGACTGCTGATAGGGATATACGTGATTGTCGAGATCCTGCATATTTTTCTGTTTCAGGTCATCACGCATATTGTCTATCTCATTTTCTATGTTGTAAGACTGGTGGGCGGCATCTGCTCCGGGGTTGCTCATTTGTAGTACCTCTATCATATGTAGAGCACTCTTTAGCACTACTTCGTGTAGAGCAAGAAGGTTCTCTACCAAGAGCGGTTCGAAGGAAGTATTGCTACTATTGCGCTTCTTGAGAGACCTTGCGATATTGAAACAGGTGTCTCCTAGGCTTTCTATCTCAGTGGCCGCGCGCATCATCACACGTACTTCCTGCTTGGCATCACTACTCAAGTCCCCATCCGAGAGGGCATTAAGATAGTTGACAATCTCTACCTCTACGCGGTCACAAATATTCTCGAACTTCTCAATCCGATTAAAGGTATTGTTAAATTCTGTAGAGTCCGTAGTTGAGATAAGCACTCTATCCATCTGCAACATCTCTAGCACACGATTACTATAGGAGCCGAGTTCCTTATGCACTTGGATGAGAGAAAGCTCACTCGTGGAGAGCATACGTGTGGAAATGAATTGGAGGTGACGGTCTTCGTCTTCCCCAGGGATTGAGGTCTTGGGAGAGCGGATCACTCGCTCGCAAATCTTTACATAGATTGGGACGAACCAAATCATCAGCAAAGCGTTGGCAATATTGAAGAGGGAGTGGAAAAGAGCCAGCCCTACAGAGGGATTTTCTCCCGATAAATCTTTTACCAAATGGGCAAGCGGATAGAAAAGGCAAAGCACCCAAACAACCCCTAAGAAGTTGAAGAGGAAATGTGAAAAGGCCGTCCGCTTAGCAGCCACATTGGCGTTGAAAGCCGCAAGATTGGCCGTGATAGTAGTCCCAATATTTTCCCCTAACACCATGGCAAGAGCAAGCTCAAAAGGAATCCATCCATTGTAGCACATGATAAGCGTAATAGCTACCGTGGCACTAGAAGACTGCACGATAATGGTCATGACAGTACCTATCAGTAAGAAAATAAGTACGGATGCAAAACCTAGATCTGAGTAGGCAGAAAGAAATTCCAAAGCCTCCGGGTTGCTTTGTAAGTCGGGCATTGAGCTTTTGAGAAACTCCAATCCCAAAAACAATAAAGAGAAACCTATTACAAACTCTCCGATGTTGTTCCACTTCGACTTTTTAGAGAAAATTAGAGGGATAGCGAAGGCAAACAGGGGAATGGCAAAGGCACTAATATCTACCTTAAAGCCAAGCAATGAGATAATCCAAGCGGTAACGGTGGTACCAATGTTAGCCCCCATCACCACACTAATGGACTGAGCAAGACTAAGCAACCCGGCATTAACGAAACTTACAACCATTAGGGTCGTAGCCGAAGAAGACTGGATCAAAGCCGTAATCGTAATCCCCGTAAGGACTCCGAAAAAGCGGTTAGAGGTCATTGCAGAGAGGATGTTACGCATCTTGTCTCCGGAGATTTTCTGGAGACCTTCACTCATGATCTTCATCCCATAAAGGAACAAACCAAGAGCACCAATCAGACGAATAAAGTCAAGAATTCCAAAAGTCATGTCTACACACTACTCTGCTACTATTTCTATACTTTCACTTGTGAGGCTAGAGCCTTTCTTTGCTACTCTTTGCCTAATTTTGAGGACAAATATAGTCGAAAAAGATTAGAAAGCTATGGACCCAATACAGATCATCTGCACAAATACAGGATACAAAGAACTGGTTAATAAGGGAATAACGATATTAGAACTAGCAAAGAAATACGAGCAAGAACTAGGCTTTAAGCCTATCAACTGCCGTATGAATAACAATACAGTAGGGCTAACCGAGAAAATTACCAAGAGCTGTGAATTGTTCTTTGTAGGGCTAAACGAGGAGAGCGGGCAACGCACCTATTTCCGCACCCTGAGTTTTATTTTAAGCAAAGCTGTACGAGAAGTTATCCCCACAAGTAGACTACGAGTAGAACATTCTTTGTCTAATGGCTACTATTGCAGCATCAAAAACGGACACGAAGTTACCGATCAAGAGCTTGCCAATATAACCATCCGAATGGACGAAATCATAGCAGCCGACCTCCCCTTTGTTACTCGTACTGCATCTCAAGAAGAGGCTGTAAAGGTATTCAGAGACCTTGGAGAAGAGGACAAGGCAACCCTGCTTGAGACCTACAATGTCCCCTTCATTACTTACCAAGAGTTGGATGGATATCCCGATACCTATTACGGCTCTTTAGCCCCCTCTACCGGTTATATCCATATCTACTCCATAGAACGATACTTAGATGGCTTTCTAGTGCGCGTTCCCTCTCGTACCAATCCCAATGAGCTTGCTCCTCTTACTGAACAGCCGAAACTTCGCGAGGTGCTCAAAGATCAAAAAGAGCTCATACAAATGCTCGAAATACCCTATGTAGGAGATCTTAACAAAGCCATTACTCGAGGGGAAATCAATGACATTATTATGGTAAGTGAAGCTGAGCAAGAGAAGAAAATATCTATGATTGCTCAGGAGATTGCTCAGCGTTACCACGAAGATGGGGTACGTATCGTACTTATATCAGGTCCCTCTTCATCGGGAAAGACCACCTTTACCAAGCGTCTTTACACCCAACTCCGCACTTGTTTTATCAAGCCTCACAGTATCTCTCTCGACGATTATTTTGTAAATCGAGACCGAACTCCCCGCGACGAAAACGGAGAATACGACTTTGAGTCTCTCTATGCCGTAGACCTTGATGCTTTCAATCAAGATCTACAAAAGCTACTAAGAGGGGAGAGTGTAGAGCTACCTACCTTCGACTTCAAGCTTGGAGTTCGCTCCTATCGCAACGATGCCTTTACCCTCCGCCCCGGAGACCTCCTTTTGATAGAAGGGATTCATGCTCTCAATCCCGAGCTAATCCCTACAATCCCCACGAATACGACATTCAAAATCTATGTTAGTGCTCTCACGGCTATTGGCTTAGATGCACACAATCGTATCCCCACAACAGACAATCGATTACTACGCCGCATAGTGCGAGACTATCGCTACAGGGGCAAGAGTGCAGTAGAGACCCTCTTCCAATGGGCTTCGGTACGAAGGGGAGAAGAACGCTGGGTATTCCCCTATCAAGAGAACGCCGACAGAGTGTTCAATAGTGCTATGGTGTACGAACTTGCAGCCCTCCGCCGTTTTGCAGAGCCCCTACTTATGGAAGTCCCTGCCAACGTGCCAGAGTACAGCGAGGCGCAACGTCTTCTGCGCTTCTTACGCATGATTCATTACATACGAATAGATAAGTTGCCGGGCACCTCCCTCATCAGAGAATTTTTGGGAGGTAGTGCATTCCGCTATTAATTTGATACCAATATGAGTAAGAAGAACATGGGAGGATTGGTCTACAGCACAGACCCTAATTTTTGTCCCAACAGCCCAACCAATGATACAATAGAAACCCTCTCCCCGGAGAAACAACGTCTGCGCCTACGCTACGAACGCTCAGGGCGCGGAGGGAAGGAGGTTACACTCGTTACCGGATTCGTCGGGAGTAGTGACGACCTCAAGGCTTTGGCTACTAAGCTAAAGCAAGCTGCCGGATGCGGGGGCTCTGCCAAAGATGGAGAGATTATACTACAGGGAGATAAGCGTTCCTTACTCATCCCCTTGCTGCAACGAATGGGCTACAAAGACACAAAATAGCCTGCATCCACCCTCCCTAAAGCGATTATATCGTATCTTTGAGAAGATTTTTGAACAATTCCCATAGAGCATAAACATGACAAAAGTAACCCATACCCTAGTACTCCTTGCAAGCTTTATAGTGCTTGCAACAAGTTGCAACAAAAAGACCAATACCTTTATGGCTGCGGCAGGAAGCCCCGGAGAGATGCTTCTTGTAATGGATGGTGATTGGCTCAAAGGATCAGAAGGTGAGCTTGTAAAGGCAATGCTCCAAGAGGAGGTACCCGGGCTCCCTCAAGTAGAGCACTGGATGCGTGTACAAACCGTAGCCGAAGCCGACTTTGGAGACTTCCTACGCAACACACGAAATATCCTCATTGTAAAAGCTAATGAGGATACCTATACGCACAATTCTGTCAAGTATTCTTACAACGAATGGGCTCAAGGACAACTCCTCATCGTCGTGCAAACGCCCAATGCAGACTCTCTGAAAGCACTCGTTGCCAACGATGGGGATAAGATCCGCCACCTATTGCTGCGCCACGAACTCTTCCGCTATGCCGAAGTCTGGAGCGGAGAATTTAGTACCAAAGCAGACGAATATTGTCAAGAAGTCTTAGGTTGCCACGTCAATATGCCCCAAGACATGCTCTCCTACAAAAAGGGTAAAGACTTCTTTTGGATGTCGAATAATTCCGATAAAAAACGAAGCGATATTGTTATTTATAGTCTCCCCTACAGAGGCAAAGAAGATCTATCCCTAGAGGTAATGCACGCACGCCGTGATAGTGTGCTCGGTAGCAATATCCCCGGAGCGACCCCAGACAGCAAGATGACAACCGTCCCCGAAGGGCTTATCCATCAATACCTACAAATGCCAGACGGATCCTATCGAGGGGTGCTTCATGGGCTTTGGGAAACTTCGGGTAAAAGTGCCATGGCCGGACCTTTTGTAATGCATGCCATTGCTCGCCCCGAAGAGGGGAAGGTGTACTATATAGAGGGCTTTGTGTACTACCCCAACGAAAACAAACGCGACCTCGTACGCCGCCTAGAAGCAGCTCTATTCTCGCTGCGACCACTCTCCCAAGAGACGTTCGATCCCGCACCCATCAAGCAGATTTGGTGGTCAGACATTCACTGATAGTAGCAACAATAGACTCCTCCATCCTCTTTACATATGGAACAAAACAGCAATCGCAAACCGGTAATAGGTATCACTCATGGAGATATAAATGGGATTGGCTACGAAGTCCTTTTCAAAGCCTTTGCCGAAGCTAATATTACCGAACTCTTCACACCCATTATTTATGGTTCGGCAGAAGCAGAAGCCTTTTGGCGCAACTATCTTACTGTAGAGACGGCTCCTTGGCGAAAAATCACAACCTCGGGAGAGGCGAAAGAGGGTGAAATAAATCTCATATCTTGTACAACGCAAAACGTACAGGTGGAGGTAGGCGTGCCCACCCCTTTAGCCGGCAGATGTGCATTCGATGCCCTAGAGAGAGCTATGGAAGATGCTCTAAACAATCGGATAGACGCCCTCGTTACGGCTCCTATCAACAAAGCCACAATGCCTCAAGACCTATTTCCCTTTAAGGGACATACGGATTACCTGGGGGCAAAGTGCGGATTAAAAGAGAACGAATCTCCCCTTATGATACTCACGAGTGGCGATATACGTGTGGCACTGGCCACTACACACGTTGCCATTAGCGAGGTAGCAGGGCTTTTGAGCGAATCGCTACTGCTAGAGAAACTCCAAGCCATAGAGAGTAGTATGCAACGTGATTTCGACATAGAGAAACCTCGCATTGCCGTACTCTCTCTCAACCCCCATTCAGGAGATAGAGGACTAATGGGGAGAGAAGAGATAGAGATCATTACCCCAACTCTGCAAAAAGCTCGAGAGCAACACAAATTACTTGCCTTCGGCCCCTTCGCTGCAGATGGTTTTTGGGGCTCCGCCGAACTCTATAAATACGATGCCATCCTAGCTCTCTATCACGACCAAGGGCTGGCTCCTTTTAAGTCTCTCTTTATGAACGAGGGCGTCAATTTTACCGCAGGACTCCCCATCATACGCACCTCTCCCGACCATGGAACCGGGTATGATATTGCAGGGAAAAATCTTGCCAGTTCTGCCTCTCTCACGGCTGCCATTTATTTGGCAATTGACACTATCCGTCGTCGTAATCGCTACAACTATGCCCGTCGCAATCCTCTAAGAAAAGGGTATAATGAGCGTGGCAACGACAACGAAATACTTGCCCCAACACCCCATTCTGAGGAATAACACCTCACTTACGCCCCCCTTTCTTCCATGGCTCAACTGAATGTCTATACGGCATCAGCCGGTGCAGGTAAAACCTACACTTTGGCACTAGAGTACCTCACCCTTGCCCTAAAGTATCCGGAAGACAAATTCCGACACATACTGGCAATGACCTTTACCAATAAGGCAACCAACGAAATGAAAAGCCGTATTGTGGAGGTGCTCTATCAGCTAACCACCGAGAGAGAGCCCAGCCCTCTTGCCCTTGCCTTGGGGGAGCGACTAGATCTTTCTCCAGAGCAAATTACGGACAGGGCACAGCGCACGTTGCGTAGTATATTGGGGGATTACTCCTCATTCCGTGTAAGCACAATAGACTCCTTTTTCCAGGAAGTTGTGCGCTCCTTTGCCTTTGAACTGAACTTTGCAGGGAACTACAAAGTAGAAATGGATCAAGAGCTTTGGCTACACAAAGCCATTGTGCTGCTACTCCACAGTCTGGCAGAAGAGCAAATGAGCGATACCCGAGAGTGGGTGTATCAATTAGCTCAAGAAGAAATCAATGCAGGCAGAAGCATCCAAATCGATCAAGCCCTGAGTAATCTGGGGAAGCAACTATTTGCAGAAGCCCCTTTGGCTGCGGTGCGTGATGGATACTTCCCTCAAAAAAAAGAGATTGCCCTAGATAGGCAAGCCATTGATGCCTACACAGAAGACTTCGAAGCGGAGCGTTACAAATTAGCAGAGGCCTTTTTGAAAAAACTACACGGGGCAGGTCTACAAACTTCGGGCTTATACGGAGGAGCAAGAAGCCCCTTTTTCTACTACGAAAAGGTGCTGAAGGATCGTCATCTAGGCGACCAGCCTCCCCAGAGATGTAAGCAGGCTGCCGAAGATCCTCTTGCTTTATTCCCACAGAAAAGTCCCCATAAGGATCTTCTTACAGGGCTATGGGAGCAAGGATTACGAGATATATTATCAGACACCATTTCCCTAGAGGAGGGGCGCGGAATATACTATCGGACGGCTCTTTGCACACGCAAAACCCTCAACGTACTGGGGACACTCGGCGACATCAATGCCATGATGATGCAACAAGGGAGGGAGAGCAATACCCTTTTACTTGCCAGCACACAACAATTCATCCAGCGCATTATAGATAATGCAGATGCCCCCTTCATCTACGAGCGGCTAGGGAGTGTTTTACATCATCTCATGCTAGACGAGTTCCAAGATACGGCACGCATTCAATATGAGAATATCCGTCCGCTTCTCGAGAACACGCTATCCTCGGGCAACGACAACCTGATAGTTGGGGACGTAAAGCAGAGTATCTACAAATTTCGTCACTGCGACCGCCACATTCTAGGCTCCACACTTCATAAAGAGTTTGCGGACTATTATTCGCACCATCCCCTACGGTACAACTGGCGAAGTACACCGGAAGTTGTCCTCTTTAATAACGCCATATTTAAGCAACTCCCCTCTTTAATAGAAACGAATCTCGGGAAAGAACTATCCGAGGCCACAGGGCAACTAGAGAATACTTCCTTTGCCCATTTGATCCCGAATGAGGAGAGTATCCACGAAATCTCGAATAGTTACACCGAGGCTAAACAGCTCATAGCCCCTCCCAATGAAGAAAAAAAGGAGGTATAGAGGTCCATTACTATCCCACAAAGAAGAAGGGAGAAAAAAAGAAGAGGCAACCAACGCCCTCAACCTCCCGGAGTTTAGTGTCCCCTCTGTAATCCTATCCCTGATAGAGGATCGTCACTATAGACCGCAAGAGATTGCCATTCTTGCCAATACCAATAAGGAGGTTGCAGCCCTTGCCGGATGCCTTATTACTTATGCTCAAGAGCATCCCGAGAAGGCTCCCTTACTCAAGTTTGTATCGGGGGAAGCTCTCAATATTACCAATTCTGCCATAGTGCGGTTCCTTATTTCTCTGCTAAAAGATCTATCGGAGGGGCGAACGAGGAACAAAGCACTCTACCGCACTGCCCTAGTTCACTACGAGCAATTAATAAGCAATGCCCCTAAAGGAGCCGAAAGCGGACTTCTCCCCTTTGACCAACTGCACTCTTCTTGCCTAGAGCAACTACCCTACCTCTCCCTATACGATCTCGTAGAAAGCATCATCCATCAGCTATATCCTCTTATAGCTCCTGCAGATCAACCCTATATTACAGCCCTATTGGATCAATTATATCTCTACCACTGCGATGAGGTGGCAGACCTACAGGGTTTCTTAGATTGGTGGGAAGTAAAGGGGATTAAGACCACGTTACCCTTCGACGATGGCGGTGATGCTATCCGCATTATGACCATACACAAATCCAAAGGGTTGGGATTTCCGTTGGTACTGCTTCCTTTCCTGGATTGGGATTTGAGCACAGGCAAACACAAATCCTCCTACATTTGGAGCCACCCCAGCCCATTGCTAACTCAAGAGATAGGCTGCCAGCTCCCCATTGTCCCCCTAGAGATGAGTTCCAAACTTGCCAAGACCTTCTACATTGGGGACTACTACAAAGAGAAAACAGATGCTATTATAGATAGGCTCAACCTTTTCTATGTAGCTATGACTCGAGCCAAACAGGGGATTGTACTATGGCTACCCGACCCCACGGAACTAGACGAGAAGAAAGTGACATTCGACCTCTCAAAGCTCCTTGGCTCTCTACTTCAGCAAAGCGAAATAGAGAAACTTATCACCCCCATTCCGCCCCACTCGGGAGTAGATTCCGGTGATAAACAGGAACAGACAAAGCCCTCATATCCATTCCCCGGCATCTCCCCTCACACGGAAAGAACCCAACGCATTGCGATCAAACGAACTGGAAGTCAAGCCTACAAAGAAAACCGCTCAATCCGCTTTGGCTCGGCAATGCACTATATACTTAGCCTAATCAATACGCACCACGATGTGGACAACGCCGTGGAACAGGCTCTCAACGAAGGGGCTTTGCTAAGAGAGGAGAAAGAATCCATTGTGGAGTACCTCCAAAAAGAGCTTTCTCGACCCGAAGTTGCCCTGTGGTTTTCTCCAGAGGTACAAGTGTTCAATGAGCAAACCATACTCCTATCGCTCCAATCTCACACCTACCGCCCCGATCGTATTGTGGTTACTCCCCAAAACGAAGCCATCGTAATTGACTACAAATTTGGCAAGCCTCTCCCCCGCTATCGACGTCAGGTACAACGATATATGCAGCTTCTTAGCAAGATGGGTTACAGCGCTGTACGTGGATACCTTTGGTACTTCGCTTCCGAATCCTCACAGATAGAGGAAATTTTGCCGGCTCCCAATAACTAAAATAATACTGGCTACTTCTGAAAAAAATCTTGGGCAATAGTCAACCATACTACTGCCCAGAAAATATTTTTCTTTTGCCCTAGATTCAAAAAAATCTTGGGCTGCGATGGAACCGGATTTCAGTGAGCATCCTAAAGCCTATCGGTTATCAGCTCAAAAGCTATTGTCAGGGTCCCTTGCTATCTCCACCTACCCTCAAAAGAAGAGACGTACAGGACGTAAAAGGATCTAGACTCTACTCCTCTTTTTCAGAGAGACTTAATGTTGGCAATATCTCCACAGGATATTTGCTGAGCAATCCGTGGTTTTACTTTCTTCCAACATCTATAACATGGTGCTAATAAATAGAGAAGAATAGAAAATTTTATTGGTTAGAATAATACTTTTCTCTATATTTGCCATCAACAAACACACTAACAGTAAATGGATATGCGTAGAACTTACTTTGCAATTCTTGGAGTATTTATTTCCCTACTCCCCCTTGTTTCGGGATGCCGATTCTTTTCCCCCCCGAAATACGACATTGACAAGGATTCGCTCTTCTTCAGTGCAATGCCCCCTCGCACAGAGAATGGTGCCAACATTGTAGCCTTTGAGTTCGATGGAGAACCCTACGTCTTCCCTAAAGAGGGAATGCGCCAAAGTTTCTTCACGAGGCTTCCCTGGACATCTAAGATTTCGGTGAGAAAAGAAAAGGATACCATAGAACGAGTATTTATATGGCATGCGGATAGAGATAATAAAAAATACAATGCTAGCACATCCTATATCCACATTTATCTGTCCGAAGAAAACTTGCATCAAGAAACTTTCAAGGGCAAGGGGAAATTGAGGTTGGGAGCTTGGCACTCTGGGAGTGAGGGTATAACCTTTGAGATTACAACACATATACCCTCAAGAGGGCTAATCTGTGGAAGATTCTCCGGAGTCTTGACAAAAGGAACTGATGTCCCTAAAAAGGTTGAGAATGGATTCTTTGACCTCAAATACACTTTCTAAGAAAAGCTCATTCAAGCAATAAAGAGATGCAAGCTATACTAGCTCTCTTCTGCAATCTAGATAGAAAGAGGATGCTCTAAATCTTACCTCTCAGCCTTCTCCTCTACTCAAAACTTAGCCGAGATAGAAGAATAAAGGGTATATTTGCACGAGGGAAGTGTAAAGTACGCTCCCCCTGTATTACTATTTCTCCGGAATAAGAAATAGAACACTTATACGAACAAGCAGAGTAGAGAGCTCTTCTCTTATGAAGACAAACAATAAGTATATCGGAGCACATGTCAGTGCTACAGGAGGCGTGGAAAATGCTGTACGCAACGCCCATGCCATAGGGGCTAAAGCCTTCGCCCTATTTACACGCAATCAACGCCAATGGAAGTCCGCACCTCTCCCTCAAAAGAGTATCGACTTATTCCAAGAGCTAATGGTCGAGTTTGGCTTCAAACCCGAGCATATTCTCCCCCACGATAGCTACCTCATCAACATGGGGAATCCCGATAAAGAGATGCGCCAGAAGAGCATTGATGCCTTTATCGACGAGATGAGTCGTTGTGAGCAGTTGGGGCTCAAGCTCCTCAATTTCCATCCTGGGAGCCACCTTAAAGCCATTGACGAAGAGGGATGTCTCCAGCTTATTGCCGATGGGGTAAATCAGGCACTCAGCGTAACCCATGGCGTTAAGGCTGTACTAGAGAATACCGCGGGGCAAGGGACAAACCTTGGGTTTCGTTTTGAGCACCTCGCCTATATTATTGATCGCATAGAAGATAAAAGTCGCATTGGCGTTTGCATTGATACAGCCCACACTCTCGCCGCAGGGTATGAGATCCGTACAGCCGAGAGTTATCAAGCCATGTGGAGCAAGTTCGATCGTATCATTGGCTATTCATACCTATCGGGGATGCACCTAAACGACTCGAAAAAAGAGCTCGGTACTCGTGTGGATAGGCACGACAGCGTAGGAAAAGGCACCATGGGAATGGAGCTATTCCATCTTGTAATGAACGATCCGCACCTAGACAATATCCCCATCATCTTGGAGACTCCCGACGAATCTCTATGGGCTCAAGAGATTGCTCAACTCTACTCTTTTATCAAATAGTCACCCCTCTAGAATAACGCTTTATGCGCCTTACTCGTTACATTTTCCCACTCGCATCGGCATTCCTTTTACTCATCACGTCGGCATGCCACTCGTACAAACCACAAACACTTCTCTCCACTATCCCTCAGGATGTAGACTATCTTGCCTACCTTCATCTAGAGAAGTTCTCCAAATTAGTCAGCGATGAGGCGCTTGGCTACCATATTGAGCCAAGAGATAAAGAATGCCTAGAAAAATTGGGCAAGTACGTAGCTTGGAAAGAGATCTTGGCTTACGGAGCAGGCGACGACCTATACATCACCCTACACGTAAAGAATGCTGATGCTCTCCTTACCAACCTTAGAGACTATGCAGACTCTATTAGCTCCGAAAACGGACTAAACTACGCCTATCTCAACGGTTGGAACGTTGCCTTTAGTGAGAAGCAGATTTGGATAAGCCAACAAGGCTTCTTCACCTCTCTCTTTGAGCGCAGCCAAGATCTAGTGGCTGGTAAAGGGGCATCAGCCGCAGAGATTGTGGGAATAAAAGACCTCTTGCAGCAAGACTTTGGTCTATACCTCAATCTCTTCCACACACAAGAGCAGATAGAGAGTGTATCTTGGCTAGCAGCATTAGCTCCAGACCTACAAGAGAAAGTACGCAACACACACTTAATAGTCAACGGCAGCTTCAAAGAGAAAGAACTAAAGCTCGACTATAAACTCGTAAACAACGAAGGAGATATTATAAACGATGAGTACAATATCTCTCAGAAGGTAGATAAGGAGATTCTCAACTACCTTGCAGATGATTGCGACCTCGTTGTCCTACAAGGATTAGAGGGCAAAGGACTAGTCCAACTTTTTAGCAAAATAGACAACAAAGCCAATACCAAAGAATGGGAAACCATCTTGGGTGCTTTAGACGGCACAGTTGCCTTCTCAGCCTCCTTTGCTCCTAATGGCGCCTACAACACAGAGAATTGGTCTCTCGTAGCTCAAGTGAAAAAAGGTGAGGAAACTCCATCCATGGTAGCACTACTAGAAGTTTTAGGGGTAGATCCCAAGCAATGTAAAAGACTAGGGGATGACTATATCGTAACCCATCCCCGATATGGAGAGTTTTATGTCGGGGCACGCAAGCGTATTATATTCGCAGCTTCTCGCCCTGTAAATAAGTTCACTCCTTCGTTTGAGAGTCGCCCGATCACTCGTGCCATACAATCCGGTGTGGGTAATATATTACTTGACATTCCCTCCGATGGTTACCTCAGCCAATCTATCGCAGAAAGGCACAATTATCATTTCGAGGGATACGCAGCCCTCCGAGCCGAGAGCCTAGGCTCCGGTAAGCTAGTCCTACACAATGACGTAGAAAAAGAGGGGAATATCCTCAATGGAATACTAAAAGCATTGCGTCCCATCCCCGTAGACGAAGCAAAAATTTTGGTGCAAGAAGAGGCTCTTAAACACGAATAAAGACTCTTTTTGTAGTACTTTTGCTTCGGTAATTTGTGATGGAAAAGGAGATCAAAGAGGCAACTCCCATAGCCGAAACCTCTGAAAGAGCTGATGCTCAAGTAGTTTCTAACGAAAATCCACAACCCCTCAAAAGTAAAAGGAGTAAGTGGAAACGTGTTGTTGTAGCCCTACTTCTGGCTCCTTTTGCCCTCATTTTTCTTCTTATTTCTCTGCTATATCTACCTCCGGTGCAGCGTGGAATTGCGAGATTTGCCGAGCAACAAGTAAAGAAGAAAACAGGCATTGATCTAACTATTGGCGACCTGGGACTTCGTTTCCCCCTCACCCTCTCCCTGCGAGATATAAGAGCTATTAGCCCTGAGGGAGATACCCTAGTAGCTCTATCAAGGTTAGACACAGATATTCCCCTATTTCCCCTCTTCAATGGTCAGATAGAAACGCCTAGGCTCCAGGCCGAAGGGGTCTCGTTTTGCATACCGGACTCGGCACGTACCATGATTATAGGAGGGGGAGCACAGCACCTAGAAATAGCAGCCGTAGCCGTTAATCTAAGCCAACAAACCGTAGATGCAGGGGCTCTGTTGCTAAAAGATGGAGGTTTCTCATTATATAGTGTAGATACGATCAAAAATCCCAATCCCACCCCCGTAAAGTGGAAAATTGCTATTGATCGTATTGACCTACAAAGGGCAAAAGTAGATCTCACGATGCCTTTTGATAGCCTCTATGTACGAGCCGATATCGACAAAGGAACCATGGAGGGATTCTCTTACGATATAGAAGCACTACGCCTAGAGGCTAACCGAGTATCACTCCGTGCAAAGTCGGGGAGCTATGCAAGAGATGCCCGTCTTCCTAGTACGCCCTATGTAGACTACACCCATCTCTTTGGGTACGATATGGAGGTAGATGGGACTAATCTTGTGCAACAAAAAACACTCCTTATGGCAGAGGTATCACATCTGTCACTTCGGGAGCACTCGGGAGCACGCATCAACGATGTATCGGGGTCCTTTTTTATGCAAGATGGACTTATCGAACTCGAAGAGATGCAACTCACGACTCCTTATAGTAGAGCAGATGGATCTTTGAGGATTCCTCTATCCATATTCATAGCGAAAGACACTACCGCAATACTACGTGCTGACCTCCGGGCCCAACTCCATCCCAAAGATATTTTCTACTTTACAACAATAGATACACATAAGCTACTGGGCAAGCAAGCGAGCCTATTGGATACCCCCATAGCACTTGAGCTAAAAGCAGAAGGAACAACAGAAGACCTCACCCTCTCACGTGCCTATGTATCGCTTCCTCAGATGCTATCCTTAGAACTAGAAGGTAAATTACAACATATACTTTCACCCAAGCAACTTAAAGGGAGTATTGATTTCGACCTCAAAACGAACTCTCAAGCCCATCGCTTACTCTCCTTTCTTGATAGCTCCACAGCACAACGTATTGCCATCCCCTCAGGCTCTCGCCTTCGTGGGAAAACGCGTATCACCCCTAATAGTTATGCCTTAGATGCGCTGCTCACCACAGCCCATGATGGGATGGTAACCCTCAAGGGAGCGTTCTCTCCAAAGACTATGCAGTATAGAGCAGATACGGAGGTCAAAAACCTAAATATATCTGCTTTCTTACCCCATGATTCTATTGGGATTGTAGATCTCAACTTGCATGCTATGGGCAACGGATTTAATTTTTTGTCCACACGCACCATTGCCGAGTTACAACTCAACCTGCATCATCTCTCCTACAAGCAATTCGATCTCGATAGTGTAGACCTTGTTGCCACAATGCGCAAGGGAGAGTTTCAAGCCCACACCAAGAGCCTAAATCAAGGGGCTTTGCTATCCTTTGATTTGGCAGGAGCTATACAACAAGGATCCTTAGTGGGGACTATCCACGCCCAAATAGATACAGTTGCACTGCATACAATTGGCATTTCGGATACACCCTTAGCATTTGGAGTGGGATTACAAGGAAACTTCTCTACCAATTTGAGTGACCGGCACTCTATCCAACTAGTAGCTCGCGATCTTTTTGTCCATCTAGACGATGGCCGGTACGGCTACGACTCCCTCTCTCTGCGAGCCCTAGTATCCCCAGATACAACAACAGCCTCTTTTGTTGCGGGAGACCTATATCTCGATGCCTATATAGGGGCAGGGATGTCCACCCTAGGCAGCACAAGTCAGCAAATAACGGAGTATATCCCCCAGCTTCTCTCAGATTCCATACAACCAGAGGCTCTATCCAAGATGCTCGACCTCTTACCTCCTATAGGTATAGAGCTTGTAATGGGGCAACAAAACCCTATTAGCAATATCTTACGAGAGACCAAAACTTACTTCTCGAGTGCTAATGTGATGCTCACCAATACTCCTAGAGAGGGGTTGGACTTAGAAGCAACCATACAAGACCTCAGACAAGATACACTCCGTATAGATAACGTATATGCGAGTATCACCTCAGAGACAGGGCACAGCCGTACAACCCTATCGGAGAGTGTGTATCAGTCTCTCAAGGGATTTACATGGAGCGATGCGCAACCTATTCGTTACGATCAAGTTGCCAATACTCGAGAAGGAGCAGAAAAATATCTACGTTTGGACCTCCGTGTCAACAAGAAAAAGTATCGTGCACAACCGCCCTTTTCTGTTTACCTCCATGCCATAAGCGACCTAAGGACTCTCGACCTTGATGCAAACTACACAGGCCTAGGGCAAGGAGATTATGCGCTAAGTGCGATTCTGTTTAAGAATGCCAATGGAATTGGGATAAGTTTCAAAGACAAACCCATTGTGCTAGCCGGCTATCGACTGCACGCAAACCCTCAGAACGCTCTCTTCTACAACTTTGGGAATTCTAACGTCCACTCTTCTCTACAACTACGCAGCGACAATAATGCGGAACTGTCTCTAACCTCTCAAGAAAACGATGCTTCTCCTTTTAGTTCTCTCTATTTGAACATAAGCCAGCTAGAGCTAAGAGACATCAATCACTTCTTCGGGATGGAGAGCCTTGAGGGGAATACATTCGCAGATATAACTATTGAACGCAACCCTAAAACCGGAATTCCGAGTGCTACTGGAGATGTTTCTATCAACAACTTAGGCTACGACAAAACCAATATCGGGCATATTGGTATGGCTCTCTTCTACGAGCCACGAGATAATAGCTCGCATTACGTTACTACTCAGGTCAACTATAATGGGAAGTTAGCCTTCTCAGCAGAGGGAACTTATAGCCCTCGCAACGAAGCGTCTCCTATTGATATGACAGCCAATGTTGCAGGATTCCCACTGTCTCTTGCCAATCCTTTTATCGGAGCTAAAAACGCGGCTCTTGATGGAACAATAGATGGCTCTCTCTCCATCAGAGGTACCACTAACAATATGCTTTTCAATGGTCTAATTACCCCTCACGAAGCATCGTTTTTCCTCCCTTTGGTGGGGAATAAGTTTGCCATTGATACCCCTCCCATCAAATTCCACGACAGTAAGCTAATCTTCGAAGACGTCAATCTACGTGCACAAGGCAAGAAACAATCCTTTAGCATCAATGGTTATCTTACTCTACTTGGTAGACAAGCCCTCACAACCGACCTCCAAATCGTTGGAAACGAGGTAGAGCTTATCGATAGCAAAGCAAGTAGAGGACAAATGCTCTATGGTAAGTTACTAACGAGTGGAAACATAAATGTGAAGGGGCATATAACCCATCCCAAGGTAAGAGGGAAGTTGGATGTCCTTGGTGGAACTAACATAACCTACGTTTATAGCCAAGCAGAAGCAAAGGCTACTGATAAGCTCGCCGGAGTTGTCGAATTTACAGACTTTACAGATACTCTCAGTAGGGCCGATGACGAGGCACGCAATAAAGTCTCCCTTGGGGGCATGGATGTAGTATTGGATCTGCATATAGACCCGGCAGTGCGAGTAGGTGTAGACTTATCGGCAGACCACCAAGATCATGTGTATGTACAAGGAGGAGGAGACTTCCGTTTTACCTATCCCCCCTATGGAGAGATGAGCCTAATGGGACAGTATAATCTCTCGGGGGGTGGTGATGTTCGCTATGCCTTCCCCGTTGTAGGACGGAAGATATTTGCCATCGATCCCAGTAGCAATATCTCATGGAGCGGCAATGTAATGAATCCGCATATAGACTTCAAGGCAACACAACGAGTACGCGCCAGTGTAGTAGAAGGAGGGAAGCCTCGTAATGTGAACTTCGATGTACAGATTGTTGCCAAAGACCAACTAGAGAATATAAATCTGGCATTTGACGTTTCCGCACCTGAGGATCTTGGCATACAAGGGCAACTCTCTTCTATGAGTGCAGAGGAGCGAGGGAAGCAAGCTGTAGGCCTTATGGTAAGCGGTACCTTCCTGGCTTCAGAGTCTAGTAAAACCACTCCTCAACAGTTACTTAGCGGGCTAGCAGTGAGCGAACTCAATAGCCTTACAGGTAAGGTATTAGAAGGGACAGACTTTAATGTAGGGATGGAATTACACGATGCTGCCGAGGCTGGATCTGCCTACACAGACTACACCTATAGCTTTAGCAAGCGGCTCTTCAACGATCGTCTTAGTGTAACCATCGGGGGTAAGGTAAGCACAGGGAAGATCCCCACCAACCATGAGCAAACCTTTATTGACAACTTCAATTTGGAGTATCGCCTAGACAAAGCCGGCTCCATGTACCTCAAGGGCTTCCACAAACGCAATAGTGACAACCTCATTGAGGGGCTGGTAACAGAGACCGGTCTCGGCTTTATCATACGTAAGAAGTTTAGTCGTTTGGTAGATATTTTCCGAAAACAAATGCCTTCTATTCCCCCTAATGGCAAAGCACAAGAGCAGAATACTCTTATAGCACCAGCTCCCAAGGAATCAGAAAAACCGGTTAGCCATGACGAAGAGAAGTAACCATATACCTCTACTTGCCGAGGGTAGTTTTGCACTGCTAATTCTACTCCTACTGAGTGCTTGCTCCATCACTGCCCACCTCCCGGAGGGGGAGCAACTCTACATCGGTATAGGGAAAACTCAAATCATCAATCAAGATCATAGCAAACAAGGCAAGGAAGCTATTGAGGCAGCAAAAAAGGAGATAAGCGTTCCTCCCAATGATTCTTTTTTGGGGTCAGCTCGCTATCGATTCCCCATCCATCTTGGACTCTGGGTGTACAATAGCTATCAAGACGATAGTACTTTCCTAGGGAAAAAAATCTACAAGATGTTTGCATCAGAGCCTATTCTACTCAACAATGTAAGCCCCCAAATACGCTCTAGATTAGCACAGAACGTACTGCGCGAACATGGTTATTTCGATGCTATTGTTAGAGATAGTATTGCCCTAGAACCCAAAGACTCTCTGCAAGCTCGGGTACATTACACAATAGACATGGGACTGCCCTACCAGCTAGGGAGTATACAATACTTGAGCGACAGTGCTTTTGTTGCTAAGTCTCACCTTGATCATGCTGCCATCTCCACTCTGCACAAAGGGGATCAATTCAACTTGAATAAGATACTAGAGGATAGAGAAATTGTGAGTTCCCATCTACGCAACAATGGTTACTACTACTATACACCCGAAGCTCTGGTATATCGCATTGATACAGCCATTGCGCCCCAGTCAATTGATATGCGCATTGGCTTTAAAGATGGACTTGAGCCACGGAGCTTAGTACCTTGGAAAATTGGCAAAGTAACCTTTGATATTGGGATCTCTCCATCCTCTCCCGTACGAGACTCCACACTCATTGATAGTATCAAACTAAGGTATAACGAAACACGCACTACCCGCCTTTCTGTACTTGGTAAGCGTGTGTTCTTACGCCCCGGGAGTCTATATTCTCAGCTCAATGAGCAGAATACACGACAGGCCTTAACTCGCTTGGGAGCCTTCTCTGCTACAGATCTATCTTTTTCCATTGCGGATAGTAATCTACACATCCTCAACCTCCACATCACCTCTACTCCGGATAAAGCATGGGATGCCACTCTTGAGGGTGCCATAAGGTTCAAAAGCAATGGTTTTAAAGGCCCCGGCTTGCGAGCCTCGGTAGCTAAACGTAATGTCTTTGGAGGAGGGGAACAATTGTCCGCTTCCCTCTATGGTTCGTATGAGAATGCGAGTAAAACAGGCTCTCTCTTGCATAGTTACGAATTTGGATCTGACCTAAGCCTATCAGCTCCGTCCATCCTTTTCCCGGGGTTAAGTAGCCTCTTGCTCACGTTCCCAACCAACAGCGATATTACCCTATCTGCCTCTATAGTCAACCGGGCTCGCTACTTCAGAATGGCCTCTTTGGGGGCTTCTGCCAATTACCTTTTCAACCCCAAAGAACATCATAAACATCGCTTTACAGCACTACGTCTTCAATACAATTTCCTAAGCCATCGATCCGAAGAGTTCAATCGTATTTTAGCAGAAAATACAACTCTGGGACTTAGTCTCAAAAGCCAATTTATTCCTCAAATAGGTTACACCTACACCTATGACGATATCATAGAAGATCGTGGTTCGCACCATGTTTGGTTAGAGCTGTTTGTATCCGAGGCCGGCAATATTACTAATGCTATACAGTCTTTTGGGAAAAAGAAATACAACGAAACAAAGAAACTCCTTGGAGTGCCCTATGCACAATTCGTTAAGCTCATGGGTGATCTTCACTACACCTACACGATCAATCCTAACCAAACCATTGCTACACGCTTCTCCACGGGAGCCATCTTTAGCTATGGCAATAGTAGTGTAGCCCCTTATAGCGAGCAATTCTATGTTGGGGGAGCCAACAGTATTCGCGCTTTTACCGTGCGGAGTATTGGGCCGGGGAGCTACCAACCCAAGAACGATAAATACTCATTTATCGACCAATCGGGAGATTTCAAACTAGAGATGAACATGGAGTGGCGTTTCCGACTTATCAAAGCACTACAAGGGGCTATATTTTTTGATGCCGGGAATATTTGGTTACTTAATAAGGATACGAACCGTCCTGGAGGCTCCCTACAAGAACTAACCTCATTCAAGCAGTTCATCAATCAGATCGCACTCGGATCTGGTTTTGGTATTCGCTATGATTTGGGGTACTTTGTAATCCGTGGCGATGTAGGTATTGGCTTGCACGTTCCCTACGATACAGGTGTTTCTAGCTACTACAATATACCCGACTTTTGGAAAAGTGTGGACTTCCACTTAGCTATCGGGTACCCATTCTAAAAGAAAATCCATCATGCCTGCTCCCCTATTTTCACTTATAATCCCCGTATACAACGTAGCTCTCTATGTACAAGAGTGTCTTGAGAGTTGCTTTACCCAGAGCCTAATTGCTCCGGAGGAGTATGAGGTAATTGTTGTAGACGATGGATCCAAAGATGAGAGTATAAGTCTTGCACAACCCATTATAGCCAAACACCCGAATGCTCGTATTATACACCAAGAGAATCGGGGTCTTAGTGAAGCTCGAAACGCAGGATTTAGGGTTGCTACTGGTCGATATGTATGGTTTATAGACTCTGACGACTTCATTACCCCGGGGATACTAAAGCAACTAAAGTCTTTTTTAGAAGAGGCAAACAATCCGGATATGGTTTCGCTTTCTTCCCGACTTTTCGGAGAAGGATATATACGTACCCTTGAGTTACATCCCAAGTTTACAGAGCCGATGAGTGGGCTAGAACTCCTCGATAGCGGACAACAGATTATCCCTGTACATCACTACCTCTATAAACGTAATTTCCTCCTATCAAATCAGCTAACATTCTATCCTCGCATCTACCATGAGGATGAAGAATTTAGTCCTAGAGCTCTCTATTTTGCAAGAGAAGTTGCCTTCTTCCAAGGCGTAGCCTACCACTATAGACAACGCCCCAACTCCATCATGCACTCAACTAATCTCAAACGGCCCCGAGACTTAGCCATCATCGTGCAACGCCTTCTAACATTCTCCAAAGATCATCCATCTCAAGGGCTCAATCAAGTTATTGCCCGACTTCTCCTGAGTACGATAGTACTGTATCGGGAGATGAAATGCACTAGAGAACCAATTGCATTCCTACGTAAAGCAAGGAAAAACAAAGCATTAGTTCGAATACTTTCTCAACATCCGGATAAGAGATTCCGCCATCTAAGCTGGGCTATACGAGTTCTTCCTTCCTCTCTCTCTTGGCATACTTATCTATTGCACAATAGGCTTACAAAAGACCGAAACTAAATACCTCTCTTTAGTATTTACTCTGAATAAGATGGGTCTAGTGCCAATATCTTTGAGTCCTAACAAACTCGCCCACCCCCAATACAAATGAAAGGGAGTGGGCGAGTTTCTTTAGGGATGACCTACCTAGAATCTAAAGAATATGACTACAGCAGCCCATTCCTTTTTCACACCGGGAGCTCTCCCGATAGAGCGATTCTGTCTATCTCGTACGGTGCCGTCACTTTCGATTTTACCTATTTGGCTGTTACGATCATCACGCACAGTACCATCCCTTTCTACTTTACCCATGGTACGCCCTTGCCCATCGCGGATAGTGCCATCACTTCCAATTTTACCAACAGAACGTCCCTGTCCATCGCGGATTGTACCATCACTATCAATCTTTCCTACGGAACGATTACTCCGATCACGGAGGGTACCATTCGAATCCACAGAGGTAACTTGCTCTCCATTGGCATTATAAATGTTTTGAGCATGACTCAGATGCACACTGGCAAGCAAGGTGCAGAGAACCGTGAGAATAACAAAGAATTGTCTCTTCATTCTTTCATTGATTAGAGGGTTAATTATCTAAATACGGAGCCCTTACCGACGCGAAATCTCGTGGTAGATAGACTCCCTCTATACAAAGATAGAAAAAAGCATTTGATATCAGTAGCCCATCATTCTACCTTTGCACCAGAGAAATAATAAAACAATCAACTAAAACAATAAACGTATGATGGAACAGAATCAAACAATTACAATGCCTCGCCTTGGCGAAGCTGCACCCGCTTTTACAGCCGTTACCACTCAAGGTGTAATCAACTTCCCTTCCGACTATAAGGGTCAATGGAAGATCCTTTTTAGCCACCCGGCCGATTTTACTCCCGTATGTACTTCTGAGTTTATGACCTTTGGGCATCTTGCTGCCGATTTCGAAGCTCTCAATTGTCAACTCGTAGGACTATCTGTAGATGGATTGCAGAGCCACATTGCATGGCTTCGTACCATAGAAGAGAAGATTGATTGGCACGGATACAAAAACATAGAAATAAAGTTCCCCCTCGTAGTAGACGTTTCTATGGAGGTAGCTCACAAGTATGGTATGATACAACCCGGAGAAAGCAGTACTGCTGCAGTGCGTGCCGTGTTCTTCGTTGACCCCGAAGACAAGATCCGTACGATCATGTACTACCCCCTCTCTCTCGGGCGTAATTTCGATGAAATCAAGCGTGTACTTATTGGGCTACAGACCGTTGATAACTTTGGGGTAGCACTCCCTGCCGACTGGCGTCCCGGAGACGAAGCAATCGTACCCCCTGCTACCACCTGCCGCGTGGCTAGTGAACGTGCTTCGGGCAAAGAGGCCAACCTTCATTGCTACGACTGGTTCTTCTGCACAAAGCAAATCAGCAAAGAAGAAGTAGAAGAAAAGCTAGGTAAATAAGTTACTTTTACCTATCTTTGCTCTTAGGATAGTAATCTAGGGAGTCTCCTGCTTAGGGGAATAGGTCAAAGTGAAGTAATCAGAAAGATCTGAGGAATCTTCCCATCGAATCTAGAACCAAAGCTTGAGTGCTCCCTTCTTTTGAGGGTAAATTGCTCAACACATTTACTTGCCTATCCTCCCAACTCTCAACTTACTTATACTAAATAACAAGGGCTGCACTTTCAAACTGAAGAGTGCAGCCCCATTCTTTTATCAAGCCCTAGAGGGTTAATCTTCCGCCTCTTGCTCCTCGGCGTACGACTTCAATAGTTTTTCTTGTAGCTCAGTAGGAACAAGTTCATAACTTGCAAACTTCATCATAAAAGAAGCACGTCCTCCCGAGAGGGAGCTAAGAGCCGTACTATAATTCATCAATTCTTTCAAGGGAACCTTAGCCAAAAGTTGTTCATAACCTTTCTTACTATTCATCCCCATGATGACAGCTCGCCTACCCTGCAAATCGCTCATTACGTCCCCAATATAATCCGCAGGCACGGATACCTCAACATCGTAGATCGGTTCCAAAATCTTGGGAGCAGCTTCACGGAATGCCGCACTAAAGGCATTACGCCCTGCGAGCATAAATGAAACTTCGTTGCTATCTACGGGGTGCATCTTACCATCATAGACAATAACGACTACATCGCGAGCATAAGAGCCGGTGAGCGGTCCACGCTCCATTCTTTCCATAATCCCCTTGAGGATAGCAGGCATAAAGCGCGTATCTATGGCACCTCCTACCACGCTATTAATAAAGACAAGTTTACCACCCCAAGCAAGAGGAATCTCTTGACGGTCTCTTACGGTAATCTTAAATTCCTGCCCTCCAAATTTGTACACTTCAGGGATATTTTCTCCCTCTACATAGGGTTGGATAATAAGATGAACTTCTCCAAATTGACCGGCACCCCCGGACTGCTTTTTGTGACGATAGTCCGCCCGAGCAGCCTTAGTAATGGTCTCGCGATAGGGAATGCGAGGCTCACTAAACTCCGTAAGAATCTTATCGTTGTGTTCCAATCTCCACTTGAGGGTGCGCAGATGGAACTCTCCTTGACCATACACAATAGTCTGGCGCAATTCCTTGCTTTGCTCCACAATCCAAGTAGGATCTTCCTCCATCATGCGATGGAGAGCTTCGCTCATTTTCTCAGCATCGGCACTATTTACCGGCTTTATAGCCCGCATAAACTTGGGTGCGGGATATTCTATAGCAGGATATTGCCAACTGCAATCCTTTTCGTTTAGGGTATTACCGCGGCGCACATCCTTTAGTTTTACGGTAGCACCGATATCTCCGGCAGCAAGTTCGTCCACCTTAGTACGCGTCTGACCTGCCACTACAAATAGTTGTCCCAAACGCTCTTTACTCCCTCTTGTTATATTGATGAGATCGCATCCTTCTCGTACAGTACCCGACATCACTTTGAAGTAAGAAACTTCGCCGATATGGGGTTCGACAGTGGTTTTGAAGAAGTAAAGACTGATGGGACCGGAGGGATTAGGAGCCACCTCTTCGGCTTCGGTAGTTATAGGATTGGGCATCTCGGTCACGTGCGGTGCAACGTCTCCCAAAAATTCCATCGTACGACGCACACACATATCCTTGGCAGCCGACACACAGAAGACGGGATACATATCTCCCAAAACAATGCCTTTGCGCATCCCTTCTACGATCTCTTCTTCCGAGAGACTCCCCTGCTCAAAGAAGCGATCCATAAGGGTTTCTTCGTGCTCCGCAGCACTCTCTATAAGTTGCTGGCGCATCTCTTCTGCTGTAGCTCGCTCGCTATCGGGGATCTCTAACACTTGAGGTTTCCCACCTTCGGCTCCCCATTGGTACATCTTCATGCGAAGAAGATCCACCACTTGGTTAAAAGAGGGACCACAAGTAACGGGGTATTGAGTTACCACTACCTTAGATCCGTAACGCTCTCGCAACTGAGCGATGCTCATTTGGAAGTCAGCTTTCTCGTGATCAAGCTGGTTTACAATAAAAATAGCAGGTTTATGAAGTCGCTCTATATGGCGAAATTGATTGATCAGCCCCACCTCTACCCCATACTGGGCATTGACTACCATAAGACAGCAATCTGCAATATTAAGAGCCGATACAGCGCCACCGGCAAAATCGTCACTCCCGGGGCAATCGATAAAATTGAGTTTGCGCTCTGCCCACTCAACACTAAAAACAGTAGAAAAAACAGTATAGCCATACTCCTTCTCTACTGGGAAATAATCGCACACGGTATTGCCTGAGGCAATGTCTCCACGACGTTTTATCACACCACTCTCGAAGAGCATAGCTTCTGCGAGAGTGGTTTTTCCTGCGCCGGAACTTCCCAAAAGTGAGATGTTCCTAATCTCTTCTGTTTTGTACGATCTCATGATAAAGGAACCTTTTTAAATGTTATACTTCTACTTACCCTAGAGCAAAAGACTGCTAAACAGAGTATTTCTCTACGGCGGTGGGAAGTTACAAAGAAAAATACAAATAGCAATATAAAAATGAAGAACAAAAGGCAATTTGCAGCTGAATACTCTGTTTTACTATCATTTGTCAGAGCATAGAGGGTAATAGACTTGGTGCAATATAAATGCTACAGACAGCTAGATTATAGAAAAACCCTCCCCTATCCCATTAGCTTTATAGAGGAGAGTTACACTATTTCTTGAGGAAAAAAGGAAGCTTCAGAGAGGGGCTACTATGAGTACAACAACTAGGCTCGGATATAGAGCTTTGGAGCCCCCTCAAAGCGTTTATAAGCTGCTAAAGAACTTAAAATCCAGAGCAACTTACGGCGAGTACGCACTTGTGGCAAGGGGGCATACCCATCTGTGAATATAATGAGTCCATCGTACTCTGTGTGCTCTTCGAAGTACCGGATGAGAGGATCAAAGTTTGTACCTCCGCGTGCCATTACCTTGATACTCTTGCGCACTCGGAACATCTCTTGTACAGGCAGGCGCAATTCACTATCAAACTGCACCACCTCTATATGCTCTATGCCCTGAGTAAAGAAGTGGTTAATCACGCTCAAAAAATTTTGAATATCGTCATTGGCAATAGAGCCACTTACATCCACCCCAATCAGCAATCGGGTTGTATAGGGGTGTCGAATGCCCATTTGCATGAAACCATATCGACGGCTGGGCTTCATGCGACTAAGTACAACTTTATTGGATAGAATGCCGGTACGAAACTGGGCGAGCTGACGACGAATATTGACCTTGGCAAAAATAGAAGTCTCCAGAAGTTGCTGTAGCTCACGCGATAGGGTGCCCCACGTTTTTGTATTACGAGCCTTCTCAATGAGTTTTTCTATCGTTTCGTTTTGCAATTCATCTTCCTCCCACAGGGCAGAACGCTCCTCCCACTCCTCGGCATGCATCTGCAACTCACGCGCTGCATCGTGCTTTTGAGAAGGCTCTCCCTCAGAAGAAGTGGCAGTTGTAGAAGAAGAAAGCCCTTCGCTCTCACCACTGGCCAAACCATTGGCCCCGTCTCGAACGCTTCCTTTAGCTCTTCCGCCCTCGGGGCTACGCTCGCCGGCACCCCCATTCACGCCTTGTTTCTTTTGAGAAGTCTCCCCCTGCTCTAGCCCCCCACGCTGAGTTTTCTTTTCTTCTTTAGAAGAGGAGTTTTGCGGAGGAATAAGTGCATCTACCATCGAATAATACTCCTCAAAACTATGGTTAGGAGGCAACTTCATCATGGTACGTGTGGCCATTGTCTCATTCGCATCGTAGTACTCGGCAATAGTCATATCACTGGCTATCGCCAGACAGAATGGACGATGATTAAGCGGTTGCCGCTGGTAAGGGTGACGAAGTAATATCCGTACGACTTCGATACGCAGACGCTTGGCTATATACCCTTCTGAGCGATTGGAGAGCTTCTCTGTATTGTATTCTATGCGCCCTTTCCCCACACGCATTTCCACCTTTAGGTCAAGGTTTTCTACCAATTCGTGGGAACAAAGAGTGTCAAAAAGGAGTGGCTCGGCAAGGAACCACTCGTCAGAGATATGCCGCAAAAGCTCTTTCATAACTGCCTCAGGTAGTCTGTCATGAGCGTATAGATGGAGGGTAGCTTGGTCATGATAGTAAGGTTTGCATTCGGATAAGTAGCCGACGAAAAGTTATTGATAAGGTGCATCAGAGCCTCTCTTTGGTCATTTTTGTCAAGCCAAAGGATGTACTTCTCCAGATTGGTACCCACTAATTCAATCTCTTCCTCCGGATAACCACGAGCCTCTAAACAGCGGAATAGGTTATCATTGACAAGAGCCAGTTGGGGTAATTTCATTGTCTTAAGCCTCTTTTTTACCTCTCCGAAGTGCAGTAGGAGGTCGGCTCCACTCACTACAGAAGTCTCACTAAGCGATTCCGCCAATCGGGCAGCGGCCTTTACCCCTACAATGCCGCTAATCAGTTTAAGAGTAAGATCATCTACCTCCTCCAGACCTTTCATGATATCGGAGACTCGCTCCCAAGCTCGGCGATCGGCACACTTATCGATAGAATCAGCATTTATATTGAACGGAGCATCTAGGGCATCTTGATTGTTTTCAATAAAGTGAATAACCCGCTCATCTAGCTCTTGTTCCTCAGCCCAAAGCAACCACTCTGCAACGGTAGGACGGAAGAAATAAACATTGAATCGGGATACAAGTGCAGGGTCAAGCTCCGTAATTTGGTATTCGGCTCCGTCATTGACCGCAGAGATAACACGAGACCCCTCGGGCAACCGACGGCCAGCCAGCATTCGATTGAGTGCTAGATCCATCACCGATTGGAGCATCTCGGGGCGCGCTCTATTTAGCTCATCCAAGAAGAGAACGATAGGCTTATCTCCTTTGGGGAACCAATAGGGAGGCATGAACTCAGTACGCCCTGTTTCTGTATTTAGATGTGGCAAGCCTATCAAGTCTCCGGGGTCGCTCATTTGCCCCAAGAAGAGGGTGATCACCTCTATTCCCTTAGCTCGGAAAAACTCAGAAATAATACGAGATTTGCCAATGCCGTGGACGCCCACCAACATGATATTATGATGGGAGGGTGTTTTCTCTAAGATGCTTTGTAACTGCTTATTATTGATGGTGATAGCCATACCTATATTGTATTGTTTTTTTGCCAATGTGGTCAATTAGTGGAAGTCCAGACCTGCTTATTCCCATAGGTTTTGAGGGAAGCCTCGGGATACTCTTGAGCTACAAGAGACTGCATTGCCGAGAGTGACTTCTGCGCATTACAGCGGCTTAAGAAGCCCGGGAGCTGCTGCAATTGTGTCATATAAGAGGTGGGAGAGAGTACAAGGGTGAGCATCTTTTTGCGCCGCAAACGGAAGGAGAGAAGAGCTTGCCCGGCCGAGATCTGCAAATGGTAGGGATGCTCCGATGGAGCTAGCAAACTCTCCACCACCCTCTCGATACTGCCTAAGAATAGGGTACGGATCTTTTCTTCTCGAGCACACTCCACTACGAGAGAGTCTAGAGACTCTGAGAGATGCATCAAGGCTTCTCGCTCCTCAAATAAAAGGGTGAGTAGGGGCTCTATGCAGGGAATATTTTTGCTGCTTATACCATAGCCCGGCTTCTCTACCGCTCTATCGTATTGAAGCCTTAAGTAAAAGGGATCGAGGCGCTTGGAGCGAGAGGCCCCTACCATACGGATATACTCGTTACGTGCCACTTTATTAAACAGCACGTAGAGGGAGATATTATGATAGGAGATGCGCAACCCACTACGGATAGGATACCAAAGGAAAGAGAAGCGGGTACCATCAGGCAACTCCTCCACGGCGAACCCCAACAGGAGACAACGATCTCTGAGTTGCTGGATGTAATCTGAGGATAAAGTGCGATAGGCAGCGGCTCCACAATGAAAGAGTTTTTGCTGAGTACTCGTCTCCAAAAAGGTAGTGGATAGCCAATCTTTTAGGGACAATTGGACCCGACTACACAAATCTAACTCTGTAACTTCATCCATTTTTATAACGTTTATCCATAAGGACTCCAGATAGAGAACAAAGGGTAGGCCCAGTTGTTCACCAAGGGAATTATTCCCCTTGACAAAGTTACAAAGCAAGCTACAATAAGAGAAAGGATATGGGCAAATCTCTTTAGAAGAGAGAGAGGGAGGCCACCCATCAACTAGAGAAAAGAAAAAACACCCTAGGCCAAGAGAAGAACCTCTCTACCTAGGGTATAACATGGGAAATACACCTCGTCTCAGAAGTGTCTATGACTTATCTCTCTATGCCCCTACCTATACAATGTGGCTTTGCCATCAAGCACGACTACAAGAGGAAACGATGTGGTAGAATAAGCGAGCTGAGTGGAGAAAGAGTCGGTAAAAGAGGTCTCGGGCAGGAGACGCACCCCATCAAGCGAATAAACGGAGAGGCGATGCGACTTGCCATCCCTCAAATTCACACTCAGCACCCCCTCTTTCATATGTATGCTTGCCGGGGCACTCTGCACATTGTCTAAAGCGGTTGGTTCCGAAGAAATCACTACCCTCCAAGTAAAATCAGCAGGCTGGTTGCTAAGCGCATGCTGCACCCCTTTCGCATCTGTATACCCTAGTAAATACTGAGGCTTAGATCCGGTCATTCTTTTGTTTGTATAAAAGGGAGAATCTTCTAAGGTGCCAATCCCCTCTACCCATACAAGAGACATGTAAGCATTCGAAGGTGAGTAATGGATATTTGTATAGGAAATATGAGGGTAATTATAGCCACCTCGAGTAGTATTTGAGTGGGATTGAGAAGGATACTCATAGCTAAAATAGTAGACTCTTCTATTCTCTCCTGCTATCAGTTTGGTCTCGATGGACTTTAGAGTAAACTCATCGTAAGAAGCCTCGAACCCGGGAGATTTTCCCATGCCTATGTATTTTTCTCCCGGCTTGATGGCATAATCGAAGAGTACAAATTCCCTATCCGTACTTTTTTGATAGAGGTAAACTTTAGTTCCCTCCTCACGGGCATAGAAGTCTACGCGCTCTGTTCCTTTGGTCGTAACAACGTGGAAGTATTCTTTGCCATTAAAGGATTCTTTTCCTTGTACACCGTACTGATAGTTCTCCCCTTCATTTACCCAATGGTAATACCCAGGCTCCCACTCTCTTTTGATGTGCTTTACGGAAACGCTCCACTTTGCACCCTCTGCAAACATGGGAATAGGCGAAGACGGCTCCTCTTGAGAGGCTGTACTCTGACCAAATAGCTCTAGAGGGAGCAACAGTGCCGTAAGTAGTAGTAATGAATGAAATAGCTGCTTCATCATAATTCCATTTAGTAATTAATCTATATCTACACTCTATAATTCAATGTACAACAACATCCAAATATACCTCTCTCTAAAGGGGGGTAGAAATGTTTTTCGCCCTAAAGATATAAGTTTTTTTTGGATAGCAACACCTATTTATACACTTATAACACATCTATCTTGTAGGGCGAGAAAGAAGTGCTCGATTTCACAAAGGAGAAAGGCAATATCAACGCCCCTAATGAGGAGACTCTACCTCGAAAAGAATGAACCAATAGCCCTTATTTCCGAAAAGAGTAGGTGAAACATCCAATCGAAAAGCGTATTTTTGTCTGTGGATTTGAATGATCGCAGATTAAAGTAACACTTTATTCCTATGGTATACTCCCCTTTCCCTCCCGCTCAATTTATGGGACTTGGTGTAGCCCTTGTCACTCCATTTCTCGTTGATGGACAAGTAGACTACCAATCTCTCGGGGCTATTGTTCGCAATATCGTAGCCTCAAAAGCAGATTTTATTGTAGTTTTTGGCACCACAGGAGAGTCCCCCGTTGTTACTCGCGAAGAGGTGGAAAAAGTACTCTCCGCCGTACGCAGAGAGGCTGGGCCCAACTACCCCATTGTCTTAGGGCTTGGGGATAATTCTACCCAACGACTCATAGAACGACTCTCTCTTGCCAATAGCTATGATATACAGGGGATTCTGAGTGTTGTTCCCTACTACAACAAGCCATCTCAAGAGGGGATTTATCAGCATTTTGCCGCTGCAGCACAAACCAGCGACAAACCCATTATTCTATACAATATACGGGGTAGAACAGGCGTGGACATGGACCCCGATACCGTGCTTCGGCTACGTAATAACTTCCCAGATAAGATTGTCGCCATCAAGGAAGCCTCGGGGATAGAAGAGCGTGTAACCAAACTAGCAAGCCTCTTAGACCCCGCCTTTACAATCCTATCCGGAGATGACCATAGCACCCTCGAATTGATCCATCAAGGAGCCAATGGGGCTGTATCTGTAGTGGCCAATGCCTACCCGGCTTGGACAAAAGAACTTATCGATCTGGCAGGAAGTGAACGTGCTGTAGAGATCGATAATGCCTTTGCCGCTTGCTATCGACTTCTTTTCGATGAGGGGAATCCGGCAGGGATCAAAGAGTGGCTCTACAAGATGCAACTTATCAATACCCCTACACTACGCCTCCCTCTGACTCGGGTCTCCGATAAGCTCTCCCAAAAGATGGAGCAGTCTATCGACACGCTGATGAAGCTAGGAGCTCACTAACCTACCATCCCATGGTATTAGAGCATCTCGAGCTTGTCGCTTTTAAGAGCATTGCTACGGCCTCTTGCGACTTTGCACCCAAACTCAATTGCTTCTTTGGTGGCAATGGTATGGGCAAAACGAATCTACTCGATGCCATCCACTACCTATCGATGGCACGGAGCCACCTCAATACGGTAGACCGCCTGGCCATCCGCATTGGCTCCACAGAGGCTATCTTATCGGGAGACTACCGAGCAAATGAAGGAGAAGAGACGGACAGAATAGCCTTGCGGCTCCGTATGGGGCAAGCCAAAGCTCTCAGCCGCAATGGTAGGCTTTACAAGCGACTTAGTGAGCATATAGGGCGCTATCCTTTGGTGATTATTTCGCCCCAAGACTATCGCCTGATCCGAGGAGGTAGTGACGAGCGCCGCAACTGGCTAGACCGACTTCTCTCCCAGCACGATGCACTCTACTTAGACCTCCTCATACGCTACGATAGAGCTCTACAACAACGCAATACCCTCCTCAAGAGTGACTTTCAAGACGAGATGTTGCTCTCCATTGTGGAGGAGCAAATGGCTCTTACAGGGGTAGAGATAGCCCAAAAGCGAGCAGAGTTTGTTCGGGACTTTACCCCTACATTCAATCAACTCTACCAAGAGATCTGCGGAGATAAGAGCGAATGTGTAACTCTAAACTACCTCACAGCAACGGCTCCGAATAGGGAACTTTTTACTCAAGACCTACGCCAGAGACGGAGAGAAGAGAGGGCTACCGGATATACAACTTATGGTATCCATAAAGACGACCTTGAGATGCTTTTGGGCGAGAATCTGATGCGAAAAATCGGCTCTGAGGGGCAGAATAAGACCTTTCTTACGGCACTCAAATTCACCGAATACAATCTACTTGCCAACAAGCTACAATGCCGTCCCATTTTGCTTTTAGACGACCTCTTCGATAAACTTGATGCAGAGCGCGTGGAGCGTATCATCGGCATTGTCTCCCGTCCCATCTTTGGACAAATATTCATTACAGACACAAACCGCAAGTATCTCGACGACATTATAGAGGCACAGCACGAGTCTTTTCATCTATATGCTGTAGACCACGGCAATATCGCCTTGCAAGCGACATCACACTAGAATCCCTACTCAGAGTATGAGACGCAGTGAACCCCAACGCCTGGGAGCTCTACTAAAGAACCTCATAGAAGAAGAGCCTGAGCTGGCACAAGGGCTCTACCGAGAACGGGCTATTGCTTTCTTCTGGGAGCGATTTGCCCCAATACGTCCTTTCGTCCGAGATATCTTCTTCCGCAACAACACGTTGCACATACAACTACGCTCCTCCGCTGCGGCACAAACAATTTCTGATCAGAAAGAAAATATCATGCAACTCATCAATCAGGAGCTGCACTATCGCGTAATTGAAGAGATTAGGATATTCTAGACTTTAATCAAGTCCTCCCCTATCCCACAAACGAAAAAGAGGTACCCGTGATTGCTATCACAGAGGTACCTCGTCTTCTATTAAACGGTTGTTGAGGTTGGATTACACCTCAAAGATAAGAGAGAGGAGGGATACGAACACTTAGCTCCTATCCCTTCTCTCCTTTTGTTTATAAGTTACTTATTGTAACGCTCTTCCACTACATCCCATCTAACAATTGACCAAAGATCTTTGATGTGGTCTGCTCTGCGGTTTTGGTAACCTAGATAGTAAGAGTGCTCCCATACGTCGAAGCCGAGCAATGGATTAAGCCCCTTACGGATAGGATTACCGGCATTGGGTTCTTTTTCGATGGTCAAAACGCCATTTTCGTCAGAGGCAAGCCATACCCAGCCTGAGCCAAAGAGCCCTGTACAAGCCTCGAGAAAAGCTGCTTGGAAAGCCTCAAACGATCCCCATTCCTTTGCAATAGCATCTGCAAGAGCACCCTTAGGAGCACCACCTGCATTAGGACCAAATTGTGTGAAGTAGAGATTATGATTGAGTACCTGTCCGGCCTGGTTAAATATTTTCCCCTCACTCTTACGTACAATATCCAAGAGGTCGGCATTTTCGAATTCAGTGCCGGGGATAAGACTATTGAGTGTATTTACATAATTGAGGAGGTGCTTGCCATGGTGAAACTCTACAGTTTCTTTGCTAATAACAGGAGCAAGCGCATCGGCCGCATAGGGGAGGGTAATAAGTTCGTGAGTCATACTCTTCTAACTTTCTATTGTCTAATTATTTCTTATTCGTTACTATTGACATAACACCAACAGGCTCTCTGTGGTTCATCTTACCTCTCTAAAAAACAAAGCAGCTAGCTCTGTAAACACAAAGCTAACTGCTCTCGTTAGGATGAAAGTAGACTAACTACCTCACTTGACAGCAAGGGCGGAAGCAATACGGCGGAGCTGATAACGATAGAACGCCTTGGCCGCAGCATCTCCACTATTTGCCTTTTGCTTGTAGAGCTTCTCTACCTCTTCGAGGGCTGCCATCCAGTACGGAGCGATGCGCTCGGGGCTGAGAGGGCGATAAGACATCGTCATGCGAGTAAATGACTCTTCACCATCATTGTACTGATGAGCGGAGGAGACTCCACAGGGGATAGAGGGAACATTAACCCATTGATCGAACTGCTCTTGACAGGCCTCGGTGAAGGCAAGTTTCTTATTCTCCACCTTAACAGTAGGCGTTAGTAGCGCATTCTCCAACATCAAATCTATCGCACAAGCCTCTAGCATACGGTCGTATTCGCTCGTCTTACCGGAGCGAGTAGCTGAGAAGAGAGCCGTTACAACGTCGTGTGTATAATCAGCTAGAGAATAAGCATCTTTGGCTCCCGAGAGATTAAACTCATGAATGCGACGCAAATTACCACCACGGAAGAAGTTTCCAACAAAAGAATTGGTAAACTGCTTGACAAGAGTATTACTACCGTTGTCTATTCGATTGAGGAGATCTTGACGCAAGAGCCAAGTGCTGACCTCGTGGGCTTGGCTACCGAGCCACTCTACTGCACGCTTCTGCTCCGAGCGTGGCACATAGGTATAAGAGGGCTTACCATCTCCCTGACGACTTTCGCTAAAAACGATCCCTCCAATATGGGCAACAATGTGCCCCACATGGCGCATATATTGACCTACAATCTGGTAATATACCTCCTCGAGGTCGCGATAGTCCTCTCCCTCTTGATAGAGCCATTTGTCAATATTCTTGGTAATAATCTTGAGATTGGAGATGGACATATCACCCGCCGTAAAATGATCATTGGAGAGATCTTCGGTTTGAGCGGTGGGATCTACAGTGTTGGGGAATTGCTGAGCACCAAAGAGAAGCATTGGATCTTTGGCATTCTCTTCGAGCATTTTTCGAAGCTGCTTTTTCTCTCCTTCGGTATCTCCTCGGAAAGTCTCAGGGAGAATTGAGTAGCCCCACTTGATGGCGGCAATATCATACTTACCTAGAATGGGAGGCGTAAGACGTACACCGCGCTCATAGTCCCCTGGTTGGGCTACAAAATTGTTGCGAGCATAGTCCATAATACTAGGGGTTGTACCATGCTCTTTTGTGAACTCCGGCGAACGCAAGTTTTCTATGGTATAGGCGTTACTTGCCCCCATGTTGTGCATCAAACCTAAGGTATGCCCCACTTCGTGCGAAGCTACATATCTAAGGCTCTCGCGCATCACATCGTCCGTGAATACATGCGTACGTACTCGAGGATCCACTGCCCCCGTCTGTACCAAACGCCAATTGTGTACCAATCTTATCACGTTGTGGTACCAGATAACCTGAGCAGAAATAATCTCTCCCGAGCGCGGATCCACATAGCTAGGCCCCATAGCATTCTCAATAGCTGTTGTGGCATAACGGAATGTATTATAGCGAGCATCGTTGGGGTCGAAGGTCGAATCGGAGGGATAATCGAGCGCCTTGATGGCGTTTTTGAAGCCTGCAGCCTCAAAAGCCGTATTCCAATCTTCTATTCCTTGCTTGATGGTAGAGCGCCACTTTTCGGGGAAAGCATTGTCCACATAAAAGATGATGGGCTCTACGGGTTCAACGAGTTCTCCACGCTGATAGGCGGCTGTATCTTTGGGTTCGAGGCGCCAACGATGGATGAGGCGGAAGCTCTCCACCTTGTCTTTGTCCGAAGTAAAAAGACGACGCGTAGAGGAGAAATAGCCCATACGATTATCCGCATACCGAGGTTGCATAGGCTCTTTGGGAAGGAGTAGAATTGAGCGTTGCATCTCCACAGTATAGGGCGCACCATGGGGGCGAGTATTATAGGTTAGGCGGCTCACAATCTCCACATTTTTGGGATAGGCCTTAGCCGATGCGACTAGAGAAGCCTCCCCATCAAGAGTTCCCTGTATAAAGCGCTCTGCCAACGGACCGGAGACTTGTCTCAAAGGCGATATTAACTTCTCATCTCCCGAGAAGAACTTCGTAACGTCTATTAGAGAGCGGTCTCCCTCTCTCGTAACTATGGGGAACGTCTTTACTACCCTATCCAATGAGTTTGAGCGAAAAGAGCTGGCAATGGCATCTCCCTTACGTACAACGTCAGACACGTTGGGGCATACGAGATACACGTTATTGTCGTCTTTGGTAAAACGGAAAAGGAAGGGAGAAGACTGGATAACCCCGGCTACCAACTCTCGTGTATCACTCACTCCGGCTACGCGGTTGATGAAGTAGAGGTCTCTACCCATCAGAGAATCGGGAATCCCAAAGTAGAGTTTATTCTTCTTATTGTGGTAAACAGAAAGGAGACCCTTGCTCTCTCTTGCATCGGCAATGGTCTGCTCATACGTGCTCTTCTCTGGAGCTTTCTTTTTCTTTTTGGTAGCACAGCCCCCCAAAAGCACACTAATACCTAGGGCAGCGACAACCAAAAATTGTCGAGTTACATGCATTTTTTGTAGACTTATTATGTGGTTTATTCTTTGTTCCTAGCCTCTTTTTCAAACGATCTTAACCTCCGAACAAGAAGACAATTAGCGACAATCTGCTAAAATCTCACGTACGACCTCGGGGGTTACCGTTCCATTTTCCCCAAATACTACGCCTCTCTCTGTAAACCGACGTACTATTTCGTCTTCTACCTCTTGAGATACTCCAGCTTCGCGAAGGCGTGTAGTAAGACCCAAAGAGCGGAAAAACTGCTCCGTTGCCTGAATGGCTGCCTCTATACGTTCCTCGTCATTGCCCTCCTTGATACCCCAAATATGCTCAGCATATTCGAGCATCTTGTCGTGCTTATCACCCATCCGGCTCATGACGCGCAGGGTAGAGGGCAAAACAATAACCAAAGAGTGCGCATGCGTGAGCCCTGCAATAGCCGTAAGCTCATGCCCAATCATGTGTGTAGACCAATCTTCCTTTACCCCCCAATTGATGGAGCCATTAAGGGCGTGAGTAGCTGCTACCATAAAATCAGCTCGGGCATCGTAGTTGGGTTCTCCACTAAGTACCAAAGGGGCAATCTCTCTGAGGGTGAGCAAAATCCCCTCTGCAAAGCGATCCATCAAGCGACTCTGCCCCGGGGCTGTAAGGTATTGCTCCATTACATGCACATAGCTATCGGCAATGCCGCAGGCCAATTGGAAAGGAGGAAGAGTGTATGTAACCTCCGGATCGAGGATAGAAAAAGTGGGGAATTGGCCGTGAAATGGGAACTTTTCCTTTGTCTCCGAAGATGAAATAACAGCTCCGGAGTTCATTTCAGACCCCGTAGCAGGGATAGTTAGCACAGTACCCAACGGAACAAACCGATCGCGTACAATACCCTGCAATACCAGCTGCCAAGGGTCTTCATCTCGCAATAGAGCTGCGGATATAAGCTTGGAGGCATCAATTACCGAACCACCCCCTACGGCTAGTACAAAATTGCTCTTCTTTTCTTTCCCTTGGGCTACAGCTCGGCGGATTGTCTCTACCGTAGGATTCGACTCCAGCCCCCAAAACTCACTATACTCAAAGCCATGGAGAGCTGAGGTTACCTGCTCGTAGACCCCATTACGGCGCACACTCCCTCCCCCATAGGTTACGAGGATCTTCGCATCTGAGGGCAAAAGTTTGGCTAGACGAGCTATACTGCCTTTACCAAATATCAGTTGTGTGGGATTGTAATACCTAAAGTTATTCATATCTTAGTTCCATTATTTACTGTGATTCAGGCACAAATATAGTATTTTCTTGCCTAATCTTGGAGAAATTCTTGCCCAAGAATCCTAGAGATTTCAGGCAGAATGCAGTGCTATTTCTGGCTGAAAAAGATTTGAAAATCAGGCAGAAAAGAAGGAACTTTTCAGCTGACGCCAAACGAAGCAAGAAGTTGTAGGTAAAATGGAAATGCTCCCCTTACAAAACAGGTTTAGAGAGGAAGGCAGAAAATATTCCCGAATTAGAAGAGAGGGGGGCACTCTCCTCTACAAAGTGGGCGAAGTACTAGAGAAAGGTATAAAAGGGGTGGACGAGATCAAGATATTCCGGAGAATAAGAGGCGATAGTATCCCCGTGAATAACAAGCGTTTGCAACGAAGCAGGCTGTAATAGCTGCCCGTCTCTCCTTGTCCATTCGCTCAATAGGCGCTTGGGTGGTTTGCCCGGAGTGGTATGTACTGCCGCTAGGCGTATAGGAATTAAGCCCTGAGTAAAGGCAAACATTCTCAGTTCTTCTAATTGGTCGTAAGGGGTAACTAGAGCCACAACACCCTGGGGACTTAGAAGAGCCGAAGCACGACGCAAAACCTCTTTTGGGGAGAGAAAACCAATCGCCCGAGCCGTATGTCTTACCTCTGATCGCGCTTGCAACGTATTCTTGTAATAGGGAGGATTGGATACAATCAAGTCATACAACGCTTGGGGAGCTTGCCAAGTTGAAAAATCGGCTTGCACTACCCTAACCCGAGACGAAAAGGGAGATTGAGCCGCATTGTAGGTAGCTCGCTCCACAGCCGTAGGTTCGATCTCTAGAGCCGTTACCTCTGCCCGAGGATAGCGTTGTGCCAGCATCAAGGCGATAAGCCCCGTGCCACAGCCCACATCTAGAATCCGTAACGGAGTCTCTTCTCGGGTATCAATAGAGGCCCATGCGCCCAGGAGAACCCCATCCGTCCCGATACGCATTCCACATCCAGCCTGATCGAGACTGAATTGTTTGAAGTGAAAAAGATCTCCGCTCGGCATAAAAGAAGGGTGCTCCGGATCTATATCCATCCGAAGCGCCCACTATAAATCAAATCGTGTTACTTATACTCGCTCCAAGACTTAATCTGAATATCATCTTCGGATAAGCGACAGAAGGCGGTAATAAAGGCAGAAGCCAAACGAGCATTCGTAATTAGCGGTATATTAAGATCGATAGCCGAGCGGCGCAACTTGTAGCCATTAGTCAGCTCGCCAGGCGTAAGGTTCTTGTTGATATTGACCACCAAGTCTACCACATGCTCCTGCAGTAAACTGAAAATATAGGGCTTACCTACCTCCTTTTCCCAGTAAACTCGTACAGAGGGTATACCATTCTCTTGCAAGAAGTTGTGTGTACCTTCCGTAGCATAGAGGGTATACCCCTTCTTGGTGAGAAGGCGACATGCATCCATCAAAGCCACCTTCTGCTTATATCCTCCCGAGGAGAGCAAAATACCCTTGCTGGGGATACGCTGCCCCACGGAGAGCATGGATTTGAGGATAGCCTCGTCCGTATCGTCTGCAATACAGCCTACCTCCCCTGTAGAAGTCATATCCACTCCGAGTACAGGGTCGGCTTTTTGCAAACGGGTAAAGGAGAATTGCGAAGCCTTAATCCCCACGTAGTCAAGATCGAATGCGTTCTTATTGGGTTTCTCTACAGGCAAGCCCAGCATGATACGTGTGGCAAGATCTATGAAGTTTATCTTAAGGACCTTGCTGACAAAGGGGAAACTTCTGGAAGCTCTTAGGTTACATTCGATCACCTTTATATCGTTGTCTTTGGCAAGGAATTGGATATTAAAGGGGCCCGAAATCCTGAGAGCTTCTGCAATTTGTCGACTGATCCGCTTAATACGGCGTACCGTCTCCACATAGAGCTTCTGAGCCGGGAATTGGATGGTTGCGTCCCCCGAGTGTACACCGGCAAACTCTATATGTTCACTAATGGCATAGGCAATAATCTCTCCATTGCGAGCCACGGCATCCATTTCCACCTCCTTGGCATGCTCAATAAACTGGCTCACTACTACGGGGTGCTTTTGCGACACATTGGCTGCCAACTTGAGGAAACGCTCCAACTCTTCGTGGTTGGAACATACATTCATGGCAGCCCCCGAGAGCACATAGCTCGGGCGAACCAATACGGGATAACCCACCTCGCGAACAAAGTCGTCAATATCCTCTATCGAAGTTAGTTCTCGCCAAGCCGGTTGGTCAACACCAAGGCGATCAAGCATAGCAGAGAACTTGTGACGATCTTCTGCATTGTCGATACTTTGAGCAGACGTACCCAAGATACGTACGCGTTCTTGATCCAATCGGACTGCCAAGTTATTGGGGATCTGCCCCCCGGTAGAGAGGATTACCCCCATGGGGTTCTCCAACTCTAGGATATCCATTACACGCTCGAAGGTAAGTTCGTCGAAGTAGAGTCGGTCGCACTCGTCGTAGTCGGTACTTACCGTTTCGGGGTTGTAGTTAATCATTACGGAATCATACCCCTCTCTGCGTATGGTATTAAGAGCATTTACTCCACACCAGTCAAACTCTACAGAGCTACCAATACGATATGCCCCCGAACCTAAAACTACGACGGCAGGCTTCGTCGTATGGTAGGAGAGATCGTGCTCCACGCCATGGTACGTAAGGTAGAGATAATTCGTTTGCGCAGGGAACTCAGCTGCCAAGGTATCTATTTGTTTTACCACAGGATAGATACCCTGCTTTAGACGGAAAGCTCGTACTTCGTTGGAGGCTTGCTCTAGATCATTACGATTGTGCTTCCAAACAGCTCGGGCAATCTGGAAGTCGGAAAAACCTTGCTGCTTAGCCATTCGCATCAGCTCTGGGGTAATGCCTTCCAAATCGGCGTGCGACTCAAGCTCTTCCGCCGTATTCAAGATATTCTTGAGTCGGCTCAAAAACCACTTATCGATGCGTGTAAGCTTGTGAATATCATCGACTGAATAACCGGCTCTAAAGGCCTTACTAATCACAAAAATACGTGTATCGGTAGGAGCCTTAAGGGCGGCATCAATATCTTTGATCACGAGTTCTTTATTCTCACAGAAGCCGTGCATCCCCTGCCCGATCATGCGGAGCCCCTTTTGTATCGCCTCTTCAAAAGTACGACCAATAGCCATTACCTCTCCCACACTCTTCATGCTACTGCCCAACTCTCGGGAGACTCCATGGAATTTACCAAGGTCCCAACGAGGGATTTTGCAGACGCAGTAGTCGAGAGCCGGCTCAAAAAAGGCAGGAGTAGTACGCGTAACGCTATTCTTGAGATCGAACAATCCATACCCAAGACCCAGCTTAGCCGCAATAAAGGCAAGGGGATAGCCAGTTGCCTTAGAGGCAAGAGCCGAGGAGCGAGAAAGACGCGCGTTTACCTCTATTACACGGTAATCTTCACTCTCAGGATCGAGAGCATATTGTACATTACACTCCCCTACAATACCAAGGTGACGGATGATACGAATCGCAAGCGAACGCAATTTGTGGTACTCATTATTGGAGAGAGTTTGCGAAGGTGCAATTACAATACTCTCACCGGTATGGATACCGAGAGGGTCGAAATTCTCCATATTACATACCGTAATACAATTGTCGTAGGCATCTCGTACGACCTCGTATTCGATCTCCTTCCAGCCCTTTAGGCTTTTCTCTACAAGCACCTGAGGTGAGAAAGAAAAGGCCTTTTCACAAAGGATATCAAGCTCTTCTTCATTATCGCAAAAGCCACTTCCTAACCCCCCAAGGGCAAAAGCGGCTCGGATAATTACGGGGTAGCCAAGATGCTTAGCAGCCTTACGTGCAGCCTCGATGCTCTCAACAGCCTCGCTAGCGATAGTCTTAACGTTAATCTCATTGAGCTTCTCAACAAAGAGTTCGCGGTCTTCGGTTGCAATGATGGTCTCCACAGGAGTACCCAATACCTCCACGTTGTAGCGATCCAAAACTCCCTGCCGATAGAGAGCCACTCCGCAGTTGAGCGCAGTCTGTCCTCCAAAGGCAAGCAAGATGCCATCAGGGCGTTCTTTGGCGATTACTTTCTCTACAAAAAAAGGTGTCACAGGGAGGAAATAAACCTCATCCGCAACACCCTCACTTGTCTGCACAGTGGCAATATTTGGATTGATAAGGATGGTTTTAATGCCTTCTTCTCGAATAGCTTTGAGAGCTTGGGAACCGGAATAATCAAATTCCCCTGCTTCTCCTATCTTAAGAGCACCAGAGCCGAGTACTAATACCTTCTTCGGTTTGCCATTGCTAGTCATATTGTCTTCTTGATTGCTTGGTCTGAAATATAGAAATAGATGGATTCGAAAAATCTTTATCTCCCCTCACACTCTTGGGATACAACCGCCCTAGAGGAGAGAAAGAAATTCATCGAAAATGAAGAGCGTATCCTTAGGTCCTCCAAAAGCCTCAGGATGAAATTGTACAGAACGGATGGGCTTTGTCTTATGCTTAATCCCCTCATTCGATCCGTCATTGAGATTGACGAACCACTCCTCCCAGTCGGCTCCCAATGTACTGCCATCCACTGCAAAACTATGGTTCTGACTCGTGATAAAGCAGTTATTTGTACCGACCATACGCACCGGTTGATTGTGGCTCCGATGCCCATACTTGAGCTTATAAATCTTAGCACCCGCCGCCAATGAGAGGAGCTGATTACCCATACAGATACCATAAATGGGCTTATCTCCAGCAATAACTCGACGCAAGTTCTCTACGGTCTTTACACACATCTCGGGATTACCGGGGCCATTACTGATGAAAACGCCATCGTACGAGAGCGTGGTAAAGTCGTAGTCCCAAGGTACACGCACCACGGTAACATCCTCACGCAATAGCTGACGGATGATATTGTGCTTCACCCCACAATCGATCAATACTACCGTTTTAGAGCCTTGACCGTAGCGCACTACTTCTCGAGTAGAAGCCTCAGCGACCAAGTTACGCTCTTCCCATTGAGCATCTTCTATTGGGGTATCAACGGCCTCGATAGTAATTGTTCCCTTTTGAGAACCATGCTCACGAAGGTGCTTTGTAAGGGCTCTTGTATCAATATTTGTAAGCCCCACAGTCCCCTCCTCTTTGAGGCGATCTGCGAGAGAAGACGCAGCATTCCAATGGCTATATTCTGTAGAATAGTCTGCCACCAAGATGGCCTGCATATAGATATGCTCGCTCTCAAGATAACGCGATATTCCCTCGGGAGAGACTTCACTAGATGGGATACCATAATTTCCCACCATGGGGTAGGTCATCACCATAATCTGCCCCATGTAACTTGGGTCTGTCAAGCTCTCGGGATAGCCATTCATAGCTGTATTGAATACAACCTCTCCTACAATATTTTTCTCTGCTCCAAAAGAATAACCCTCAAATGAGGTACCATCTTGCAGCGTTAGGGTTGCTTTCTTCATATTACTCCTTATGCCAATCGTTTTCCACATAGTTGATGAATGCCTCATTTACAAGGTGTGCCCCTCCCGGTGTTGGGAAGTTCCCTGTAAAATACCAGTCTCCGGGATGATTGGGGATAGCGTCGTGCAACCCCTCAATGCTCTGGAATACAATCTTCACCTCAGCCTTAAGCTGCTGAGGTTTTACCAGTTCTACAATCTTTTCGGAGATCTCCTCGGACGAAAAAGGCTTGTATATGGCCTTTACCACATTGGGTACAAAGTTGTTGCGCGACACCTTACGCAACCCCAAAGCCTCACGGTATTGTTGCTCTATAATGTAATTGGTACCACGCTCCTCATGCAGGGCAATCGCAGCACGGAAGGCGATAAATTCCTTCATCCTACTCATATCAATCCCATAGCAATCGGGGTAACGTATCTGAGGAGAGCTGGATACAATAACAATTAGTTTAGGGCCAATGCGATCGAGTATTTTGAGAATACTTTGCTTGATAGTCGTACCTCGTACGATACTATCGTCTATGATTACAAGATTATCTTTCCCATACTCTATGCTACCATAAGTAACGTCATAGACGTGGGCAGCGAGGTCATTACGGCTATTCCCTTCCGCAATAAAAGTCCGTAGCTTGATGTCCTTAATCGCGACCTTTTCTACGCGAACCTTGCGATTGATAATGGCCGATAACTCCTCTGGGGTACAAGTGCCATTTTTTTCTTTTATGGCCTCTAACTTTTCTCGATTCAGATGATCATTAAGCCCCTCTACCATGCCGTAATAGGCAACTTCTGCAGTATTGGGGACAAATGAGAACACCGAGTGATCGAGGTCGTTATCAATGGCTTGTAAGATTTTAGGAGCAAGCAAATACCCTAGCTTCTTACGCTCTTTGTATATATCAACGTCACTACCTCGCGAGAAGTAAATACGCTCAAAGGAACAAGCCTTAAGGTTATCGGGCGCCAAGATCTGCTCCATGCGTATCTCCCCTCTCTGGTTGATAAGGAGAGATTGCCCCGGCATCAACTCTTGTACCGCCTCGTGCGTTACATTCATTACGGTTTGGATAACGGGACGCTCCGAAGCAATTACGGCGATTTCATCATCTGCATAGTAAAATGCCGGTCGAATGCCATGAGCATCGCGCACAGCGTACATCTCCCCACTACCGGTAAGCCCACACATTACAAATCCGCCATCCCAAAGGGGAGCAGCTTTGCGTAGCACTTGGGCGAGATCCATCTTCTCCTCGATGTAGTGAGTAATGTCCATCCCTCGCAAGTTATGCTCCAAACGCCCCATGGTGTACACGCGCTCTACCTCGCGATCAAGCCTGTGCCCGATCTGCTCTAGCAGGATATGCATGTCGCTAATTACGCGTGGATGCTGCCCTTTGCTGGTGATTGCATCAAAGATTGCATCCACATTCGTAAGATTGAAATTACCACAAATGGCAAGGGTACGTGCGCGCCAATTACTACGGCGAATCATCGGATGAACGAAGGAGAGTCCACTCTTGCCCGTAGTAGAGTAACGGAGGTGCCCCATGTAGCACTCTCCTGCAAAGGGGATATGTTCTTGAGCGAAGACGGCATCACTGAGCTGCTCGGGAGTATAATCTGCAAATAAGCGATGCGTATCGCTAAATATCTCTGCAATAGCATTAGATCCCTCTGCTCGTTGGCGATAGAGATACTCTTCTCCCGGGGCAGCATGTTGCTTGACGGCGGCAAATCCTGCCCCCTCCTGCCCTCGGTTATGCTGTTTCTCCATCAGCAGGTAGAGCTTATTAAGCCCGTACATCCAGGTACCATACTTTTCTTGATAGTAAGAGAGCGGTTTTAGGAGCCGTACGAGAGCTATCCCGCATTCATGTTTGAGTGGTTCCATAGAGGATTATCTACTTAATGGAGATTAACGACCTTTCTTTTGTTGATTGCGCATCTGCTGTTGCTGAAGACGCTGAGCCTCCTCAAGACGTGCCATAAACCCGGATTTTTTCTTGGGTTTCTTCTTATTCTCTTCCATCTTGGCAAGCACCTTCTCTTCGTTGATAAGAAGACGACTTCCGAGGAATTGCAGGATGGTAATGAGAGTAGAAATAAAGTAGTAATAGCACAGCCCAGAGGCATTGTTATTGAAGAAGAAGAAGAACATGATAGACATGATATAGGGCATGTACTTCATCATCTTCATTTGCTGATTGTCCCCCGTGGCAGACATATTCATCGTGTACCTAGAGTAGAGAATATTGGTCACAGCCCACAAGAGACAGAAGAGACTCAAATGATTTCCCATCAAACCGGAGAGAATGGGTATATCAAAGTTCCATGAAATAACAGCGTCGTAGGTAGAGAGGTCTTGTGCCCAAAGGAAAGACTCTCCACGCAACGCAATAGCCGTTGGAAAGAACATATACAAAGAAATCAAGAAGGGCATCTGTAGCAACATAGGCAAACACCCACTCATCGGGCTCGCTCCGGCTTGCTTATAAAGAGCCATAGTCTCCTGACTTCTCTTCATCATCATAGCTTGCTCCTGACCGGGATACTTGTCGTTAATAGCCTGTATCTGCGGCTTAAGCACTCGCATCTTCGCTTGCGACATGTAGCTTTTGAAGGTAAGAGGAGAGAGAGCCGTTTTGATAATAAGGGTAAGAAGAAGAATAATCAACCCCCAATTGGATATGTACTTGCTGAGGAAGTCTACAATCGGGATAATCAAATGCACATTGAGCCAGCGGAATACACTGCCTCCTACATACACAAGATGCTCCAAATGGAGGCGATCTCCGTCTTCTTCTATACCCTGGTCATACGCCTTTAGCAGGTGGTGCTCCAAGGGACCCATATAGAGCGTAAAATGCGCGCTGGCGTCTTGAGCATTGCTAAACGGGAAGGATGTTACGACCTTACAGTCTTTTGTGTACTCCCCGTCCTTGGGCATAACGGTCTGCTCTAGGCTGGAGCTTTCGAAAGCATTAGCGGCATCGGCAATCCACACCGAGGAGAAAAACTTGTCTTTGAAGGCAATCCAAGAGATTCTTTCATTCACTTTTTCACTCTTCGACCCCTTGTCGCTCAAGCGTTCTACCTTGTCGGCAAACAACTTATAGTAGATGGCAGAGTATTGATTTTCGTTTTGCCAAGATAGCTCTTGACGGCGAATCTTCTGACCAATCTCCAAATCTTGGTAGCGCATATTGCTTGGGAATAACCGATCGAGGTGCGCTCCGCTGATGCTCAGGCGCAAACGATAGTCATTCGGCACTAGCGTATAGGCAAAATCTAGATAGGTGGCACTATCCACTCTCAAACGCATCGTAAGAGAGGTATCGGACTGAGCGATAGGCTCAAAATAGAGGTCTTTGGTATCAATAACCTGCCCCATCTTTGTACGTAAGGGAAGGTTAAACGAGCAATCCTCCGGTGTAAAAAGATCGAGCGGTTGCTCCTTTTGTGCTTTATATTCCTTAAGGCGAGCTTGTACGGCAGCCCCTCCACGGTTAGAGAAAGAAACTACAAGCTTCTCGTTCTCTAGTTTGATGATTTGCTCTTGCCCCCCGGATAGCCCCAAAAGAGGAGACGTCTCGGGTGCTAGCGAATCTGTGGAAGTAGGTAACACTGCCGACGAAGATGTGGTCTCTGCAGGGGCAGGGGAAATGGCTTCGATAGGCTCTTTGGGAGTAGCTTCCTCGGGAGTTGGACGATTTAAGAATGTGAATCCGATAAGCACTACCGCTATCAAAGATACACCAATGATTGTATTTTTATCCATATTACTTGGTTATGCTCAAAAAGTAGAGAGACTCCCAACAGAAGGAAAGGAGTCTCTATCGAAGAGGGGAATTTACTTTGTATTACGATACGCCACAGCCGCACGAATAAAACCCATAAAGATGGGACTGGGATTTACTACCGTGCTGTTATACTCGGGATGATACTGCACGCCAATGTACCAAGGGTGACTTTCGAGTTCGAGGGCTTCCACAAGATTTGTTTCGGGATTTTCCCCAACGCAATGGAACCCATTATTCTCAAAAGCCTCTCTGTACTCGCCATTGAACTCGTAACGATGGCGGTGACGCTCACTTATCATGGTCTTACCGTAAGCTTCACTAATCTTGCTGCCGGGTTTTAAGCGGCACGTGTAAGCTCCTAAGCGCATAGAGCCACCAAGATCGGTTACCGTCTTTTGTTGCTCCATAATATCAATTACCCTATTCTTCGAAGCCGGTGCAATTTCTGCGGTATTAGCATCTGTCAAGCCCAACACATTACGGGCAAACTCAATGGCCATACACTGCATACCGAGGCAAATACCTAGGGTAGGGATACCCTTCTCACGGGTATATTTGAGTGCGACAAGTTTCCCCTCCACACCGCGTTGTCCAAAGCCGGGAGCTATAAGCACGCCATCGAATCCCGATAGGAGCTCTGCCACATTCTCTTCTGTGATGTGCTCACTTTGGATACTAGTGAGGTGCAGCTTCTTATCGTTGTAAGTGCATGATTGTAAGAGCGATTCGTCGATAGACTTGTAGGCATCTTGTAGCTCTACATACTTACCAACCAGTGCGATAGACACCTCTTCGTGGGCACTCTTTAGCTTCTCCACAAAGGCACACCAAGCCTTCATCTCAGGGCAAGGGCCGGGTTCTATACCCACCTTACGCAATACAGCCTCATCCATTTTCTGATCTCTCAAAAAGGAGAGGAATCTCGTAAATTGTAGGCATATCAATGCTCTGAATCACCGCATCCGGAGCTACGTTACAGAACTGAGCCACCTTGGCAAGAATATCTTTTTGTAAAGCCTGCTCAGTACGGAGCACAAGTATATCAGGCTGGATACCTGCCTCTTGGAGTTGCTTTACAGAGTGCTGGGTTGGCTTGGTTTTAAACTCGCCTGCGGCATGAATATAGGGCACGTAAGTAAGGTGTACACAGAGACAATTCTTACCTAGTTCCCACTTAAGTTGTCGCACAGCCTCAAGGAACGGTAGGGACTCAATGTCTCCCACCACTCCACCGATTTCTGTGAGAACAAAATCGTAATTTTCTTTCTGACCAAGGAGTTTTACATTCCGTTTGATCTCGTCCGTGATATGGGGGATTACCTGAATGGTCTTACCCAAATAGTCTCCTCTACGCTCCTTACGAATTACATTCTGATAGATACGCCCCGTGGTTATGTTATTAGCGCGCGAAGTGGGCACGTTCAAGAATCGCTCGTAATGCCCCAAGTCCAAATCAGCCTCATGCCCATCGTTGGTCACATAGCACTCCCCATGCTCGTAGGGATTGAGTGTACCCGGGTCTATATTGATATAGGGATCAAACTTCTGAATCGTTACCTTAAACCCTCGAGCCTGTAATAACTTTGCGAGAGAAGCGGCTACAATTCCCTTGCCAAGAGATGATACAACACCCCCTGTCACAAATATGTACTTCGTGTCTGTACCCATATGGTCTTTGTATTACTATGCTTTTGTTCTTTTTCGTTGCATCCGGAGGTATACACCTTTAATATATATAGGGAAATAAAGCATCGGACAAACGCTCTTCCCTCTGGGCTATACCTTTCTGCAAAGGTACAATTTTGCAATCGAACGGACACCCTTTCTTCTCTCTAGATAGCGCAATATTAGTACGAAATGGGGGAGAAAAACGAAACAAAAGAAGATGAAAATCTTTTCTAGCCAGAAATACACTCCGACACAGGCTGAAAAATATTTTATTTCTGCCCGAAAAAGAAAAATTTTCTGGTCAAGAATGAAAAATTTTTCACCCTGTAAATCTTTGTTTTTTCAGCCCCTATTTTTAGAAGGATCAATCCAAAGCTAAAAAGGGGACCTACCACCCTCTACCCTCTCGGAAGAGAAACGATTTTAGAGTTTAGGCTAACCTGGGAAAGCCCTCCTTCTCTTTTGGCAAGGTCTTCTCCTTACTTTGTCCATTCATTGTACTCGATACTAGAATCTGCATAGTATAAAATCTGCATCAACCTAATGGTTATTCCAAAAAGTATCGTACCTTTGCAGTCGAAAGTTCCGGGGCATTAGCTCATCTGGCTAGAGCGCGACACTGGCAGTGTCGAGGTGATCGGTTCGAGTCCGATATGCTCCACAATACAATTCTTTTCTTTTTCTGAAATACGTGTAGGTGTGGTGGGATATCCTAGGATGGAGTTCTCTGTACACATTAGTGTATTGTATCTCTTTCGTTCTCCTTACATCGTACAGTTCAAAAGTTTTATAGTTTACTCATAGTTACTGCTCTACGGCATTACTTTTGACCATGCAGGAGCAGTTCTCCCGATAAAAGAGCTATTCTTACGGCAAAATCGGTACCTTTGTATGGGGTGAGGCATCAAGACAGAGTCTCGTCCCTACATGATTTATAATCGCATCGAGAGAGAAACTTATGCAACTCACGCACCTTTCCCAAATCATTGGGCTACTAGAGAGCAACTACCACTCCCACAGAATACTGAAACAACTCAACCCCCAAACACAAGAATGGGAGTGGCTTACGGGCGAGACTGTAGCCCAAAATTGTATGCTGGCAGCCAAAGGGCTTGCTCAACTGGGGGTAGAACCGGGAGATTGCATAGGCATTTATAGTCCCAATAAGAGCGAAGGGCTATATACCGAACTAGGGATCTTTGCCTTGCGTGGAGTCTCTGTTCCCTTTTATTCTACCTGCTCTCCGGATCAAGTCTACTTTATTGCGTGCAGCGCCGGAATCAAAACCATATTCGTAGGCGAGCAATATCAGTACAATAATGCCTATCAAGTACAGCACGAACGGGGACAAATCGAGCGAATTATAATCTTCGATCGGCAAGTAGTACGCCAGTTCGACGACAAAACCTCTATATATTACGATGAGTTCATACGCATAGGAGACTCTATGCCCAGCGAAACCAAGGTAAAAATTCGCATGAGCGAGGCGCGAAGCGAAGACCTTGCCGTTCTCATCTATACAAGCGGAACCACAGGAGAACCGAAAGGAGTACAGGTGCTTCACCATGCTTTTGTGGAGCAAATCAGACGACATCATGAGGTCTATCCGGCTCTTGGCCCCAACGATACCTCGGTGAACTTCCTTCCCCTTAGCCATATATTCGAAAAGGCTTGGGTATATGTATGCTGGGCATTGGGAGTGCGCGTTGCCATCGTCACCAACCCCAAACGGATACAGGAGCTAATGCCACAAATTAAGCCCACTCTTATGTGTAATGTTCCTCGCTATTGGGAGAAAGTATACCAAGGAGTTATGGCGCATATTGACGAGTCTCCTCGCTTTATGGCAAGCCTTTTTCGGCGAGCCATCAAAGTGGGGAAACGCTATAAACTTGACTATTGGAACCAATATAAACCCGCTCCCCTCTTTCTTTCTTTGGAGCATTGGATATATAAACACACCATCTACTACCTGCTAAAGCGTGCTACAGGGTTGCAAAACGGACGCTTCTTCCCCACGGCAGGATCGTTGCTCAGCGAACCCATCAATGAGTTCTTGAATGCGGTAGATATCCCCATCATCATAGGATATGGTCTCTCCGAGACCTGTGCTACAGTGTCAGCTTATCCCGAGCGTGGATTTGTCTTATCGTCTATCGGCGAAGTATTCGAAGGAATAGAAGTGCGCATCGCTCCCGAGGATAATGAAATCCAGCTACGAGGGGAAACAATTATGCCGGGATATTACCACAACGAGGCTGCCAATGCCGAGGCTTTTACCGAAGATGGATGGTTCCGTACAGGCGATGCAGGCCGTCTAGAAGGGCGTACCCTCTTTTTTACGGAACGTCTGAAAGATCTCTACAAGACTGCCAATGGTAAGTATATTGCCCCACAGCAAATCGAAAACCTCCTTACATCTCATCGGCTTTTCGAGCAAGTGGCCGTCGTAGCCGATGGATACAAATTTGTCTCCGCACTTATCTACCCCAATTGGTCGCTCCTTATCTCCCTCGCCCAAGAGCGAGACCCCAACATAGACTCCTCATGCCCGCTTGAGCAAATCGCTCACATGCCGGTAATGCAACAGGTTGCTATGGCGCACATAGAGGAGCTACAAGCAGGGCTGGCCGCCTTTGAGAAAATCAAACGTATCACCCTCATTTGCGAGCCTTTTAGCATGGAACGAAATGAGATTACTCCCTCGCTCAAACTGCGTCGTAAGATTATCTACGAACATTACCAGGCTGAGATAAAAAACATGTACAAGGAGCCCTAATGCCCCCTCGGGGAGCGACGGAGATTCTTTCCTCCACACCTTCCCTTTCGGAGGCACCTGACCATAGGGCATTACTAAGCATCACTACAGAGAATTGTTGCGTATCTTTGGTCAGATTATATAAGGATGTATTCATATAGAGACAGCATGGAAAGACCTAAACTATCAAATCGTTTTTGCCCGGAGGGGATGACGGTTGAGGAGTGGCAAGTGGCTCTTCGGCATGAATTTGCACGCGATAATGAATTTATCGTTGAGCATCTTGATGACAATAAAATATGGGGGGACTATTTGGTGCACAACGGTGCAAATCACTACCGCGTAGCCTTTAGAGGAGTACGTAGTGACAAGAACTTTTGTTCGTGCCTCGACTTCCGAACCAATGGTTTAGGGACCTGTAAACATATAGAAGCCGTCTCCCTTTATTTACAGAAACACGAAGAAGGGTATCCCTGGGGACACCGGGCTTATACCCCTCGTCACACCTCTTTATACGTAAGCTATAAGGGTGGGAGGTCTGTGCGCCTGAGCATCGGGATTAGTGACCTCAAGAGCTACGAGTCATTTAGACGCAGGTACTTCGATAGCAACAACATACTCCTAGAGGAGCATTACCCTAAGCTCGAACAGATTTATGAAGAGGGGCTGGCCATCAATGGAGACTTCCGCTGTTACGACGACGTTTGGGAGTTTGTAGAAGGAGAGCTTGAAGCCACAAATTGGCAACGACAATTGGTTGAGAGATACCCCGATAGAGAGCTCGCTACGGACTATGCCTTGACCTGTACCCAGCCCGAGTTGCGCCATGAGATGTTTGAGTATCTACTGCAAGGGAATGGCATCGTAGTGGGAGAGATGAACACAACACTCCGCAAACAGATCATTGCCATCATTGATTACACCAATTCCTTAGAAGCAGCTCCCTCCCTCATTGTAGCAGAGGATGCCTACTCTGTGAGCCTCTGGAAGAGACTAATCCAGCACTCCCCTCTCCGGCAAGAGAAGCTGAATATTGTCACTCCCGAGTCCTTCAACGTAAAGGAACGCTTCTTTGCCAGCCTATACAACTGCATCTTTATAGAGAATGCTGACCTCCTAAAAGAGTGGCACAATAAGGTATCTATCACCATCAAACGACTCAAGTTTAAGCATCTATACATGCATCTTAAGTCTGTCAATCACTTGACGCCCGTGCAATTCTCTTCTATCGCTCAGCATATTTCGCCCTACATTATTGGGCCTTTCTACCGCTTCATACGCGACTATCGCCCCCTATTCCCCCTCCTAGATAACGGAGAGAACTTCCCCGACATACTGCACTCTTTTGTATTCTGTCGCACCCATACCGAGCTCCTCACTTGGGGAGACTCCAAAGGGATAGGAAGCAATGAGGGACATCTACATGATGCCCAAAAACAAGTAGAGAAATGGCTACACGATACGGTGCATATACTGAACGATGATCAAGCTCGACAGCTTCTGATCGAGAAGATAGAGGCTCTACTCAGTCACCAATGATAGACTACGAAAAGGAACTCAATCCTGCTCAGGCCGAGGCGGTACTCTACGACGATGGTCCTGCCTTGGTAATTGCTGGAGCAGGATCCGGCAAGACACGTGTACTTACCTACAAGCTAGCTCATCTACTTGAGGAGGGGTACGACCCTCACAAACTCATGGCTCTCACCTTTACCAACAAAGCGGCTCGAGAGATGCTTTCTCGCGTGGAGTCTATGGTGGGGAGTAGGGATACCTTTCGCATGAAGCTGGGTACCTTTCACTCCGTCTTTTCGCGCTATCTGCGTATATATGCGCCTCTTTTGGGGTTCACTCCCAACTTCAGTATTTATGATACGAGTGACAGCAAAAGCCTTGTCAAACGTATTGTAAAGGACATGGCACTCGACCCCAAATTCTACACACCCAAGCTGGTATTGGGACGAATTTCGCACTGCAAAAACAACCTAATCACCCCCGAAGGCTATGCTGCCGGAGGCGAATACGCAGAGTACGACTACCGACGAGGGGTACCCATGCTGCACTCTGTCTATGCGGCTTATGTAGCACAATGCCGTCAAGCCAACGCCATGGATTTTGACGACCTTCTGTACTATTTCAATATTCTTTTACGAGATCATCCCGAAGTACAGGCCGAGTGCGCGGCAAGTGTAGACTATCTACTTATCGACGAGTACCAGGATACCAACCCCTCTCAATACTTAATAGCACGCCGTCTAGTAGAGGCAAAACAACGAATATTCGCCGTAGGAGACGATGCTCAAAGCATCTATTCATTCCGTGGAGCTAGTATGCAAAATATCCTCACCTTCACGCATACGTTCCCCTCGGCACGGCTTTTCAAACTCGAAGAAAACTACCGTTCTTCTCAGCGCATCGTGGCACTGGCAAATAGTTTGATTGAGCACAACGTACACAGAATTAAAAAGGACGTTTTTTCCAACCGAGCCAAGGGAGAAAAAATAGACCTCTACGAGATGGAGTCCGGCTACCGAGAGGCTCAACACGTTGTAGAGTCTATCTACAAACGCTACTGCAAACACTCGGAGACCTCCTACGGCTCCTTTGCCATACTCTATCGCACCAATGCACAAAGCCGTCTTTTCGAGGATCAGTTACGCCAAGCAGGTATCCCCTATCGCATCTATGGAGGTATTGCCTTCTACAGTAGAGCCGAGATCAAAAATGTACTAGCCTATCTGCAACTCATTGCAAACCCTCATAACAACGAAGCCTTTGAGCGTGCTGCCAAATACCCTCGTAAGGGGATTGGTGATAAAACGCTGTCCTTAATCCGAACAGAAGCCGCCGACAACAAAACCTCTCTCTTCGCTGCAGCAGAGTCTCTCATTGCTCGCCCGGATACTCTCTCCTCGACAGCCCGTACCAAACTCACGGCCTATCTAGAGCTAATCCGTGATATTACTTATAATCCCGAGGCCAAGACACTTGTGGAGTGGGTACAGTCTATTCTCCTTCGTTCCCAAATCCTAGACACGCTCCGTGCAGACACCTCTATCGAAGGGCACACTCAACTAGAGAATGTAAATGAATTCGTCTCCGGAGTACAAGAGTTTGAGGATGAAACTTCGGCTGATGGGCTCTTTTTTGAGCGAGGCGAGACGACCTCTCTACACGATCTGCTCGTACTTTTCCTCCAAGGTGTCACCCTGATTACAGACAACCTAGAGACGGGAGAAAATGCCGATGCCGTGCACCTAATGACCATCCACGCAGCCAAAGGGCTTGAGTTCGACCACGTGTACATTGTTGGTCTAGAAGAGGGACTATTCCCCTCCATGCTGAGTGCTGAAGAGGAAAATATAGAGGAGGAACGTCGTCTTCTCTACGTGGCAATTACACGTGCCAAAGAGTATTGTTCCATCTCCTTTGCACGCTACAGAGCCATCAACGGGATGACAGAATACATGATCCCCAGCCGATTCTTGAGAGATCTGGATATGAGGTATCTCAATCTGCATAATTGCTCGGCAGACCTTAAATTCACAAGTAGAAGTAATGACTTTACCCCACTCTCTTCATGGGGAAGTAGCAAGAATCGACACGGGGAGTTGGGACTAGATTTTGAGGATATTGCGTCCATAAATTTATCCTCTTCTCAAGGAGAAAAAATTCCTTTTTCAAAGAAAAAAGAATCCTCTTTTGCCCCTTCTTTACAAGGAGCTTCAGGCAGTAAACGAGCCATCCCCATCCCCTATTCGCAAAGGAAAGCTCCCAAAGGCGCCCCTAAGGGAGTCACGAAATTTTCGATAGGGGATATTGTGCAACATCCTACATTCGGGCGAGGGGTAGTAACGAGTGTACTTGACAAAGGAGAGAACTCCAAAATACAAGTCAACTTCGATACCGCCGGAGAAAAAACGATACTCATCCGTTTTGCTAGTCTCAAAAAGCTAGTAGATTAGTTCAGATTTTGTACCTTTGCGCTCGGATCTTAAGAAGATGGATCTTGGTCAGGTAGCTCAGCTGGATAGAGCAACTGCCTTCTAAGCAGTCGGTCTCGGGTTCGAATCCCGACCTGATCACACTTAATTGTCAAGCATTTAGCCCTCAGATTTGAGGGCTTTTTTGTTGTCTAACTATGAGAAAACACCCCATTTTTGTAGTTTTAGACCCGAAAAGGTAACAAAAATGGCAATAAAAAGGGAATAGGTGCACCGCTTGAGGGAAACAATATGCCTACCCAACAGAATGAAGCTATTCCATGATATTACCCACCCCCAAAGAGAAAGAAAGGATGCTCTCTGTAGTAAGATTGTTTTCTTCGATGGAAAAATCAGAAATTGCAGTAGATCTCGTTTGTTTTAAGGTTGAGTTTGTGCTATAATATTCTATGAGAGTTAGTTCCTTTCATTTCAGATAAAAAAGGGGAGTTGTAACCCCTTCAAAGTCGCGAAAAACACGTACCTTAGCAAGTCGTAAAGCACCAAAGAGAAAAAGAAAAAACCTCAAAAAGAGGAGCTTTTGGCTAGGGTGCCGCACCAAAGGATGTAAATAATAGAAGAGAATAAAGATCCTATGTACACTCTACAGACTATTGCAGAAAAGATACACGCTCACCAATGTGCAATTCGTAGTGAAGTCTTCATTGAGCATTTCCTCACCGATAGCCGTTCCCTCATGCACCCCCAGAGCACACTATTTTTTGCGATTCGTACAGTCACAGGTGATGGGCATCTCTATATTGATCAGCTCTATAACCATGGAGTTCGCAGCTTCGTTGTTAAGGATGAATTCGACAAATTGACCCAACAATACCCCGATGCTAACTTTCTAGAGGTTCGAGATGTTATTCGTTCTCTACAGAAGATAGCCGCGGAATGGCGTAGAGAGTTCAACATCCCTGTCGTAGGGGTTACAGGGAGTAATGGTAAAACCATCGTCAAAGAATTCCTCTATCAGCTACTTGCAGATACTTATCGAGTGGTACGTTCGCCTCGCAGTTACAACTCCCAACTCGGGGTTCCTCTATCGGTTCTCAAGATGACTTCGGAGGATCAAATTGCCATTTTTGAAGCAGGCATCTCCCAATTAGGAGAGATGGCTCGCATAGAAGAGGTGATCAAACCCACCATCGGGGTTATTACCAACATAGGCTCGGCACATCAAGAAAACTTTAGTAGCATTGCCCAAAAGGTAGACGAAAAACTACTCCTCTTTGGCGGTTGTGACCGCATTGTTTACAACATGGACGAGCCCGAGATAGTTGCAGGGTTACAAAGATTGGGTCTCCTCTCCCGCGCTCGAGGCTGGAGTAGAAAAGACCCCAAAGCCCATCTCTACGTTCGTAGTATAGAGACAGGGCGAGACACTACCAAGCTCAATTTTTTGGTCTTGGGGATAGAATACTCCATCGAAATCCCCTTTACTGATCAAGCCTCCATCGAGAATGTACTTACGTGCGTCCTCACCACAATCATCATTAACCCCTCGTTAATTGACCATCCTGAGCTATTCTCGAAGCTCGAACCCGTAGAAATGCGTTTGGAACTCATCGAAGGGAATAAGAATAATCTTATTATCAACGATGTTTACAACAACGATATCAACTCTCTAAAGATCGCTCTTGACTTCCAGCAACAACGTGCAACTGACGCCGATCTTGAGCCCGTACTTATCCTGACCGAGATACAGCAAAGTGCCCTCAACGAGCGTCCTCTTTACAGCCGTGTGGGGGAACTCATTGGGAAATATAGGATTAGTAAATTCTATGGGATAGGCAAGGAGCTATTTGCTTATCGGGAGTTTTTCCCAACAGAAATCGGTGAGAGGAACTTCTTCCCTAGTGTAGAGGACTTCTTATCCAGCGATATTCCACAACAGCTATCCCAAGCCTGCATCCTAATCAAGGGCGCTCGATCCTTTCATTGCGAACGCATTTCGGATCGTCTGTCGCGCAAAGTGCATGAGACTACCCTAGAGGTCGATTTGGATGCCGTTGCTCACAACCTCCAGTACTACCGCTCCAAACTACCACAAGGGACGCAATGTATTGCTATGGTTAAGGCTCAAGGCTATGGAGTAGGAGCCTACGAAGTCGCCAAAAAACTAGACCAAATGCACGTAGGCGCCCTTGCCGTAGCCGTGGCCGATGAGGGACGCGAATTGCGCAGTCAGGGTATTCTCTCTCCCATCCTCGTGATGAATCCGGAGCCAACAGCCTTTGATACCCTTTTGGAGTGGCACCTAGAACCCGTTGTTTTCTCGTGGAAGTTGCTACGCGCTCTTGCAAATAAGATTGACAAACAAGGTTTTGATAATATCGGAGTGCACATCGAAGTAGATACCGGTATGCACAGACTCGGATTCCGTCCGGATGAGATTCCCGAATTGGCTCGCTTTTTTGCGCAGAGCCACCTGCTGCGTGCTCGAAGTATTTTCACGCACTTGGCAGCGGCGGATATGCCGGAAGAAGACGCCTTCACACGCAATCAGCTCGAAGTATTCCGCACCACAGCCGATCAATTCTCAGAGATTGCAGGGTACCGCCCCCTCTACCATGCACTCAATACAGCAGGCGTAGAGAGATTCCCCCAATACGCTTTCGATTGTGTACGTCTCGGTATCGGATTGTATGGTATATCCCCCAGTATGGATAAGCATCTTGAGCCTGCAGTACGGCTGCGCACCACCCTACTACAAAAGTCGTATATCTCCGGAGATGAAACGATTGGCTACGGTAGACGCGGACATCTCACCCAAGGAGGCGAGATTGGTATCATCCCTATTGGTTATGCCGATGGCTACAGCCGACGTATGAGCTGTGGCAGAGGATGGGTGGTAGTGCATGGCAAGCGATGCCCCATTGTGGGGAACGTTTGTATGGATACTTGCATGATTGACCTAAGCCAATGCCCCGAAGCTCAAGAGGGAGACGAGGTAATTCTCTTTGGTGACAAAGAGGCTCGGATTGAAGATCTTGCAAGAGCCATTGATACCATTCCCTACGAACTTATTGCCGATCTCGCACCTCGAGTGCGTCGTGTATACTACCAAAATTAGCCCTAAAAGCACCCTCAAGAGAGGCAATGATAGACGAGGTTACAAAACAGAAAATCATTGATACTGCACATATTGTTGATGTAGTTAGCGACTTTGTTTCACTCCGCAGAGCGGGTGTGGATTACATAGGGTTATGCCCTTTTCATGCGGATCGTCGTCCCTCATTCCACGTATCGCCGTCCAAAAACATCTGCAAATGCTTTTCGTGTGGCGAGGGAGGTACTCCGGTATCTTTCCTTATGAAGTTGGAGAAGATGACCTTCCCGGAAGCCCTCCGCTACCTAGCTCGCAAGTATGGAATCCCCCTAGAGGAGCGAGAAGAGAGCCCTGAGGAGCGAGAGCGTCGTAACCAGCAAGAGAGTATGTACTTGGTGCAAAAGTTTGCAGCAGAGTACTTTGGGAAGCAACTTCTAGAGGGCGACGAAGGGCGCAGTATCGCTCTCTCCTACTTTCACTCTCGCGGCGTAACCGAAGAGGTGATCGAGAAATTCCAATTGGGATATGCCCCATCCTCGCATAATGCCCTACTCACAGCAGCGACCCAAGCCGGCTATAATGCGAAATATTTGTACGCTACGGGGTTGTGTTTCGAGCCCAGTGAGGGAAGATCGGGTGGGGACCGCTTCCGCGAGCGCATCATGTTTCCCGTACACTCCGTAAGCGGACGTATCGTTGCTTTCGGGGGGCGCATCATGGGGAAGAGCGACAAAATGGCAAAGTATATAAACTCTCCGGAGAATATTATCTACTCAAAAAGTCGCGAATTGTACGGACTTTATTTTGCCAAAAAGGCGATTGCCCAAAAGGACAAAGTCTACTTGGTGGAGGGATATATGGATGTAATTGCCATGCATCAAGCCGGTATCGAAAATGTGGTAGCCTCCAGCGGTACAGCCCTCACAAGAGAACAAATCCGCTTAATCCGTCGTTTCTCCAAAAACATTACCGTACTCTACGATGGGGACGCTGCCGGTATAAAGGCGGCAATACGCGGGATTGATTTACTTCTTGAGGCAGGAATGCATATACGAGTACTCGTCTTGCCTGCAGGTGAAGACCCCGATTCTTTCTCTCGTAGCCGAACCATTGATGAGTTTAATGACTACATTTCGGAGCACGAAGTCGACTTTATCACATTCAAAACAGGGCTATTCCAAGATGATATGGCATCTAGCCCGGGAAGGCGAGCGGCCGTCATCAATGATCTTGTTCACAGCATAGGACTTATCCCAGACACCATAGAACGAAGCGTATATGCCCAAAGTGTAGCTCAAACTCTCCATATTGACGAAGAGCTACTCCTCCGGCAAGTAAAAATTGCTCGTTCCAACCACCTTATGGGTAGGGCAACCGAAGAGCAGGCTCGCAGCCGACAAGCAGCCCTACAAGAGGAGCGAAGGCGCAATGAAGAAAAGGAGCACGAAGAAGATACCCCCCTCAGCGAGACGGAAGATGAGGATCTACCTTCTGACACTCATACTCTACCGGATATTCCCCCTACGCGCCAAGAGATTGAGCTCCTACGCCTCATAATTCGCTACGGAGAACGTCTCATCCCTATTGACAACGACGATGGAACCCAAAGCGATATGCCTCTCGCGCTCTATATATACGAGTGGTTCGGAGCAGAAGAGATAGAGAAGTCTACTCCCCTATTCCAGAAGATTGTAAACGAAAGCATTGAGCAATTAAGCACTTCCGAGAGCTTCCGCCCGGCTCATTACTTTGCCAATCATCCGGAACCACGCATTGCAGACCTCACCCTAGACCTCCTGAGCGATCGGTACCAGTTGTCCCGAGCACAACGCCAAGCATTGGGCATATACAACGAAGACAATAGCCCAGAACTAGATACTATCATTAACGAGTCTCTCCACGCTATTGATGCCTTACGTGTAGAGTGTATCCTGCAAGAAATCGAACAGTGCCGGCAATCTCTAAGTGATGCACAACAGCATGGAGATGGTTCGCAAATAATGACCCTACTACAACGCATCAACGAACTCAATCTCAAAAAGAAAGAGATTGCCGAGCGGTTAGGCGGTATTACAATACTCCCCCACTAGCCTCCACAATAACAAATCCTTTTGACGTTGTCACAACCCAAATACTCTTTTAAAATAGATGAATCCAGTCCCATCTCCCCTACACATTACGTTACGAGCAGGTCGAGACGAATCAGTCTGCCGCTTTCATCCTTGGATATTTAGTGGTGCCATTGCCCACATAGAAGGCTCTCCGGAAGTAGGAAATTTAGTCGAGGTGTTCTCACACGATGGCAAGACACTAGGCTCCGGTTTTTACGAAGGAGGTAGCATTGCCGTTAGAATGCTCACCTATGGGCATCAGACCATTACCGACCTTTCCCGCTTCTTCTTCGAAAGAATATCGGCAGCTTACCGGCTACGCAAAGAGCTACACTTGGTCTCGTCTACCAATACGGTGTACCGCTTGATTCATGGCGAAGGGGACGGACTCCCGGGGCTTATCGTTGATATCTACGGCTCCACGGCGGTAATACAGGCTCATAGCTTGGGTATGTACCGACAAATAAAAGTCATCGCCGATATACTAATAAAGCTACTTTCTCCCGAGGTAACAGCTGTTTACGACAAGTCTTCCAGCACACTACCCTCACACAACGAGGAGTACGTGGGCGATGGATTTATAGTAGGAAACAATAAAGCTGAAATCGTATTAGAGAATGGCATTCAGTTCATTCCGGACTGGGAACACGGACAAAAGACGGGATTTTTTATCGACCAACGAGAAAATCGCCAACTTGTAGGAGAGATGGCTTGTGGCAAAAGGGTGCTCAACATGTTTTGCTATTCCGGAGGCTTCAGTCTCTATGCTTTGCAAGGTAAAGCAGAAGAAGTTGTCTCAGTTGATAGCTCAGCCCGCGCCCTTTCTCTGGTCGAAGAAAATGTTGCTTGCAACTGGGGCGACTCCATTGCGGGCGGTAGACACGAAGGCGTTGTAGCCGATGCATTCGAATATCTAAAGGGTATCGCGAAAGGAAGTTTTGACCTTATTGTTCTAGATCCTCCGGCATTTGCCAAGAAACGCGCTGCTGTAAGAAACGCTCTCAATGGCTACCGCAAACTCAATGCTCTTGCTCTAGAGAGAATTGCTCCGGGAGGATTGCTCTTCACATATAGTTGCTCTCAGGCTGTTTCTCCCGAAGAATTCCGACTAACGGTACTCACAGCAGCGGTACAGACCGGGCGCAGTGTACGGATTCTACGACAGATGCGCCAAGCCTCCGATCACCCAATAAGTATTTACCATCCCGAGGGAGAATATCTCAAGGGGCTCCTCCTATACGTAGAGTAATCCCCACAGTTTCCTCTCCTCTTTGTATGGTTCATAATTATTAGCGACCTAGTGATAAGACGACATAGAACGAGGATTTATAATTCCTCTAGATATAAGTCATAGACCAGGGTGAGCATTCCACACCTCCTCCCTCTGGGTGATTTCAAAAAAAATCTCACCCAGATCACAGACCCGAAACAGCCCGAGATTTCCCCAGATCTAGGGCTATTTATTTTCTATTTCCCCTAGAAATCTGAAGATATTTTCGATATAAAAAATATCGTTGCCAGCCGAGGTACTCCGCAAAACAGGAATAATAGCGTGGAAAGTTGGGCAATCCAATTTTTCATTGTACCTTTGCACTAGGAACCGGTAGAATGAGGTAATGCTCCGTTTTACATCCGGTACGTAGGTGGAGGAAACCATGCGTAACAGCGGTTCCCTCCTTTTTGTCTTTAGACCCTTCGCTAGAAGAATGGACTAAAGACAGAGAGTTTATGCGGCATCAAGATAGGACGCAAGCGAAGAATAGGCTCAAAAGATGAAGAGTGTAACAGAAGAAATAGTACAGAAAAAGCTCAACGAGATGCTGGACCCAGCTGAAGAGTTTGTAGTATCTCTCAGCATAAGCCCGGCTAACGACATTGTGGTTGTGCTTGATAGCTTGTCAGGTATAACAATAGAACGCTGTAGTGCCATCAGCAAAGGAATAGAGGCAGCTCTTGACCGCGACAAGGAGGATTTTTCCATCGAAGTAGGCTCGGCAAGTCTTTCGGATCCATTCCGCGATGAGCGCCAGTTTGCCAAACATCAAGGAGATCCTATTGTAGTACTATTCTCGGACGGCATGAAGCGAAATGGCATCCTCTTAAGCTCTGATCAAGAAGGTTTTGTACTACAATATGAGGAGATGATACCTTCTCCTGATGGCAGGCACAGCAAAAGGCGTTATGAAAAGCGAGAGTGCCGCATCCTCTACTCCGAGACCAAGAGTGTAAAATACAACTTCGACTAAGAAACGGCTTCCACGGAAGAGAAACGAAATAATACAACGGATACTAAACTATCACAGATATAGACCTATGGCTCAGAAACAAGCACATGCGAGCATGACCGAGACTCTGGCAGAGTTTAAGGAACTAAAAAACATCGACAAAGAAACCCTTATTAACGTGCTGAAAAGCGCGTTTATGAGCGTTTTGTCTAAGATGTTTGGGACAGACGAGAACTTTACGATTATCGTAAGTCCTGAGATGGGGGATTTGGAAATCTGGCGTAATCGCATGGTCGTTGCCGATGGGAGCGTACAAAATCCCAATTTGGAGATTAGTCTGAGCGATGCTTTACCCTTGGACCCTGATGCCGAGATCGGCAGCGAGGTTACAGACTCCATCAATTTTGCTTCCTTTGGTCGTCGTGCCATCCTCAACCTCCGCCAAGCCCTACAAGGCAAGGTGCTAGAGCTACAAAAAGAGAACCTATACAAAAAGTTCCAAGAGCGAGTTGGCCAGATGGTCTCTGCTGAGGTCTATCAAGTATGGAAGCGCGAGGCTCTACTTGTAGACGACGAGGGCAATGAATTGCTCCTCCCCAAATCGGAGCAAATCCCTGGGGACTACTTCCGAAAAGGAGAGAGCGTACATGCTGTAATCGACCACGTAGATTATGAAAACAACAACATCAAAATCTATGTATCACGCACCAGCCAAGAGTTTCTAAAGCGTCTCTTCGAGCTCAATGTACCGGAGATTGGCGATGGGCTTATCACGATCAAGCGAGTAGCTCGTATCCCGGGTGAGCGTGCTAAGATGGCGGTAGAGTCTTACGACGATCGTATTGACCCCGTAGGTGCTTGTGTGGGTATGAACGGAAGCCGTATCCGTGGTATCGTGCGTGAGCTAAAGGGAGAAAACATTGACGTAATGTCTTATACCACCAACTCAAGCCTCTTTGTGCAACGAGCTTTGAGCCCTGCAAAGGTGTCATCTATTGAGATCTTACCCGAGGAGCTAAAGGCTGAAGTCTACCTCAGCCCCGAAGAAGTCCCCATGGCTATCGGTAAGAATGCCTCTAATATTAAGTTAGCATCGGCCCTAACAGGGTACAAAATTGAGGTATTCCGAGACATCGAGGAGAACGACGAAGAGGATATTTTCCTCAACGAGTTCAACGACGAAATCGAAGATTGGGTACTCGAAGTTCTCAAAAACATCGGGTGCAATACGGCCTTGAGCGTACTACGCATCCCTCGTGCAGAGCTAATCTCAAAGGCAGACCTCGAAGAGAGCACCGTAGATCATGTATTAGAAGTTCTATCCTCTGAGTTTGACCCCGAGGAACTTGAGCGCATCGGCTTTACAGCCCCCGAAGCTACCGAAGAAGTAGAAATCGAAGGGGGAGCAGATTCAGAAGACAGCAAACCCCTCCCCTCAGAAAGCCCTGAGGCGTAAGAGACAAAAGGTAGGAAACACCAATAAGCGAGATCAACTAGTAGGTTATATATAGAGGATAGAGGAGAAATAAGAATGGAGATAAAACTTTCGGAAGTACAAAAAGAACTCAATATCGGGTTAGGGTCTCTCAGACCTTTTCTTGAGGAGCATGGTATTGCACAGGGTGCAACCCCCAACACACGTATTGATAAGAAAACGGCGCAACTCATTATTGATGAGTTTCGTCCCAAGATAGGGAAAGAAGAAGGCGAGAAGTTACTCGCTCTATTTGCTGCAGAGAAAAAGAAGGAGAGTAAACCGAGCAAGGCTGCACCATCTCAAGAGTCAGAAAAGACTCCAAAAGAAGAGATCTCCGAACCCTACTCTCCCTCCAATGTGACGGAGCAAACACCCACACTCAAAATATTGGGTCACCTCGACAAAAGTGGCAAGGCCGTTATGAATGATAAGCCTATAGAGCTTGTTGTGGACTCCTCTACCCCCTCTACTTCCGAGACTTCAGATATCCCCACAGCACCTGTCAAGGCTAAAGAGACTAAGACGACCGCTTCTTCTACGAAAACAAGCAAGGGAAAAGAGGTAGAAGTCAAGGAGAAAGCATCTCCCAAAGATGCTGCTCCTAAGGCTACTCCCAAAGAAGAAACGAAAAAAGTCTCCACTCCCGATCCCGCCTCAAAAGAAGAAAAGACTTCTTCTAAACAACACAAAGAGGAGAAAGAAGTAAAGAAAGAAACAACGACTCCGGTAGCCCCCAAAAGTGAGGAACCTGTCACACCCAAGGTAGAGGCTCCAGCTCAAGAGGTAGCACCCGCGGTCCCTAAAGGAGAAGAAAACCACACCAATTCTGAAATCTATCGTCCTTCGGAACGCAAAGAATTGGGTGTAACTGTTGTCGGGAAAATCGACCTAAATACCATCAATCCTCCCAAGAAAACAGATAAGGGAGAACGCAATAGAGGACGGAGAAAGCGTATCGGATCACAAGCTGTTGACGTAAAGAGTGAAGCAGCCAAGGGCATCGATCCCGTAAATCCCAATATCCGTCGCAATTCCGGTAACAATAAAAATGGAGGAGCTCCCCAAGGTTCTACCCCAAATAATCAGCGGAGACGCAACAAAAAGGAGAACAACAAACCGGTAGCTCCCAAGCAAGAAATCACAGAAGAAGATGTACAGAAGCAGGTAAAGGAAACACTTGCTCGTCTACAAGGCAAAAAGACTTCTTTTGAAAAGAAAGCACGCATCCGCAAAGATCGTCGCGACGCAGCTCGTCAAGCTGCCGAAGAGGCTATCGAAGCCGGAGAAAGAGAAAGCCGCATCCTCAAACTTACCGAGTTTGTAACAGTAAGCGACTTGGCGAACATGATGGACGTGCCCGTAAATGAGGTAATCGCCACTTGTATGAGTATTGATATGATGGTATCTATCAATATGCGCCTTGATGCCGAAACGATCAAACTCGTGGCAGAAGAATTTGGGTTCGAGACTGAGTTTGTAAGTGCCGAAGTGGTAGAAGCCATCCAAGCAGACGAAGAAGAGGATAAGGAAGAAGACCTCGTTCCCCGTGCTCCTATCGTAACAGTAATGGGACACGTAGACCATGGTAAAACCTCTCTCCTCGACAATATCCGCAAAACAAACGTAATTGCCGGTGAGGCCGGGGGTATTACTCAGCACATTGGTTCCTACAATGTACAACTCCCCTCCGGACGCCGTATCACATTCCTAGATACACCGGGGCACGAAGCCTTTACGGCCATGCGTGCTCGTGGTGCCCAAGCAACCGACATTGCTATCATCATCATTGCCTCAGACGACAAGGTGATGCCTCAAACCAAAGAGGCTATCAACCACGCAGCGGCAGCAGGTGTCCCCATGGTATTTGCCTTCAATAAGATAGACGTACAAGGGGCAGATCCTAATAAGATTCGTGAGCAACTTGCTGCCATGAACTACCTCGTAGAAGATTGGGGAGGTAAGTACCAGTGCCAAGAAATCTCTGCAAAAAAGGGTATCGGCGTCAATGAATTGCTAGAAAAAGTACTGCTCGAAGCCGACATGCTCGACCTAAAGGCCAATCCGAACCGCCGTGCTCAAGGACTTATCATTGAGTCTTCTCTAGACAAAGGACGCGGCTATGTTTCCAATATCTTGGTACACAATGGTACTCTACATGTGGGGGATATCATCCTCGCCGGTAAGTATTATGGTCGTGTAAAAGCCATGTTCAACGAGCGCAATCAATCCCTCAAAGCAACCGGAGCCGGGCCATCAGTCCCCGCCACCATCCTTGGGTTCAATGGCGCTCCTTCTGCAGGAGATACCTTCAATGTACTAGAGAGTGAACAAGAGGCTCGCGACATTGCTACACGCCGTACGCAACTACAGAGAGAACAGGGCTTCCGAACTCAGAAAATGCTCTCTTTGGACGAAATTGGGCGACGCATTGCCATCGGCAACTTCCAAGAGCTCAACCTTATTATTAAGGGGGATATGGACGGATCTGTGGAAGCTCTATCGGCAGAGATCGAAAAGTTATCAACAGAAGAGATTGGGGTTAATGTAATCCATAGAGGTGTAGGACAAATCTCAGAGTCGGACGTTGTGCTCGCAGAAGCATCGCAGGCCGTTATCATTGGATTCCAAGTACGCCCCAGTGCCATAGCTCGTAAAAATGCAGAGCAGCAGGGAGTAGAGATACGTACCTACTCTATTATTTACGATGCAATTGCAGATGTAAAGAGTGCGATGGAAGGGATGTTATCTCCCGAGATCAAGGAGGTGGTTACCGCATCACTCGACGTACAGCAAACCTTTACGATAGGCAAAGTGGGTACGATTGCAGGGTGTCTTGTAAAAGAAGGAAAGATCAAACGCACGGACAAGGTTCGTGTAATCCGCGATGGTATTGTGATACATTCCGGAGAACTTGAGTCCCTCAAGCGTTTCAAAGACGATGTAAAGGAAGTGGCTCTTGGGCTCGATTGTGGACTCAATATCAAGGGCTTCAACGACCTTCACGAGGGAGATGTTATCGAATCGTACGAAGAGATAGAAGTAAAGAAAACACTCTAAGATGGATCGCAAAATTCCCCTCATGTCTACCACGAGGGGAATTGACAAAAGTATTCTCCACATATATGAATAATAAAAGGAGTTACTGAGGTACTTATTCGCACACGTGCAGAAATAGGTATCCTTGGCAACTCTTTTATTGTTTGTTGGAGCTTGAGAATTAGCCGATAGATAGGAAAAAATGAACTGGTTAGATATTGCTATTATCGTTATCGTTGGGCTATCTCTCTTCAAGGGATTCTCCAAAGGGCTCATACATCAGGCTGCTTTTTTCGTGGCTATTGTGGTTGGGATTGCAGTTTCTGGAGTGGTAGCGGATTGGCTAGGCGGCGCACTCTCTTTTTTGCTCAAGCTAAGTGATAAGATAGCGAACTCAGTAGCTATTGCCCTATCCTTCCTGCTTATCTTGGGAGCTGTATATCTAGCGAGTAAGATTATAACAAAAATCCTCAATGCTACCCCCCTAGGGATATTCAACAAGTTGCTGGGAGGCTTAGTAGGTGGGCTTATATCTCTCGCCATACTTGGCTATATTTTTGTTTTTGTGGACTCTATATTTATTCCGGCTGCCACCCTTACAAAAAAGCTCAGCAGTACCCTTGAGTCTACCACCCGACCCAAAGAAGAAAGAAAAGCCCCTAAGGAGGAAAAAGATATTCGTAAAGAGTCTGCACTATACTACCCCGTAAAGAACTTTGTGCCAACTATTTTAGCTCCTCGCCTGTTGGATAAAGAGAATGATTTGATAGAACAGACTTCTAAAGAGAAAGAAGAAAAATAAATGAAAGATAGCACTCACCCTCAACCCTCTTCTCAAGGAGAACCCAAAGAAGACATACTACAAGAGGTAACGCAGGGAGACTATAAATATGGATTCGAAACGAAGATCTCCACTGAGACCATAGAACGTGGGCTCAGCGAAGAGGTAGTACGTTTGATTTCGAAGAAAAAGGAAGAGCCCGAGTGGCTTCTCGACTTCCGTCTCAAAGCTTACCAGCATTGGCTCACACTAAAGCAACCCAAGTGGGCACATCTCCACATCCCTCCCATTGACTATCAAGACATAATCTACTACGCAGCTCCCAAGCAAAAAGTCTCTAATGGTACGCCCGGAGAGATTGATCCGGAGCTGATGGAGACGTTCGACAAGCTGGGGATTCCCCTACACGAGCGACAGATATTAGCAGGGAATACGGCTGTAGATGCTGTAATGGATAGTGTCTCTGTAAAGACCACATTCAGGGACAAGCTTTCTGCTCTAGGGATCGTATTTTGCTCTTTCAGCGAAGCAGTAAAAGAGCATCCCGAGCTAGTAAAGAAATATCTTGGCAAGGTAGTGAATTATAGAGATAACTACTTTGCAGCGCTCAACTCCGCCGTCTTTAGTGATGGTTCGTTTGCTTATATCCCCAAGGGTGTGCGATGCCCGATGGAGTTATCCACCTACTTCCGCATAAACGCTCGTAACACGGGGCAATTCGAGAGAACTCTCATTGTCGCAGACGATGATGCCTATGTTAGTTACCTCGAGGGGTGTACAGCTCCCATGCGTGATGAGAATCAATTACACGCTGCCATCGTAGAGATTATTGCAGAGGAGAATGCGGAGGTCAAGTACTCCACCGTGCAAAATTGGTATCCGGGCGACAAAAATGGCAAAGGCGGGATATACAACTTCGTAACCAAGCGAGGACTTTGCCGTGGTAATAACTCAAAAATCTCTTGGACCCAAGTAGAGACAGGCTCTGCCATTACCTGGAAATATCCGAGTTGTCTCCTTGTGGGGGATAACTCTGTAGGCGAGTTTTATTCGGTAGCAGTAACCAACAACTACCAACAAGCCGATACGGGAACAAAGATGATCCACATAGGGAAAAATACGCGCAGCACCATTGTTTCTAAAGGAATCTCGGCAGGCTCCAGCCACAACAGCTACAGAGGGCTGGTAAAGATATCTGCGAGCGCAGAGGGTAGTCGCAACCACTCGCAATGCGATAGCCTTTTATTAAGCGACCATTGTGGCGCACACACATTCCCCTATGCCGAGGTACTCAACGATACGGCAATCATAGAACACGAGGCTACGACCTCCAAAATAAACGAAGATCAGCTTTTCTACTGCCAGCAGCGAGGTATTACCACCGAAGAAGCAGTAGGCTTAATTGTAAACGGCTATGCCCGGGAGGTAATGAATAAGCTCCCCATGGAGTTTGCCGTAGAGGCACAAAAACTACTGAGTGTAACCCTAGAGGGATCGGTAGGTTAAGTGCAGAAGAAGTAAGATCTAGCAATAACTAAGACTTTTAGAAGATGAGCAAGAAGCTATTAGAGATAAAAAACCTCCACGCCTCTATCAATGGAAAGGAGATACTAAAGGGCATTAACCTATCGATTAACGAAGGCGAAATCCATGCTATCATGGGACCCAATGGGAGCGGAAAGAGTACCCTCTCTTCCGTACTTGTAGGGAATCCTGCTTTTGAGGTCACCGAAGGAGAGGTTACATTCCGAGGTGAAAACATTCTGCCTTTGAGCCCGGAAGAGCGTTCTCACCGAGGGCTGTTCCTAAGTTTCCAATACCCTGTGGAGATCCCGGGCGTGAGTATGGCCAACTTTATGAAAGCGGCCATTAACGAGAAACGCAAGTCGCAGGGGCTTCCTCCTATGCCTGCTGCGGAATTCCTCAAACTGATGAAAGAGAAACGAGAATTCGTACAATTGGAGAGCAAACTTTCTAATCGTTCGGTAAACGAAGGGTTTTCGGGAGGAGAAAAAAAGCGGAATGAAATATTCCAAATGGCCATGCTAGAGCCTCGTCTCTCCATCCTAGACGAGACGGATAGTGGTCTTGATATAGATGCTCTGCGCATTGTTGCAGAGGGGGTAAACAAGCTGCATACTCCGGAAACAAGCTCTATTGTAATCACCCACTATCAACGTTTGCTCGACTATATTAAGCCTCAATTTGTACACGTACTCTACAACGGACGCATCGTAAAAGACGGAGGTTCTGAACTTGCTCTAGAGCTAGAAAAACGTGGCTACGACTGGATTAAGGAACAACATACTCTCTGATTACCCTCAATATGGAAAGTATTGCAAAAACCTATCTCGACCTCTTCGATGAGAATAGGAAAGCCATAGAAAAGGGATCTTTTCCGCTGATGAATAATGCCCGAGAGGGGGCTAGAGAGGATTACAGCGCACACGGACTTCCCTCTCTGCGCAGCGAAAACTACAATCGTACGGATATTCACGACCTATTCAGCCTCGATTACGGTGTAAATATCAACGGAGTACAATTCCCTCTCCACGATACCAAGGGATTCTCTTGCGATGTAGAGGATATGCCCTATATGCAGGGGATAATCCTCAACGAACGCTTTGATAGGAATCTTTCGCAAGGCTTGGAGCAACTCCCTACCGGGGTATATATCGGAAGCCTTAGAGCCTTCCTCACGGAGCATCCGGAGCGAGAGCCCCAGTTCGCTAAGATATATGGCAGATACGCAGAGACGGATATTGACGGCATTGTTGCTCTCAATACCATGTTTGCTCAAGACGCCGTTCTGCTCTTTGTGCCCAAGGGGGTGAAGGTAACCGAACCGCTACGACTTATCCAATTGGTGCGTGCGGATGTACCCATGCTCCTCTTCCGTAGAGTTCTTATCGTACTTGAGGAAGAATCGGCAATTGAAGTGCTGGTCTGCAACCACACATTAGACAAACATGATTTCCTAGTAGATCAAGTGATAGAGGTGCATGTTGCAGAGAACGCTCAGCTCAAACTCTACGACGTAGAGGAGTCTAGCAGCCGGATGCGACACCTCTCCACTCTTTGTTTGCGCCAATACGAATCAAGCAAAGTACTGATCAACGGACTAACGCTCAACAATGGCATTACAAGGAACTCATACTGGACGCGCTTTATGGGGCCTCATGCCGAGCTTACTCTCGCAGGGCTAGCCATTGGCACTCAAGCACAGCACGTAGACAACTTCACCTATATAAGCCATATATTCCCCGAATGCAAGACCCACGAATTATTCAAGTACATAATGGATGACGAAGCGGTTGGTGCTTTCGCCGGACGTATCTTTGTGTCAGCCCAAGCTCAAAAGACCGATGCTCAGCAGAGCAATCGCAATTTGTTACTCTCGCCCAATGCTCGCGTCTACTCCAAGCCTCAACTTGAGATTTATGCGGATGATGTAAAGTGTAGCCATGGTATGACTACAGGGCAACTCGACGAGGAAGCTCTCTTCTACATGCAACAACGCGGTGTCTCCAAAGACGAAGCTCGTACCCTTCTCAGCATTGCGTTTACCGACGATGTAGTCAGACTCATTGAGCTTGAGCCCCTTCGTGCCTCTATCGTAGACGTTATATCCTCTCGCTTTAATAACCAGGAGATACGCCACTGCAATAAGTGTGGTAAAGTCTGCTTCTAGGGTGCTTGTAAGCGATATACTAAACCATCTATAAGGAGTATCGCAGGGGAGTTGGGCAATCCTCACACTCCCCTGCGATACTCCCTTTTGTACCTATCCGAGATGATCACTTTCCCCAATGCCAAACTCAATCTAGGTCTTCGTATTCTAAGAAAACGTGCCGACGGCTACCATTTACTAGAGACGATATTTTTACCTATCACCCTAACCGATGCCCTAGAGATAGTGCCTCAAAAAGGAGCGTTGGAGGATACTTGGCGGCAAAGTGGCATCACCATCGACGGCGCCGTAGAGAGTAATACGGTAATTCGTACAATACAAATGATACGAGAGGAAGTCGCTATCCCCCCTCTGGAGGTCGAACTTCTCAAAAAAATCCCCTTTGGAGCCGGGCTTGGCGGGGGCTCTGCAGATGCTGCTTTTGCTCTGAAAATGCTCAATCAGCGGTTTTCTCTAAATTTATCGGAAGAAGAAATGGCACGAAAAATGGCGCGAATAGGAGCCGACTGCCCCTTCTTCATCTATAATAAACCCATGCTAGCTACAGGGATAGGTGAGGTACTAACCCCCATTGAGATACCCCACGAACTACAACAAGCGAGTGTGGTGCTCATCAAGCCTAGCCTTTCGATCTCAACCAAAGAGGCGTATGCTCAGATTACCTGCCACCCTGAGGCGAAGGGCTCTCTCCCATCCTTACTTCAAAAGTCCCTTGATCAGTGGCAAGATCTCTTCATCAACGATTTTGAGGCATCACTCTTCGGTCGCCATCCCATTCTCCCCAAAATCAAAGAATCCTTATGTAAAGCCGGAGCATTCTACACGGCTATGACCGGCTCCGGATCTGCTATTTATGGCTTCTTCCATACCCCCATTGCCATAGATCCACTGCAATCAATCTACCCCGATAGCTTCGTATGGCAAGGCAATATAGCCTAACGGACTTCCTCCCCACCTCTAAGAAAGAAATGGACGCCCGTGGCTGGGATGAGGCGGACGTTATCTTATTTAGTGGCGATGCCTATGTGGATCATCCCTCCTTTGGGGCGGCCGTGGTAGGACGCTTCCTAGAGAGCCATGGTCTGCGTGTTGCCATTGTACCCCAACCCAATTGGCGAGACGATCTGAGGGACTTCCGCAAATTGGGTAAACCTCGACTCTTCTTTGGAGTTTCCCCGGGGGCTATGGACTCCATGGTAAACAAGTACACCGCTGCCCGAAGACTGAGGAGTGAAGATGCCTATACTCCTGATAAGCGCATTGACATGCGCCCGGAGTATCCCTCCATCGTATATAGTCGCATCCTCAAAAGTATATACCCCGACGTCCCCATTATCCTAGGAGGGATCGAAGCCTCCCTCAGGCGATTGGTTCACTACGACTATTGGCAAAATAAACTCTTACCTGGGATGTCTATCCTAAGCCCCGCAGACCTGATCATCTACGGGATGGGAGAACTACCACTGGCAGAGGTGGTGGAAAGACTCAAAGCCGGAGCCGATATTGCCGAACTGCGCAAAATACTCCAAACCACCTACGCTGTAGACGCTCAAGACTTCCAGCCCCAAGAGGGCGACCTCCGTCTTTTTAGTTACGAGGAGTGCCTAAAGGACAAGAAGAAACAGGCAATGAACTTCAAGCACATAGAGGAAGAGAGCAATAAATTCCATGCAAGTCGCATCATTCAACCCTGCGGTGATCGTGTTATTATTGTGAATCCGCCCTTTCCTCCTATGACTACCGGACAAATCGATGCCTCCTTCGATCTACCCTATACTCGCCTCCCCCACCCTCGCTACAAGGGCAAGACCATCACGGCCTACGAGATGATCAAGCACTCGGTGAATCTGCATAGGGGTTGCTTCGGGGGGTGTGCCTTCTGTACCATCTCAGCCCATCAAGGCAAATTCGTAGCCTCCAGAAGCGAGGCCTCCGTACTCAAAGAAGTAGGAGCGATTACGGAGATGGACGACTTCAAAGGCTATCTAAGTGACGTGGGAGGTCCCTCTGCCAACATGTATAGAATGGAGGGGGTCAATCGGGAGTTGTGCGCACGTTGTGTACGCCCGTCCTGTATCTTCCCTGCCATATGCCCCAATCTCAACGCCAATCACAAGCCCTTAAATGATCTATTAGACAAGGTGGACAAAATCCCCGAGATCAAGAAGAGTTTTATTGGTAGTGGGGTGCGTTACGACCTATTACTCGAAGAGTACAAAAATCCCGAATACCAACGCGAAGCCAAGCGATACACCGAGTCGCTTATAGCCCACCATACCTCGGGACGACTAAAAGTAGCTCCGGAACACACCTCTCCCAACGTGCTGAAAATCATGCGAAAGCCCCCATTTTCTCTATTTGAGCGCTTTACTCGCATTTTTGATGAGGTAAACAAAAAGTACGGGCTCAAGCAGCAACTGATTCCCTACTTCATATCCTCACACCCCAATTCTCACGAAGTGGATATGGCAGAATTAGCCGTGCTAACCAAGCGGCTTAACTTCCATCTTGAGCAAGTACAGGACTTCACTCCCACTCCTATGACCCTTGCCACTGAGATCTATTACACGGGGTACCATCCTTATACACTAGAAAAACTCTACTGCGCCATCTCTCCCGAGGAGAAAAGGAAGCAAAGACGGTACTTCTTTTGGTATAAACCCGAAGAGCGACGAGAACTTATACAAGCATTGCAATCCCTGCATAGACCCGACCTTATAGAAGCACTCTTTGGTCAGTATGTTGCTCGTCAACCCGAATCTTCTAAAAAGAAGAATCCGCGACAAAGCTCGGAACAGCACAGCTCTCATGCGCGCTCGTCCAAAAACAAGTCCTCGAAAACAAATTTCTCCAAAAGGCGTTAAATAGCCCCTCCCCCAGAGAAAAAATAATACCGATAGGTTGTCGAAGAAAAAAACTCAGCCTCCTCATGAATCCTTGCAGGGTGAAATCTGCCCAGGAATCAGCCTAAAGCCTTCACCAATTTCGGGTGAAAACGAACGAAAAACCACCCAATTCTCCCCTCACATTCCGGCTAAGAACCTTTTGCCCCAAGCCCTCTTTATTCCGGCATTCCTATAAAGGGGCTACTCCCATCCCAAGAAAAAACCTCCGGCGAGCACCTATAAATGCTCAACCGGAGGTTGTAAGAAATAGAAGAAAGGGGAGAAGCCCCTCTCTCCATGTATAGGTAATTATTTAATTACACCAAGCTCTTTACCCACCTTGATAAAGGCGTTGATACAACGATCGAGGTGCTCACGCTCATGACCGGCAGAGAGCTGTACGCGGATACGAGCTTCACCCTTGGGTACAACAGGATAGTAAAATCCCGTTACATAGATACCCTCTTCGAGCATACGCTTAGCATACTTCTGAGACAAAGGTGCGTCATAAAGCATAACAGCACAGATGGCACTCTGAGTTGGTTTGATGTCAAAACCGGCAGCAATCATCTTGTCGCGGAAGTAGTTTACATTCTCCATAAGTTTGGTATGGAGCGAATCGTCCTCTTTGAGCATCTTGAAAACCTCAAGACCGGCACCTACTACTGCGGGGGGAATTGAGTTACTAAAGAGGTAGGGACGAGAGCGCTGACGAAGCATATCGATAACTTCTTGAGGACCTGCCGTAAAGCCACCAACAGCTCCACCAAAGGCCTTACCGAGTGTACCGGTGTGTATATCAATACGATCCCAACAGTTGTACTTTTCGGCAACACCACGACCGGTTGCTCCCACAACGCCTGCTGAGTGGCATTCGTCTACCATTACAAGAGCATCGTACTTCTCAGCAAGAGCACAGATCTGATCCATGGGGGCAACATTGCCATCCATAGAGAAAACGCCGTCCGTTACAATAATACGATGACGTTGTGCTTGCGCTTCTTTGAGGCACTCTTCGAGTTCTGCCATGTTACCATTGGCATAACGATAACGCTTTGCCTTGCAAAGACGTACCCCGTCAATAATAGAAGCGTGATTGAGGGCATCGCTAATAATTGCATCTTCTGCACCAAAGAGAGGCTCAAACACACCTCCGTTGGCATCGAAGCAAGCAGCATAAAGAATAGCATCCTCAGTATGGAAGTACTCAGCAATAGCGCGCTCGAGTTGCTTGTGCATGTCCTGCGTACCACAAATGAAACGCACACTACTCATACCATAACCATGGCTATCCATAGCCTCCTTTGCAGCCTTGATAAGGCGAGGATGATCACTGAGGCCTAGATAGTTGTTAGCACAAAAGTTAAGTACTTCTTGACCTTCATTAACCTTGATGTCGGCACGTTGGGGTGTCGTAATGATGCGCTCCTCTTTGTAGAGCCCATCCTCTTTGATCTTCTTGAGTTCAGCGCCCAAGAAATCTTTCATTCCCTTGAACATAGCAATGTTTGTACTATTAATGGATTTTAATTAGTGAGCGAAATCGAATGTAAGAAGTTATTTAACCTCTTCTTCCCTCCCCTCTGCGGGGGTCTCCTCTTCGGTAAATCGGGTAAAACCGCCTCGCACCAATATGTTATACCACGAGAGCATCTTCTTTACATCGGTAGGGTAAACGCGGTCTTTATCGTACGTGGGGAGTACAGACTCCATATAGGCAAATGTAGACTCTTTGGTTGCCCCAATGGTTTTGAGGTCTACCTCCTTGCCTTCGGCAGCCGTATACACAAGATCTAGCACCTCACCGAGAGGTTTCTCTCCCTCAGTCGTATATATGGCAATCTCTGCAAGCGATACCACTCGATCTGTAGCATGGACAGGTGTGCGACGCTTATCTGTAAGAGACTCCACGATGAGGGAGTTTTTCCCCTGAGAGAGGAGTTTGAAAAGCCCCGGACGACCCGAGACAGACAGAATTTCTCTAAGCATAGTATATCTATTACTTTCTTTGGTCTAAACTGATGTAGCAGTTCTTTATGTGTAGCATTTTGTTGTTTCTACACCTTGTGTAACCACTTACAAGCACAAAAGTAACCATTTCTCAGGGAATATGGTGTGCAGTATTTATACTCGCCTACTCTGCAGATTCCAGTGTCAAGTGCAACGGTGTGACAAAAGTAATGCTAGTACTTCATTCGGAGATTTAAAGTCCAAACTTTTCCTGGGTCTATTGTTTAGCAGCATCCTGATATTCCGTATTTGCTTGTCATCGATGTCTTAGTTA
>NZ_ACNN01000025.1 GCF_000174815.1 Porphyromonas endodontalis ATCC 35406
ACAGCGACAATAAGGGCATAAAAACGGCTATCTTTGACCAACTTAGCCTATCTTTGTAGGGAATTGTAATAACGTCTATAACAAGACTTGATATGAAAAGACTAGTTATGCTCCGCCACGGCGAGAGTGTTTGGAACAAAGAAAATCGCTTTACAGGATGGACCAATGTAGACCTCTCCGAAAAGGGAGTAGAGGAAGCTCATAAAGCCGGACAACTGCTACGTACCGAAGGGTTCCGCTTTGCCAAAGCCTATACCTCATACCTCAAACGTGCCATCAAAACGCTAAATGTGGTCCTAGACGAAATGGATTTGGATTGGATCCCCGTAGAGAAGACTTGGATCCTCAACGAAAAGCACTATGGTGCCTTGCAGGGACTGAACAAAGCCGAAATGGCAGAAAAGTATGGCGATGAGCAAGTACATATCTGGCGCAGAAGCTACGACGTCCCCCCTTTGGCTCTAGACCGAGACGACAAGCGCGCTCCTCTTGCCGACCCTCGCTATGCCGCAGTAGATCCCAAACTGTTGCCCCTTACCGAGTCCCTCAAAGACACCGTAGAGCGCATCACTCCGTTTTGGGAAAATGTAATCCTGCCCGACCTTGCCAAGAACAATGAGATTATCATTGCAGCTCATGGTAATAGCCTCCGAGGGATTATCAAGGTGCTAAAGAAAATATCCGATGAGGATATTCCTGCCCTCAATCTCCCCACAGCCGTACCCTACCTCTTTGAGTTTGACGACAATATGAACCTCGTAAGCGATCGTTTCTTGGGAGATCCCGACGAAATCCGCGCTCTACAAGAGGCCGTTGCTAACCAAGGGAAGAAGAAATAAGACTATGCTTACACACGACTTAATCATCCTAGGGGGAGGCCCTGCCGGATACACAGCTGCAGAGCGTGCTGCCCGTGGAGGACTTAACACGCTCTTGATAGAAAAACGTGCCCTTGGAGGCGTTTGTCTGAACGAGGGGTGCATACCCACCAAGACGCTGCTCTACTCCGCCAAGATTTGGCACCTCACTGAGGATGCCAAGAAGTACGGCATCGAGGCTTCGGCCGACCAGTTTTTGATGGACAAAGTAAATGCTCGCAAAAACAAAGTCGTACGCAAGCTCGTTGCCGGTATCAAAGGTAAGATGACTAATGCCGGAGTAACCGTAGTCACGGGTGAAGGGGAAATCCTAGCCCCCACCACTCCCCAAGAGTATAGTGTGAAGGTAGGAGAAGAAACCTATACGGCTCCTCGTCTCCTCCTCGCCTCGGGTAGCGAGACGTTCGTCCCCCCTATCCCCGGCCTAGATACTGTGGACTACTGGACTAGCCGCGAAGCACTAGAGAGTAAAGAACTCCCCAAAAGCATTGCCATTATCGGCGGAGGCGTTATCGGGATGGAGTTTGCCGCTTTCTACAATCGTGTGGGCGTGGAGGTACATGTTATCGAGATGCTCCCCGAGATCTTAGGCGGTATGGATAGCGAAATGGGCGCCTTGCTACGTGCCGAATACACCAAGCTAGGCGTAAAATTCTACCTCCAGCACAAAGTCACCTCCGTAGCTCCGGATGGCGTAACGGTAGAGTTTGAAGACAATAGTTTTGTAATCCCAACAGAACGCATCCTACTAAGCGTGGGTCGCCGCCCTGTGACTGAAAAGCTCTCTCCCCTCGGTCTTGAGATGGAGGGACGAGGAGTAAAAGTAGATGCAACGATGCGCACTTCGCTCCCCGGCGTTTATGCCGCAGGGGATGTAACGGGCTACTCACTCCTTGCCCATACAGCTGTGCGCGAAGCAGAGGTGGCCGTTGATAATATGCTTGGCAAAAATGCCCAAATGAGCTACCGAGCCATCCCCGGCATTATCTACACACAGCCCGAAGTTGCAGGCGTAGGTATGACCGAAGACCAACTCAAAAAAGAGGGCATCAACTATCGTAAGCACCAGTTGCCCATGGCTTTTGCCGGACGATTCGTTGCTGAGAACGAGATGGCAAATGGGGTGTGTAAAATCCTTATCGGTGAGGACGATACCCTACTCGGGGCACACATGCTGGGCAATCCTGCCAGCGAACTTATCGTTGTGATAGCCGTTGCCATCGAAAGAGGTATCAAAGCACACGAGTTGGCCTCTGTAGTATTCCCCCACCCAACAGTTGGGGAGATTATCAAAGAGACTATAGAGAGTAGCCCCGTAGCCTAGGCCTCCGCTTGCAACCAAGTTTGTAAGAACTATTTGTAAGACATCTCCCTAACGCTCCTATCCCTTGCCCCCTAGTTGCTCCGAAGTCAGTACACTAGGAGGCAAGGTCTTTTTCTTTAGTAAGAGAGAGAAATCCTCCTGCAACAATCTTCCCTCTCCCCATACACTAGAGAGCCCTACTTATCCGTTGTATAAGCATGAAGAAGCGCAATAGTCTCCTCTCTGTAGTACCGTTCCCTACAGACTATCACCATAAACTGATCCGATTTGCTCTTATTATCGGGAGTTTTTTCCTCCTCTTCTTAGGGATGGGAGAGTACGTTTTTGCTCAAAACAAGGTAGACGAAAGCTCCCCCCTTGCCACAGGTCGATGGGTCAAGATAAGTGTAGACAAATCGGGGCTATACACACTCTCCTACGACAAATTACGTCAGATGGGCTTTAGTAATCCCGAAGCAGTAGGCGTCTATGGGCGTGGAGGGAGGTTACTTAGCGAAGATTTGCAGAAAGCCTCTTCGGTGGCAGGGCTCCCCCAAGTGCCCCTTCTTCGGCACAACAATGCAATCTATTTCTATGGAGAGGGCACGACTCACTGGTACTACGATACCGCTCAAAAGTGCTATAGGCATGTGACCAACCACTACACACGCCTTGGGTACTACCTCCTTAGCGATGCAGCAACGCCCGGCCCCCTACTCATGGAGGAACGCAAACCAACAGCCTCCCAAGCGGCTCCGGCTCTTACCTCTACCTACGATGCCCTTGTACTGCACGAGCGAGACATATTCTCCCCCAAACAATCGGGACGAATGCTCTTTGGAGAGCCTCTCTTGGGCGGACAACCCAAACGAATCATCGTAAATCTAGGGCATGGCGAACAAGCCGGCAACGCCATCAAAATAAACTATGCCTACATGGCTCGCCCCAGCACCCAAGGCTTCTTTACACTCTCTCTTGATGGTAGAGAATTGGCAAAAGACCCTATTTCTTTGAGCGAAGATCATACAACTCGTGACTTCCTTGCCGGTATTTATCACTTCAGACCCAATGTAACGGTAACGAGCAGTTCTAGAAATCTCGCACTTGACGCATCCTATCGCCCTGCCGGAGACAATGCCTATGTAGACTTTCTTGAGTTTATTATTGAACAAAGATTGCACTACACTACGGGGCAGCAAACAGATTTTCGCAGAATACAAGAGGGGAGCGATGCGCTCCTATATCAGGTCTCGGGGTTGCCCCAAAATGGCATCATACTTGCAACTTCTCCCGAAAGCTCCCTCCCCTATCGTGTACAGACCACACAGAGTGGAGGTACACACTCTTTTACCACACAAGCACTCGACCGAGAGGGCCAACCCTATAACTTTTTGGCATGCTCTTGGCAAGATGCCTATACCCCAAATGTCGTAGGGGAGGTTGCTAACCAAAATATACACTCCGCCCCTATACCCGATCTTATCATACTCTCTCCGGAGGCATTTCTCTCCGAAGCGGAGCGACTTGCCGAGTTCCATCGATCGGTAGACGGAATGCAAGTACTCGTAGTGGGAGAGACGGCTCTATTTAACGAATTCAATGCAGGGACTCCCGACGCCACAGCCTATCGCCTAATGGCAAAATACTTTTACGACCGTTGGATGGCAGCCCACCCCGGAGAGAAGCAATCGGCACAACAGCTCCTTCTCTTTGGTGATGGCGCAGCAGACAACCGCAAGGTAAGCGTGCATTGGGAGAGTATTGGTCTACAAAACACTCCCTTCCTACTCACCTACCAAAGCTCCAATTCTCTCAACATCTATAGCTATACTACGGACGACTACTTTGGCTACCTCCGCGATGGAGAAGACCATCTGACCAATGGCCGCAAACAGCTATCTATTGGGATTGGGAGGTTCCCCATTCGTACTCTTGGCGAAGCTAAAGCTGCCGTAGACAAGACCATTCGCTACGCCGAAAACGGAGATCCCGGGGTATGGAAGACGCGTACCCTCTTTCTTGCAGACAACCAAGATGGCTATTCGCATGCCAGGCAAGCCAATGAGCTTACTGAGATACTAGAGGAGATACAACCCGAGCTCATCGTAAACAAAGTGTACCTTGATGCCTTTCCCAAGAGCACCGTTAATGGGCTTACAACAGTACCCACAGCCAAACGGAAACTCCTAGATGCTATAGACCAAGGGCTCCTTCTTGTCAATTATACAGGGCATGGTAGCCCTACGGCTTGGACGGACGAGCAGATAATGACCCTCCCTGACGTACAGCGGCTAAGCAACAAACGCCTCCCTCTCTGGATAACGGCCACTTGTGATTTCTGCCCCTACGACAATAGTACGACCTCTGCCGGAGAAGTGGCATTCCTCAACGATAGAGGAGGAGCCTCTGCCCTCTTTACCACCACTCGTGTGGTATTCGATGTCCCCAACCAAGAGCTAAACAGACACTTTTTGCGCACACTCTTCACGCAAGACAAGGGAGGGCGGTTACATCAATTGGGAGACGTGCTGCGCAATGCCAAGAACAGTGCCTACACCTCAGATACGATTAACAAACTCAACTTCTCATTGATAGGAGACCCTGCCCTGCGCCTTAAGATGCCTACGCATCAAGCAGCCCTACTCAAGATAAATGGGAAGCAACCCGATCCTCAAAAAGGTATTTCTCTACATGCCCTTGAGCGTGTTTCGCTCGAAGGAGCCATACACGACTTGAGCGGAACTATCGATGGAAACTTTAATGGTACGATTGCCATTACGGTATTCGATGCTGAGCAGATCTCCTCTACACTAAAAGAAAACATACCGGAGTATCAAGAGAGTGTATACAAATTCTCAGAGTACCCCGGGATTATCTATGCCGGTAATGCCGAGGTTGTAAATGGGCAGTTCACCGCCTCTTTTGTGGTACCCAAAGATATCTCCTACTCCGATAAAAAAGGGAAAATCAACTTCTATGCCTACTCATCTTCTCTTAAGCGAGAAGCCATGGGTGTGGATAAATCTCTCAAGCTAGAGATGGGGGGGAGTGGATCCGAAGAGGACAAAACCCCTCCTGAGATACAGAGGATTTATCTCAATGACTCCACCCTCAGAGCTCCCATTGTGGTGGGCACTACTCCGCTATTCGTGGCAGATCTTTTTGATATGAGCGGTATCAATTTATCGGCAGGAGGCCTAGGGCATGGTATTACGTTATCCATAGACAACAATCCTACCTACACCTTTACTCTCAACGATTACTATAGAGCCAACCAACTAGAGGCCGGCAAGGGCTCCGTTGTGTACCTACTTCCCACGCTACCCGAGGGAGATCACACCGCCACCCTCCGTGTATGGGACGTGTTTAATAATGCAGCAGAGAAGAGCATTTCGTTCCGTGTAAACAAAGATTTGGCTCCCCAAGTTGCTGCCTCTCAGGCCTTCCCCAATCCGGCCCTACTTGGTTCTCCTATCACCTTTGAGATATTTACAAATACTCCCGGGGAGGAGATGTCTCTTACCATCGAGCTCTTCGACTTCACAGGGCGATGCGTGGCCAAGAGCCCATCATTTAGCCTTGTATCTCCCTCACAAGGGAGCATTCGTATCCCTTGGACCCCCACTACCTCCTATCAAACCTCGCCCATAAGAGGGCTATACATATATAGGTGTACCCTATCCGGTAGCAATGGAAAAAGTGCTACAACGATGGGGAAATTACTCCTAGAAGAGAGCTCCTCCGGGGCAACCAAATGAATAGAATATTGTACTTTTGCGGCACAATAGAGTTGTGAACAAAAGAGTACACCAACTAAGTTACACAACTTGACACGTATAGAATTAAGATGAATCGTACAATCCTAAAGCGTCTCCTAGTTATAGGAGTCTCCGTTATTATTTCTACGCTCGCCCTCGTGGCACAAAATGATGTACAAGAGCAACGCTTCAACGCAGTCACCACCTCGGTGCCTTCGCTTCACATATCCCCGGGAGCTCGTGCTGCAGGTATGGGCGATGTTGGGGTAAGCTCTACTCCCGATGTTAATTCGCAGTATTACAACCCCTCTAAGTACGCATTGCTATCAAGCAAGGCCGGAGTCAGTTTCACTTATACCCCATGGCTTGCCAAGTTGGTAAACGATATCAAACTAATGGAACTCACCGGGTACTACAAGATTGGTAGCGAAAACAACCAAGCTCTGAGTGCTTCTCTACGTTTCTTCTCGCTTGGTACCATTCGTACTTTCGACGACCTTGCACGTTCTCTAGGGGAGGCTCACCCTAACGAGTTTGCCCTAGACTTTGGTTACTCGTTGCAGATAACCTCCGATTACTCTATGGGAGTTGTACTCCGTTACATTCGTAGCGATCAAAACACAGCAAGCAGTACGGGAGAAAATCGTGCGGGCAACGCCTTCGCTGCCGACATTGCCGGCTATCTGACTAAGTACTTCGTGGCCGGTGACTCCGAGCCTCTCTGGACTTTCGGATTCAACATTAGCAATATCGGTACCAAGATATCTTACGGAGGCAATCAGTCTATGTTTATTCCTACCAACCTGCGTGTAGGTACAGGTATTCTCTACCCCTTCGACGATTACAACGCCCTCTCTCTCAATATCGAGGCCAACAAACTATTGGTTCCCACGCCTCCTATCAAAGACCCCACCAAGCCGGATGAATATGCACGTAAGATAGAAGAATACCAAAAAACCTCCTCTATTGCCGGTATCTTCAAGTCGTTTGGCGATGCTCCTGGGGGATTTAAGGAAGAACTCCAAGAGATAAACCTAGGCATCGGAGCCGAGTATAGCTATAACAATCGCTTCTTCCTTCGTGCCGGTTATCAGTACCAACACCCCAATAAAGGGAATCTACAGTACTTTACAGCAGGTGCCGGATTCAAGATGAGTGTCTTCAGTCTCGACGCCTCTTACCTAATATCAGCAGTCCCCAGTAACCCTCTGGATCAAACGTTGCGCTTCTCGCTCTCCTTTGATATGGATGGGATTCGCAACCTCCTTCGCTAAAAGACCTCTCCAACAAACCTAAATACAATTGCGATATGAGTTGTCCTTTCTCCGTTGGCACGGGCTTCGATGTACATAGATTGGCAGTAGGATACCCCCTACGTATCTGCGGAGTAGAAATCCCCTACGAGATGGGATTGGAAGCGCATTCCGATGGGGATGTGGCTCTTCATGCCCTCTGCGATGCTCTCCTAGGAGCAGCAGCCTTGGGCGATATAGGTTACCACTTCCCGCCTAGCGACAATAGTTACAAGGGGATAGACAGCCGTATTTTGTTAGAGCGTGTAGCCTCTCTCGTAGCCTCCGAGGGCTGGAGCATTGGCAACATAGACCTCGTAATCATAGCTCAGGCACCCAAGATGCTTCCCTATATAGAGGCTATGAAGGAGAGCATTGCTGCCATTTTGGGTAAAGAGGTACGCATCTCTATAAAAGCAACAACTACAGAACATCTAGGCTACACAGGGCGAAAAGAGGGAATCGCCGCCCAGGCTGTAGCCCTCCTATACCGATAAAAAAATCTTCTATCCCTCATCATTATCAATTTGTTTATGTCTCTCGATAGTCTCCTTGCACTTACTCCCCTTGACGGACGCTACCAATCTAAGACGCAAGACCTGCGTAGTTTTTTCTCCGAATATGCCCTAATTCGCTATCGCATTTGGGTTGAAATAGAATATTTTCTTGCCCTGTCGGATACGCTTCCTCAGCTGCAAAGCAAAATAGACTCAGCCACAAAGGAGCAACTACGCGACCTCTACCGCACGCTCACCCCTGAAGAGGCTGCCAAAGTAAAGGAGATAGAGTCTGTAACCAATCATGACGTCAAGGCGGTTGAGTACTACATAAAGACTGCTTTTGATGCCCTCAATCTATCGTGGGCTAAGGAGTTCGTGCACTTTGGACTTACCTCTCAAGACATCAACAACACAGCCTTCCCGATGATGCTCCGCGGGGCTCTCAAAGAGGTTTTTGAGCCGGCACTCTCTCGAGTATTGGAGCTTCTCCGCAAATACACCCATGAGTGGGCAGAAATCCCCATGCTGGCTCGGACGCACGGGCAACCCGCCTCCCCCACTCGCCTAGGCAAGGAGTTCGGGGTGTATGTGTACCGACTAGAGGAGCAATTGAAACTCTATCATGCAATACCCTTTGGGGCTAAATTTGGTGGGGCAACAGGTAACTTTAATGCACACCATGTAGCCTATCCCGAGATCGACTGGAAGCAATTTGGCAACCATTTCGTAGCCTCTTTGGGGCTCGAAAGGGAGCAAATTACAACCCAAATATCAAACTATGACCATCTGGCAGCTCTGCTCGAAAGCATAGCGCGCATCAATACCATTTTGGTCGATCTTGCCCGAGACGTATGGATGTACATCTCCATGGGATACTTCAAACAGCGCATCAAAGCGGGCGAAGTTGGCTCCTCTGCCATGCCTCACAAGGTGAATCCTATTGACTTCGAAAACGCCGAAGGCAATCTCATGCTCTCTAGTTCGATAGCTCTATTCTTGGCATCGAAGCTCCCTATATCTCGCCTGCAACGCGACCTGACGGACTCTACCGTTATCCGCAACGAAGGGCTACCTTTGGGCTACACTCTTATTGCACTAAAGAGCCTCGAAAAGGGGTTAGGAAAGATACTTCTGAACGAAGATGCCATCGCCCACGACTTGCAAAGCAACTACGAGGTGGTAGCAGAAGCCCTACAAACCATACTAAGAAGAGAAGGGTACCCTAACCCTTACGAAACGCTAAAACGACTCACACGTACGGGCGAAGCCATGACTGCGGAGAGCATCCATCGCTTTATTGATACGTTGGATGTAGCCCCAAGCATCAAAGAGGAAATGCGTGCCATTTCTCCCCAAACTTACGTAGGTATATAAATAAATCACTACCTTTGTGAGGGTCTGCAGGAAAGGAATAAACTGAAAGCAGACAAAGTTATAGCCAAAGAATCAAGAAAAGTTTTTGATCAAGGGGCAAGATAGGAGGGACAAAATACCATTCTATTCCATCCGGTATTTGCCTTTTCATCATCTTGATTCCATACACGAGAGGTGTACGAGATCAAGACAAATATTTTATTAGTACAAAACAAAAAGAGTCTACACTCACCTAAAAGTAGATCACTGAATTATCCGAATGGAAAATAAAGACTCCATCGAATCTGAAGAAAAAGCACTCCAAAACTCAGAGAAGTCCTCAGCAGAGGCAGCACCTGAGAAAGAGCAGGAAGCCACAGCTTCAGAATCAAAAGTCTCAAACAACGAGACCCCAACTAAAACAAATACAGGAGGACGCAAGCGTACCCGCACCCGGATTTCCCAAACCACCGACCGCAAAAGTTGTATCCTTGTTTCTACCGACGAAGACAAGCGTGGTAGCGCTTCCATCATTAGTAGAAACAACGATGCCTCCCGTGCTGTAGCACAGCAAAAGGAGAGCAACAATGACGAAGATTGGGATATATCACTCGAAGGCATGTTTGACAAACTTTCACGCGAAGCAGACGAAGTGATAGGGCGCACCATGCAAATGCTCGAGCAAGATGAGCCCGTACGCACCTCTTCTCATCGACCCACCCACCACGTCCGCGACAGACGTTCTTCTCAAGAGGGAGGCAGAGAGGACGATAGACCCATCTATCCTTTTGAGCGACAAAAGAAGCGTCACAACGCTGAGCCTCTCGATGAAAAAGCACAACATGCAGGTCAATCCCCCAAGGGCAAGAAAAAGAAAAAGAAGAAAATTCAACGCAGACCGGAGGAGGTTATCTCTTATCCTGAGATGCCGGTGGATCCTAAGACCCCTCTACGTCTCAATAAGTTTTTGGCCAGTTCGGGCGTATGCTCTCGCCGTGTTGCCGACCAACTCATCGTGGATGGGCACGTCTCTGTAAATGGAGAGATTGTCACACAACTAGGGAAACACGTCACTCGAGAAGACTTTATTTCGGTAGATGGGAAGCCCGTTTCCATCGAAAAGAAGATATACGTACTGCTCAACAAACCACGCAACTGCGTAACTACCAGCAGCGACCCCGAAAAACGACTCACAGCCATAGACTTGGTACGTAACGCCTGCAACGAGCGTATCTATCCGGTTGGTCGTCTCGATAGGAATACCACAGGTCTTCTCCTCCTTACCAACGATGGTGACCTGGCAGCAAAGCTCATGCACCCCAAGTACGAGAAGAAGAAAATCTATCAAGTAACGCTCGATAAACCCGTATCGGTGGAGCACATGCAACAAATCGCTTCGGGCATAGAGCTCGAAGATGGGGAGATCCATGCAGATGCTATCAGCTATGTAGACGAAAACAATCTCGCCATTGTGGGTATAGAGATCCACTCGGGTCGCAACCGTATCGTGCGTCGTATATTCAAGCATCTTGGCTATCGCGTTTACAAACTCGATCGCGTTTACTTTGCCGGCTTGACCAAAAAAGATCTTCCACGAGGCAGATGGCGTTACCTCACAGAGGACGAAGTACGCAACCTCCGTCACGACTTCTACGAATAGAATAGAGAGAGTATAACAATATCGGTACATGAAAAGATTGATGATTAAAGAGGTTATTGCCTCGCCTACATTAGATCAAGAAATCACAGTTATGGGTTGGGTGCGTACGCGCCGTGGCAATAAAGCGGTAAGCTTCATTGCACTCAATGATGGTAGCTGTATCCATAATCTACAAATCGTAGCAGATCTGGCTCGCTTCTCACCCGAGGTTATGCAACAAATCACTACTGGGGCATCTCTGGCTGTACGAGGCACCCTCGTTGCCTCTCAGGGAGCAGGACAAAGCGTTGAGTTACAAGCTGAAGAGATTACCATATTCGGCACATGCGACCCCAATAGCTACCCTCTACAAAAAAAAGGGCATTCCCTAGAGTTCCTTCGCGATATAGCCTATCTGCGCCCTCGTACCAATACCTTTGGTGCCATACTGCGTATCCGACACAATATGGCTATTGCCATCCACGAGTTTTTCCATAAGAAGGGATACTACTATGTGCACACCCCCATCATTACCTCTAGTGATGCAGAAGGAGCAGGGCAAATGTTCCGCGTAACGACTCTAAACCTAGATAAATTACCTCTTAACAAGGCCGGCGAAGTGGATTACAAAAAAGACTTCTTCGGTAAACCTACCGCTCTTACCGTCTCAGGACAACTAGAGGGAGAGCTGGCAGCCCTTGCCCTTGGAGGGATTTATACTTTTGGTCCCACTTTCCGTGCAGAAAACTCCAATACACCTCGTCACCTTGCTGAGTTTTGGATGATTGAGCCCGAAATTGCGTTCTTCGACGTGCACGACAACATGGACCTTGCAGAGGAGTTTACCAAGCATTGTGTACAGTGGGCTCTTGATAATTGTGCGGACGATTTGGCTTTCCTCTCGGAGCACTTCGATAAGGGACTAATGGATCGTCTTCGCTTCGTCCTTGCCAATAGCTACGAGCGCATCACCTATACGCAAGGGATTGAGATACTCGAAAAGGCCATTGCCGAAGGGCATAAATTTGAATTCCCCGTGTACTGGGGCGTAGACCTTGCCAGCGAACATGAGCGCTACCTTGTGGAGCAGCACTTCCAAAAGCCCGTAATCATGACCGACTATCCGAAGGAGATTAAGGCCTTCTATATGAAGCAAAACGAGGATGGCAAAACGGTACGAGGCATGGACGTTCTCTTCCCTCTAATCGGAGAAATTATCGGCGGTAGTGAGCGTGAAGCTGACTTTGACAAACTTCGCACCCACGCTCAAGAGATGGGAGTTCCCGAGAAAGATATTTGGTGGTACCTAGATACTCGTCGCTTTGGCACAGTGCCTCATGCCGGCTTTGGGTTAGGCTTCGAGCGTCTCCTTCTCTTCGTAACAGGGATGAGCAACATCCGCGATGTTATCCCCTTCCCTCGCACCCCAAACAATGCCGAATTCTAGTGAAATCAAAGAGAAAGCCAGCCTATCTTCCCTACCTAATAGGGCAATAGGGCTGCTTTTTCTAAGTAAAGATTTCTCCGATTCAGCAATAATCGCTTAATTTGCACTCAGAACAAAATAGATAGTACAGAGCTATATGAACAATCTCCTAAAGTATCTCGGATCAATACTCCTCCTCATCGGAGTGTTAGTTATCGCTATACCTCACTTTTTAGATCAGACGAGCAATGTTACATTGGGCGGTGGCTTGGGCTTAGTTATCATCGGGTTTCTTGCCCATATCTTCCTCAATAGAAAAGCCGGCGCAGAGTAATAAACTCGCCCTTTTTACCGGGTGTAATCCCTCCATAAGGGGAATTTGATTTTGCACCCATACTCATATAAAGAGCCCCACTCCCTGCATTCTTTCCGATTGTAGGAGTGGGGTTTGTCTATTACGACAACCATATAGATGTAAATATTAGTACCTTTGTAACCATGAATTGATAGCTCTCCGGATAGAGAGATTATAGGCTAACAAAAGAACAAAATGTACAGGACAAATACGTGCGGAGAGCTCCGCAAAGAGCACATAGGTAGTGAGGTAACTCTTGCTGGTTGGGTAAGTAAACTTCGTAGAATGGGGGCTATGGCGTTCCTCGATCTTCGCGATCGCTACGGCATTACTCAACTCGTATTCGACTCTGCACACCCCGAGCTCCAATCGGCCCTTGATGGTGTAGGACGCGAGTGTGTATTGCAAGCCACCGGTATGGTGCGTGAGCGGTCTGCCAAAAACGACAAGATAGCAACGGGAGATATTGAGCTAGAGGTAACAAGTTGCCGGGTACTCAATCCTTCAGAAGTCCCTCCCTTTACCATCGAAGACAACTCAGACGGAGGAGACGACCTCCGCATGAAGTATCGCTATCTCGACCTCCGTCGCGACCCTGTAAAGCGCAATATCGAGCTACGCCATCGCATGGCTCTCCTCACTCGCAATTACCTAGATCGCTTAGGATTTTTGGAGATTGAGACTCCCATGCTCATCAAGTCGACCCCCGAAGGTGCTCGCGACTTTGTCGTGCCTTCGCGTATGAATCCTAACGAGTTTTACGCTCTACCACAGTCTCCTCAAACCTTTAAGCAGCTCTTGATGGTGGCTGGGATGGATCGCTACTTTCAGATCGTTAAGTGCTTCCGTGATGAGGATCTTCGTGCCGATCGTCAGCCCGAATTTACACAGATAGACTGCGAGATGAGTTTTGTAGATCAAGAGGATATCCTCACGGTCTTCGAGGGTCTCGCCGTAGAGCTTTTCAGCAAAATACGAGAAGTCACTCCCGCCACCCCTTTCCGCAGAATGAGCTGGTACGAAGCCATGAATAGCTACGGAAGTGACAAGCCGGACCTCCGCTTCGGGATGCCCATCCGAGAGATTACCACTCTAGCCCAGGGGCACGGCATGAGCCTCATGGACGAAGCTGCCTATGTGGGAGCCATTGCCGTAGAGGGAGCCGCCGAGTATACACGTAAGCAGATAGACGCACTTACAGACTATGTAAAGCGTCCTCAAGTAGGAGCAAAGGGACTCATCTGGATCAAGTGCAATGCTGATGGTTCTTTCAAAAGTTCGGTAGATAAGTTCTTCGACGCTGACGCACTCAAAGCAATAGCTCAGGCAGCAGAGGCAAAGAGCGGAGACCTCGTCCTCATACTACTCGGCACGGAACGTTACAGTGTGCTCAAGCAATTGAGTACACTCCGCCTGCACGTAGCCGACCTTGCCGGACTTAAAGACCCCAATAAATTTGAGTGTCTGTGGGTTGTGGACTTCCCCCTACTCGAGTGGGACGAAGAGACACAACGCTTCTACGCAATGCACCACCCCTTCACCTCCCCCAAGCCAGAAGATATTTCTCTCCTCTCCACCGATCCTGGAGCCGTACGCGCCAATGCCTATGACATGGTGATCAATGGTGTAGAAGTTGGCGGCGGATCCATCCGTATCCACGACTCACAATTGCAACACAAGATGTTTGAGGTTCTTGGGTTTACCAAGGAGAAAGCCGAGGAGCAATTCGGCTTCTTGATGAACGCATTCAAGTACGGAGCACCTCCCCACGGAGGAGTCGCATTCGGGCTTGACCGCTGGGTTTCTATCATGGCTGGCCTAGACTCCATCCGCGACTGCATTGCATTCCCCAAAAA
>NZ_ACNN01000024.1 GCF_000174815.1 Porphyromonas endodontalis ATCC 35406
AAAAAGTATAGACGAGAGACCGGCCTGCATCGACCGTAAAGAGCGTTTGGGTAAGCAGAGGGCAACGCGCTTAACGGCTAATTTTGTTGATGCGATTGTAGAATACTACGCCGTCTTCTCCTTCGGTTGCCTTTATCTCCACATCCATAGAGCCAATGGGGTTATCCTTGTCTTTAGGGTAGAAGAAGGCTCTGCAGCATTCGTAGATGTCGTCGTAATCCTCTAGGGTATTGGTCTCTATCTCGACGTCAAGTTTGTAGCGAGAGATAACCTCGGGCGGATAGATGGATAAGGGGCCGTTTTTCTCCAATTGCGCTATAAAATTAGGGGTGCCATAAGCCTCTGCGATCTTCTGTAAAGAAGCCTTGTCTACAGATTTCTGTAGGTTTTCATGCGTGTACATGATGTAAAAATCCACGATAAAGTCTGAGTCGTCCAGCGACAAAGGTCGCCGGTATTTCTTAAACTTCCCATCTCTTGAGAACGCGAGAATGAAGTAATTCTCCCCATCTGTTTCCCGGGAGAAAGCCTCCAGAGAGATATATACGGTTGTATTGGTGATCCCCTTGAGATATACGCTGGTCAATTGAAAGTGATTGTCAAGGGATGAGTCTAAGATGCTCGGGGTGATCACCTCTTTATTGAACAGTGTCTTTCCGCTTTTCGAGATGGTGACCAAGAGTTTGCTACCAACCCGACTGTGTTTGGTCTTGATGTCAGTCTCTTGCACAATGACGTGCCAATCGCTATACGTACTATCAACCACCGTCTTCAGTCTCTTGTGGTTTGCCTCCGATCTCTGCAATGTAGTCTGCTCTACCTCCTCTTCCGCAGTTTCCTTGCCCTCTTTCTTATAACTGAGAAGAAGTGCTGCACCCAAAATAGAGAGTGAGAAGAGTATGAACGCTTGTGTCTTAGAGTTGTACTTCATAATCCCTTTTGCTGACTAGATTTTTCTATGGTATGAACTTCCTTCGCTGTAGTCCTTTGTGCAAATGTATTAAAACGAATTGAGATGAGGATGGTTTGGAGATGATTGTGCATTTTCTAGGTCTTGTGACTGCAATTGGATCGTGTCTCTTTGGACCTCAATAAAGATTGATCTTGTCTCTATTCGAAGTTGATGCGCCTGTTTTTTGTTTATCTAAGCGTTGCACTTACAACTGGAAAATACAGTTCCTTTAAGTTTAAGTGGAATTTGTTGGAATCGAAACAATGTAGTACCTTTGCGACTGATATGCGGATAGCTATGCGCCTAGCTCTCCCATCTTGCTTAGATAGCCCTTTGCTTTTTTCATGGGAGTGAGGGGATGAGATCGGCAGACGATGGGCAGGTGAAGCCCCGCAAAAATAGAATAAGTAATAGATAATAAGAGCAATGAAAAAAGGTCTTCACCCCGAAAACTACCGTCCCGTAGTATTCAAAGACATGTCTAACGAAGAGGTGTTTATCACCAAGTCTACCATTCAAGCTAAGGAAACGATTGAAATTGACGGCGTAGAGTATCCCCTCGTAAAGGTCGAAATTTCAAACACTTCGCATCCTTTCTTCACCGGTAAGGCTAAGCTTGTCGATACAGCTGGTCGCGTAGACAAGTTCATGAACCGCTACGGCAATCGTAAGAAGAAATAATACCTTTTGAGGGAGATGTCTTCGATCTCTCCCTTCAAATAAAAGATTTATATACTCCTCCTTTCAGTCCTTTTCTTCCATTTGTGGAGGGAGTGGCTGATGTGAGGAGTCTCTTTGTAGAGAAGAATTGGAGGGTGTGGAAAAACAATCTCTAGTTCTTTTTGTCGTCGCTTTGCAGAGTAGTGGGTATACGAAAAGTGTCGATTCGGTCGTTATAAGGATTGGGGCGGATCTCCTCTTAGACAGAGAGGGAAGGTTCCGATAGATGTAATGATAAAAGGTCTAAGCAACAATTGTCGCACAAAATCGTCTCTATGTTGGAGGTTGTCTCGTTTAGAACGAGAGGATACACTCCAAAGTTGATAGAGAACTTGTAGATAGTATATTTGGATCTATGAAACGAATTCAGAAAATCATTTTAGGGGCTATGGGCGTTGCTCTCCTGAGTGCGTCTGTATCCGCCGGTGTTTACTCTCTAATGGAACGTCGCTCGGAGCGTAGAATGGCTTCGACGGAGGTAGACGGAGGGGCTTTTCGCAATGCCGCTATGGGCTTCGATATGAGCCGTAGCGTGGGCAATGCACCCGATCTTGTGCCGGCAGCAGAGGCTTCGGTGCATTCTGTAGTACATATCAAAGTAGAGGGAGAGCAGCAGATCGATCAGAGCTATATGGATCCTTTCGAATTTTTCTTCGGAGGGGGAAGTGGAAGTTTCGATCGCCCCAGTTCGCGTCCCGTTGTAGGCTACGGTTCCGGAGTAATTATCAGTACCGATGGCTACATCATTACCAATAATCACGTTATTGATAATGCGAATAAGATCTCCGTTACCCTCAACGATAATCGTACCCTCAGTGCCAAACTTATAGGTAGTGACCCGGCTAGCGATATCGCCCTTATCAAGGTGGATGCAGAAGATCTCCCTACCATTCCTTTTGGTAATAGCGATGCGCTTAAAGTTGGAGAGTGGGTTTTGGCCGTAGGTAACCCTTTTAATTTGACCAGTACCGTTACAGCCGGGATTGTAAGTGCTAAGGCTCGCTCCACAGCTTCGGAGGGCGGAAGCAAGATCGGTGGATTTATTCAGACCGATGCTGCCGTAAATCCCGGTAATAGTGGAGGTGCTCTCGTAAACGCAGCCGGCGAATTGGTGGGTATCAATACGATGATTTATTCTCAAACGGGCAACTATGCAGGTTACTCGTTTGCCGTCCCCATCAATAGTGCTGCCAAGGTAGTGGCCGACATCAAAAAGTTTGGTTCTGTACAGCGTGCTGTACTAGGGATCGGAGGCACTGATGTTACGAGCGAAATCAAAGAAAAACTAGGGCTCAAGGTAAACGAAGGTGTAGTTGTAACCACCTTTGCTGAGCGCAGTGGAGCTTTCTCTGCAGGGATGGAAGAGCATGACGTGATTACCGCTGTAGATGGTAAGCCGGTTAAGAATATGGCACAGCTTCAAGATCTCATCAGCATTCGTCGCCCCGGAGATAAGGTAGAAGTAACCGTTAATCGCAAGGGTAGCACTAAAATGCTAAAGGTCACACTCAAAAACGAAGAGGGTGGGGAGCAGATCATCCACAATGATCCCAAGGTGATGCTTGGTGCTCAGCTAAAGGCTCTAACCAATGAACAAAAGCGTGCGTATGGCGTTTCTTATGGTGTAGCCGTGGCCAAAGTGGGTGATGGTAAATTCAAAGACGCAGGCATTAAGGAAGGATTTATCATCCTTTCTGTCAACAATAAACCGGTACGCTCCGTAGAGGAGGCTCGTAGAGCCATCACTCAGGTGCAGCAATCCCGCAGAGGAGATGGTAGCCTACTCCTGAAGGGATTTTACCCCAATGGGCGTACAAAGTATTATGTTATAGACCTATTGTAAAAGGACTGTGGCTCTTGCCTCGTAACGGTCGGATAGGTACCGTAACAGCAAGGTAGGGCGTCGCCGAAGCTATCTAGAGAATAGCATCCCGAAGCCTCCCTTGCCGAGAACAACTAAGAGCAAGACTTGTGGTAGAAGCTCTCCAAAGAAGCAGCATGCCTCTGCATGGGATAGTAGCTGTCACAAGGCTTGTCTTCTTTCGCTAACCTCATCTCCCCAAGCGATGGATGGTGCTGAGAAGCGTAGAGAGAATAGAAGAATGTATTATATATGAGACAACTAAAGATTACTAAGTCCATTACCAATCGTGAGAGCGCGTCTCTCGATAAGTATTTGCAAGAGATTGGTAGAGAAGAGCTTATTGATGTGGATGAAGAGGTGCGCCTTGCACAGGAGATTCGCCGAGGCAATCGCCGTGCTCAAGACAAACTCACACGTGCCAATTTGCGATTCGTAGTGTCAGTGGCGAAGCAGTATCAGAACCAAGGTCTGAGCCTCCCCGACCTCATAGACGAAGGTAATTTAGGCCTTATCAAAGCTGCCGAGAAGTTCGACGAAACCCGCGGTTTTAAGTTTATCTCTTATGCTGTGTGGTGGATCCGTCAATCCATCTTGCAAGCATTGGCAGAGCAGTCTCGTATTGTACGTCTCCCTCTCAATCAGGTTGGTGCTCAAGCTAAGATCAAGAAAGCTATTGAGCAATTTGAGCAAGAAAACGAGCGACGTCCCTCTATTGCGGAACTCGCTATTATCCTTGATCAAAGCGAAGAGAAAGTGGCTGTTACGCTCAAGTCGTTCAGTAAGCATGTCTCTATAGATGCCCCCTTTGTGGATGGCGAGGACAATAGTCTCTTGGATGTACTCGTAAACGAAGATGCTCCCAGCACAGACCGCTCTTTGATGCGCGACTCGCTCAATACAGAGATTGATCGAGTGCTCTCTACACTTTCTGAGCGTGAGGCTGAGATTATAAAGCTCTTCTTCGGGATTGGTCCTAATCCGGAGATGACGCTCGAAGAGATTGGCGATAAGTTCGGACTCACTCGCGAGAGAGTTCGTCAGATTAAGGAAAAGGCAATTCGTAAGTTGCGTGCAGGGAATAAGTGCGATCAGCTCAAGAGTTTTCTCTGCTAAGCGTTACCAATTACTCCGAATACAAAAAAGGCTGAGGGTTTCCCCCAGCCTTTTTTTGTTCTCCCCCTAGTCTCTTCTTCTAAAGAACGAACTAGTGACTATCCGTTATACTCTACTCTCGGCTTGGTCTCCTGACAAAAGTTTGAGGAATGAAGAATCCTCAAATATTAATTCCCATTCAAATATTTCTTTCTAATTTTGAACTAGAGATGCGTTCATACTGAAATGTTTGAAATATTATGATCTACTTTCTAGATAATGGCTTTTGGATTGCAAATGTATGGAAAGAGCTGTATCTTTCCTTAGGTGGATTATGACATATTCAGCAAGGTTAGAGTTAAAGATTAAAGAAGATGCCAGAGACCTCAATTCAACAAGGCGATCGATATGAGGAACATGTCGCCTTATATATTAAACAAGTGTATGAAGGAAGGCCTGGGGTTAGTGTTTATTGTAAAAAGAAATATCTCCAACGCATTCAAGGAGGTAGAGATCTTGAGATAGATATATCTATAGAGGAGAAAATTTTCACTGATAGAGCCTCTGCATATGACAAGCTTACTATAATAGAGTGTAAGGATCATAAGCACCCTGTAAAGAGGGAGGTCATAGATCATCTAATATTGCGAAAAGAGGATGTTAGGGCTAATGATGCAATCTGCTTTTCTACGAATGGTTTTCAACAAGGTGCTATTGATAAAGCTAAAGATGCCGGTATTAAATTGGGTGTTCTTAAACAGGATAATCCCAATCCTGTTTGGTTTACGAGGAAAAATAGCAGAACCAAGTCCTCTATTCGTATAGGGAATATCTTTAAGAGATTAGGGGTTTCTATAGTCTCGAGTCTTAGGGATTTTCAAGATTCCCCTATCTATATTGGAACAGATGTCCTCTATTTGCTAGATGAATTGCATTCTATCGAATTATCTTCTTCAGTCCCTTATATTTCGCCTAAGGAGATAGAGAATGTTGCTCTACAGACCTTGGAAAAGTATAGGGATAATAAGCCGATAAACATTGATCTTCTAAAATCTATAATAAAATCGCTTGGGTATAATATTTTAATAGACAGTAGTTTAGAGCGCCAGCAAATCCTTGGTGTTTGTAATTTTCGAGAGAAACAAGTTCATGTGTCACCATCAATATACGGAGCTAGACAAGCCTTTACCTTAGCTCATGAGTTAGGTCATATCCTTTTGCATTGGAAGTTATTTGAGGAGAATAGGATCCATGAAGCTGAGGAATCAGAATTAAATTATGAAGTAGGGTCTTGCAATACCATTTTTAAGAGTCAATACTTAGAAGTACAAGCTAATAAGTTTGCAGCTTATCTACTAATGCCTCAGTCTTTAATAATGAAGCTTTGGAGAGAATTTAAGATGGAACAATCAATTTGGAAACCAACGTTATACTTAGACTCGCAACGGGTAAATCAAGATTTATTTCGGAAGTTCGTTCTGAATGTAAATGCAGTGACGACTGTTTCGTCTGAAGCTTTGAAATATCGTCTCTTAGAGCTGGGAATACTCAATACTCAAAATATAATCTGAATTTCAATACAAATATTCCCTTTTGCACTTATCCCTTAAAAGCCTGCTCTTTCATGGAATACTTCTATGGATGTAGGGGGAAAGCTTTATATACTATCACCTCAGATCTCTAAATGCCGTTTTCTATCTATTCCACCATAGGGGGATACAATGTCTTGCACAATTCTCCCAGAGGTGACTACCTTACCCAGCAGATCATATACATTGATTCTACTTACTGTTTAATTCTTGCTACACGAAAAGCCTTATTGCCTTGAGAGGAAGCCTTAGTTTGGGTTAGCGGGAGGCTAGGTAGGCGTCGGCTAAGACAAGGGCCGTCATGGCGTGTACCACGCTTACACCGCGTAGAGCTACGCAGGGATCGTGCCGTCCGGTGCCTGCAAAGCGTACTGCCTCTCCCTCTAGGTTGAGCGTCTCTTGCTCCAGTGCAATGGTGGGGGTGGGTTTGAAAGCTACGGCGAAGCGAATTTCGGCTCCTGTAGAGATCCCGCCTTGTATGCCTCCCGAGTGGTTGGTACGAAAGGCTATAGAACCGCATTCGGTGCGCTCCATAACGTCGTTTACATGACTACCCAAGCAACGTGCAAGGGCAAAGCCATCTCCTATCTCAAAGCCCTTTACAGCATTGATGGAGAGCATGGCAAAAGCCAATCGCGCCGAGAATTTATCGTAGAGGGGGCTACCCCAACCAACAGGCACTCCCTGCACTAGACACTCCACAAGTCCACCCACGCTATCACCACGCCGGCGCACTTCGGTAAGGTTGCGCTCTAGTTTAGCCTCCCAAATAGGGTGGGGGCAGCGCACCGAAGAGTGGTATATCTTATCCAAATCAAGATCCGTAAGCGCATCCGAGGGGAGCTGTACTTCTCCAATACCCCTAATATAGGGATAGATTTTCACCCCTAAGGGTTGTAATAATTGCAAGGCCATAGCTCCTGCAGCACAACGCACAGCCGTCTCGCGTGCTGAGGCTCGTCCGCCACCGGGTTGTGGAGGCACTCCGTACTTCTCGTGGTAGGTGAAATCGGCATGAGAGGGGCGATACAGATGCTCCAAAGCCCTATAATCTCCACTGCGAGCATCTTGGTTGGCAATAATAAAGCCTATCGGAGCTCCCGTGCTTGTGCCATCGGGGAGAAGTCCTGACAAGACCTCGACTCTATCCGCCTCTCGGCGTTGTGTAACGCTCAGACTGGAGCCTGGGCGGCGATGATCGAGGAATTTCTGCACCTCTAGAGGGTCAATATGAACCCCGGCAGGCATTCCATCCAGTACACCACCGATAGCTTTTCCGTGCGACTCCCCAAAGGTTGTCAAGCGAAGATGCTGGCCAAATGTATTCATATAGGTGAAAAATAAAACTCCCCTCTTCCACTTTTCTAGAGCGGAGAGGGGAGCTATAGGGATTTACTTTAGGGATAAGGTGGATTAGTGGCATCCTCCACAGCAACCACCTTCGCAACCGCCCTCGCCATCTTCATCGTGGCAACCGCAACCGCAGCTACCTCCGTGAGGATGCAGAAGAGCCTCAATCTCGGCGCGTTCGTCCTCAGAAGCAACATGAGCTTCTAGTATCTTGCCCGAGAAGTGAAGGTGCATACCGGCAAGAGGATGGTTAAAGTCCAAGGTTACTTTTTCGTTGTTCATATCGATCACTTGGCCTTCGATACGTTGTCCATCAGCGGTTTGCATGGGTACGCGAGCACCTACGAATACGTGTTCCTCGTCGAATTTCCCATCCTCGTCACAGAAGATTTTGTAGTCCAGAGGTACTACACGATCGGAGAAACGCTCCCCGTAACCATTTTCGGGAGTAAGCTCAAAATCGAAAGTTTCTCCCTCTTTGAGGCCTTCTAGTTTTTGCTCAAAAGCAGGGAGCATCATCCCAATACCATGTAGGTATTGCATGGGGCTCTCGGGAGTGGCTTGCTCTATAAAGTCTCGTACTTCGTTGGGACCGGCATAGAGGTCGTAGCTGCACGATACAAAGTAGTCTTTTGTTATGCTCATTGGTTCTATTTATACGTTTGAATAATTGTTCCTTGTTTATACCGCCCTCAAAGGTACGGCAAAACAATCATTTGAGGTGTTTTTCTCGCGATAATTCTTGCCCAAAACGCCTCTGTACCTTATCCAATTCGAGAAGTTTGTCAGGGGGGAGTACGTTGGAGAGTTTCAGGTAGTATTCCTCAACAAGCTTGGCATCTTTGATCTTGCATTCGCTCTTTAGCTTTAGATACTGAGCCATCTCCGCCTGTGATGCTTGCGGATTTTTTTTGATCTGCATATGGAGCTGTCCAAAGTCGGCCCAGATATTCATACGCTCCTCATCCATCTGATGTAATATAATGGTTAGCTTGGTGCACTCCTCGTTTGTCAGGCTAAGTTCTTTGCAAACAAACTTATCTCGCCGTGCCGCCAGTGCCCTGCGCTCCGGTATTGAGGGGGGCTCTTGAGCGAAGGCAATAGCTCCGTAGAAAAGCGATAGGCAGGTGATAAAGAAAATACGTAGGGTTGATTGTTTCATTATGGAGAGGTTATTAGTCAGTATAGTTTGCATCCATGAACCAGAGATTTGCCTCTTCGGATTCTTCTGTGTATTCACCGGCAAGTAGTTCGTAGTATCGAGTGTCCTTTTCTTGCTCTAGCTTGGCCTCCTTTTCTATTACAGGGCTTGGGATATGCTGAGAGCGGATGTATCGGAATCCCCTAAACATGCCAATTGTAAGAACGAAAGAGGCTGCCAAATAAACGTAGGGGCGCAGACGTTGCCACACAAGCCGCTTGCCTAGTGGAGGTGTGATTTGCTCTTCTAAGACAACGGGCTCCTCGTCAATACGTGCCATGATACGTTCCTCCAAAGTCTCGAAATACCCTTCGGGAGTTGTGTAGTGGCTGCGACTCTCCTCGGCATCGTAGTTTAGTTGCTCTTTATTAGTTCCCATCTTTTGACGAAATGCTTTTCGATTATAATTCCCATATCTCGTACAATATAGGATAGATTTAGCGGCTAAGGTTTAATGGTGTACCTCAATATAATGTTTTATCTTGGCTACGGCGTGATGATAACTTGCCTTAAGTGCCCCCTCACTTGTGCCTGTAAGTTCTGCAATATCTGAGTAACTCTTCTCCTCATAATAGCGCAGCAAGAAGACCTGTTTTTGCTTGGGAGGGAGTGTGGCTATGGCCTTCTGGAATAGCACCTCGGCGGCGTCTCCATCAAAGTAGGGATCGCCGGAAACATTCTCCACTAGGTAACGATTCTCTTCGGTTATCTCCACAACGTTTTCGCTGCGCTTCTTAGCTTTCCCAGCATAGTTGAGGGCTTCGAAGACGGCGATCCGATAGAGCCAAGTGTAGATTTTCGATTCTCCCCGAAAGGCATCCAGCCCCCTCCACGCCTTGAGAAAGGTCTCCTGTACCAATTCGTCTGCAATAGAGTGGTTTATTACAATACGACGGATTTGCCAATAGAGAGGGCGCGAATACTGCCGAACGAGGGTCGCAAAAGCAGTGCGACGCTTGCTCGGCTCACGAAGAGCGGCTATGAGATCTTGTTCTTCGGGAGGTAGTTCTCGTAATTTTTCCATACCTGCTCGGCAAATATACAGAATCTACTGCAAACCTAGTCTACCGCCTAGAGAAAGGGAAACACTGAGTTACAAAGCCCAACTACGGTAGGGGTTATTCACTCTCCCCGTAACCGAGTCTTTTTCACGCTCTCTTTATCTGTTTGGGTTTATACCCCCAAAGAGCGTAGTAGAGCATGTATACTTCTCCTGCAATGATGAGGAGCCATGTCCAAGTCCAGCTGTGGAATAGGTCGGCAAGCAGCCCTTGCGTAAAGGGAAGTATGGCTCCTCCGACAACGCCCATCAGCAATACTCCTGTAGCGCGTGCTGTGTATTTCCCAAGTCCCTCGAGGGACAAAGAGAAGATAGCTCCCCACATAAGAGAGTGGAAAAGCCCTACCCCAATTAGCAACCAAGGCATCTTGAGGAGGATGGCGAGCACGACCAAAAGCCCTGCACAGAAGGTGCTTACGGCTAGTTGTATGTGGGCTTTGATCATCGAAAGGAAGCTAGAGAAGAAGCGCCCCACTAGCATAGAAAACCAATAGAGAGAAGCCCATTTGACGGCCATTTCGTACGAGATCCCAAGATCCTGCTGTGCGTACAGTACAATATTGCTGCCTACACACACCTCGCAACCAACGTACATAAATATGCCTATAACGCCTAATGTAAGGTGACGGAATGAGAATACGGAGTGCTCTAGATGCTCCCCTTTCGTCTCAGTCGTATTGGGCAATTCGGGCAAATTTGTTGTCCTTACTCCAAAATAGAGTAGACTGACAAAAAGGATCAAGATAGCCATAGGTAAGAAAATGGCACTGACCTCCAGCTCACTCCCTTCTTTGCCACCAAAAATTACCAAGCCGACAAAGAGGGGCACCAAGGTGGTCATGAGAGAATTGCCCGTACCTGCGATATTCTGACGCGTTACCCCCGTGGTATGAGGCACGTTACAGACTACAACGTAGGGATTAACAGACGATTGCAGATAGGTCAGCCCCGTACCCGATACGAACGACCCTATCAAAAACAAAAAGTATCCTAGAGGTAACCGGATGCTCCCAATAGTGATATGATTGAGCGACCCCTCACCAATCCATTGGAAACTGAGGGCTGATAGCTCAAAAACAATGAGCGAAAAAGCAACAACTACGATCCCCTTGAGCAGTGTTTTCTTGTAGCCGCAGCGTTGTAAATAACGAGCACTTACGGGCCCCATCAAGAGATAGGACAAGAAAAAAGAAAAGGTAATAAAGGTGGCAAAGGCGTTCTTGAGCGCACCACTCTCTGCCAAAAAAGTTTCTTTGAGGGGGGCTTGAAATTGTTGATTAAGACTTGTGATAAAACCGATGAGTGCCATCAGTATTACCATAAAAATAAAGGGTCTTAAATGGGTAGGAGCCTTCTCCGAAAGGGATTGTTGCAAAGGGGAGGTATTACTCATATCTCTAAAAATTCTGTTTTCTCTTGTCAAAAGTACAACAAAAGTGCAACAAACCCAATTTAGCTATAGGGTATCGATTTTCTTAGGTTGGGCAACTTTAGCTTGAGAGCAGCCGATCTATCATTTCTTTGTAAACAAGAAAACCTCCCAAACTAGGCTACCTCTTCGTATAAAACGACGGAGACTCTGAGTTTGGGAGGGCTAACAATAGGGGTCTGTTTGGTCAAGTCCTCGCGGCGCTTGCTGCGCCCTGAGTTTGCCCCTGCTTGACCTCGGGACTCTCTCCTTTCAGCGGGAAAGGGCAAGAGAGCCTTGTGTGTTTTAATACTCGTCCGAAACCGTTAGCTTGGCACGACCTTTAGCACGGCGCGAAGCAAGTACACGGCGACCATTTGCCGTTGCCATACGGGCACGGAATCCGTGCTTGTTCTTTCTCTTTCGGTTCGAGGGTTGGAACGTTCTTTTCATCGCTACTTATCCTATAATCTATTTTTTGTCTACTATAACGATGGGCAAAGGTACGAAAATTTTTTCGCATACCTGCCATTTTTGGAGAGTCTGATATACAAGATGCACGGGCAAGCCCATTACGTTGTAAAACGAACCCTCGATTTTTTCTATGGCTACATAGCCAATCCACTCTTGGATGCCGTAGGCTCCGGCCTTGTCATAGGGGTGGTAAGAACGCAAGTAATAGTCGATCTGCTCCTCACTAAGCGATGCAAACCAAACGCGGGTGGTAGCTACAAAAGAGGTGCCTCTGCCATCCGCTCCCATGAGAGCCACTCCGGTAGAGACTTGGTGCTCACGCCCCGAAAGCTCGTGCAGCATAGCCCTCGCCTCCTCGGGGGAATGCGGTTTTCCTAGCACTTTATCTCCCACAATTACCACCGTATCTGCCGTTAGTACTACTTCGTCTTCTGTAAGAGAAGATTGATAGGCAAGAGCCTTTCGCTCTGCTATATATTGGGGGATTTGACGGATGGGAAGTGTGCTCGGATAGCTCTCGTCTATACCCTCAATCAGGCGAATTGTGAAAGGAATATCCAGCCCCGAAAAAAGCTCGTGACGCCGTGGGGATTGAGTTGCTAATACTACTTTCATACGCTTTTTCTAATCCTGTTGCCACTCGTTACCAAGCGAGTCCGGCACCTTCGCTCCCCCATAGCCCCTGGGCGCGGAGAGTTTGTTCTATCACGTCTCGGGCTACCCCTTCGCCACCACAGCAGTGCGAGATATAATGCGCCACGGCCAAAATCTCCGGAGCCGCATCTTGTGGCGCAACAGCGAGTCCAACTCGGCGCATTACGCCCAAGTCGGGAATGTCGTCGCCTACATAGACGACCTCTTGGGACTGGAGCTGATGTTTTTCCATCAGATCTTCTAAGTCTCGCACCTTGTTGCGCGATTGTTGGTAGTAGTCTTCGATACCAAGATGTGCCATCCGAAGCGCCATTGCAGGGGTGTATCCGCCGGTGATAACGCCCACCACGAAGCCCCTTTTTACGGCAAATTGTAGGGCATAACCATCTTTTACGTTTACCGTTCTATGAGGGTTACCCTCCTCGTCGAGGGGGCAGGTGCTACGGCTAATTACTCCGTCTATATCAAAAACAAAGGCTTTAATCTCTTGCAGATTGTAGGGGATACTACTCATGGGATAGGGAAGTCTCGGGGTGATACATTGACCAAATGGATTGTGAGGTCACGTCGTAGAGGGTTCGGATTGCCTCTCTGCTCTCCGCCAGCAAAGCGCGATGGGCTGCCAAGGTAGCAGTATCGCCACGGAATGCGGGCCCCGTCTGTGTATCTCTAGGGTTGAGTGTTATCGCCTTTTGCAACGTCTCTTGGATAAGAGGATGCAGTACCTCCCGAGGGATCTGGTGTTGCTCAAGTAATTCCGAAGCAATGGCCCATTGGTGATTGACAAAGTTGCAAGCAAAGACAGCTGCAACATGGATCTCTTGGCGGAGCGTAAGGGTAGAAGGGCGAGGCTCCATGTGCAATAGGTTTGCCAACTGCTGTATGGCTTGGGCGGCAATCTCACTCCTATGCTCTACAAAAAGAGGGATGCCTTGCCAACTGAGAGGGCGCCCTTTACTAAAGGTATTGAGGGAATAAAAGATACCACTATCGGGGTGATACTGAGTAAGGGTCTCTACGGGTACGCAAGCTGCCGTATGTAACCAAACTCCCGATGTGGAGGGCATCTGAGCTGCACATGAAGCAATGGCCGTATCTGTGACAGCCAAAAGGTAAATATCCGCATTCCGTGGCATCTCCGTCAAGTCATGCAAGATGGTACACTCAGGGACATAGAGATCGCGCAGACGCTCTGCATGCCCTAGTGTAGGGCTTACAATAACTCTTGGAGCAACCCCGGCTTGGGTCAGAGAGAAAACGAGGCTTTCGGCAACACCTCCACTCCCTATTACTACAATATCCATAGCGCAAAGGTACGAGTTTATTAAGGAGAGACCTAATCCCTTTTTCGCTGACTTTGTCGGAATCATTACGAAGGGCTCTCCCTATTCTCTCTAGGAGCGTTTCCTCTCTTTAGAGTGATACTCAAGAAAATCCACGATGCTCCTTTCGTGTCTTAAAGGCTTGATTCTCTGGATTGGTTGTGGCGTAAATGGTGTGCTTAGGATGAGATTTTGTACATTTGCAGGGTATTTTAGAGAGATTACACCTCAACTTTTTGAGGAGGTGAGGGGTAGAATCCTAAAATTACAAGTTTGAAAAACTCATGAAGAAGTATTTATTAGTGGCAATTGCCCCTCTCCTTCTACTCCTAGGGAGCTGTACGGGGTCTTCACAAAAAGAGCAGGAGCAAATCGTTCCTACAGATACAATCGTAGAGCCGGATACGCTCTCTATTGAGCAGCAAGTGGCTGAATGGGAGGCGAACGATACGCTTTACCACGCCTTTCTTGATGCAGACGAGGCTCTCCTCTATATGGAAAAATCGAGCCATGCAAAGCAATATAAGGAGGGAATTTTACCCCGAATGGCTCGCGAGAACCTGCCCTATTGTGAGCGATTGATGAACAATCGATTTGATTATTTCATCGTTGTGGACAAGGCTTCTATGCGCGTGCTCCTCTACAATCGCTACGGAGTCAAGGAGAAGGAGTACACCTGCGCTTGCGCTCGCAACTATGGGCATAAAGCAAAGAAAGGCGACTGCCGTACCCCCGAAGGCTTCTTCTATGCTGGAGAAACATTTGATAGTACCGACTGGCTTTATACGGACGATAACGGCTACACAAGCCCTGTTCGAGGGCAATACGGCCCACGATTTATTCGTATCAAAGGGGATAAGAATCTGCCGGTAGGTATTCATGGAACTTGCGCTCCATGGGCTCTTGGTCGGCGCTGTAGCCATGGGTGTGTTCGTATCCACAACGATAATATCTTAGAACTCGTGAAATACGTTCAGCCCAACATGCCTATTATTATCAATCCCGGTCCTAAGGATATGTGGGTGAATGAATCTGAGGGAAGAGAGATTCCTGTGATTACAATTGATGACAATCCCGTAGTGGCTAAACCTCATACTATTGCTAGACCGGAGGAGTCCAATCCCGCAGTTGCTACGGATACTCTCCCCGAGCAACCTCAGATGATAGAGGAGGATTCGACGGAGAAGACACAACCACAACCTTCTGAAGTAGAGGAGACTCCCGATGAAGATGAGGCCGATTCTTTAGAGAATAACCTATAATGCTGTTCTTATGAAAAGCGTAAACATATTTATTTGTGCTGTGGCATTGTTGCTGTCAGCCTTTTGTCCCCGACCCGATAAGAAGCCTTCGCTACAGGAGTCCATAGGGAAGATGTGGCGGGAGGAGTATGATAAGGAGTTCAAGCCCGAGGAGTATGTTTACAAGCTTGTAGACCTCGACCGGAATGGTTCTCCCGAATTGCTCATCATGAAGGAGAAGGTTAGGCATTATAATTGGTATGGAGTCTACTCCTATGTAGATGGTGTTGTAGAACTGATCTGCGAGCGAATATCCGGTGGGCTTGCTGACTATGCCTACTACTCAGATGGGTTTGTTCGGTACTATGAGGAACACTCGGGCGGACTTAGTTTTCAGGAGGTTTATTATAAATTAGAGGAGGGCAAAGTAGTTGCTTATGTAGAGCATTCCGTGAATCGAAATGGTTGGGATGATGATGAACTAGAAGAGAGTCGGACGCTCACTATTCTAGATAAATCTACTCCTCGAAGTGAAAAGATAGAGGACTACTACCCAAAGGGGAAAGCCTATTCGCTCTACGATATTAAGGATTGGGAGAGCTTCTGACGTCGGAAAGATCTTCATTCCTCTGCGTTGAATGAAGTCCTATCATTTCTTTTACTGCGCGGTTGTGTTTGATGCTGGAATTTATAGGAATCTACAAATCTCGGCTTTCGATTTTCTTTCGTACCTTTGTAGGAAGTTCTAGCAACTAGGAGAGATGCCAGAGTGACCGATTGGGCCGGACTCGAAATCCGGTGAACGGCTTGTCCGTTCCGGGGGTTTGAATCCCTCTCTCTCCGCAAATAAGGGTGTAAATCAGCAAGTTATGCGATTTACACCCTTTTCCACACCCAACAATCTATTACTTATTAAAATGAAGTGTATCACTCGAGGTAAAGATGTGAAGCTCCTTACATGATCGGGAAATAGCTACATAAAAATCTTTCGAAGACGTAATCTGTTCTGCCTCAATTAAAACGACTGTATCAAATTCTAATCCTTTTGTCAGTAAGGTTGTACCAATACATTTCCCCTCTATTTTTCGTCCAATCTGTCTTATTCGATTCTTATGCTTCTTCATTTCTTCTAATATAAGTGTGCCATTTTCATTGGCAGACTTGAGACAGGCAAATACAGATGAAAACACATCAGCTCGCTTGGGTTTCCACTTTAAATGATACTTTAGCACCGTAAACAGCTTTAGAAAGGCACTATAGGATGGCGATTTTATAATAGAACATACAAGATTCGATAGAGCTTCGGACTTGGCTTTCTCTGTGGCATCACGCTTCATGATGATCCTTTTATCTGAGATCCAATTATTTACATCTGACTTTTTGAAAGATAATTCAACCAGTATATCTCGAAGTCTCTTATATGGATTTCGAGATCTAGGAAGCTTTTCTAAAAGGTCGTCTAACGTCTTTGCACACTTATAGTATGAAGAGTCATCTATTGCCTCGATAAGTGTAAATTCATTCCGAACATCAATTTGAGGTTTAGCTGTAGATCGATCGGAGATTGTACCTCGAGGTATTCCCTCGTAATCTATATAACTGGGGAAGATAACAAGTATACTATTACTCCTTTGGCTTAGAGCTGCTAGAAAAGGCCCTAACTCCCTTAAGAAAAACTCTGGTCGCTGTTGTATCTGCGTATTATATATAAAACAGCATGCCTCATTATTTGTAACAAGATTGATACAGCTGTCTTTAGATAAAGATTGTCTCATGCCAAGAATGAGTTGACCTAGATTTTCTTTTCCTGAATTCTTCCATCTCCAAGGAGTTTGAAGGAAATCGTAGCGGTTAAAAGATAATAGGTCTTTCTCAAAATCTACAATGGGTTGAGCAAAATCAAATATGCCTTGTAAAGGGTCTCCTAGTAGATGGGTGGGTAGTTCCTCAGACATTAATATGATGATTTTATGCTGGTCTAATGTACAATCCTGATACTCATCTACATATAGATGAGAGTAGCTTTGAGCGACAATGCGTCTAACCGCAGGTTTAGAGAATATGTGTACAGCAATTTTCTCTATTTGTTGAAAGAAGCTCTCGTTTTCTTGATTAGGGACATCTGTTCTTTTACATAGAGTTAAAACATATCTCTGAATGAATCCACAGATAGTTTCAATGGCGTATTTTTTAGGAGGGATACCTTGTTCTCGGAACTTCTTCTTTAGGGAAGCAATACCTGCATGTGTATGAGTGAGGATTAGTTGAGGCTTGTTTGCTTCAACTGAACTGACCATCTGAGCGATGCTATAAGTTTTTCCGTGTCCAGCAGGAGCAATCAACAGTCCCTTAGGGTCACTTAAAAATTCAAGTAAAACTTCATTGTTATTCATTTATCCAATCAAATAGCATTTTGAGTTCTTTGCGTAATGTTTTATCTTTTTCTATTGTATGCATATGCAAGAACAAAATATTTCCAAGGTGTTCTCCATCTGTAATGGTCTTATACCATCCTTTTTTCTTTGCTTGCTCTCCAAGTTTTTGTCTGACTTCGAGCTGTCGTTCGCCAATTGTATTATTCAATTCAGAGATTGACTGAATACCATTAAGGCAGGAGACGACAGCCTCCTCTGCCAGTATGTCTTTTGCTAATTGAGCTAACTCTATTATAATATTCCAAGGAACATCATTAAATAGTTGTTGTTCAAGTGCATTTCCAGCATCACAAATTGCCATACGAACCCCAGCACAAATTGCCTCCTCCTTAGAGGAAAGAATGTTCTTATTATCATCGTCATTAAAGGTGATAACGTCAAATCCTTTGGAGGTAAGCCAAATTGCATATCGGTAGAAATTATCGCCTCCTTTGGAATCTACAACTGCTATAGATCGAGCAGATAAGCCAAGCTTACCTTCTTTTTGAAGGTGATGATCTAATGCACGAATAATCCCATGCTCTGTGGCTCCTTCACAAAGAATAACTCTCCTTGCAAAGAAGGCCTCAGGTTGAGAACGAAGAAGACCTTGCAATTCTGGTTCAAATTGATGAAAGGAGCTAGAGTCTTTCTTCATTAGATAAATAGAATTGGCTTTACTCTCAACAACAACATCTCTAGAATGAGTTGTTACGAAGATTTGACCCTGATCTACTTGTGAGAGTTTGTTGATAATGGTTCGGATTCTGTCTGGCTCTAGTCCTTGCTCAATTTCATCAATAAGAATAATTCCACCAGCTTTGGCTAAAGTTAGTTGTACAGCGATAGAGAGCAGCCTCTTGCTACCCTTACCATACATTCCCAAAGGTCGATTTTGACCGTCGTGCAGTGTTATATTACTTTCCGTATAAGCATTACCCTTGTATTCCAAAGATGTTTTTAAGTCGTTAAACTCTATACCTAAATGCAATGCTTGTTGTTTAATTTCTGACGCAACTTTCTCAAACTCCTGAAAACTCATGTTAGACGCTATAGATTGGTAGGCTTGGCGAACAACATTTCTATTGTATCAGGTGCATCTAAGCCTTTCTTGAGTAAAGCATACAACGGAGAAAGTTTATTGTACGAGAAATGATTATCAGCATAGTCTGCAATCATAAACATATCAAGAAGAGCTCTATCTCGATGGCTAATCTCAATATCATCTTGCTCTCTTTCGTTTACAACATACCATTTGGGCTGTAGTGTGTCATCTACAACCAGTTTTATAGTTAGAATATCTTCCTCCTCTGCAGATGGCTCTCCTCCACTCTTAGAAATGTCATCTATAATTTCTCTATTGATAAGGAGTCTTTTATAAAGCCCATACTTGGCTTCAGAGAGTAGCTTATCTGGGACACAGCGCAAAGAAACTTCTATTTCTATTGGCTTAGTTGTGTCCAAGTTATAGAAGTCTGTATCTGCAAATGTATTATTCCATGCAGGAGAAAGCACTAAAGAGATTGCCTTGAGTATAGTCGACTTACCAGAGTCACCTCTTCCAATAAGAACAATCAAATTGGTGTCATCGAAGCATTGTTCAAACTGCTCAATACCTCTGAAATGACTAATTTTAAGCTGATGTATCCTTGCCATAATCTATTTCATTTCTTTGATTGAACCCTCGATGAAGGCTATTTCCTCTTTAGATAGTCCATACTTAGCATAGAGTTGCTGATCTATTTCAGGAATAGATTTACTCCAATCGATATCTGACTGTGTCGTAAAATCCTGGAGAGGAACAAATCGATAAGTCTTGCTTGTGGCATCATGGCTTGTTTTGGATAGGCTATGCATAAAGCGAGTAAATTTAGTTCTCAGATAAGCGGAAGCATTTATGGCATGTTTTTCATTCATCTGAAGTCCAATGCCAATGAAGAGATAGGCTTCTGTACATATGCTTTGAGGTGGACAAACTTCTGAGTTTAGATTATCATCATTGAGTTCCGTACCAATGTTATTTGCTCGAGGTACAAGTACCTTCCATAGACCTATTGCCTCCAAATTGTTTGTAACCAAAGAAGAAGGAATGAAGCCTTTACTCAAACCTTTACCGATACAGGATATATCACCATCTTGAATTTCTAAGTGCCAATTAGGGGTCTTAATTATATTACTTTCTATACCAAAAGGTTTTCTCTTTGACATATGTTGAGATAAAGGAATAAAACACATAGCCCCTGTAACCTTCTCCAATATGGAGATTGCCTCTTGATGGCGAACAAACATTTCTAACCCATCAGTTTTGATCGAACGTGCTTGAGATACTATCTCCTTACTCCCTCTGTTAGAGACAACTTCGGGAAGAGTAAGCGTATTGTCAAAGTTATTGTCTCTGACAATAAAGCAAATCCCTCCACGGTTATTCGTATCGGGGAAGACCTCATCAGGACGTTGGTAATCATACAAAAGTTTGATATGCTTATCTGTGAGCATAGAAGCTCTAAATTCATCCAACCCTTTCCCACCAGTATACCATCGAGCAGGCATAATTATAGATGTATAGGTTGTTGATACCTCCTTAGCAATAGTTACAAACTCTTGATATATTGGTTTTGCGCTAGCTGCTGCTCCACCATCAGCTTGTTGATAAGGTGGATTTCCTATTACGAGATCAAAGTTCATGTCTTTGAGTTGTTGTATTAGTGATTCTTTGCGCTCAGGGTTGAGCAGTTCGTATGTTGTAAAGGTTGAAAGGACCTGTTTGGTATCAAGCCCAAGCAAATTGTATACTTTTCTAGTAAACTCATAGCTTACACTTGATGTAGGTAGAGCATAGACATTTCTACCAATGTTTGTGCCATATTGGGAAATAAGTGCCCTAGTAAACTCTCCCTGTTTAGATGCAATATCTAATATTTTAGTTTCACTTGTTATGGTGTCATTGCCTAGAGCATTGAGCATCTCTAGAGCCACTGATTGAGGTGTTACTATTTCAGATGAAGATAGGCGACCAAACTTAGCCATCGCGACTTCTACACGTTTCATTGGTGTGAGTGTTTCATCTCTCATCAAACCATTTAGGTTCTCAATCTTGTAATCAAGACCTCGCAGGGAGAATACGTTGCTCTTCTGTTGCACAAGCTTGAGGATAGACACGTTTAGACCTACATGTCCTGCTATACGCTTGTTCTCCTCACTACTTTCTATAGATGTAATTATAGTTTGAAGTGAGTCAACAAAACTCTCTGAGAGGAAAGCATAGAAGAGTATTTGAGCATAGTAGGTCGCGAGCTTTTTGCCCATTAGATTGTCTGTATTCTCTTCTTCATCCACTTGAGGGATCGGATGTCTATCTGTATCTTCAGGATTATCTTGTTTTTGATCGGGCTCTTTTTCCAAATCTAATTCCACCTCCTCTCCAGTCACAGCCTTAATATTTATTCCCTTAGATGCATCAATAGGATTCAATAAAGATATGGCATTCCGCAACGTCTCATCTGCTAGGAGCATGTAGTCCAATGGAATATCTGATGCTTCGTCCATGACACTGCGATTAGCAGAATAAGCTCGCACAGCATCCATCACATCGGTAGCACTTACACGTTGTAAACCATTACTACCGATGGTTACAATAGGAGAATATTCGAGTTCACATTCGATACGCCTGCGTAGCTCTTCATTTCCACGTTGTTCAGTATTGGCATTGTAGATTTGGGAACGTTGCTCTTGTAAACGGAACATGCGATTGGGATTGAAATCAACAAGAAGTGTCTGTGGCTTCATGTTATACTTGATGCTTTCCCCATTATCACTTACAAGAGTACGGACGTATTGGTTCTGTAAACGGAATACAGCTTGATCGTATTCTTGAGGAGATGCAGAGTCTTTAAGGTATAGCATCGTGTCCCATTCTTTGACGGTACTACCAGTGAGCATCCGGTTGACGGTAAGAGTAATTGTCTTTGTATCATCTTGTTCGTATTGCTCTATTTTGCTTTTTACAGATTCCGTTGTTGGATATAGACGTTCACCTTCAAGACCAGCGATATTAATGACAGCATAGTCTCCAAGGTGATTAAAGTCATGCCTTTTTACCTCAAGTAAAGACTCCATCGCATCACAAGATGCACGATAAGGCAGAACAAATACCATATGCCTACACATCTTACCTTGCTGGATTTCTTTAAGTCCAAGGAAATTCAGAATGTGTACATCTGATTTAGACCCATCAATAGCGTGGAGTAAGTCCAATATCTCTGTTTCGTGAGTAAACTTACGATGTAGTTGCCCCTTTTTGTCTTCTGAAATAGATTGAGGACGCATCAGCTCGGACAAGTTACTCGAAAAACCATCTCTACGCAAAGTTTCCAAACGCTCACGAGAAGATTGATTAGGCAAGAAAGCAAATCGCACCATTTGAGGAAATCCATAGTATGGATTATCCCACTCTTTGAAATCATCTGAGAAGACATGTTCTTGATCCCACTGAGCCTGTGCTTCTACAATGTCTGAGAACTGATAGAATGCAATTATATCGTCTTCGGTAAATTCACTTCCCATCAAGATCCGATAGGGAGTTCCTGATAGATGAATACGCACTCGAGACCTCAACTCTTTGAGTTCTGAGCTTTGCTCATAGGTTTCAGCTGTATCTAAGCCTTTAAGCTCAGCCTCAAGTTCCTTTTTCTTAGATAGATTGAGTACACGACCATACTCTTCTGCTCTTGCTCCATAATGGCTTTCGTCAATAAGAAGCAGGTCTATTTCTCGTTCAAACAACGTTCGGTGCTTAGCCTTAATCTCTTGCCCCATTAGATCTTGTAAGGTCAAGAATACTACCGCTTTCTTATTATGTAGCGTAGTATTTAGAATGCACTCATCCTGCAACAAAGTCTCACTGTCCAAGAATACGTAGTCTACAAACTTGACATGGCTTTCTACTGTACATTTCCATTCTGTCTTTACATCAGCTTTGGCTGATACTACTACTACCAACTTCGCATCTATTTCAAGGGCGCAGCACATTGAAGTAAAACTTTTGCCAAAGCGCATTACGGCATACATCAATAGATTACTTCGTCCCTTAGCTAACGCAGATTTGAATCGTTCGATTGTCTCTAATTGGTTGGGACGAGGCTCGTAAGTTTTGTCACGCTTATAGGTATAGTTAATAGGAATACGCCCATTCTCAAAGGAATAGTAGGTATACTTCTGCAGCCTATCCTTATAAGCTTGTTGAATATCAGAGATTGCTAGTGCAATATCATCTTCCGTTGCGCCTAGAAAGAATTCATTCGAGAAATATAAATCTTGAGTTAGATTATCCCGAAGCAATCTGATACGACCACACTCTGTTTCTAGATATTGATGTACTGCATAATCTCTGAAGTATGTTGACTCATTGACCTTTGCCTTTTCCACATACCGTTTCTCTAGATCAGGGAAATGCCGTCTCCATTCTTCCAAACGCTTCATTACGGGTCTATATGTATCCCCGACCTTTAAATAATTAGGTATGGTGCCTGTCGAAAAAGCATATATGTGTGGCTCTACACGACCAATGATGAGCTGTTGTATTAAAAAAGTAGTATTTTCCATTATTGTTTCTTTGCATAAAGGGAACGAAATTCAATTGTTTCGTGTTTCTCCCAATCCATAATTTTTACAGGTATACCATTATGCTTACTCGGATTATTTGTTTTGCATCCTTCACAAATGACCATTTTTTCTTCGTTGAATAAATCACTATCATCTTTATCGATGACACCATGTCTACAAGAGTTTGGGATAACCATCTTCAAACCATCCATTTGAAATATATTCCAAGAAATAATCTTAGCAATCTCAATTTGCTTATCTATTGAGGGGAATTCTCCCCAACGTTCTTCATAATACTCCAGGAAGCTATAGAAAAGATTCTCTCTTGCTAGTAACACGTTGTCTCCTTGCCAATCATATCCGTAAGTTGTTTGAAAGGACTTAAGAGTCCATGTCATCCAATCACATAGATTTGATACATTTTCATTGACAATCCTAATTTTTCGATCCAGTAATCCGATTCTCTGTGATAATGGGATTAGCTCTCCTGAAGTAGTATCATAGCGACTTACCAAGTATGGAGCTTCTCCACAAGTAATCTCAAGACAATTACGTAAAATATAATCTTGCCAAGTTACTCCTTCGGCAAAGCGTATAGGTTCTGCGCAAGCACACCAAACATGCTTGCCATCTACGTAGTCTGTTTTATTGAAGTTACTATCTTTCGCTCTATAGCGTTCGTCTCCAGCGTTGCACATATCGTTACAGACCCAAGCAGGTGTAAAGATTTCTGCTTTTTCGATGGTACGTTTCTTTTTCTGAGCCTTTGTTTTTAAGATTCGAGGCATAATAACCTGACCATAACTACCAGTTACAGAGTGAGTCTCAATAAAATCATTAACTTCAAAACCCAGTCCTAATTCTGAATAGTCAGATGAAGCCCAAAAGATATTTTTTTCTGTAGTATGATCCTTCAGGAGTTCTGTTAGTATTTCTTTGGGCAATCTATCTTCAAGTATATCTATCATTTATTTATCAAAACCTTGGAAACGTTATGAGTTCAGGGTATTTAATGAGAGGAGTAAGGTTGTCTTTTCAAATAGCAATATTTTATAGCTTACCTCTAAATAGCAATCGAATACCTACCTTCCCTGTCCTCTTCTTCAAGAGGTTCCTCTGGAGATTGCTACACATTCTCTGTAGTCCCTCTTTGTTTTACCTACAAAAATACAAACTAATAGGCAGGAATAAGAATAAATGTAAGAGTTTTTGAGTCAGTGGATAGATTTTCATGAGAAACGCACGTCCATGACAGTCGATTTCACTGTTTTTCTCGCTGTTGGAGTACTGGAGTACTTCACCATTTATCATTATTCATCACTAGACGTTGTGTGTCATCATTCTAACCCATACATTTGCAGTGTCAGAGCCTTTCATTAGGGATCCCAAAGGCTCGCCAAACATCATAAATAACAATGCAACATCGATGCTGGAATCTGCAACCTGCTCTGTGTGATTGAGATTGGAATCTGTATACCACCTTTTTTGTATTTTTGCTGGCGTATTAGAGAGCGTCGGCAGAAACTGAGATTTGCTTCGTTTCTCTGGAGATCATTGAGTGATGAAGAGCTCCCCCTTAACGACGAGTTTTAGTAGACAGGTGCCGAGAAATTCAATCCTCTAACTTAAGAATAATGAGTACAAGTATATGAGCCGAAATCAAGTATATATATCGCAGGAACAATTCGATTTCTTTTGTCAAACCAAGCGACCTTATGAAGGATTTGTAGAGGGAGTTGGGTATGCATTTGTCCAATCCGGGTTTGTCAATCCTTATTCCGATTGTCCTACAAATCCGTTTCTCAAAAGTTACGGCCATGTATTGCCCATCCAACGACAGTTGATAGAGTCCTCGCCAGACCTAATAGCCCAAAGTCTGAAGTGTAACAAGACTACTGATATGCCAGAAGAAGCTCCCGATAGAGACAGTAAATACCTAGGAGAGCGATTTTACACGAAAGACGGTCGATATGTCTATATCGGTAACACGTCCGGTGGATGGAGCTGTTATGACAGGTCAGGAAATAAAGTACTGGAGCAAATGCCCGAAGTTATAGTCTACGGTCAAAAAAAATCCAGCAAAAGTGTAATTGAGGTCGGAAAGGATGTTAGCAATGTCAGTTTGGGTGCGGCATCTACCTATATGGTTTATAAAGGAGGGTACTATAAATGGAATGAAGCTTGGCATCTGACAAAGACACGAGGGATAAGGTATTGCTTTCAGAAACAATGGAAGAACCCGGGGGCTGCTTACTGGCGGAAGGCTCAAACAGGCTCGGTAAGATCCGCACGAAATACAGCCGGAAAATTGACCAAAGTCGGAGGGGTGTTACTCGTTACAGATATCGCCCTATCGGGAGAGTTAAAACCCTCTCATGCCATAAATGCCGTTATGTTGGGTGTTTCCAGCACCGGCGTTGGATCCATCGTCGCGGGAGCTTGGTTTCTCCTCGATTTTGGGACTATGGGTGTAAACTATCTGATCAATGGAGAGGCAAAAGGGTTGAGTGACATGATTGATGAAAGCATCGGAACATTTGAAATGTACGATGGACTTTACTAATAGAATCATTGATTATAGACCTCCGGTAAAGTACCTGTTGTTGGGTATTGGAGCACTCCCCTGTGGTGTATTTATGTTTTTAGGCATGGATAGGGAACGGGTCGTCCTATCAATTAGCCTTGCTCTTTTTGGTGTTGCCACTTTGGCTCTGGCGGTGATCTTCTTGCTGCTTTATTGTAGGCGAACCGGCATTCGGAAGATTATTGTCAGACAAGACCAAATCCTTTTCGAATCATCGGATAATACTACTCAACAGATTTCTCTCGATACTCTGAAATCTGTTGATTTGTACGCCACCTACGACGAAATGATCGAACTTAAAGCTCAACGACAGGCAAGAATTACATTATCAAAAAGCTGGATTAAAAAGAAGGATTATCGGTTCCTTGTGAGCTATTTACAAGATAATTCTGTCACAGTTGGCTATAAATATACTGACCTTCGATAGGCAAATTTCTCAGTAGAAACCATTGCATGCTCTAGGAAGAATGACTCTTCCTAAAATCCTCTCCCCCCTCTCCCATTGTACCTAAGGCTCTTCAGAAGTTCAGGTAGAATCCAATTACCACCCAGTTGAAATCTAATTACCCAATCAGGTGGAAATCAATCACTAACTAGCTGGGATCCAATTACCAATCAGGCAGAAGTCCATAGGCTTTTAGTTGTAAGTTTGTAGCGAATTGCTATCTCTCCTTCTTCCTTTACAGTGGTATACCCCTAAGTTCCACATTTGCAGTATCGGGAAGACGATTCCCGAGATAAAAGTGTGCTATCCCCTGTGATTGTCGACTACTTTGCAAATAAAAATGGCTTCGATAATCTCAAGGAGACTATCGAAGCCAATTATAAGCGTGTGAAAGCAGACTTCTTTTCTAGATTTCGATGAAGAAAGTCAGCCCTCCACCAAGGAGATGAAGGATCTACGGAAGCTTTGTTGCATCTATTTTGTAGAAGACTTCTTCATTGATCTTCATCTGATTTGCAGGAGTGATTTCATCCTCCAGTTCTTTCCTTTTTTTCAATAGATAATCCAGCAAGCGATCCAATTCGACATCAGTAACTATTTTCTTCTTTAGCAAGTCACCAACTTTGATCTTCCTTAAATCGTCTTTAAAAGAAGGCATTGTAAATATCTCCTGCTGTGCCTCAGATAAGCTCAATCGTCTTATGTCATTCTTTTTCATTGGATACACTTTCCCCGAGCGGATCCATTTGCAATAAGCTTTGAAGATAGACTTTCTAACCTTTCTTGTGTTCAGATACGAGGAAGCTTCTTTTGATATTTTGGATTCTGTGTAATACTCTGGGAGGTCTTCGCAAACCTTTACTTTTTTCTTTTTTGTCACCTCCTTACCCGTATACTTATAATCCACTCTCAGACGAGTAAGTTCCTCCATAAATCCTCTCAGATTTTCCAATTCTGACTTATTCAACAAGAGATAATAATCTCCTTTGTTTAAGTCTTCCGTTGGAATTTGAATTGAAAGAGGGAAGTTCGTTTGGGCAGAAAGGAGGGAGAGAGCCCTATGATTTTTCTGTGATAGGCTATAACTTTGAGGTAAATTCTGAGTGCTCAGCCATAAAGAGTCAAGTTTTGTTCTGCCTGTCCCAGTAGTCGTGAATGCAGTTTGAAGACAACAAAGGATATTTTGATTATCCATTTGTATCTCCCTTATAAGAGAATCAGCGGAAGAAACCAACAGATCAACAGGGAGCTCCTGTTTTTTTGAAGGAAAAATAATCCACCCTTGGGTCATACTGTGTTGGGGATAATCAAGTCTGTAGATATTGTCAGATTGCTCTACATATTGATTTGTCGATTTCAATTGTTCTGAATGTACAAGAATATCTTGTTTGTTCTCTGAAATTCTTTTGGCAGACTGCTTAACAAGATGTTCAACCTGAAGAACAAAGTTATTGAAGCTATTCCCATCATCAGAGGTTAATTGACAAGCTAAAATACGACAATTATTGTCTGCTAGATTATCTATCAATGAAGCCCTCATATGCTCTTGCGCATTACCATTCTCACCAATAAGGACAACTAGATTGCTTTCTTTACGATAAGATTTGAACATGTTTATAGAGGACTGAAGGGCATCCCAAGCATCCTCACTATAATGAGCTACCATTTTGTTTTTCCTATCAGAGTAACGTTCTAATTCGGAGAAAACTTCATCAAGATTATCACTCAACTCAATCACTTTTTGGCGCCCATTTGACTTGTCAAAGCCGATTACAGCTCCTACACGGAAAGAGTAATTTGGCGAACGAGACTCCAAGACTCTCTTCATCCCTTGCAAGGAAGATACAAGTTGCTCAAATCGCTTATGGACAGACTGCTGTCCGGAGAATGCAAATACGATATTCATATTTGTCAGATTCTCCTTAATGTCCCTAAGATCCGATTGCCAAATCTTTTTCCCAGATAGGCTATAAACAAAATTGTTGCGATTGTCAATAACTGGTACGGGGAGAACGGTCTCGATTACAGAGAGGCTATCCCCCATTTGGATGTTGGAAACAGAGTTCAAAGAGGAGAGGCTACCTGAGGTATTAGGTTGACTCAGTTGAGTGAACAATTTCTCAGAAATTTGAGTCTCTTCCTTCCTTTGGTTGTAAAACTTAAATGAGTGTATAGGAAGGGACGAATAACTCATGTAGAGGAGCTCTCCGAAAGGCATCAACAAGGAAGAAGGAATCCATCCCGATATTACAGATGATGTGCTGTCCGGATTGATTGACTCAGAAGAAATTATTAGGGTCTTACTTCTGTCTCGAGTCCTCTTTGCTTGATAAATAGGTGTTTGGAAGGGGATCTTTCCAGAAGGCACTAATAACTCCGGATCTTTATAAATGACCAAAGAGTCCGAACTGAAAAAGTATGATGAACGAATCAATGGCTTTTCATTCTTTATCATTGTTATCATCTTAATGCTATTGCCAGTCGCAAGATCTGTTACAGCATGAGACGATAGAAGCAAATTATCCCGATGAATCCAGCCGTAATACTCAGCCTGTTTGCGGTTTTTGATTCGACCATTTTCGATTACTTCAGGGGTATATTTTACTAAGCGAAGATAATCTCCTTTTTGTCCGATAACAACAAAGGGCTCTAAGTAGGAGGCTTTCTTGAGAGGAACTTTCCCTCCCGGATTATAGAAAGTCGTGTTATCGTCTCTGTCCGAGTAGACAAACCATGGACCTTGTTTATATGGGGAATTCGGTATAGCAGCTTCACCACAGCAGTAATTTCGTACATACTCTCGGGGTGTTTTCTTTATCTTCGTCAAACGATTTACAGGAGAACAGGCTGCCAATAGTAGGAAGCATACCCCCACTCCAACAATTATTTGATGTACTTTTATTTTCATGAGTTTTCTTGTTTTTGAGTTTAGCTTTGGCGAATCAAGAGTTTCTTGATACAGTCCGAATTTTTGTCTAGTTCTACAACAACTTCTAGGATTACCATGGAGGACTGACTACCAATAAATTTCAATCCATGGCAATAAGAATAGAAATCATTCTGCTTAGCTCCATTGATTGAGACAAGTACATCGGGTTTATTGCAGAGGTAGTTTTCCAATATATAATTGTAGTTGGAGTTGAAAGATCCCCCATCCACAATATCTTGTAATCGTTCTTTTATATCCATAGCTATGAGAGAAAGGACATCAGAAGAATCATTCTCCGTATATTCTGGGAGTATCTCGATCTTATGGATAATTGGAGTTTCTGTATCCTCAGAAGTCAGATGAACCTCATAAGTTCCAGGCTCTCGATAAGAGTAAGTAGTATTCTTCTCCCTTGAGTCTATATTACCACTCTCTCCAAATTCCCACCTCCACTCTTGAGAAGGGCCTTCTGCAGTAAAGGTTATCAGCTCATTTTGGATTGCCAAAACAGGGGCGATAATGCGAATGGGAGTCTCTATTTGCTTGATTGGTTCTCGAACATTTACAATGAAACGAGTTTCTAGTTTGTCATCCACTTTTAAGCGGATTTGATAACGCCCCGGTTGAGGGAAAACATAGGTTCCGCTTTTCTCCACAGAGACATCTCCATTCCCGAATTCCCACAAGACGCGTTGGGCTCGGTATGTACTATCCGAGAAATGGATAGGAGTTCCCAATTCAACTTCCGATGGAGAGACGAAAGCTCGGATTTCCCTATTGGAAAACCTTATCCGCAGTAACCATGCGATGAGAACACCGGCAACGAGTGCTGCTATTACAATAATCATCCATCGAGTAAAGATTTTATTCATGCTTATTCTTATCTTAAATTATTCTTCTTATTCTCTGTATTATTTCTGCAGCGCTCTAGGTCTGCGTTGAACTTGTCAATGTTTTTCCTTATGCTCCATAGACGTTCCTTATCTGAGACGTAAAACTCATAAAAGGTTGCTATGTGATCAAAAATCTTATAGCGTTCATCCCATTTATTCTGGGTATATACATTTCGTATTTCCCCTAGGATATAGTTAATCTCTCGTTTCTTGTAGGAGGCATTAAGTGCTGGATCTATTTTTGACACCTTCTCTTCCACTTCCTCAACCTTAGGCATTGTCTCCAGTTGAGCTTGTTCAAAACGTTTGATGCGCTCCATTTGCTTTAGTGCAGACTCTTTATCCCCAAGTAAACGATAGTCTGAGTTTGAGAAGAAGAGAATGAAGCTACATAATGTCGTAGTCACAATAAAAAGGATCAAGACATAGAAGAACCCTATTGTCTTTTCCTTTTGGTTCATTGTTTTTGTTTGGCTAGTCTTACTCATAGAAATTATTTTCTATCATAACTAAGACGGCCAACAGATAGCCGACGTGTGACGTTCTTGTTTTCTTCATTGCAGCGGATTAGGTCTGCTCTAACTATATCCTCTGTACGTTTCATCATCGCGATGGAGTCTCGAGTGCGAAGAAAGTTATCCATCTTGGATAGGATATACTGATGTATAAGCACATCTTTACTCGGGAGCGTTTGAATCCTGTTACCGATCTCAAGTTTTTTTGCAGCAATGCTATTCATAAAGAACTCTGGGTTTGTTGTCATTGCTGTTTCTAACGAACGATACGTTTGGAAGATGGCAGAAAAATCATCACTAATAGCCATCTGCTCATTGAAGATTCGTTCACTATCTCCTGTTCTTGCTTTGATTGCAGAGATCTCAATCGATAGAGTCTTGAGAAAAAATCCGATACACAATAACGTCGTTGCTACCAGGTATATCATATACCCAGAAAACCTAAAATAGGATCGCACGACCTCTTTATAGTTTAATGCTTTCATCTTTATAATGAGAGTAGAGTTGTAAAACCAAGTAACGGAGCCTGCTCCGGATTATCCGAAAGAGTAAAGTAAGCCTCCTCCTGAATCGCCTTAAAAGTCAGAAAAATCTCCGCATCTGCAGGGAAAAATAGTTCTAAAACATTTTGGAACTGAAGATGGACAGAACTATCAGAATTGATTAGCTTCCAATGCTTTCGAGGCAAGCCCTCTATCTGTACGTTGAATACAGAAAAGTTGTCTGTCAATTTCCCCCCTATAAAGGTAGTGAGCCCTAATCGCCCATCTCCCAAGTTCCACTGGGTTTCATCCTCGAAATCAATGAGCTTAGACTCCTGCTGTATATGAACAGAACAATCTAGAAATACAGATAAAATTTGAGCAATATGCTCTGCCTCGAGAATCCTGTAACGTTGTGAGAGGAAAGCCAAAATGAACAATGCCTTATCCAAAGGTATATTGCGCAATATCTTCCAATCATTATGAAGTAGGCGAATAAACTCCTTATGTACATCTCGTTTTTCTAAGCATTGCTCATAGAGTTGAACAGAGATAAGCATCCTATCTATAGCCATCTCAAAGGGCTTAAAGAAGAACCGAGCATGAAATTCCTCTTCCCTTGCCTTTCTGATCATATCGACTATACCGGTCTTTCCTCTCTTCTTCTCCGAGACAGATGGATTATGGAATAAGCCTTCTGGCAAAGAGTCGTACAAATCTCTCTTATTGACGTAGACACTCAAATATTCGAGCATTTCGTCTTGAGCATATTCCCACGAGACTTGATCTACCTCTTTAGCATTGCCTCGTTGCGATTTCCCCTTGCGCAGAACTCTGATACTATCAAGCGGAAGCCCTCTATCAATAAGCCCGGCAACGTACAACTCCGCCCTATAGTTTGTATAAAGCGAATTAACGAGGGGCAGTGTATCTTGTCCGGATAGAGGCTTGTATCTCTTCATGATCAGAAATCCTTTAATCTACCAAAGTCCAATTCCTACCATTGGAGGATGTGTCTTGGATTTGTCTTTCTGAAATAACAATACTTTCTTTGTGCTGTCCGATAAATTCCAAACGACTTAACGACACCAACAATTCTTCCAATGCTTCAATTGCTCCGCCAACAGAGACCATTGATTCATTAATCCTACTATGGTTATATCGCTTATTTGTCACTTCATCCAACATCTGCTCAAAGGTTGCAGGAGCTATCCCATTCCACTCGTGAAAGTATTTAAGCATTTCTTCTTTCTCTTTTCTTGAGAGGAATTTAAGTCCACATTGTACAGTTGAAGCAAAGTTTACGAGTAATACCACTATGCGATAAGGAGACATGAAATAAGCATTTCTCCAATCGAAAAATATCGAAGAAGTCATTCGCATCAATTCTTTGCAGAGCAAAAGGATACTATCGGCAACAGAGGTTCTATCGGTCTGCTCCAATGCCTTTTCCACAATTTTGTGCAAAGCGGAATCTATTGTTCTAATCCTTAAGGTAAAGTCGTCTGTATATTTGTGGAGATCCGGATGAGAAGACATACTTAACGCAGGAGGAATGTAATTCCCATCTAAAACATAGTTGGTATCTATTTTCCTCAAAACTCCAACAACCACGCTGAAGACATCATACCCTCCATAATTCCCAGACTTACGGGGGAAGAGACTCAACTTATAAGAAGGTTCAACGTTAGGGTATCGAGGAGGCATTTCTTGAACATCGGGGACACCACAAGGACAACGATCATATGGGGATACCGATAGTACAATATCCCATTCTTCCTCAAGAGAATCTCCATTCACAGGGCATGTACAACTTATCCCCTCGTCCTGCTCTTTCTTGTCAATGAGAATCAAATAGCCTCCCAGAGTGACGCCAAAGTAAGAAAGGAGATGTACTTTGGTATATTCTCCATGACCTGTAACTTTAAGCTCTACACTCTTTCTTCCGTCTTTTTGAGGAAGCAGCCCATATTGAAATGGTTGCTGAAGAGTAGATACAGTTTGAAGGAAATGTTCTAATAATGAGTTTTCTGTAGCGATGAAATGAGAGGAAGACACACTCATCCCTTGCATCCAATTCACGGGAAGATACTCTCTTCTATTGCTCATAATTCACGATTTTATTGAGTTATATAGTCTTGTTTTACTCGTTTCGACACAATTAAATGTCGTTCCTGGAGGTTGTTCTCTCGGAATGATATATCTGGATCAATGTATTTGCGAGGCTTGAAAAACGATGGCTTGACGTAGAAAATCCAACCATAAGGTGATTCTGCATTGAAATAGTCAATAGGGGTTGTAGACTTCTTCTGGTTGTAATCTAGGATAATTAATTCAAACCAATCTCCAAAAATCAACTCTTCTGTAGACTTTGCTTTCAGTCGTATTGGCTTGCGATCATTAGGCGTTTTGTATATTTCGATCTCAAAAACGAGGAACTCTTTTGTATCAATTGGCACCGGGGCATACTCTGTGCTTTTTGTATTGTAGATTCGCATCTTATAAATTTCCACAGGAATCTTCAGGTATACATTGAACGCCTCTTCAAAAAGAGGGAGAACGAATAGAGTCAAGGTACAAGATCCTGCCCATACTCCGTATTGGAAGTCGTTAGTAAGATTAAACCAGACAGAAAAAAGAGACCACCCGATGGCAATTTGAACAAGAAGGAACAAACAGGTAAACCCAAATGCCCTTTCACTCAATCCTTTGGCAAAGTGTAGAAGCAATCGAAGATTGAAAAACCCCATGACCAAATAGAAAATCTGGCAGACAAAATAGCCATAGGGCATAAAGTTGACCCCTAAGTAGCCAAGCAGACCCAATATTGATAGAATGACTCCTGAGAGAAGAAGGTAAAAGATTGCTTTCTTGTCCTGCAACAATTTGTTCTTCTTCGCTACCAATATGACCACAAATCCCATTAAGAATGCGATAATGGGGAACAGAAGATAACCTGTAAATATTTTTCCAACAATAGGATTCATTTCAATCAATAAAGATTCTGTAATTAAATGTCATAGGAGAATGTGCCACCAGCTGATTGTAGATCTCATCCTTCATCTCTTGCAATCTAGAATCATTGCTTACAGGAGAAAGAAGACTCAAATGGACATCAATCGTCCTGATTAAGCCTTGCTTAGAGTGCTTCCCCTGTGCAATTCCCTTTTCTATATGTACATCGGAAACGCTGTCGGCAAACTCTGCTAAGCAAAAACTCCTGATATCACTATTTGTGACAATTCGATTTCTACTCTCCAGTATATGCCTAAACTTTGCTGTCCGTTCTCTGTCGGATGGTGTAGGGCGTCCTCCTATAGAGGGAGTTATCATCGAGACTCGTAGCATATCCCCGTAAGAAGTTTCGGTGGGATTTAGTCGCTGTCCAATCTTTATACCGTTTGCCAAATCTCCCAAGGTTGTCCAATATCGGATGGTAAGCAAGGTCTCAGAAGGCCCTACAAAAAGGTAATGTGTTTTTTCCTTCTGAGAGTGGATATAACGAGACTCTTGCTTCAACCTCTGTATAAGTTGATTTATCAAATAGGTATTTTCTGAGTTGACACCAAGATGAGAAGATGAGAAAATTCCCATTTCGTCTTCCAACAAGTTCTGTAATCGTTGTAAGTAATCAACAGCATCTCGTTCATCAAATGTTTCACATCCTCCTCGTCTAATCGAATAAGTATGTTCAATCCCAGATTTGTGGTACTCTCCAACAGGAGAATAGGTGTTGCCATCACTATCTGTGACTTCGGCAATCCCAAGAAAGCTCTCTTGTTCATTGCTACACAAAGGAATCACCCCAAATGCTTTTCGTGTATCTGTCGTAGCAACATGTAATTCCTTATTGACTACAGGAACGGTATTGATCCCAATCTGAATTTCTGATAGCACCTTGGGTGAGAAGTGTGGAGGGAATTCTATCTCAATCCAAAATAAATTCTCTTTGCACACCTCGAGATAATACTCTTTATCAAGACGTTCATCCTTCTGCATACAAGAGGGAAGAGAACTCTTCAAATAATCAGAGATGGGAATATTGGTACGAATGGTCCTGTAATGCTTTTTGTAATGAGAGAGAATCTCTTCAACAACACGAGATTCGTATTTTTGGGAATCGAAGAACGAGGATAGACTGCTGGGGATGTCCTTATCCGAGGAGAAAATCCCCTCTTCTGTTTTAATTTGCTCCCCGTTGAAACTCCACTTGCAATATGAAAGTAATCGCAGATAGTCGTTCTTTTGAGCAATATTGGGAAAGTCAATGTAGAAAGAAAGAGTGTCAATATTATCTATATCTTCAGCAAAATCCAAGCCCACAAAAACTTTATTGTGATTCTCAGGAGTCAAATCGGAGCGGAGCAATAACTTTTTATGCAACCCCTGAAGAGACTCATAAACTTCGCCCCCGATGATCAGCTTCTTTATTCTGCCTCTGCGTAGAGGTGTTTTGCAAACAGGATAAAACGAGTAGCGTAGTTCATCTTTCCTCCCCGAAAATGGGTCTGTGGCATAAAACCCTTCAAACGGATTTGTCTCCATTTCTTCGAGCAATGTCTCGATATGGACGATGGCATGCGAGGGCTGTGCCAATGAAACCGATTCCGGGAGAAGGACCTCGCTCAAACGTTGCATGGTACGCACCTCTATGTCTGCGATTTCTTCAGACAAAAGATGCAATTGCGCAGCCATCGCCTCTATCAGTAGACGTACGAAAGGATCTAAGTTTTCTATATTTCGGATGTTCCAAAAGTCCAATGCGGTACGGATCATCCGATCCTTAATATCCTCTTTACTTTCTCTATAGTTATTCATTTATAGTTTATAGTCTCGTTTTTATTGTTTCGATAGAGGACCTAAATAGAGCCTGTGGTGAAAGTTTAGTCGCTCTCCACTTGATACAATGGTCGCTTGGAGGTATATGTCCACTCGCTTTCGCACACTAACATTAGCATCGAATACATTCTCGTGCAACACATCTGAAACCTCAAGCATCAGATCGCATTTTTCTATTCTTCTTTCGTATAAGGAAATGGCCTTATGCAGAAACTCTTTGAATTTTGTTTTCCAAGTTTCTAGAGATACAATACGCTCAAAGTCCATATCCCAGATTTCAGAACCAAAGTCTCTATCAAACACATGTTCACCAGGACAGGTGGTTATCAATAATTCGATATGACGATAAATGGATTCTTTCTCGGAACATCGCTCAAGTCTTCCTTGTTCCTCATCAAGCAATGACCCAAAGTCGAATGGAATCTTGTAGTATGTCTTTTTCATACTATATAACGAGGATTGAATTTTCCATTGTCGTCAATGATTGAACTCCTACTTTTAGAGTCGTCTCTTTATGTAGACAAACATTGTCCCCCCAATAAGCTATATAGTCAACCAATCGTCTCATTTCTTTCTCTTGAATAAATACGTAGGATTAAATCTGGATCTGGTTGGACAATATGAGTCCTGTTAGGTGTATAATGTATGGAGAGGGGGCGTAATTCTATCAATCCCATTCTTCGAGAAGGTCCGAATTCAAAAGTCTCTTGCTTTTTACTCCCTATTCTAGTTACTCCCCATTTTCTGTATTCAAATTTTCATCAGATGAAGTATCCAAATGATCCCCAATAGCCACCTCCGATATGATCAAGAGAATAATATCAGCCGTGAAAGCGATCTCCCTGATAATTCACCAGCGGAAGAGAGAGGTCTCATTCACATAGGTATGAGAGGAGGAGCGGTATTATATTGAAGAGGCATATCCCACATCCTTGATGAACCCTTTGTAGAGCACCCTACGATCCATACATGCCGTAAAATCGTCTTCGCTAATATAGGACTTGAGATGTGCTATGTTTTTATTCCACCCAATCGTTGTTCTGTGTGATACCATTCAGAGCTACCTCCTCAGAGGAGATGAGTAGAGAAGTTCTCAAACCACCACTGGTATTATCCACCACTCGTTCAAAATGTACACAATATCCATTTTTGAACGATATTTTAAGTGGGGAGCTTCCTGTCTCCGTAGAAAAGATTACTTCCCCATCTTGTCGCATCCATCGGCTCAATGCCCAATTATAAATTTCGTCTCCCACAGCCTGTCCCAAAGTAATCATCAACTGTCCTCCTCGAATCTCATTTTGAGGCTCACCCTTTTCGTCTGTAGGTTGTGCGAATCCGATATTAAACTGAAAGACCTCATAAGTTTGCCCCATTACCCGGAAAGCGGCACTTATTTCGCTATCCAACATATTTAAAGCCATCATATTATATCCTCCTCTAGGGGTTAGATGTTTTTCCAATCATTTTCCAGTACAGCACTACCAACAAGCAGTTTCTGTGCATGAATGGTTATTTTCGTGCCAGCATAGCTTTTCCCTCGGCGAGTATAACTCAAATTGAGACCAGTGCAAGCTGCTTTCGTGAAAATAATCTTCTCCAATGGTTCGTCGTTCATACCATAAATAACAATTACCCCATCCTTGTACTTGCGAGGATTGAGCATCCAATCAGTAATCTCATCTGAGGGAAGATTGGAGAACGTCATACAAATACGACCTCCTTTTACTTCTCCCTGAGCTTTTCCGTTGCTATCTATGGGCTGACTGAAAGAATATTGGCAATTCTCCAATTCCATTCCATTTGTCAGCAGTCCTTTTATGCTAGCATCTTCTAAAGAGCCAATGCGTAAAAAACATCTATACCCAAACATAATAATTACTTTGTTGTGGAGGGAAGTATATCCCAAACCAATTCTTCAGTTTCGGAGAGGGAGCCATGCAATGTATAGCCCTGCTTCATCTCTCCGGTTAGTATCATACGAGAGATCGGACGGCGGAGATAATTCCTGATGACCCCCGAGACTTGCCTTGCTCCGTACCGAGGCGTAAATCCCTTAAACGCCAACATGTGCTTGGCTTCATCCGTCAATTCCAATTCCATATCCTGAGCATTCAGCAAGCGATAAAGTCCTCGCAGTTGTATTTCCAAGATTTGCAACAGGATGGATTCTCCGATAGGTGCAAATGGAATAATTTCCGAAAGACGTGCCAGAAACTCCGGACGAAAATAACCTCCCATCACCTCCATCATCTGAAGAGTTGTGGGCTGTCTTCCCTCAGATAGTTCCTTTGCAACCCATTCACTCCCAACATTGGAAGTAAAGATGATGATGGCATTGGAGAAATCTCCCTCTTTCCCCAAACGATCGTGGAGCTTCCCTTCGTCCATAATTTGAAGAAATATATCATAGACTGAGGGGTGTGCTTTTTCTATTTCGTCGAAGAGCACCACGGCATAGGGTTGCTGGCGGATTTTGTTTACCAACAATCCTCCTTCTTCATATCCGACATATCCCGGAGGGGCACCGTAGAGCAATGCTGCCGAATGTTCCTCCTTAAACTCAGACATGTCAAAACGGATCATAGCCTTTTCGTCGTTGAAAAGAGCTTCTGCCAAAGTTTTTGCCAATTCTGTTTTCCCCGTCCCTGTAGGCCCTAAGAAGAAGAAAGAACCGATAGGCTGTCCGGGTTTGTTCATTCCACTGCGGGACTCTAGAATGGCATCGGTGACAGAGCGGATTGCATTGTCTTGCCCGACAACCCGTTGGCGCAAAATATCTTCCATATTGAGCAATCGTTCCTTTTCTTCTGCTCGGATTTTCCCAATCGGAATACCCGTTTTTATGGAAACAATTGCCGCAATATGCTCCTCTGTGATGCATTGTATCTTTTCTTTAGAGAAAGCCTCCAGCTGCTCTGCCAATTGGGAAAGTAAATCAAAAAGCCTCTCTGCTCCCATAGAGGCATCTGCCTCAGGAATACCATCCAATTGCATTTGAACAATCGGACTGATTCTACTCATCGCAGATTGTTGCAGACGAATCAGTTTTTCCGCAAAATCTTCTTCAGACAAGGAACTCTTTTCCTGCTCTAAAGCTGCCAATTCTTCGGTTAGCCAAAGGAAATCGGCTTGGGAGGATTCATTTACCATCTTTACGGCAGACATCGTCCGATCCAATAAATCAATAGCAGAGTCTGGGAGTTTGCGATCTTTGACGTATCGTTTAGCCAAATGTACAGATTCTGATAATGCTTTTTCGCTTACCTCTAACTGATGAAATTCTCGATAAGCTTCTAGCATAAACGAAACCATTTGTACTGCATCTTCTGCAACAGGTTCAGAAATCTGAAGGACTTCAAAACGACGACTGAAAGCATGATCAGGCTCTATCAATTTCCGGTATTCGTCTACAGTCGTTGCCCCAATAACTATCAAATTCCCTTTTGAAAGTTCCGGTTTCAAGATATTTACAGCCCCCGAATTCCCCTGTTTGGGGTCAAGTAGGACATGTATCTCATCTATAAACAGAATGACTCGCTCCGATTGTCGCAACTCCTGAATGATATTTTTCAGTCGATCTTCAATCTCTCCTTTGTAAGTGGCACCGGCAATTAGGGCTCCACTGTCCAATTCCCATACGGTTGTGTCTTCTAGAAAAGAGGGAACATTCCCACACACAATGTCGAATGCAAGACCTTCGGCCATGGCCGTCTTCCCAACTCCCGAATCTCCTATGAGCATTACATTGGGTTTCGTCCATCGCCCTAATATCTCTGTCATTTGGCGAACCTCCCGATCTCGACAAACAATGGCATGTAACTTCCCCTCTCGAGCTTCGGCGGTTTTGTCAATGCAGTATTTCAACAGATTCGTTTGAGGGAGAGGCATATCTGCTGCATCACCTTCCATGTTCATTTTCTGAAGCACCTGCCTCTGCATATCTCCTCCTGTGAGGAAAAAATCCAGTATCTCTTTTTCTCTGAAGGGGAATGACTTTAACTGGTCAGAAGAGTACCCAATTTCCGGTTTCGCCAACGCACAGAGCACACATATTGGATTTATCTGCAATAGCCCTAATTTCAGACGCACATTATCCGCTTCTTCGAAAACAGGGGCAATCCGCGGATCCGCTTCTATGTCAGAGACCCCGGATAACTTCTCGCAAGATTCAATGTGAACATCTGCCCATTCTGTAAGGTAAGCAACATCTTTACCCAAAGACTCCACAAACGCAGAAATCCCTACATCTTTGTGAAGTAGGGAGCGTAACAGATGGGAAGGGGTATACACGGCATTCCCATATTCCCGCGCGATTGCCTTTGAAATACGGATCGCCGTGTGAAGAGACTCATCTAGATTCAAAAAATCCATCATCCATCATATCTTGTGACATAGTAACTGTAGTCTCAACTACAACGGCGAAGGTAGAAAAAAATCTGCACATAAGCACACTTAGAACGGTGCAAATCTTGCCTGTGTAATTGTTTTTCTTGGCTCCAAACGATATGACCTTTTTATTATCGAGGCTTCTTGACACTTTTGAGCATGTCACAACCCTTATGGTCATTCGCCTCAATCCTCAGAGTGCGATCCCTTTTACAGTACAAGGCTACCCGTTATAGCAGAGAATCCTTCTTCACCTATTCCCTTCTATAAAGCTACTTCTTTGGGGGCTTAAATCGGGCGTTGAACTCCTCTTTGCTCATCACATAAGTCAGATAACAACGAACATTATGTTCAAATTCGGCCTGAGTAGAATCAAGGCTCTCATAGCCATCATTACCGACAGGAATTATAATAGGTTTAAATACCCTTGTAAGAGAAGATAGGAATGGGGCATCCCTTTGTTCCACATTCCGGATTCGCCGAGTCATCTTATTGCTCAATATCTCTGATACACATAGTTTCTACTGTACCTAATCTTGCCTTGTAGCTCAATATACTGAAGCCCCTCTGTAACAAATTGCTTTCCCATATCCAGCTTATATGGCTCGTCTATATAAGGGGGGAAAAACGAAAAGTACAAGACTAGTAGAGAGTGGAGAGGAGGCTAAGTCGTTATGTTATAGTAGGATGAGGGCGATTTTTAGCTCGTAGTCAGGTAAAACGAAAAGTACATTACGCTTTAAGTTGCTTGAATTTGGCTTTAAGTTTTACCCGAATTGGTAAATGGGCGGTTAAGTTGGTAAATGAATCCGCTTTAATTGGGTTGCATTTGCAGCCCTTTTTTGTGCCCTTTTATCTCGATTGATCGCATGGTGTGTAGAGGGTGTATTTTGCCCTCCAGGGGCTTTATGCAGCGTCGGTGGCGCATATATCGGCAGAAGCCCCTAGAGCGCGTAATAGCGGCGTTTGTAGGCGTTACAGGGGGCAGATGGATAGATCGCATACCTCCGCGCTGCCATCGAGCTAAAATGAGGGGTATTTATGGCTCCCTGCGCGTGTCTTATGGTGTTGGATTTAGCGGCCGTTTAGGATGCGGTAAACGCCTGGTAAATGGGTGGTAAATGATCGGAGCTTAAGGGGCATATTTACCGCCTTTTGGCTCCCTTTTTACCTCTTTTACTCTCCTTTTTGCGTGTTAAAATAGCGTTAAAAACGGCAATGCCGTTACGAATGCCGTTACAGATGGAGTTACAGCCTTAGTTGTTGATAACTACGTTTGTAGTTCTAATGCCGTTACAACTTGATACCCCTATAGAGTGAGAATCTCCCCCCCCCTATTGCCCTTTTTAGACGCTAAAACGCCCAAAAATCGCGAGAAACTACCCCCCTATTACCTTATATATTTTTATCGGCATTGTGTGTAACCCCTTGTATTGCAACGTGTTACAAATATATTGTAGCAGCTTACGAATTCGAAATCCATTTTTTGTGCTACTCAGCTCTTATTACGCCTTGTACTATAGCTATGTTGTAGATCTGATCCTTGCGGAGCTCGAAAGGCTCGTACTCTGGATTTTCGGAGACGAGGGTAATCGTCTCCTCAGAGGAACCTCGTCTTACCTTCTTGAGTAGTGATCCTTGGTTGGTATCTATAATATAGACCTTGCCCCACTGGAACCATAGATCGGATAAGAAAACCTTACGACACGCCACGATATCGCCAGAGTAATATTTAGGTGTCATAGAATCGCCCCTTACGGTAATAAGAAAATCGGCATCCTGGAATGATGGCACTACATATCGCTCGCACTCATACTCCATTATGCTGTAATCCTCTCCGCTTAGTGCTCCAGCCCATGCCTCTATTGGTATTAAGGGGATGCCCTCTTGGGGTGTATGGCTTGGTATTATTTCTTTTTTGGGGTCATTGGCAGCTTGCTTGGAGGGATCTCTGAGCATCTCTCCCTCTCCTAACATGAGCCACTCTGGAGACAGTTCAGGATACTCGGTCAATATTTTGACCACAAGATCAGATCCAATACTAGATTTTTTTCCTACTCCTTTGAAATTGGATGGGGATATTCCTACCTTATTGAAAAACAATGATTTAGAGATTCCTTTTTCATCAAGAAACTGTAGTATTCTTTCTTTTACAGTCAAAATAAAGTCCATAATGCTTGTACAGGTCGGATTTTTGTCCTAAGTTTGCAGCCGTAAATACAAAAACAGCGTACACAAAGATACGGAAAAATGGAACCAAAAAGAAGAATAGAGTACACGCCTTTTGTACGGCGTAAGATTGAGGAGGCTATCGGATGCAGCCCCGCGATGATTAGTCAGTCGCTTAATTACAAGCGTAAGACATCGCTCGCTAATGCTATCCGCAACGAGGCTCTACGAGTTGGGGCTAAAGAGATCATTACGGCAGATGCCGACAAGGTGCTACTTATTGAGGGGGATACCCTTATATGGCAGTATGGCAGCTGTAAGGTGATCATCGATCTTGCACGCAAGACTATTATTACCAAGGATGACGAAAAAGAGATGAAATCTAGGCTGTCTGCAATGGCAGATCTAGTATCATTTATCAAGGAGCTGGAAGCGTAATAAGTTGCTATGGAGTATCAAGGTAAGACTATAGGAATAACAAGTAGAGAATTAGATGGTATCATATCAGACGGCTATCTAAGACTGCTTGTAGTGCGTGGGCAACTGCGTCAAGTCCGTCGTGCCTGTAAGGATACTCCTGCTCTGTATGATCTAGACAGCCTCCCTTGGAGGTATAAGGTGCAAGTGTACGAGCGTTACCCTGACCTCAAGGAGAGAGAAGAGAGTAAAATGTTTGTCGACGAGATCGAGCTAGATATGGCAGCGGTACAGTACTATGCTGAGTACCTCTTGTCGGACGGGCGGCACTTACCGCTCGATAAGCAGTCGGAGTACGCTAACAATGCATCAATACTCAATGCGTATCACAGGCTAATAACGGAGGCGGACGGAGAGCGAATCAAGCAGAGTCAACCACGCCTCCCCCGGGCGGATTTTTGGCGGAGGGCGGCAGAGGCACTCCCCCGCATCGAGGGGCGATGGGCGAATAGCCTCCCTCGCAAGGATCGGAGCCTGCAGCGCAAGTACAACGAGTACAACAAGCGCGGATATGAGGCTCTTGTGAGTGCAAAATTCGCAAACCGCAACGCTCTTAAGATAGAGGGCGAAGAGCAAGAGGGGCTATTGCTTAGCCTTATCGGTCACTACAACAACCTAGACGACACGGCGGTAGCTGCTCTCTACAATAAGATTGCAGAGGGCAATAGCTGGGAGGCTATCTCGGCGGCTACGGTGCGGGTATGGCGTCGCAAGCACAACAATCTTATCATGATTGGGCGTAAGGGCGTGCGTCAGCATCGGGCTCATCGACAGATGACCGTTAAGCGTAGCAAACCCACTGCCGCTTGCTATATATGGAGCATGGACGGATGGACTGCCGAGCTCTTATACAAGGATAAGCCCAGGAGCGGAGGTGCAACTACCTACCACAAGCGTAAGACCGTGGTAGTGGTGCTTGACCCCTGCTGTAATTACCCTGTTGGGTATGCGGTGGGTGACCACGAGAGCCCGGCTCTCATCAAGGCGGCGTTGCGTAATGCGATCCTACACATCAAGTCGCTGACGGGTACGCTCCTGCGCGTCAATCAGCTACAGACGGACAACTACGCAATTAAGAGCCTTACGCCCCTGTATGCTGCCATCGCGGCACGTGTTACCCCTGCGAGCGTGGGCAACGCTAAGGCAAAGCCGGTTGAGTCCTATTTTGACTACCTCAACACGCACTACTGCCAAACGCAGGTAAACTGGGCAGGTAAGGGGGTTACCTCCCGAGGGGGTAAGCAACCCAACCAAGAGGCACTTAACCTGCACCGCAAGTATTTCCCAACCTCGCAGGAGGTGGTAGAGCAGATTGCGGCGATCATCGAGGAGGAGCGCAGGCAAAAGCTCGAGGAGTACAAGGGTTACCTCAATGCTCTCTCAGACGAGTATCGACTAGAGATGCCCCGAGATCGTTATCTCCTGCATTTTGGTCTTGACACAGGTAAGACGATCGCTCTCGAGGCTAACGGATTTCGCCCGACGCTGCTCGGGGCTCGTAGGGATTACGATTGCTTCGATCCCACCCTCCGTGAGTGCAGCATCTCCGAAAAGTGGACAATTAAGTACGACCCGGACGACCTCGGTACCGCCCTTGCGGTCAATGCGGACGGCTCGCGTCAGTACCTCCTCGAGGCTAAGGAGGTGCAACCGATGGCACTTGTGGAGCGTAAGCCCGGCGACGCTGCTAAGCTGGCACGCATCGAGGCGTACAATAAGGAGCTGGAGCGTAAGCAGGTAGCGCGTCTTACTGACTGTCACGATATAGCGGCAGGGGTGATTGATCAAGCTAAGATTAAGGGCTTTTTAGGGGGCTGCCTGCTCGTGGATAGCAAGGGACAACACAAGGATCAACGGAGTAAGGAGATCGGGACAATGAGTGAGGAGGTAGACTATGAGGAGGACTACGAGGAGATTGTAACCTCACAGGTAAAGGATGAGGGCGATACCGCTCTCGAAAGAGAAAGAAAATGGCTAAAAAAACTATGATTAAACGGCGTTTAATCGAGGGTTAAACAGAGATATGAGACGGAGAGAGATTGTATTAGACACTATCAAGACGGTATGGATCTTGATTACGGGGCTGTCTTTGATGGCAGAGCCTCGCGAGGACTTGAGTGCGCTTGCCCTTGCCCTCTATTACCTAGTAGTGATGGGCAACTTTGTGGCTGCATGGAGCTACTTTGCGCGACACTCACTGCCGCGCTGGATCGAAAGAAAGAGACGAAACAACTAATAACTATCAATATGGATAAGCGAGAAATAACGGAACAACTCAGAGCGTATGTCGCTCTCAAGGGCTCTCAGAAAAAGGCGGCAAACAGCCTCGTAGGCGTATCTAGCGCGACGATTAACAAGATCCTCAACTCGACGGACTTAGAGAGCATCTCGGAGGAGATGTGGCGCAGCATCGAGAAGCAGACACGACGCAAGGAGTCGGGGTGGGTGCTGGCCGAGACGCAGGCATATCAAGAGATGACCTTTTTGCTCTCGTCTGCGCAGCGTGATAGCCTTGTGGCAGCGGTGGTAGGCGAGGCCGGAAGCGGTAAGACAGAGGCCTGCAGGGACTACGCCTCGAGGGGCAGGAGTATCTACCATCTTGTGTGTAGCGAGCATTGGAACCGCCGCACTTTTGTTGCTAAGCTGCTCAAATCGATGGGGGCGAACGTGGCCGGATGCACGATTAACGAGATGATGGAGGACGTGGTGGAGACGCTGAGTAAGACGGATAGCCCCCTCCTTATCCTCGACGAGGCGGATAAGCTGAGCGATCAAGTGCTCTACTTTTTTATCACGCTTTATAACCAGCTGGAGGGGCGGTGCGGGATTGTCCTTTGTGCTACCTCTTACCTCGAGAGTCGTGTTAGACGGGGGCTGCGTCTTGGTAAACGAGGCTATCAGGAGATATACAGCCGCATCGGTCGCCGCTTTGTCGCCCTTGAGGGTATCAGCGAGGAGGATGTAGCGGTAGTGTGTCGCGCTAACGGCATCGAGAGCGATCGCAAGATACGCGAGATCAGTAAGGAGAGCGAGGGCGACCTGCGTCGAGTTAAGCGGGCTATATACGTAGCTAAGAGCGAGGCGGCATAGGGTTATGGCTAAGACTTACTCTAATAGTAACGTGCTTACCGCACAGTTTACCTTGGCGGATTTCGGGGGCGCATGGCTCGCCCATCTCGGGCGGCCGGCTCTACGGGGTATGTGGTTTGTGTACGGTAAGAGCGGGAGCGGTAAGACCATGTATTGCCTTAAGCTCGCTAAGTATCTCACAGAGTTTGTACGCAAGGTGGCGTACAACTCACTCGAGCAAGGTCTGTCGCCTGCTATGCAGCAGGCATGGCGTCGAGCCGGGATGGCAGAGTGCGGTAATCATATTATGCTGCTTGACCGAGAGCCGCTCCCCGAGCTCCGCAAGCGGCTATCGAAGAAGAAATCCCCCGATGTGGTCTTTGTAGACTCTGTGATGTATCTCGAGGACGCACCGGCAAGCGAGCTCATTGCCTTGCGGCACGAGTACCCCTCCAAGCTGTTTGTATTGATTGGTCAAGAGCGCAACGGGGACGCTTACAATAGCAAACAAATCAAGCTCAAGCACGACGCGGATATCAAGGTGAGAGTGGTAGGAGGGGTCGCACGATGCGAAACTCGCTACTCGACAGAGGATGGCTACGGAGGGGCGGATTACATAGCCTTTGAGGCGCGAAAAAAGAAGTTTAACGCAGAAATGGATGAATAGGTATGAAGATTTTATTGTCGATTAAGCCCGTTTTTGTTGAAGAGATTATGCGAGGGAAGAAACTCTTTGAATACAGGAAGACCATTTATAAGAATCGCAATATAAGTAGGATTGTTGTCTACTCCTCAAACCCTGTTTGTCGTGTCGTTGGAGAGATCGACGTGAAAGACGTCTTGTGTGATACCCCTGAAAGGCTTTGGGAACGGACGGCACTACAATCGGGCATCTCTAAAGACTGCTTCGACGAATATTTTGGGGGTAAATCCGTTGGGTATGCTATACAGATAGGCTCATTTAGTCCATACCCTAGACCTAGACTGCTACAAGAGGCTTATCCAGGGATCACTCCTCCTCAGTCATTTTGCTATGTTGAATACTAAATAAAGAAGAAATGGGACAAATCAGAATTGAAGGCATACGCTGGTCGTCGTATGATCAGCGTACATGGCTCGGGACAACACCCTACATGGTCTACATGATAGAGCCTCGAGGGCGTGAATGGGTGCTCGACGCAGGAGGGGGTAAGGAGACCTACCCCACCATCGACGCGGCAAAGCAGCGCGCGCTCGAAGACCATGTAAGCAGGGCTAAGCAAGCACTCAGGATTAAGGGATGGAAATACGAAGAAAGGATAGGAGGAGTATGATTGCGGATAGGTATGTGTTAGCTCTCGAGCATATGAGAGAGGCTATTAGACAGCATCTAGATAAGATGTTTAATGATAATAAGGAGAGGAAAATTGTAAATGAGGTCTTATCCGCTGTCCGTGCTGCGGAAGATATCGTGTTTGAGGATATGCACAAGAGCGTTAAGTGTGATATCATCTACGATATTGAGTTAGGATGGCGTCAGGTCAATAATACAGACACCTTTGCGCTTGCTTGTCGCACTCCGCTTGTTACATATGTAATCTTGATCAAGGATAATGTGTGTGTCCTCAAGAGAGATTATAAGGAGATAATTGGTAAGTATTACGACCTCTCGGAGGCTCAAGAGGCAGCGCGTAAGCACCTACAAGAGGCTATAAAAGAGACACTTGGAATAAAACTACAAGACTATGAAAGAGACTAAGGTAATGGATAAGATCCACAAGGATCTCGTAAAGAAGTATCATACCCTCGCTGGGCAGCTGGGTATGACGGATGAGGACAAGCGAGCTCTCCTCTCTCAGTACAACGTAGAGAGCAGTGTCGACCTCTCGCAGCATCAGCTTATTGACGTGTGCGCTTGCCTTGCGCGTGAGCTCGACAAGCGAGACGGACGCGACTCAATGGATGCGCTGCGTAAGCGGTTGATCGCGGTTGTCGGTAAGTTTTTGTTGATGTGTGGCAAGGGAGAGGTTACGATATCATACATCAAGGCAACAGCCTGCAGGTCGTGTGGGATACGCGAGTTTAATCGCATCCCTCGTCAGCGGTTGAGGAGCTTGTGTTTTGCTTATAACGATAAGATTAAGGACATGATCGCAGTAGAAAAACAATATCAAAAGCTGAGGAGATGATGATACTAATTATACTAGGCGTGCTCGTGTTACTCGTGCACTCATGGATATGCGGATTGCTTGTATTAGGCCTTGTTAAGAGTTTTAGGCGTGATGACAAATGGGGCAGGGCAGGAGATGTATTTATCGGGACGAGCTTAATTGGCTCGGCTGTGCTCGATGCTGTAGGTATATACAAATTAATAACACTATAAATTATGACTACAAAACTGCATTATGAGGTCAAGGTACGCTATGAGCGTATAGACGACCTCGGCAAGGCTAAAAAAGTAACAGAGGTCTACATCGTCTCTGCTTACATGTCGCATGAGGCTGAGATCGCAATGCTTAGCGAGCTTAGCTCTTATCGAGATGTAGAGATACTAAGTATCAAGCAGGTCAAGATAGAGCAAGTTGTTGCCTCTTATGATCGCGATAAGCACCGCGACAAGTGGTATCGTGCGCGATGCGCAGTGCTGGAGTATGACAACGCAAGGGATCGTACTCGCAAGGTGACAATATCAGTAATAATCAATGCAGACGACTTTGATGAGGCTGCGTCAGATCTGCAGACGTGGCGAGGTATGATGACAAGGGATATAGAGCTACTCAGCCTATCACTTAGCTCTATAAAGGGATGGTTGATATGATAAAAGGGCAAGAAAAAGAATCTCATGAGGAGTGGTGGTTTGTTACCATTTTTACCACACAGGCAAAAAACAAGTTAGAATCTCAGCTACAGACCCTCGCCGAGGGATACAAACATCAACTCCTTACTGACCATGAGGTCGAACAAATCAAGAGCGAGGCACAGCAGATTATAGACAACTATGACGGACGAGTTAAGAAAAAACCAAAAGTAGATCTCTACCATGCGCCTTGGCATAGTGGCTTGCGTCTGTGCGAGAGTTGTCATATCAATCTAACCCTAGCAATTAGATATAATCGTTAAAATAAGTAGTAATATGGAAGCAGAAAAAGTAAAAGTAGACCCCAGGGTCTGTAACATCAAAGTCTATGTGAATGGCAAGAGTGCCGAACTCCAGAAAAAACTATTTGCATTAGGGTGTAAGTGGTATGATGGAACAAGATATATACTAAATACTGACTTCCCCTTTTTGTATGTCAATCAAGAGGGAATGATCCTGGAGGGGCATTGGATGGACGTTTTTGTTAGTGACTCGAGTCGCGAGGAGAATATCAATAAAATCCTCGAAATGATCCCTGTCTCAGAGCGAGATGAAGCATGCCAATTTAAGGCTTATGAACGTGTACTCGGTCGCGACAGAGAAGATCAAGAATGGAATGTTGATCTCTTTGCGAGCAAGGAAGAAGAACCATATAAATATAGGTGTTTTAGGTACACCTATAAATATTGTATACCATATGCTGGAAATGAGCATCTTGCCGGTAAGATTAACTAAGATGAAATAAAGATTATGGAAGAACAAGTAACCATGACGCCCGAGGAGCGGGCTGAGTACGAAGAATTTAGAGCACAAAAAGCCCGCGAGCGGGAGGAAGCAGCGCGCAAGGCGCAGCGTGAAGAATACGCTCGTCTTGTCGACGATGAGGTAGCTGCAGCGGTCGACCAACTCAAGGAGCTCTCTGAGCAGATGACAACAATAAAAAAGACCATCTTTGACAATTTTGATACGATTATCAGAATGAAGCGAGAGGTTATGAGCTTATGTAAGCCTGATGGTCAATACACGCACACCTTTACCAGCTCCGACTCACGGTGTCGTATCACGCTCGGTAACCGAATGGTGGACGACTATCGCGACACGGTGGAGGATGGTATCGCGATGGTTAAGGACTATATTACAAGTCTAGCTAAGGATGAGGATAGCGCGCAACTTGTTGGTCTGATCATGAGCCTCCTCGAGCGCAATAAGAGCGGAGCTTTGCAGCCCTCGCGAGTGATCCGCTTACGACAGCTCGCTGATAAGCGACAAGATCCGCGCCTCCTCGAGGGGGTAAAAATCATCGAGGACAGCTATCAGCCTTACGCCTCCAGCACCTTTGTTCAAGCGGAGATTAAGGGTGCCACGGGCTGGATGACAATCCCTCTAAATATATCTGCAGTATGAGTGTTGAGTTTGCTAAGTGTGGTCGCGGTTACGCGGCTATTGTGCGGACTGTCGGGACGAGCAATCGACGCTCCTCGGTCGTACGCAAGGAGTGCATGATGGAGGGCGGATTGCGTTTTGTACTCGAGCTCACTGAGCGAGAGTACAAAATATAAAGGTGCTCTCAGAGGGAGCAGTACCTGAGGGTTAGTTAGTTTCTTATTTTTAGTTTGTTGGGGTGCTACGTCGGGAGATGCAGCACCCCTTTTTTATCACACTAGAATTGTACCTTTGTACAATAATATGTAACATGGGAATTATGGGACTATTCAACAAGAAAGAACTTGCAAAAATTGCCGAACTTGAACGAGAAAATACTTTACTCAAACAACGCATTGAGGCTCTATCTCCATTTGAACCAATACTTAACGTAACAACAGAGCTTAATCTCTTACGAGAAGAATATGATTCATTACGAAAGCAGTATTCTATTGCCCTTAATGTTTTTCAGAATCTACGTACAGAGATTTCTGCATATGAGGAATACTCTGAAATGATTGAATATGGATTGTATAAACCACATTTTAAATTTGAAACTTCGGAAAAATTCAAGGACGAAATTGCGAAGGTTAGGGATAAGCAAAAAGAGATGATTAAAGATGGTCTTGCCGCTATTGGTGGAGACCGAATCACATGGAATGATAGCTTAGCTCAAGGAGCTGCAATGGTCAAAAGAGAAAAACAACTCATGTTAAGGGCGTTTAATGGAGAATGTGACAGCTTCATTGCTAGTGTGGATTGGAATAATATTCTTCGAATGGAGGACCGTATTGAAAAGTCTTTTAATGCTATTAATAGAGTGTATAAGACGCAAGGTGTTTCATTGTCTCCTCGCTACAAATCTTTGAAACTTGATGAGTTACGTCTAACACATGAATATCATGTAAAACGCCATGAAGAGCAGGAAGAGCAACGTGCTATCAGAGAGCAGATGAGGGAAGAGGAAAAGGCAATGAGAGATGCTGAACGGGCTAGGCAAAAAGCAGAGAAAGAACAACAAACCTATATGTTGGCTCTCGAAAAGGCAAGAAAGGAACTTGGTACAGCAGCTGGAGAACAACAAGAAAAATTGTTGTCTCGGATTGCAGAATTAGAAGCTGGTCTTGTGGATGCCGAAACTCTCAAACAAAAAGCTATATCAATGGCTCAACAGACAAAAATGGGGTATGTCTATGTAATATCGAATATTGGTTCTTTTGGGGAGGATGTCTACAAGATCGGAATGACAAGAAGATTAGAACCGATGGATCGTGTTCGAGAGCTAGGAGATGCGTCTGTACCATTCCCATTTGATGTTCATGCTATGATCTTTTCAGAGGATGCCCCAGCCATGGAGTCTGCCTTGCATAATAAGTTTGATGATATGAGGGTAAATATGATAAATCCGCGCAAAGAATTTTTCCATGTCCCATTACACATGATTGAGAAAGAAGCTAAGAAAATGGGAGCTACTATCGAATTTACATTGTTAGCTGAAGCGATGGAATATCGAGAAACGCAGCAGGTTTTAAGTAGTAAAAATGCAAAGGAGTCTGTTCCCCCTTCAAAATTCCCTTCGTCAATATAGAATAGGGTGTTAGCACAAGTAAAAGAGGGGAATATCTACTTGTATTCCCCTCTTTTGTTATCGGATTTTTGCCTTGATCACTCCGATTAGGTCTAGGCTCTTGAGTCGGAGGTCGACCGACTCTCTCCATTTTTTGCGCGTATGACGCGTAACACCAGCAAACTGACGCTTAGGTATACGGATGGTAAGCTGCGTGCGCTTAGTGATGGCAAGCGCCTTGTATTTAGGGTCTTTTGTGCTTTTATACATCGCCCAAAAATATTTTCGCATTTTGGTTGTGACGGGGACTTGTACAACCCCTCCCTCGTTGTGTATATGAGCATAGAGAGTGCTGCTGTTGATAACTACCTGGTTGCCATCCGCCTCGACCGTGATACTCCGCCTCAGTGCTCCGCTGCGCAGCATAAGAGAGCCGATGCCATCCTCGTGCTTGCGTGGAGGCCACGCTTTACCGTCCCACTCCTTACGCACAAATGCCTCAGCGGTCTCCTCCTGCATGATGACGAGTAGGTCGTTCGCTAACAAGCGCTCAAGGTCTTGCTTATCTAGTTCCATGATTTGTTTATTCCGATTTTATTATTATCTTTGCGTCAAAGATTGGTGAGCTAGGGTGTTCCCTAGCACACCACGAGGATCTCCGCCAGGGTTTTTTAGACTTTGGCGGTTCTTTTTTTATAGGGTGTAGTCTTGACTTATTATCTGCTCTCTCGTAATCTCAATATCTCGTTCGTAGTTGATGATAAAACGTATAGTTTTTATGTTTGGATATTTTAGGGTGCGCCATCCTATGGTATCTTTGATTATTTTTTCATCGTACTCTCCCTTAATAACCAACACAAGGTGATCCGCTTGTTTTGCTCCGGTTTGTATGTTTTTGTCGAAAGCATTTTTTGAGTTGCTCTCAATGTGTTTATATTCGACTAATCGATTCTCTGTTATGTTACGGCTATCTGCAGTGTTACCATCTCCCGTTGCTTTGTATAATACGATTTCGTGAGCGTACCTCTCCGCAAGCCATCCCGCTGTATAAAGGTTTTTGAAACGCTCGTCTTTTTGGATGCCGGGGTTAATTGTTACACCACCCTCTCCAAATTTTATGTATTTTGTACCATCATCTCGTTTGGGAGTCTCTTCTAATAGCTTCCTCGCTTGACTTTCTTCTTCCGCATATTTAGAGTCCGTTTTGTTGCTGCTATTAATATTCTTCTCAATAGCTTCCCTTTCTTTATTTCCATTTTTCCCGTAATAGGGATGACGAGGTGGGATAAGTCGCCCCTCTTTCCCGGGATTAAACCTAAAAATCTCCTGCTTACCGGGGGTCATCTCCTCCATGAGGTCGACTACCTCCTTGCTCTCAGAGCGAGGGTGTGTCCCCGGGATTACCTGTATTACATCGCACCGACACCCCCAGCCATTAGGGGGAAAACAGGTGTCCCACGCGGGGTCGCTAAAGGGGAGACACATACCATTGAGGCGGGCATGGTCGGCGCGTACTCTCTCGTCGCCTGCCGTCTTATATAAGAGGTCGTACGCGTCGCCCCATTGGGCAAATCGCTCCCACTTGGCCGCCATTTGGGCGGATGCTTGGACAAAGGCGTACTCAGCCTTGAGCCAGCTCTTATTGTACTTGTCGTCAATCTTAGCCGTGTCGACTACAAACTCTTGCCAACTCTTTAGGGTGCCGTCGGCGTTGCGCGACCGGCCGGCCACCTCCTGCAGATGGTGGTATGTCTTAAAGCCGGCAAAGGTGTGCAGGTCTTGACGCAGGGCACGCTGCGTCGAGTTAGATAGGTCTCGTATGATGGGGTCTACCTTAGCGGTGTACCCTCGAGCACTCACCTCAATAGCTTTGCGGATGGGCTTCTCGCGTAGCATCTTGGGGGTCATCTTGCCCCCCTGCTCAAGCACAAACTTTTTGGCGCGATTAAAGGCCTTGCGGAGGCGGCCGCTCTTGTCGGGGTCGTCATCCCCCTTGAGCTCGACGCGGATAGGGGTGTATAGCCCCTCGAGGATAGAGGTTAATCGCTCATACCTCGAGGGGGTCACCCGAAAAAAGGATCGGAGGCGGTGAGTTGATTAGCCTCTCCGAGGGTGGCACGCTTGCCGGTCACGGCCACCCCGAATTTGTCCTCGATCCACTTTTCGTCGACCTCGTAATAAGGGAGGATGTCCTTCGTGCGCTGCCATAGTGCGCTCTTGTCCTCCTCCTCGGGATACTCAAAGCGGAGGCCTGATGGGATATGTCCGAGTGCGGCAAGAGCAGGCAGGATGGTCGAGTTCATTGTTTTTTCGACGAGACCTCTGTCTTTTGCGCATTTCGCGTCGAGGAGCTTAAGAGAGGATTCCTCCTTGCTGTAGTTACCGTTAGCCGTATCCTCTCCGATTGTACACCCGAGTATCTTAATCGAGATGTCTTGCTTACACGCCCATATGAGGCGCTCGAAGATGTCGCCATTGCCGGCGACACCGGTCGCAAATGACATCTCCTCGTTGCTGTCGATAATTGCCCAGTTAGCGCGTCCCATCCGCGTCATCATCTCCTCCGCTCGAGCAAGCGCCTCTTGGTCGTCGGTGTCGATTTTGAGGGTGCGAGGGGGTATGCCAAACGTCTCAGCAAACTCGCTCCAGGCGCTGAGGGCATAGCGCTTAAAAATGGTGTTGGGACAACAGTCAAAGAGGATACCTAGGTCGCTCGGAGCGCCTACCTCGAGGATGGAGGTGCCGTACCGGCTATCCGCGCGGTAGTCGATCCCCTTTGTGTCGGCCACGTCGGGGAGGAGGAGTCCCAACCCAGGCACAACATGGCGACGAGGGAGCAACGAGACGGTAAAGAGGTCCGTCGAGGAGGGGGTAAGCTCAAGGAGCGAGTGCCCCCAGTAGGGCGTCTCAAATAGGATAGTAAGGAGCTCATTAAAAGCGATGGAGTCGCTAAGGAGCTTTGTTACCTCCTCGTTTGTCGTGCCCTTAGCGTCAAGGATGGCAAAGGGCTTGTTCAGCGACCGGTCCCTTCTGAGCTCCATCTTGGAGGCGAGGTAGAGGTCGTGCAGCATATCGTCGATAATATCGACAAGGCGCGTGCGGCGCGGAAAATCGGGCTTGGTTGCCTCCTTTTTAGCGTCGCGCCAGGAGCGCATGTCGCGCGAGGTCTGCGAGGCTTGTTTTTGTATGATTTTTTCGAGGAGTGATTCGGTGGCTTTGTGTAGTGCCATGGCTAGATTAGGTTAGGGTTAGTACTCAAAATCGACTTTAGGGCGCGAGCCCATCGTGAGGTGGGATACGATCCGCCCGTCCTCGGTCTTGCGAAGTGGGAGTCCTACGATGCCGAGGGTGCCTGTCGCTATTCCTTTTAGGTACTCTTGGTGCAGCTTGTAGGCCTCGACAACTCGCTCAAAGGCGATATCTACGTTGTGTCTCCGCATGATATAGTAGAGGGCTATATCCTTGATCATCTCCTTAATGTCGGCAAGGCAAGGGGCGTCAGAGGGCATGGCTTGTATCGCGGTGATGTCGTACTTAGCGGATAGGTAACTAAGCACCCGCGCCTCAGAGGCACGGAGGCAGGTGAGGGTGATATCGGGGGTATTGTCAGTCATCTCCTCGAGCTTGTAGGCATCGACGACGGTAAGCATCTCTTGTTGTTGTACGAGCATAATCGGTATTGGTTAAGTGGTAGTTAATCACAAGTTAAACGGCGGTTAATAGTGTCGGTCGGGACGCTTGGAGGTCGTATAGTTACGCTGGTCTGACCCTACCTTGTTGAGCATCCATATCGCGGACTCGAGGGCGTCGGGGGCGTCGTCGTGGAGACGGCTCCCCTTTTCGGTCGCGAGCAGCTGGTCGATGAGTATTTTTAGTCCCTCACTATCGCGCTCCTCCTCATTAAAGAGGACAAATCCCCTCTCAAAAAGAGGCTGCATCGTCTCAATACGCGAGTACTTGTCGGGTTTCTTGCGCTTGTCGGGCGTGATGGGGATTTGTCGCCCTCCTCGGGCAATACCCTCATCCTTAAACTCTTTGAGTAGGAGGTCTTGGATAAAGTTCGCCTCCATGTAGTAGCGGGGCGGCTTGCGCCCTTTTTTGCGCGCAATCCACGCCTCGATATCGTAGTGCCAAGCCACCATCTCAGCGACAGAGCATTGCCCTGCGTAGGCCTTTAGGACGTGGTAATACCCCTCTTTGGTCTTACCGACGAGCATTGTTGCCTTGTAGTCGTTAGCCTTTGTCGACTTAAAGGAGGGGTCGGTATAGGCTATGATCTTGACGTACTCCTTGAGAGGTAGGATCTTGGTGTATCGCATCCACTCGGGCTTAAAGACGGCTCCCTCCTCAATCGGATTGTTAAGGTACTCACGGGCAAAGCTGATCTCCCCTTGCTCATCGCGCATCGCTTGTATATCCTCGCGTGAGTAATACCCCCACGAGGGATTGCCCTTGCTGTCTATGATGTTAACACGGGTATGGTATATGTCTTTGATGTTGGCAAAGTGCGCGAGGATCATGTTTTTTGCAAATCGATTGCCCACCATGATAAGGCGCCCACGCCCCCCGGCCATGGTACCGTATAGTGGCCCCATCACCCAGTTATAAGCCTTGCGGACGCGGCTCTCGTTATTGCTGAGTTGGTCTTCGTCGATATCGTCGATAAGGATATAGTCAGGGCGCTGCCCGTTTTTTTTGAGACCTCGGGGGCTTTGGCCACGACCGATGGCCACAAACGTGGTGCCATCGGCCAAGGAAAACTTGCCCGAGGTCCACTCGGTACCCTTGTCTGCCTTGATTCCAAAGTCTTGGATATAGGCCTCGTTGTTGGCAAGCTCCGCTTGGAGGTCGGCTAGCAGCCCCTTGGCGTTGTCGTTGCTGCTGGATACCAGCACAATAAACCGAAACAAATTTTCGCCTCGTGCGAGGATCCACAAGGGGATAAGGCAGCCCATGTGCGTAGACTTAGCGTGCCCGCGCGCCCACTCGAAGAGGGCGCGTGCCCTCGGATGTCCTGCAATATATTTGGCCGCGTCAAGGTGAAATTTAGCGGAGTCGCAAGGCGCGATATGCGAAAAATAGGTACGGACGAAGTAGTTGTAGTCCTCCTTGGCGCGCCGTACGCGCTCCTCCTTGGTCTCCTCACACTCCCCGAGGTCAAAGGTTGTTCGGGTGATGAGGGACACCCGCTCATCCCAACGCTTGAGGAGCTCCACCGATACTTGTCTTTTGGGTCGCTTAATCATCTGCTTGCTGTGTTAGTAGGTTGTCGCGCTCAATGAGCTGATGGATATAGATGTCCTGCAATCGCGTAAGCTCTTGTACAAACTCGCGACTTGTCTTGAGCCGCTTACCCTCTGCAACGAGCCAATCTCCAAACCCGGTAAGGGCGAGAATGACGTCATCAACGGTTGCCTCTTTTTGTAGGCTCTTGATCTGCTTGCAGACCTTGCTAATCGCATCTGCTGTCGAGATGGGCTCCCCTTGTTCGATAAGGGCGTCGAGCTGCTTGAGGAGCTTATTATAGAGGGTCTTGGGAGAGAGGAGGGACGCATTGCGGCTCTCTTGCCACGCCCCCTCTTTTTTCCATTTTGTGAGGGTCTGCGGGGTAATACCGAGACGCTCTGCAATCTCGCGGAGGGGTACCTTATCGAGATACAACCGCTTGGCATGGTCATACTTAGCAGGGTCTTTCGGGGCAAAGGGTTTCTTTGTATTCATTTTGTTTATAACTTTGTGCTTTGGTATTGATTTTGTCTATATGAAGCATGAAAACTATCTAAGGCACGTTGAGATGGTGCAGCAACTAGTACGGGAGTACTACGAGCCGGGGCGGCAGGACCGCTGTCTTGCCGAGGTGTGGCGTAGGTGGGTCTATCCGGTCTATCCGATGTGCTATGAGACCCTCCGCCGCATCATGGCCATTAACCTTAAGGAGGAGCAGACGCAAATGCGTGCGGCTCAGTCTCGCCCCGTGCAGGCGTCGCTTTTTGGCGATCTTGAGTTTTAGGGCTCGCACCAAACCTCTCTCGCTAGCTGTATCCTCGTCTCCTGCAGACTCTCTACCCTTGCCCCTACCTTATACCCCTCTAATCTCCATCCCTCTTTTTTGCTGCCTTGATAACCTCGTCGATGAGGTCGAGGTAGCGGGCATAACTCTCGAGATGTCGGTCGGGGGCAGCACTCGAGGCAATAAGAGGGAGGTTAACGTAGAGGCGGAGGGAGAGGTCGGCACGGTATCGATCCCACTCCTTATCCTCGTTGCATCGCTCCTCGCCCTCAGGGGCAATAAGGAGCGCCGGGGTCTTGATAGGCGGGTGCTTAAGCTCATCGAGGTACTCGTCACACTGCCCTTGATCAAGGGCAATGTAGGCGAGGGATGTTGTCTCTTGTAGGGCTCTTATGAGAGCCTTGATGCTGTCAATTGTAATAATCATAGTATTAGCTTAGCTTACGTATAGTGCCCTCCTTAGAGAGGATGCCGACGAGCTCGCGCCCTCGGATCTTAAACTCTACTTGCCCTCCGCCTCCCGCGCTCATCGGTTGTATCAGTGAGCGCAGTTTGTCGAGGGGGGCAATAACCTCGGGGTTGCTGCTTGCGCCTGCATACTCGCCCGTCAGGGAGAGCGTGGGACCGTACACAATCCCCCCGTCTGCAAAGGCGTTAACTTTAGGGATGGAGGTGAGGGAGGCGATGATGCTTGCAATGCTCACCGCTGCCATAATGGGGCCCACAACGGGGATACCGGCTTGCGATTTACCTGCCTCCGAGGCAGATACGGCCACGTTAGCGTTAAAGAGCGATAGGAGGTTGGGGAGGGCGTCCTTGATGACGCTTGCCACGTTAGCCCCCCACTCGAGCCACGCTCCCGCAGCTTGCAGCATGGAGCTCTCTGTCATATCCCCCAGGTTGCCAATGATCCCTCCCATAGTGCCGGCGAGATTGGCAATGTTGCCCACCGATTTTTGCACTCCGGCTACGTATCGATCCCACTCCTTGCGCGCTCTGTCGAGGCTCTTTTTGGTCGCATTGTATAGGGTCTCAGGGGCTTTGTTGACCGCCCCGGACACTAGCTCCTTGGCATCCCATTTTTTAGCGTCCTCTTGTTGCTGCTTTTTATCACGGCCAAATAGGTCGTTTTTATTTGCGACTTTGCCCGCCTTGTCTAGGGTCTCTCCGATGCCGACACGCTTACTCGCTCTACTCTCAATCGCAATAATCTCCTTGAGCTTGTCGAGGATCTGTTGATACTCATTGATTTTCTTTTGCAGGGCGATGGCATCCTCTTTGTTGCTTTTATTGAGTTGCTCCTGCAGCTTAGAGATGTTGTTTGTGAGGCCCTCAATCGTTGTGAGGTTGTAGATTTTCTTTTCCTCCCCCTTATCCTTTTTTGTGGATGGTAGGGATAGAGAGTGGGTAGGTGTCTCGACCTTAGTCGGTGCCTCTTTTTTGTCATCTCCCCAGGATCCGCCAGCTCCTCCTAGGCTCTGTACACCTCGCGCCTGGTTGTTGTCCCGGATAGCGCGGGTTTGGTCATCGATGGCGCGTGTGGTAGCCTCGATTTTGTCAGTTGGAGGGTCGGTAGCAAAGAGGTCGCCTATCCAGTCGATGAGGTCAGCCACAAGTCCGATTGCCACCTCGAGGGGCTTAATCACAAAATTCTCGATCCACCACCCCCAAAGCTCAAAGATGGGTCCGAGGCTCTCGATGAGCTTGCCCAGCTTATCGAGGACGGGGATAAGGAGGCGGATAATAAGGTCCACAAGAGGCATGAGTGCCTCGATGATCTTAACAATCGGAGGGATGAGACGGGCAAACAGCTCTATAATGGTGCGGATAATCGGCATTAGGGAGCGGAGGGCAGAGGCTAATAGCCCCCCTAGGGTCGAGATAAGCTGCGTGATAGAGGGCATAAGGTCACGCACCGCTCCGATAAGGGCGTCAAAGGCCGGCTTAAGTCGCTCCATCATCTCGCCCGCGGTCTCCTGTACGGCCTGCCACAGGTCCTGGCAGGCTGCGCGGAACGTCTCGCTGTTTTCGTACGCGATGTAGATGGCACCGGCAATAGCCCCAAAAATAAGGGCGTATTTGCCGAGAGGAGAGCCGATTAGAACCTTATTGATGCCGCTAAACGCCCCCTTAAGATTGGTAAGTAGGGGGGTAAGCTGCGCAAGGGGTACCAGCTGCTCTCCTAGGCCTGCCATCCAGGGCAGCATCCCTCCGGTGGCCTCGTTGATGGATATCTTCAGCTCGTCCATCCGGGCGCGCATCACCTCGAGTCGATGTGCCCAGGTGCTGTTACGGATGTTGGCCTGCTCGATGGCTGCATTTGACCCTGTCACCTCCTTAGTCATGGCCCTAACGCCCTCTGCGTTCTTGAGCAAAAATTGGGCGGCCACGATGTTCTCGCGACCAAATGTTTTGGCGAGGAACGTGGCCTTTTCGGTCTCGGAGCTCATCCCATCAAGGTGTTTTTGGATGATCTGTAGACCTCCTGCAAAGCCCGTCTTTGTAATGTCGATCTTGAGCCGGGTCTGCATCGCGATAAGCATATTACGCATGGCAGTACCCGCCTCGGCGCCCTTGGTGTTGTTTTGGGCGAGGATTTCCAGCGCGGCGGCCGTCTCCTCGATGGACACGCCGGCAGAACTTGCGGCCGCCCCCGCAACCTTAAAGGACTCGGCGAGGTCGACAACCTCCGATCCTCCGGCTCTTGACCCTGCAGCTAGCACGTTGACGATCCTTGCCGCCTCGGACGCCTCAAGCCCAAACTGGTTGATCGTCCCCGCAAGGGCGTTGCTTGCCTCCTCAAGGGGGAGAGCCCCTGCTTGAGCGAGCAGGATGGTCTGCTCCTGCAACACCTTGAGCTGCTCGATTGGCACGTCAATTTGTCCCGCAAGGATGGCAAAGGCGCGTGCGGACTCCGACGCTCCTAATCCGCTCTCCACTCCGACCCGTCGTACGGTCTTGGAGAGGTCCTCGAGCTCCTCTCCGACTGACCCCGTGATGGCCGAGAGGTCGGCCATGGACTGCTCAAAGTTGATGGCGGGGGCTGCTAGATCTCCGAGTGCTGAGGCTATCCCCTGTACTTGGCTGATAATAGCCGATAGCTCGATAGTCTGTATCGCCGTAGAGATACGGTTTGCCGCCCGCTCCCCGTGCTCGCCAAATTGGTCGAGAGCATCTCGGCTCTCGTTGGTCTGCTTGGTAAGGCGCTGCTTAGCGTCTCGGGTCTGCTCGCTTGCCTGTGTCGTTTTATTTGCGGCCGCTTCGGCGGCTTGTGTCGCCTGCTCCCCCGCGCTATTGACCTTAGACTGCAGCTCCGAGACCTCACGAGCGAGGTCATCGGTCGCTGTGAGGGCTTGTGAGATGTCAACGTGGATAGTGGCAGTATGGATAGATTGACTCATAGTATTAGGGTTGGTGTGTTGGGTCTTATCGGTATCGCTCCTCGATGGCGCGGAGCTCCTCGGGGGTCATGATGTTGGGAGGGGCCTCCTCTCTTAGAGTGTCCCAGGGGAGCGGAAAAGCCTCGTGCGCGGAGATGGGAGAGGAGAGATGAGGGACAACGGAGGCGTACATAATGCTCCGCGCTTGCTCCCAGGTGGTGTGCGCCTCCTGCTCCTCTCGCTTGAGTTGCATCGTAGCAATTGCGTGCCACTCCTCCGTGGTGAGGCGGGCAAAATCGGAGGGGCTCAGCCCGCAATGGGTCACGGCAAAGGCAAGGTCGTCATAGATCATAGCGCGTAGCATCTAAGGGTGAGGGGGCGTCGGATAGAGTGAGCTCGCTTGTCCCTAGTCGAGCATCGTACCGCGATCCCATGAGGCGGTAGGTGTGATGGGGGCGGTTACGGAGCCTAAACAGCGTCCCCACAGGGTAGGGAGTGGGGGTGGCTGTTGTGAGACTCAGGGTGTCGTGCGGCTTGGCCATCGTTGCAAAATAGGAGGCAGCGACCCACTCGGGGACGGTACGCCCCCCGAGATCCTGCAGGGGTTTACCATCCTTGTCGGTGAGTTGCCCCTTGAGTGACGGGGGGAGAGCTACCCCCTTTATTGCAGTCGTGTAGGTTAAGTCGATGGGCTCTCCTTTGCGCAAGTAGGCCTTGCCCATATCGGCCACGACAAAGCGGTCGTACTCGCCCTTGTTGGCATACTCGTACGTGATGTAGATACGTCCTACCATCACCGTCGTCGGGGCGATCTCTGTCGCCTCGAGCCCATCTCGCACAGCATAAAAACGCAGGGGTATGTAGACAGCAAGGGTCGTAAGATCGACCTTGTAGCTAATGCCCCTATCTCGCTTGCGTTGCTCGTGTATCTCGATTGTCTGAGGGTAGACGAGGTCGGAGGCAAAGCCAAATTTTGCCAGTTTGCCCCCATTGAGCTCGGAGCGAGAGACTTTAGCGTAAGGGAGGTGGTTGCGTAGGTAGTCATTGATAGAGGTCTTGTAGTACGCTTGGTACTGCATCTTGTCTTTTGGGGTCACCGACCACACCGACCTAAAGGTATTCGCCCCCTCCTTGCCCTGCCCTATACAAAATATGAGCTGCCCTATTATTGAGTTATCGCGCACCTCGGTGGCGGTCTGCGGGAGCCGACGAAACTGCTTAGGATCCTTTTTGTCGGTCGCTGTGTAGCAGACGCCCCCTCGAGCACTCATAAATTCCGGCTCCCTGCTATTGCCGGCTTTGATCTCAGCGACGGCGAGTAGGTCGCCGTCCCAATCCTCTAGCCCCTCAAATCCGAGCTCAATATCGATCTTTATACCCGTCGCCTCAAGCGGTGGGTTATAGGGGATACTGAGAGCGACCGCCTCCTTAGCGACGTAGGGGATACGTACCTGCATCCCTCGCGCTTGCTCTCGCGCTGAGGGGCGTGTTGCCCTTTTTGCGACACCCTTAGAGGCGGATAGGGTAAATAGTGGCGGCATAGACTCGTTAAAGTAGTCCTCCAAGTAGGGGCAGGTAGGTAGGGGGAGCGTTGTAGGCTTAAACCGATAAACATTTTGGCTCCTCTCCTCAGGGAGATTGATGCGGATGGAGCCCATGGCTGCCTCCGTCTCGAGGCTGGGCGTCCCCTCTAGGTAGTGCTCTGAGGTCTCAAGGACTACGGGTGTTGACGTCGCAAGGTGGGAGACTCGCTCGATGCGCCATTTGCTACCTGTGTGGTAGCACACAAGCCCTAGAGAGGATAGTATCCCATCTAGTACCTCTCCGGCCGTCTCGGACGATATAAGTCCGTCCTCGTCCGTGCGGTAAATCTCTGCGTTAATATGTGCTGCAGTGAGCCAGGGCGCAACGTCCCCGGCCGCCTCTACCTCACTCTGACCGGTAAGCCTAAGGCAGCCCTTAATCACCTCCCACAAGGAGGTAACTTGCCGCTCAGTGCGTGGTAGCGCGTCGATGTCGAGACGGTAGTCATCGAGCCGCTTGATACCGCAGCTCGCAGTCAAGGTGCACTCGTAGGGTATCGAGTCGTACTGCTCCTCGTACAGCCCGCGCTCTACTCGCCCCTTAAATATGAGGGTAGTACCTGTCTTGACCTCCATCCACCACTCGCGCTCATCGAGCACAATGTGCTCGTAAGCATAGTGCGTCTCCGAGACAAGATGCAGCTCTGTACGTGTCCCCCAGCGTGCGTCCATCGTGCGTCTCGCATCCCGCTCGACCACAAGGGGGCTCTCTCCCCATAGTTTGATTCGGCGCGCAGGAGCGGTACTCGATGCGCCCTCTCGGTATAGTGAGACTGAGTAGCGATTATTAGCGTATGTATAGCGGTCGTAGCTCATGGTTACTTATAGGATCCGTTTGTTATAATGTAGAGCTTGTACTTGCTGCTCCCGTCGTTGTATGCGTAGATATCGTACGTAGTACCCTTATTAAGGTGCACATTATAATAGCTCCCGATTTGCTGCCCCTGCATATCTTGGTTGCCCATCGTTGTGCGATTGCCATAACGCAGTACAGTTGACGCATACGGCGTTGTAAACAGTCGCCAGTGACGTGCTTGTCCTCGCTCAATACCACTAAGGCTTTGTATATCGTAGACAATTGTTGCGGAGCCGTCTCTGTGATACTTGTCCCCTATTTTGTACTCTTTATCGCGCAATACTTTTTTGCTTTGCTCAATGTAGGTAGAGGGGATACCATCCATTGCCCGGTAAATCTCGTAGTCGTGTACCGTCCGTATATAACCGTCAACTCCGCCCCCGCCCCAAGGATCGGGTTTGTATCCGCCTCCTACGTACTCGGTATGCGTATAGTCTGTCCATTCGCTTGAGTTTGTATTGACTGCGCGGTAAGCAAAGCGGATAATATCCTGCTCAACGTTGCCTAGACGTCGATCCGCATCGTTTTGCTTGTTTTTGAGGTCCTCTTGTAACTGTCGGATGGGACGCAGGTAGTTGTCATCGAGGGTCTCCCAGTTGACTTGATGCCCCTCGACAATTTTCCGCACCTGATTAAAGTCATCGTATCTTGCCATGCCGTTTTGTATGCGTGACAGATAGATGCTCTCTTGCGTTATCTTTTGTGCAGTTGAGGCGGCTAGGTAATCAAGGCTAGGTATGTTAGGTATGTAAGCCGTAGGCTCTAGTATGTCTCCATCCTCTACTAACTCAACCTTGACGTCAGCAAACTCTATCCAATCTCCGTCTATCCAGTGATTTTCATCCCCTAGCCAAGGGTGGGCGTACAGAGTCCCCCGTACATTTACTTCTTTGTGTTCTGTATTTTTCGCAATGTAATAGCGTCCGTTTTTGTTTTTAAGGTACTTCTCGTCGATGAGCTCTTGCCGAGATGCGCCTGCAACACGCCAGGAGGTTATGATTGTTTTTGTCGTTTTGTCCTCTTGCAGCTTGTCCGAGTACATAGAGACAACAACGTACATCTTATCATGCTTAGTGACACGGTAGACCCCATCTCCCTTGTATGTTACGTGTACATTATCTGCCCCGTGCCCCATGTTAGGGTATATTTTAACGTTTGACGTCCATAGGTTGGGACGTACAGGGGTGGCATCCTTTCCGTCTGCGCCTTTCGCTCCCTGTATGCCTTGAGGCCCC
>NZ_ACNN01000023.1 GCF_000174815.1 Porphyromonas endodontalis ATCC 35406
ATTTCCTACCCCTGCGAGTTAATAATTGTTGCATCGCTACCAATCAGCAACTTACAGAAGATTTTTTCTTGCACAGAGAGGAGAAAAACTCCAATTAGCGGCCGTATAGAGCCAAAACTCCCGCTTTGTAAACGAAGTCGTATTGCGCGGCAAGCGCTTCTCGTTGTGCTAAAATCCATCGCTCCTCTGCCTGCTCCAATTCGTATGCTGAAGCTTTTCCTTCAATAAATTGCTTCCTCGCAAACTGCGAAGCACGTTCAGCAGCCCCAACAGCAAGAGCCGTAGATGAGATTTTGCGCTCTGCGGCAACAGCATTAGCGTGCGCCTTGAAAATATCTTTGTAAAGTCCGAGATCGGCATCAATCTTATCAAGTTGTGCGGAATGCAGATCTATTTTTGCCCGACGCACCGCATGAGCGGTATTTAGAGCATCGAAGATGGGCAAAGAAATGGAGAATCCCACATAAAAGCGACCATTCTCTCGGAGCTGATCACCAAAGGACTTATTCGCCTGCTGTAGCACACGAAAGTAACCATTGCCATACCCTGCATTTATACTAAGGGAGGGAATATATCCCGATCGAGCGGAACGGATCTTTTCTTCGGCAGCAGCGATTCCAAGATCAGCCGCTTTGAGGTCGGGTCGATGGGCTAAAGCATGACGATAAATAGCCTCCGGAGGTAAAAGTTCTGAGCGCGCATTCCGCACAAGAACAGGGAGATCCGGAGCCACTAATTGTATCGGAGCCTCACCATAGTACTCAACACAAACAGAGAGATCAACTCGCGTCATGGCACACTGACTCTCAGCTTCATAGAGAAGACCTCGCTCCGTCTCAATCAGCGTAGCCAGCTCATCCAGTCGACTAGAGGGATACTTCCCCTCCTTCACAAGGAGCATGGCTCGCTCTTGCAACTCTTCTAATCCCGAAAGATGCTGTTGAATAGCCTTAATGATATTCTGCTCCAATAGATATTTGTAGAAGAAGCCCATTACACGCAACTCGGCTCGCTCGCGGAGAGTCGCCAACATCGCGTCGCTATTCTGCTCATCCAACCGAGCCGCCTTTACCATACGCGGACGACGCAAGCCCGAGAAGAGCTCGTACGAAGCAGAGAGATCAAAAGTGGTATTTGCACTTGACCGTGGACCGAAAGCCCCCGTATTATCCTGACTTCTTCCATACTCCCAATCCTCCTTGATAGAGGCCTGTACCTTGGGTAAGTAGAGGCTTCTTGCCGTATCATAAGCAAGACGCCGTTGGGCGCTATCAACCTTTTGCCGTCCTACATTACTGTCGAAAGACACACTGCGCTCTACACACTCTTGATAAGTCATAGGGCGATGAAGCGACTCATAAATCGTTTCCAATTGTTGTGCCGAAGCTCCCCATGCAAGTCCGGCAGTAAGGGTTAGGGCAAGAACGCTCTTACGCATAATCTCTTTATATATTGGCTAGATGCTAAACAAAACTGGATTGCAAAGGTACGATATAAACAACACTTTCTCAAATGACGCAAATCCCTCTTCTCAACCGGAGTAGAGAGGGCTTCTAAAGGAGATGTCCTCAAGGTAGAGGACCAAGAACATTGAGACCGAAACATAAAAAAGCCGCACTCCACAAGTATGGGGTGCGACTTCATCTTTGGGGACAACACTTCTCCAAAACCTCAAGCTATACACACAAATCCGAAAGCTGTACGGCTATGGAAGCAAGGAAGAAGAAAAAGCCCTAGCAGCTCCTTCCCTCTTCATTAGGAAGAAGTCACTAGGGCTAGTCTTAATATCGAAGCGAATCTCTTCGTGAAAAAAGTTGAATCAACGTAATGAAGAGATTGATAATATCAAGATAGAGATGGAAAGCGGACTGAAGCACAAACTTATTTGCATCTTGCTCAGACATATGCCCATTGTTTCGCTCAAGCGTGGTTTTGATCCCATTGATACTAAAAATCGTCATTCCGGAAAAGAGAACGACTCCAACAAGAGAAGTGATCCACGTAACTAGAGGATGGGTAGCAAACATACCTACAATAGAGGCAATCACAAAGCCGATAGATGCCATTATCACAATACTTCCTAGCGAAGAGAGGTCTCGTTTGGTTAGCAAGCCAATGAGGCACATAGCTCCAAACATAACTGCCGTTATCCCCAATGCAGCGATGATGGAAAAGGCATCATAACCGATAAAAATAGAGGAGAGGGTCATCCCATTAGCCAAGCTATACAAGACGAAAAATATGATTAGCATACCATAATTCATCTTGTAAAAGAAAAAGGAACAGCCTATCCCCAGCACAAGTTGTAGAAGCACAAAGATGGGCATAAACCACATAAAACGAAACGTAGGCACAGCACCATCAGACGTCAAAGACTCTATCAGACTGGCGGGACTGAGCACCGCAGCCAAAGCAAACCCCGCAATGGTGGAGAGAGCAAGCCCTGCTGCCATCCATAGAAATATCTTTGTATAGATGGTTTTAGGATTGAGAGGAGGATAGCTAGGGCGCTTATCTTGCTCCGGGGGTTGTGGCGTCATCCCTCTCATCAGACCAAAGGGAGAAAATCCCTGGCCTCCCCCATTGGGGCGAAACGTAGAGAATAAATTTCCTAACATAACGAGTGTTTTTCTATTGGGTTGATTAATTTGTATTTTACATGCGATGTTGATTCCAAGATAGATATAGAAAGAAAGGAAATTATCGCCTCCCGCTTCCGGGCTCTCCACGAAGGCAAGAGGCGATAAGTATATAGCTCAATTATCGTCTATTCCCGCCCAACAGACGAAGAACAAAGAGGAATATATTGATAAAGTCTAGGTATAGCTCTAATGAACCTAAGAGAGCTATTTTGTGCATTCCCTCCTCCGAAACAAGACCATTCTTTTCTATAAGTAATCGACGGATCTTCTGTGTATCGTACACCGTAAGAATGGCAAAGAGGACAACCCCCACAAGGGAAATAATCCACTCCATTGTCGATGAATGCAAAAATAGATTGACCACCGAGGCAATTATGAGACCAACGAGAGCCATGAGAAGTATGCTCCTCCACGAGGAAAGATCGCGTTTTGTTACCGTACCGACAATAGCCATTACAGCAAACATCCCTGCCGATATGACAAAAGCCATCGCAATGGAAGAATAAGTGTAGACAAGGAATATAACACTCAACGTCACCCCATTAAGTACCGAATAAACTGCCATCATGAGCACTGCCGTAGAGAACGATACCTTGTGAATTGCAGCAGAAAGCCCCATAACGAGACCAAGCTCTGCAATAAAAAGCCCCCACATAAGCCAACGATTCATAAGAATGGTCATCATCATTGACTCGGAACTATAAACAAGGAAAGCCGTGAGAGCGGTTAGCCCTAGAGCCCCAGCCATCCAATAGAACACCTTGGTGAAAAGTTTGGCGACATCCGCCGTCTCCACAATCACTTCCGGTGCTTGAGAAACCACATCCTCACGATAAGGAGGAGGGGTCAGATTCTGATTATCCATAATTTTCTTTTTACTATATCTTAGTTATTCTACAGTTACCGACTTTGCCAAATTGCGTGGTTGGTCTACATCTTTTCCCTTGCACACAGCAATATAATAAGAGAGAAGTTGCAGAGGTACCACAGTAAGGAGAGGTTCTAATTCGGGTGCTATCTCCGGTATCTCTATCACATAGTCGACCATATTAGCCACCTGAGTGTCTCCCTCATTTACAATCGCAATGATACGTCCCTTTCGCGCCTTTATCTCTTGGATATTGCTCACTACCTTCTCGTAAATCTTGTCGCGAGTAGCAATTACCACAATCGGCATCTCTTCGTCAATCAGGGCAATAGGACCATGCTTCATCTCTGCGGCAGGATAGCCCTCTGCATGGATGTAGGAGATTTCCTTGAGTTTGAGTGCTCCCTCTAGAGCTACGGGATAGTTAATTCCTCGCCCTAGATAGATAAAGTTATGGGCGTAAGTAAAGCGAGTTGATAGCTGCTCAATACGCTCCTTTTGCTCAAAAATCTTTTCTATTTTCTCAGGGAGAATGAGCAAATCGTCTATAATTTGTGTATAACGCTCCGTAGCCAAAGAGCCTTTTTCGCGTCCGAGACAAAGAGCCAGGAGGGCAAGCACAGTGACCTGCCCCGTAAAAGCCTTGGTAGAAGCAACACCAATCTCGGGACCTACGTGGATATACGTCCCAGAGTCTGTAGCACGTGCAATGGACGATCCTACCGAATTACAGATACCATAGATAAAGGCCCCCTTCTCTTTTGCCAACTGGATGGCAGCAAGAGTATCCGCGGTCTCTCCCGACTGAGACATAGCTATAACTACATCAGAGGGGCGAATAATGGGATTACGATAGCGGAATTCAGATGAATACTCAACCTCAACAGGGATACGTGCCAAGCTCTCAATAAGCTGCTTACCTATGAGGCCTGCATGCCAAGAGGTCCCACACCCCACTATAATAATACGCTCTGCCGAGAGTAGGCGGTCGCGATGATCCACCATAGCAGATAGGATTACATCCTTAAGATCCGGATTGACTCTCCCCCTCATACAATCGCATAGCACACGGGGTTGATCTAGTATCTCTTTGATCATGAAGTGGGGGTATCCCTCCTTCTCAATCATCCCAAGATCCATGGTGACATTGCTAATCTTAGGCTCTATCACTTGGTTCGAAAGCGTTTCCATATAGGGAGCCTTACCGGGGATAAGCTCCACAATACCTCCATCCTCTACAAATATAATATCGCGTGTATACTCTATCATAGGTGTGGGATCCGAAGCCAAAAAGAACTCCTTATTATCATCCCCAACACCAATTGCCAACGGACTGCTTTTGCGAGTGGCAACAAGGCAATGAGGTTCGTTTTTATCAATTACCGCAATAGCGTAGGCTCCGATCACATTGCCCAAGGCTTTCTGCACGGCACGGAAGAGCGAGAGGTTGTACCTTTTCTTGGTATACTCTATAAGTTGTACGAGCACCTCTGTATCCGTATCACTTTGGAAGGTATACCCCTCGGCAGAGAGGGAGCGTTTAAGCTCTCTATAATTCTCTATAATGCCATTATGTACAAGGGCTATTTCGCCACTCTCTGAGTAATGGGGATGGGCATTTCGCTCCGAGGGCTCTCCGTGCGTAGCCCAACGAGTGTGAGCAATCCCTAAAGACCCACTCAAATCCTTGCCCTGAGCACAACTCTCTAGATTGATTACTTTTCCCTTTGTTTTACATACGACAATATCTCCCGAGGCGTGCTGCAAGGCAACCCCTGCACTATCGTACCCTCTATATTCAAGCCGTTTGAGCCCCTTTATTAGAATGGGGAATGCCTCTTGTTTCCCTATATATCCAACGATTCCGCACATAGTATATGTGTGTTTCTTCTTTTGTGTTTCTTCCTTATCATTGTTTAGCGAGCAGGCTATCCTTTTAGTCTGCTACTCTCCTCGCGAAAGTACAACAAAAATCCGAATCAGCATGACTACGACCTGCCATGGGCACCGATATTTGCGATGCCGTTCCTATTAATACCAGACCTAGTATTTACCATCTTTACGATACGAGCATTGGACAACAAAAAAGAGAATCCCCCGAACTAACCAGCGTAGCATCGGAGGATTCCCCTTTGTCAAAAACCCTTCTCTCGAGGGGGGGGGGGACTTTAGTCTTCTACGCAACCAAAGAAAGAGGTGCTAAAAAGATTTGGAGCTTGCCAAGCCAGCGCTTGAGCAGGAATGGGGAGGAGTTTCTCTTGTGCCTTTTCGTCTTCTTCTCTGTAGGCTGCCGAATACGTACGCTCTAGGTAGGGAACCCGTCCGGCACGAATGTAACGAGAGGAGAAATAGGCGCTAGATTGCAATTCTTCTTGTACGATTCCTCGAGAATTGGTGCTATGCATCATAGTGATGCGAGAGCCTTGCACCTTTACAACCAGAGCAACATGCCCAATACGATCACTCCGCCTATTGCGTCCTTTGAAGAAGAGAAGGTCTCCCGGACGTGGATTCTGTACTGTCCTTGTTACCTTAGCAAGGTCTGCAGAGGAACCACTCAGAATGACACCAAAACAAGAAAAGAGATAGCGCACATAACCCGAGCAGTCCATTGCCCAAGGCAACGAACCACGATAGCGATAGGGTTTTCCCAAGAACTTCCGACCTAGCGTGATAAGATCTTGTACAAGATCGCCCGTGGGAGCCACTTCATGTACCGCATAGGCGGGGCAGTCGGGGTGAGCGAGCAGCTTGCCATTAGCATCGTAGACAGCAACTGCGTCATCCGAAGAGAACGAAGAGCGCGAAGCCCTCGCCTTCGCTCCACATGAGGAGCAAATAGAAGTAAGCGCAACGAGGACAAAGAGGATATATCCTCTTCGTACCGAGCGACATACAGCATTTTGTAGGTTAATCATACATCTTTTATTATAGGTGAATAATCAACCCCTCTTGGGCGGCTGTTGTATTTGGGAAAACACTACGTGCTTCGTCCAAGAGGGGAGTTACATCGGTGTATCTAGAAGAATAATGCCCAATTAAAAGGCGTTTAACCTCCGCTTTGAGAGCAATAGTGGCGGCATCTCGCGCAGTACTATGCGCAGTAGTAGCAAGGCGCGCACGCAAATCCTCACCAAAAGTAGCCTCATGGTAGAGGAGATCAACCCCACGCACCTGCTCTATCAAATCAGGGAAATACTCCGTATCGCTACAATAAGCATAGCGGCGGGGGATGCGTCCCGGTTTAGTGAGTCTATTGTTAGGGATGATGCTACCATCCTGCGCTGTATAAGACTCCCCAAGTAAAATGGCAGGGTAGCAACAGCGGGGGACTTGGTAGAAATCCACAGCAGGCTTATCCAAATGGCGAGCGGCACAACGCTCTTCGAATAGGAACCCCATTGTAGGGATGCGGTGACTCAAGGGTAGAGAGCGAACGCACAGCGAAGGATCTTCGTGTATCACCTCGCTCTTGCGGTAGTCGTGTTCGTGCGTAATAATCTCGTAACTGCACTCGGCAAGGAAGCTCTTGCGGTGGGCATCAATATACTCCGTAAGCCCCTCCGGTCCGTGGATGTGCAACTCCCCCGTCCGCCCAAGCATAGAGAGGGTCGAAAGCAACCCCGGCAAACCAAAGCAATGGTCACCGTGGAGATGAGATATGAAAATAGTGTGAATGCGTCCAAAGTGAAGACCTTGCCGGCGAATCTGGAGCTGGGTGCCCTCGCCACAGTCCACCAAATAGACCTTACCTCTAAGGGTAAGTGCCTGAGCGGAAGGATTGTGCTTCGTGGTTGGGAGAGCAGAACCACAACCCAATATATGTACCGATAGGGTCTCCATGGGATGCAAAGATAGAAATTTTTACGTAGAGACCTTCTCTTTTTGCCCCTACAGGGGTAAACTCGCACATTTTGTAGGGTACAGTGCAACATTTCCCTGCCTGATTTTCTTTTCAAAATCAGCCTATATCTCCCCGCAAAACCACCCTATTCTTTTTTATTTTACAGGCTGAAAAAGGAAATTTTTTGACTACATTTGTATATCCTATTTAGGGCGAATTTTTAGATTATTAAGTACAACATGGTGGACTCACTTGGTTTTATCGCGCATGTGGACATGGAGGGGAAGATACAACCCCTAGGGAATCATGCTGAAGAGGTAGCTCGAAGATGTAGTAAATTTTGTACCCAAATAGATCCAAAATGGGGCAATGTAGGCACACTATTGGGATTGCTCCACGACCATGGGAAATACCAAAAGAGCTTCCAAAGGTATATACGACACTCCTCAGGGCTAGCGGATCAGGGACCTGCCCGAGCCCCACACAGTATGGCCGGAGCCATCCATGCACACTCGCTATTCAAAGATAGGAACAAGACTCTTGCCCAAATTCTCGCTTATTGTATTGGAGGACACCATCGGGGACTATACGATAGTGCCGAATTAGAGAATGCGCTCAAGACTGCGGACAATAAGGCCTATTACCAAGACATGCTACGAAACGCACCCCAAGCAGCCACAGACTTGGAGAAAAGGATTGCTCAGCTAGGGACACTCCCCAATATCATGGAGATCGAAGAGGAAGACAGGCCTTTTTTCGTACGAATGCTCTTCTCGGCTCTGATAGATGCAGACCACCTTGATACAGAGGCCTTCATGAACAAAGAAAAAGCCCTACTAAGGAATGAATCTAAAAAAATAGATGTCTCATGGAGCACATTAAGAGATAGACTTAAAGAAAAGACTGATAGCTTTGCCAAAGACTCTCCGCTCAACCATGCACGAGCAGAGTTCCTACAAAAATGCAGAATCCATGGGAGTTCTCACGATCCTAGCATCTATTCTCTATTCCTCCCCACCGGAGGAGGGAAGACTTTATCTTCCATGGCATGGGCTCTTGAATCGGCAATACGCAATGATTCATCACGGATTATCTATGTCATTCCCTATACCTCTATCATCACCCAAACAGCCGAAATATTCAAACAAATTTTCGGAGAAGAGTATGTATTAGAGCACCACAGCGAGTTGGATATGGGAGACAACGAAGAATATGATAGATGGAAACTACTCACAGAAAATTGGGATGCCCCGATCATCATTACCACCAATGTACAAATGTTCGAATCCCTCTATGCTAGCCGAACAAGTCGTTGTCGCAAACTGCATAACATCTGCAATTCGGTGATCGTCTTCGATGAAGTACAGATGTTTCCATCCGCACTCCTCAATCCAATGCTTCGGGCTGTCGAAAGCCTCTCACTCTGTTTCAATGCCAATATTCTTCTCTGTACCGCAACGCAGCCCGTATTTACGCAATCATTTGAGGTGGCAGGGAGAGAATCAAGCAACTTCTATTCTATACAAATTGAGATAGAAGATGTTGTACTCTACGACAAGGAGTTATTCTCTGCTTTCGAACGAGTGCGGTACCATACATTTAAAGAGAAGAAAAAGATAGCTATCCTAGCCAAAGAGTTGCACCAGCAGCGTACTGCACTATGTATCACCAATACACGGGCTGATGCAGGGAAACTATATGACGAAGTAGTTGCACTAGGACGCAATAAAGAGGAGATTGTCCACCTCTCTCGCATGATGTGCTCGTTACATATCCGTAAACAAATCGCTTACATAAGGGAACGCCTATCGGCAGGGCTTCCTATAATCGTTATCAGCACACAGCTTATCGAAGCGGGCGTTGATATAGACTTTCCCGTTGTTTACCGGGCTCACAGCGGACTAGACAGCATTATCCAAGCAGGGGGACGGTGCAATCGAGAAGGGCGACTAAGCTCAGGGGATGTATACATTTTCGACCTTGAGGATGGGAGCAAGCCCTGGGGAGAGGCGAAGCAAGGGCAACAAGCCTCCATCCTTATCTATAAGAAGATCAAAGACGATGTTCTCAACCCAAACGACCCCGAGCTCATTCGCCAATACTATTTAGAGTACTACGGCAATCAAGTCAATAGCTTCGACAAAAGACATATTGAGGATTACCTATGGAGCTACCAAGCCAAACAGGATCTAGAATGGGACTTTGAGACAGCAAGTAAGAAGTTCCGTCTCATCGAAAACGAGGACATTACAGACATATACGTGCCATACGGACAAGAGGGAGAAGAGTTGATCTCTAAGCTATCCCAGAGGGTCCTGCTCAATCGAAAAGAGTTTCGCATCCTACAAAAGCTCCGAGTAGGAGTTCGAAAAAAGGATTTTGAAACATTACATAGTCAGGGCGTGCTAAAAGAAGTTCGGTTAGGACAGCTTCCTATTTGGGTGCTAACTTATGGGTATCCTTGCTATGACGAAGCAAGAGGGCTCAAGTGCGAAGATATTTGGACAGACGAAATCGTTATAATATAAACCCATATAAACCAAGTATATGGAATACACAGATAAAGAATATTGTTTAGAATTACGGGGCGACTTTGCCTGCTTCACACGCCCCGAGATGAAGGTAGAACGTGTAAGCTACGACGTTATTACGCCATCGGCGGCACGCAATATCTTCCAAGCTATCTTCTGGAAGCCAGCCATACGATGGGAGATAACTCGTATCGAAGTACTCAACCCAATCAAGCGTTTTTCCATCCGACGTAACGAAGTAGCAAGTGCCATGAGTCCCCGAGCTTCTCACCTTCTGATCGAAGAGCATCGAACGCAAAAGACTGCTTACATCCTACGGGATGTGGCTTACCGCGTCTTTGCTAAACTGGTCTTCATCCCCATTCGGGATCGAACCGATGAGGAGAAAGCAAGGGTTACAGATCCACAGCATGAAAATCCGATGAAGTATCAGCAAATCTTTGAGCGAAGAGCCGAGCAGGGGCAGTGCTTTACACAACCCTACCTAGGATGTAGAGAATTTTCCTGCTCCTTTGAGTGGATCCCCAATGCCCCCTACGGGCAAGGCATCCCCGAGAGTCGTAACTTAGGGTATATGCTATACGACCTCGACTTTGCAGGCAACCCACGATCTCCCCAACCGATGTTTTTCGAAGCAATAATGGAGCATGGCGTTATTTCTATTCCCAAACCTTTAAGCGACAAAATACTACGATGATACTACAAGCTCTATATCAATACTACCAGCAGATGCATGCTGTGGGTGCCGATATTGCCCCTCCCGGGATGGAGAAGAAGGCAATTCCTTTTATCATAGAACTGACTCCTGAGGGTGAGGTTATACAGGTCACAGAAACCATGGACTCTGAAAATAAGAAAAAGACCTTTCTCGTATCTCGATCAGCAACCCGATCTGGCAAAAATGCCTTCCAAGTAGCCCAAGTCATGTGGGATCATCTCGGCTATGTGCTCGGAGTATCCAAAGATGGCACTGAGAAGGAAGAACAGGTCGCTCCAATGCAAAATGAATCCTTTATCAAAAAAGTTGATGAACTAAGGGAGCTATATCCAGAGAACCCTCACATCGCTGCCGTAGCTCGATTTTACCATGATGGTCATGCCCTTCGCCTAATCGAAGATGAAACTATCATAAAGGACATTCAAAAAACGACGGGAGCCAATATAAGTTTTCGAGTCCGAGACTTAGAAGATGACCGACTCGTAGCCTCTATTCAAGATGTACAGTCTTATATGAATAGAGCTGCTGAGTCTAAAGACACAGACAATAGTAATACTAGTGTATGCCTTGTAACGGGAGAAAAATCTACGATAGCTCGCCTTCACCCCTCGGTCAAATTGGCCGGTGCACAAGCAACAGCCTCTCTTATCAGCTTCCAGAAATCTTCCGGATTTGACTCCTACGGCAAGGAGCAAGGCTTTAATGCCCCCATCTCTGGTCACGCTGCAGAATCCATTGCAACCGCCCTCAACAATCTACTTGCAAAGGACAAGAACACAAATTATAGAGTAGGAGACACAGCCTTTGTATTCTGGAGCAATTTGGCGGACGAAAACCTCCTCTCGAGCTATCGTACGGCCACATTCAACGGCATATCTAGCTCGTCTGAAGAGGAAGAAGAGAACCTAGATTTAGAAAATCCGGAGGAAGAAAAATCGAAAAAAAGCCGCAGAAAAAAGAAAAATATCCCCTCCACCATTGCCCCAGACAGAGAGAGCTATAGAGTATTACAGACTCTCAAGGCGGCTTGTGGATACAACGGTGGAAAAGTACATGAAGACAATGGTCGCTTCTATATACTAGGATTAGCTCCCAATGCCGCACGTATATCTATCAAGCTATGGGCAGAAGGCAGCATCCCCGAGATTGTCGGGAACACCTTACAACATCAGTATGATATGAATATCATATCAGAAAAGGGCAATGTAGATGCAGAGACTCCACCCCTACGCTCTATCTATCAAATTGTGAAGACAGTCTCTTCTTCGGATAAATCAGACAAATGGTCTTCTAATCTTATCCAAAGTATCGTCGAGAGCATTGTGGAGAATAAGCCCTACCCACAAAGCCTACAACAAGCCTGCTTAGAGCGAATAAGAAGAGGCAATCGCATCACAGAGCTACGAGCTGCAATCCTAAAAGCATATATAAATAGAAAGAAACAACAAGAATACATTACTATGTCACTTGACCCTAATCAAACAAACAAGGCTTACTTAGCCGGTAGATTATTTGCCCTATTCGAAAGCATCCAGCAATGTGCTCTCGGAGGGAATCTGAACAGAACTATTCGAGATGCTTACTATGGCACCGCCTCTACTACACCTCGCACTATATTTGGTCGCCTGGATGCTCTGTCTAAAGTACATCTATCGAAACTGAGAAAAGAAAAGCCCGGATTGGCTGTTCTCAAGGAAAAACAACTAGAAGAGATTTATAATCTAATCCCCGGGGGAGCACCCGAAATGCCAACACATTTCTCTCTAGACGATCAAAGCATCTTTGCAGTGGGTTATTATCATCAACGAGTAGAAGCTTGGCGCAAAAAAGAAGAAACAGAAGACCATTTAGAAGAGTAATCTCAAAACAAATCAACAACAATCCAAATAACAATAGATATGGAAAAGACAGCAGTAAACAATAGGTACGACTTCGTTTACCTTTTTGATGTATGTGATGGCAATCCCAATGGAGACCCCGATGCAGGAAACATGCCTCGAATAGACCCCGAGACCGGGCATGGACTTGTAACAGATGTATGCCTCAAACGAAAGGTACGCAACTATGTAGAGATTGCTACAAGCACTAATCCATCAAACGATGGTACAAATAAAATCTTCATCAGAGAAGGAGCCGTCTTAAACAACATCATAGGAGAAGAGTTCGAAGCCACTGGCAAAAACACCAAAGAGGCAGCTCGGGCACGTATGTGTGCAAACTATTACGACGTACGCACCTTTGGTGCCGTAATGTCTACAGGTGATAAGGAAAAAAATGCCGGACAAGTACGAGGAGCCGTTCAGTTCACTTTTGCCCGTTCGATTAGCCCCATTGTTGCAAGCGAACATACCATTACTCGTATGGCAGTAGCAACAGAAGAGGAAGCAAAAAAACAAAAGGGAGACAATAGGACAATGGGAAGAAAATCAACAGTCCCCTATGCGCTCTATCGCGCCCACGGCTTCATCTCGGCTCATTTAGCCAATGAAACAGGATTTAGTGAAGAGGATCTCGAACTTCTTTGGCAAGCTCTGGAAAAAATGTTTGACTTCGACCGATCAGCGTCTCATGGACTTATGGCTGCCAGACGTTTGATCATCTTTAAGCATGACTCAGCCCTAGGCAATGCTCCTGCTCACAAACTATTGGAGTGTGTACAAGTAAAGCAACGAGATTGCTCTACTCCGGCTCGCAGTTTCTCAGATTTTGAAGTCGTGATAGAACATGAAAAATTACCCCAAGGCGTTGAACTTATAGAAAGATTCTAATTCGACGGCATGTCCACAACACGCTACACAGAAGACGAGATGCTGATGCTTTCGGGCATTCAGCATTTCGCTTTCTGTCCCCGGCAGTGGTGGCTTATCCATGTCGATCAGGCATGGGCAGAAAATCGCCTTACAGCCCTGGGACAACAAATGCACCAGCGTGTCAATGATCCCAATGAGAGCGAACGTCGGGGGACAACTATTACGCTTCGAGCGATGCCCATCGCCTCTACCACCCTTGGGCTGTATGGAGTGGCTGATGCTGTAGAACTCAGACCGGCCTCTCCAGAAGAAGGATTTACTCATCCTCGCTACCCTGGGTATTGGCATCCTACCCCCATAGAGTACAAAAGGGGTGCTCCCAAACGATACACAAAGGCAGATCAATTGCAACTCTGTGCAGAGGCCATCTGCCTAGAAGAGATGTACAGTGTACACATTCCTTTCGGCTACCTCTTTTATGGGGAAACGAAACATCGATCTGAAGTAGAATTAACCTCAGACCTCCGAGCAGAAACAGCTGAGATCGCAAGGCAAATGCACGAATCCTTTTCTCAGGGGAAGGCAATTTCCCCCTTTCCAATTACAGCATGTCGCAACTGTTCTCTCCAAGACCTGTGCCTCCCACAGGTAACACAATGCCCCTCCGTCTCCGAATATTTCAAGAAACACAGAATCTTCTAAATATAACCTTATGCGCAAACTACTGAATACTCTCTATGTATTAAGCCCCAATGCATACCTACAAAAGGATGGAGAAAATGTGGTGGTACGCATTGATGACCAAGAGAGCTTTCGCATCCCAATCATCAACTTAGAGTCTATTATCAGTTTTTCATACCTCGGAGCCTCTCCCGGGTTGATGAATCTGTGCACTCGTTGTGGTGTTACACTTTCATTTCACACACCTCGGGGACAGTATATTGGGAGTCTAGAGGGAGAGGTACGTGGCAATGTATTACTCCGGCGCACTCAGTTTAGATATGCCGATGATGAAGTGATGTCTTCCCACTACGCTGCGGCATTCATAGCCGGGAAAATTGCCAATCAGAGATCTGTTTTGGCTCGATTTCTACGAGATCACCGCCCCGAAGATAGTGTTTCTATTCGGCTACAAGAGGTTATAACTCAACTCAAGATTCTAATCCAAACACTTTCTCGACGTAGCTCAAGAGCTCAAGTTATGGGTGTAGAGGGAACCGCTGCCCAACTTTACTTTGGTGTATTTCAGCATTTGATTCTCAATAAAGAATTCTCCTTTAGTGGAAGAAGTAAACGCCCTCCAAAAGACGCTATAAACACGCTCCTATCTCTATTCTACACCATGCTCTCACACGACGTTCGCTCTGCTCTCAACTCCGTTGGGCTAGATCCCTATGTGGGATTTTTGCACACAGATCGACCAGGGCGTCCAAGCCTTGCATTAGATTTAATGGAAGAGTTGAGAGCTTATATGGTAGATCGATTTGTCTTATCCATAGTTAATAAAAGACAGGTTCGCCCATCAGACTTTATAGAATATGGGGAAGAAGAGATTAGACTAAGGGACGAGACCCGCAAAGACCTTATAGGACTTTGGCAAAAGCGCAAAAAAGAAGAAATAACTCATCCCTATCTCAACGAACGCATCCCTCTAGGATTACTCCCTTATACACAGGCAATGCTATTAGCAAGAGCTGTTCGTGGAGAGTTAGAAGATTATCCCGTATTCCTCATCCAATAGCATTGCTCTATATGTATGTACTAGTAACCTATGATGTACAAACATCTGATCCACAAGGAGCTAAACGCCTTAGAAAAGTTGCCCGTATTTGTAAGAATTATGGACAACGAGTGCAAAACTCAGTTTTTGAATGCCTTGTAACCCCAGCTCAAATGGTCTCATTAGAGCAAGAACTCTCCTCTAATATAGATCATACCTCCGACAGTTTGCGCATCTATCAACTCGGATCGAACTATAAACATAACATTAAAATGATTGGCAAGGAAACCTCTTTCGACTTTGAAGGAGAGTTGTTAATATAGCAACTGCGAACCTCATGCTATCAGTAAAATCCTCTACTATTCGCAACTCTTGATTCTCAGGATTATAACATATTACCGAGCATTATTCGGGTACACTCCTTTTTGTAGTACATTTGTTCTCGCAAAAATGGAGCTATAGTACCTCTATTTATCAAGTCTATAGCCTCCGCAGTCGCACCCTTTAGGGGTGCGTGAATTGAAACTTTTACACCTATTTCTTACGACAGTTTTACTGAGGTCGCACCCTTTAGGGGTGCGTGAATTGAAACGTCTCAGATACTTGTTTTTCTGAAAAACTTTGATTAGTCGCACCCTTTAGGGGTGCGTGAATTGAAACCATTTTGAATAATGTGATGAACGCAGAGAATGCTCGAGTCGCACCCTTTAGGGGTGCGTGAATTGAAACCTGGACAGGCTCCTAGCCTTCGTTACATCGTAAA
>NZ_ACNN01000022.1 GCF_000174815.1 Porphyromonas endodontalis ATCC 35406
AACCGGCTATTAGAGTAGCCGGTTTTGAAAAATTGTCTAAATCGTGATTTTCCAAATGATTTGAATGATTTGCATGATTGTTTTTATACATAAAAAATCGACTCCTTAATCTCAATTTCGTTTAAGGAATCGCTCACCCAAATATATATCTTGATGTATATTTAAATATCGTTTAATATCTAAATATACAAGATTATAAAAACAACTCAGTGTTTTTTTCTTTGAATGATGTCGTTCACAAACTTTGATCAGGGCGTGAGCGACTCCTTTTTATTTTGTTATTAATATAACACTATCAAAAGACTTGGTCTAATCAGATCAAGTCTTTTTTATTTAAGCATTTGTATTATCTGGTAAACAGTTAAAACTACTAAAACACCAAGTACATACTTACTTGTTATAAAATTCTCAAAGGCTTCTCTGAATTTCATTTCTTCAACTCCTTTTATTGCTTTATTCCAATTTCCTTATTGGTCGGAACCTACAGGGCTTTATGTGTTGTTGAGTTGGTACTTTCTTGGGATTAATCCCAATTCAAGTCCAACCAACTCGCTAACAAGTTAGCTAACACATAGCCCATTCCAACCAATAAGTTTTCTCGGCATAAAATGCATGTTCTATAAGTGCATACCTCTATCTCGTTTTTGATTCTTTTGTTGTTCTTGTTGCTGTTCCTGTTCTGAATATAATTCTGG
>NZ_ACNN01000021.1 GCF_000174815.1 Porphyromonas endodontalis ATCC 35406
TTACCTTTGCAAACGCAAACGAGGGCAGGGGGCGAGCGAGCCACCGCGAAACAGACCTTGGTTGCGATGAGGACGAAAGAATTTTTCCTCGAAGTATTGCAGGAGTCAAAATAGTTTTTGTATCTTTGCAGTCACGTTCGCTTCACGAGCGGGGTTCGGCTCCTAAGGGGTTCGGGTTCCGAGAAGTGGGGTGCGATAACGAGATCTTTGAGAAGCTTGATATATAACAAATTGTGTAGTGCACGCCACGAATTTCTTGGTAACAAGGAATGAGTGCGTGGGAACGAATACGAGGTAAGATTGAACGTTTTAAAAGGCGACCCGATCTAAAGAGAACTCTGAATAAGGTGCTACCAATAAAAAGGACGAGGACATCCAAGGAGTCACAAAGAAGGATTATAACAAAACAAAAATAACAATGGAGAGTTTGATCCTGGCTCAGGATGAACGCTAGCGATAGGCTTAACACATGCAAGTCGAGGGGCAGCATTATTTTAGCTTGCTAAGATAGATGGCGACCGGCGCACGGGTGCGTAACGCGTATGCAACCTGCCTGTAATTAGGGAATAACCCGGTGAAAGTCGGACTAATACCCTATATTCTTCTTTCTCCGCATGGAGGAGGACGGAAAGATTTATTGATTACAGATGGGCATGCGTCCCATTAGCTGGTTGGTAAGGTAACGGCTTACCAAGGCAACGATGGGTAGGGGGACTGAGAGGTTGACCCCCCACACTGGTACTGAGACACGGACCAGACTCCTACGGGAGGCAGCAGTGAGGAATATTGGTCAATGGGCGAGAGCCTGAACCAGCCAAGTCGCGTGAAGGACGACGGTTCTATGGATTGTAAACTTCTTTTGTAGAGGAATAATGGCAGCTACGTGTAGCTGAGATGCATGTACTCTACGAATAAGTATCGGCTAACTCCGTGCCAGCAGCCGCGGTAATACGGAGGATACGAGCGTTATCCGGAATTATTGGGTTTAAAGGGTGCGTAGGTGGCGTATTAAGTCAGTGGTGAAAAGCTGCAGCTCAACTGTAGTCTTGCCGTTGAAACTGATATGCTAGAGAGGAGACGAGGTATGCGGAATGTGTGGTGTAGCGGTGAAATGCATAGATATCACACAGAACGCCGATTGCGAAGGCAGCGTACCAGGCTCCGTCTGACACTGAAGCACGAAAGCGTGGGGATCAAACAGGATTAGATACCCTGGTAGTCCACGCAGTAAACGATGAATACTAGATTTTTGCGATATACTGTAAGAGTCTAAGCGAAAGCGATAAGTATTCCACCTGGGGAGTACGCCGGCAACGGTGAAACTCAAAGGAATTGACGGGGGCCCGCACAAGCGGAGGAACATGTGGTTTAATTCGATGATACGCGAGGAACCTTACCCGGGATTGAAATTTAGATGATGGCAGATGAGAGTTTGCTTTCCTTCGGGACATCTAAGTAGGTGCTGCATGGTTGTCGTCAGCTCGTGCCGTGAGGTGTCGGCTTAAGTGCCATAACGAGCGCAACCCGCGTCGATAGTTACTAACAGGTTATGCTGAGGACTCTATCGAGACAGCCGTCGTAAGACGCGAGGAAGGGGCGGATGACGTCAAATCAGCACGGCCCTTACATCCGGGGCGACACACGTGTTACAATGGCAGGGACAAAGGGAAGCGACATGGTGACATGAAGCGGATCTCCAAACCCTGTCCCAGTTCGGATCGGAGTCTGCAACTCGACTCCGTGAAGCTGGATTCGCTAGTAATCGCGCATCAGCCATGGCGCGGTGAATACGTTCCCGGGCCTTGTACACACCGCCCGTCAAGCCATGGAAGTTGGGAGTACCTGAAGAGCGTAACCGCAAGGGGCGCTTAAGGGTAATACCAGTGACTGGGGCTAAGTCGTAACAAGGTAGCCGTACCGGAAGGTGCGGCTGGAATACCTCCTTTCTGGAGATTCCGTAAAGGAACCTTGTTCTTAGGTAGGACCGTAGGAGTACAAGATAGGGACAAATCGTTTTTTAGATGTGAGGATTGCCGAAGAGATTCCTCTCACGATGAAAGAGTTCTTAGGGATTCTTTCATGGGTGCACCGCCCTTTTTGTTAGAAATATATCGAGCGAACGCAAAAATAGAGAATTAAGGGCGCGGAGCAATCAGCGAAAGACAGAGATCAGCCGTGCACGACGACATTAGCCAGTCCTATAGCTCAGTTGGTTAGAGCGCTACACTGATAATGTAGAGGTCGGCAGTTCAACTCTGCCTGGGACTACCTGAATCCGAAGTGGGATTTATGGGGGATTAGCTCAGCTGGCTAGAGCACCTGCTTTGCAAGCAGGGGGTCATCGGTTCGAATCCGATATTCTCCACTTGGTCATCACGCTGTAAGGTGTGATTGACAACGTGATCTTTGACATACTTGGTAATATAATTAGAAACAACAAGAGTAGAGCCGTGTTCTATTTGGCAACAAATGGAATACGAATATAAAAGCAAAAGTAACGAGTCTTGAAAGAGACTTAGTATTTACTCAACAATCGTTCCTTATTGTGGTTGACCACAAGAAAGGACGTAAGGCGAAAAAAGACAAGGGCAGACGGTGGATGCCTTGGCTCTCGGAAGCGAAGAAGGACGTGATAAGCTGCGAAAAGCTACGGGTATCGGCACATACGAATTGATCCGTAGATCTCCGAATGGGGCAACCCGGCATATGGAAGATATGTCACTGTGCAGAGCACAGAGCAGACGTGGGGAACTGAAACATCTTAGTACCCATAGGAAAAGAAAACAAAAGTGATTCCCTTAGTAGTGGCGAGCGAACGGGGAGTAGCCCAAACCGGCTTTGTTTCGGCAAAGTCGGGGTAATAGGATCAGACGACAAATTATATAAAGACTTTAGTAGAATTGTGTTGGAAAGCACAGCCAGAGAGCGTGACAGCCGCGTAGACGAAAGGGTCGCTATATGAGAGTTTGACACCTGAGTAGCTCGGGACACGAGAAATCCTGAGTGAATTAGCGGGGCCCATCCCGTAAGGCTAAATATACCCGAGAGACCGATAGTGAACAAGTACCGTGAGGGAAAGGTGAAAAGGACCTCGAACAGAGGAGTGCAATAGACCCTGAACCCGTCTGCCTACAAGCGGTAGGAGCCCCTACGTGGGGTGACTGCGTGCCTTTTGCATAATGAACCTACGAGTTGCCGTTGCTGGCAAGGCTAACCGGCTATAGTCGGGTACCCGGAGCGAAAGCGAGTCTGAATAGGGCGCATATAGTCAGCAGGGGCAGACGCGAAACCAAGTGATCTACCCTTGGCCAGGTTGAAGGTTAGGTAACACTAATTGGAGGACCGCATCGGTAAGCGTTGAAAAGCTTTCGAATGAGCTGAGGGTAGGGGTGAAAGGCTAATCAAACTTGGAGATAGCTCGTACTCCCCGAAATGCATTTAGGTGCAGCCTCAGGAGTTTCTTATAAGAGGTAGAGCGACTGATTGGATGCGAGGCTTTCACCGGCTATCAAGTCCAGACAAACTCCGAATGCTTATAAGTTATCCTGGGAGTGAGGGCATGGGTGCTAAGGTCCATGTCCTAAAGGAGAAGAATCCGGACCATCGGCTAAGGTCCCTAAATCACTGCTAAGTTGGACAAACGCGGTCAAGATGCGAAGACAGCTAGGATGTTGGCTTGGAAGCAGCCATTCATTTAAAGAGTGCGTAACAGCTCACTAGTCGAGGATTTTGGCATGGATAATAATCGGGCATAAGCAGTGTACCGAAGCTGTGGGATGTTAATACATCGGTAGGGGAGCATTCTAACGGAGTAGAAGATTCGAAGATGATTCGGGTTGGATTTGTTAGAAAAGCAAATGTAGGTATAAGTAACGATAAAGGGGGTCAGAAACCCCCTCGCCGAAAGACCAAGGTTTCCTGATCAACGCTAAACGGATCAGGGTTAGTCGGGCCCTAAGCGGCAGCCGAACGGCGCACGCGATGGCAGAATGGGTTAATATTCCCATACTAATCATATGAGTGATGTGGAGACGGAGAAGTGACAGTACGGCCAACTGACGGAATAGTTGGTTAAAGGGTGTAGATGTAGATTGGGGTAGGCAAATCCGCCCCGAGAGTCGAACCTGATAGTACAGAGCGTGCATGCACAATCTGAAAAGTACGTAACCAGGCTCCCAAGAAAATCCGCTAAACATATTGTATGATTACCCGTACCGTAAACCGACACAGGTGGTTGGGTTGAGTATACTAAGGCGCTCGAGTGATTCGCGGTTAAGGAACTAGGCAAAATAGTCCTGTAACTTCGGGAAAAAGGACGCCTCTGAGCGATCAGAGGTCGCAGAGAAAAGGCCCTGGCGACTGTTTAACAAAAACACATGGCTATGCGAAATAGAAATATGCAGTATATAGCCTGACACCTGCCCGGTGCCGGAAGGTTAAGAGGAGAGGTCATCCTTTTTTGGAGAAGCTTTGAATTGAAGCCCCGGTAAACGGCGGCCGTAACTATAACGGTCCTAAGGTAGCGAAATTCCTTGTCGGGCAAGTTCCGACCTGCACGAATGGTGTAACGATCTGGGCACTGTCTCAACCGCGAGCTCGGTGAAATTGTAGTATCGGTGAAGATGCCGATTACCCGCAACGGGACGAAAAGACCCCGTGAACCTTTACTATAGCTTTATATTGTAGCCGGGTATTAGATGTGTAGGATAGGCCGGAGACTGAGAATGGGCAACGCCAGTTGTCTTGGAGTCGCTGTTGAAATACGGCCCTTTTACTATTTGGCTACTAACACGCGCGTTGCGTGGACAGTGTATGGTGGGTAGTTTGACTGGGGTGGTCGCCTCCAAAAGCGTAACGGAGGCTTCTAAAGGTACCCTCAGACCGATTGGTAACCGGTCGTAGAGTGTAATGGCATAAGGGTGCTTGACTGGGAGACAAACAAGTCGCACAGGTAGGAAACTAGAGCATAGTGATCCGGTGGTTCCGCATGGAAGGGCCATCGCTCAAAGGATAAAAGGTACTCCGGGGATAACAGGCTGATCGCTCCCAAGAGCTCATATCGACGGAGCGGTTTGGCACCTCGATGTCGGCTCGTCACATCCTGGGGCTGGAGAAGGTTCCAAGGGTTGGGCTGTTCGCCCATTAAAGTGGCACGCGAGCTGGGTTCAGAACGTCGTGAGACAGTTCGGTCTCTATCTGTTGTGGGCGCAGGATATTTGCGAGGCTCTGACACTAGTACGAGAGGACCGTGTTGGACTGACCTCTGGTCTATCGGTTGTTCCGCCAGGAGCAGTGCCGAGTAGCTAAGTCGGGATTGGATAAGTGCTGAAAGCATCTAAGCACGAAGCCAGCCTCAAGATTAGATATCCATATAGGGAGGTTGTAGACGACGACCTTGATAGGCTATAGGTGTATATGCAGTAATGTAAAAGCCGAGTAGTACTAATATCCCGAATATTTTCGCGAAAAGGTTGTAGAGTAAATGTGAATAGAGTCTCTGTCTCCGTTCTCCTTTAGGGGATTGGAAAAGAGAGGTTCGCTTACTTAGAGCTTATCTCAGTTCTTGCTTGTTTCTAATTGCCAAGATGTCAGTCTTATTCAGGTGGTTATAGCGTTGGGGTTCCACCTCTTCCCATTCCGAACAGAGAAGTTAAGCCCAACCACGCCGATGGTACTGCGTAAAAGTGGGAGAGTAGGTAGCCGCCGTTTTCGA
>NZ_ACNN01000020.1 GCF_000174815.1 Porphyromonas endodontalis ATCC 35406
GCTTAACATTAAGCAAGCTTATAAGTTTGATTATTTCAATTCCACTAAGGTACAATTTGGAGCGATGAAGATAATGCTAGGTTTTCTGCGTTTAACCTATTTCAATTCCACTAAGGTACAATTTGGAGTTTGTCAAAGTCAAGACTAGCGGAGTTTGAAATCGATTTCAATTCCACTAAGGTACAATTTGGAGCCGTGAAGTTAGACAGAAAATATCACATAAACAAGGGCTTTGAGAAACGTTTCCGATGAGATAATGAGGAGAAAATATCGTCGATGTGCAATCCTAAGAAAAGGGCCGAGGATCGACAAGAGCACTAATTATCTGCTAACCAAACACTTCAACGGTGCAATCTATTTGAGGTATGGCTATCCTCAGAAAAAGCTCCTTCTTCGACACAAAAAGAGCTCTGAAACCGCTATCTCCCACCCTCTTTGTGCGAACTGGTACTTATCTAGCTCCAGCAATATTACCAATAAATACTGAAATAGAAAAGTACTCTCTTCAGTAGCAATCTATCGTTTAGTAGAAGCCTTGACCCTAGCAATCTTGTGCTACCTAGTATCAAGAACCTGTACTATAGGCGCCCATACAACAGAGAAAGGCCCCTCGTAATGCTAGAAAGAATAAAACTTTCTCGGATCTCCATGGCTAGAGGAAATTATCTATCGCAGCTTTTTCTTTTCCCAATATTTCCCTCTCTAGTCTTTGTCTCTGTCGCGAAGAAAAAATAATAACACTATCTTCTGTTTGATCTAAAATGCAGGATGCCTCAATCTTCAAATCCTTTAGTTTCACCTCTGTGATCTCTCCTTCAAAAACAGAGTTTTGGATCCAATTGAGGTATCTCCGGCAAAGCTTCAGCATCTTAGCCACGCGTTTTTCGCCAACGTCGTATACTAGAATAACGTACATTACCAATACATTCTAAAGGGTTCATACTCCTCTATTCCCAGCAAATCCTTCGCTAACTTATAGCACTCTAGACGAACCAAGTGCTTATAACTAACCGAACGCCCAAGCCGTCTGTGCTTTATTGTTTCGCTTAATCGCTCTTCAAATGCCTGTACGAATATCTTTTTCCCCGAAGGATTAAGCACACAACGATTCAACTTATTATCAAAGTGCCGCTCTTGTAGCATCCCCTTATTCAGCACCTTAAAGATAGTTCTATCCACAAGAATTGGCTTAAAAATCTCAGAAACATCCAAACAAAGAGAGTAACGTCTCTCGCCGGGAGTGTGTAAGAAGCTGATTGTCGGATTCAATTGTGTTTGATGTATTGATTTGAGACAAACGGTGTAACACATCATATTTCCAAACGAAATCAAAGCATTGACTTCATTCTGAGGGGGGCGTTTCGTTCTCGTTCCCATATCAAAATCATTGATGATGACGTCAAAAGCTCCGTAGTAAGCCTGTCTTATATTTCCTTCAATCCCCATTAGCTCTTCAATACTTTTTGTTGTAGCAATATGAGGAGTATACTGATCAATTTGCTCTATTATCGACTGCAAATCCTTCCCTCTATTGTGGTAATAACTTAGGTTTTTCTGCATATTGAATGCTGCTCCATAGACAAACTTTTGTGCCAGTAGGAGTCGGTGGCTTTTCTTATGATACGCTTGCGCCTGTGCCAATATCATTTTGCCGGAGAGAAGGGATTCTTTAGGCATAAATGAGCCTGTATAGTTCTCGTAGTAGTCGAAGAAATGCACGGCAATATCATTCATTCCTAGGAAATTAAACAAGGAACTATTAGCTCGCAAAGAGCCAAAGACATACATATCTCCTACAGTCTCTACAGGGATATAGCGAGGGACTCCAAAGGCTTCTGCACCATCAGCTCCCTCTTCTATCGGGAGGAAACGCAACGAATTATCCTTACGAGACAACTCCCCCGGATTGAATAAATAAAAACTCTTTTTCATAGATACCAAATCTTCACAATCTCTAATATTACACATCTCTCTCCTGGAGAAGGTTTTCCCTAGTTTCCCCCTTCTAATCCGACCTCTGCTATCTTTCGAAAAAAACCAGCCCTATTTTCTAAAAAATCTCACCCAAAATGGAAATGCCTTTTTGGGTAGAAAATTTTGAAATATCAGGCAGTAATGCTTTTGCTTTTAGGCTGGATATTTTTCTGCATTTACTTGGTCGTAAAATTGCCCTCCTCTACGACTCCTCTCCCGAGAAGCAGAAGTCGTAGTAACTGCAGAGCTTGCAAATCCGTGATTCGATACAGGAGGGACACTCCGAACTCTCTGTAATCTCTTCTATATCAGCCATTATCTTCTTGATATTTTCTCGATCAATATCCGTCAGCAAGACCTCTTCTGTTTTCCTCAGCTTGGGATATTCCAATATCCCCGTAGCTCCAAGGATGCCATTTTGTTCTAAAACATAGAGATAATAGAGCAGCTGGAGACGATGGGCTGGAGCTATTTTATTCGATTTCTTTACCTCGTGAACGATTTTATTCCTCGCGTCATAGAAATCTATTTTGATCCCATCAATAGCAAGTTCTTCGTAACGAACGGAACGTTGGGGGTAGGATTCTCCATGGATTAACTTGCCTTCGTAGACTAGATCCGAAGTGTGCTCCATCGTTATTCCTGAGGAAAACAACCACAACTTCCGATGGCAAACTTGATAGTAATTGAAGTGCGTTCCCGTAATAACCATAACGTAATAGAAGAAGAGATGTACCCCACCCTAAGAATACATCTCTTCTTTAGAAATCACATAGTTAGCATTGATTTTCGTAGTCGAAAGACTGCATCAAATGGATGAGATGCATCTCTGCCGCCTCAAGAGCATCGGCACTTTCATTCTCCACCACAATGTAAGCAGCACAGGGAAGGGCTACAAACAGATCAGCCCCGGCCTTCTCATCTACAATAGGTTTCGCCTTTGGCTTATCTCCTCCATCGTCAATCAGTTTGGCACGAATAGCTCCGGCAAGAGTATTAGCATTGTCACTAACAGCTATGGCCAAGGTCTCCATAATACTGAATGTACGTGCCTGGTTGGACGTAATGCGCCAATTTATCAAGGCATGGGCTAGAGCAGGTATCACTTTTTCACGCTCATCTTTGGGCAAAACTAAGCACTTACCAAAAACATTTTCACTCTCAACCCAACCTAAGTCTTTCAGTTTCTGTATTGTATCTGGGTCTATCTCAGGATCATGCTGATTGAGAGAAACAGAAAATAGTGTACGTAGGTCTACAGCAACATCATACACAAAGAGTCCTGAAGTTCGCTCATTATCAGGAATCCAATGGCGTCGAGTCAGAGTCCTCCCCGTGTTGTGCAAAAAATCTTCTATCTCTTCCTCGGTCAAAAGCTCCTTCTTTCCTGCTATGCGTACATTCACAGGATGATGATCCGGTCGGTCACTGCGGTCAAAGGTTATGTTCTCTTTTTGAGTTCCTGCTAGTAAAGGGTGTAATGGACGCATGGCAGATACAGATAGAGGACTACGACGTTTCTTGGTTATACCGTCTCCGGCACGCATCCATCCTCCAATAAGTTGGTCAACATGCTGAGGGTCACAGGGAGACCATGGTTCCTTCTGAGACAACTCCTTCTTTGCCGTAATCTCATAATTAAATGTCACAGGAGCCATCTGTACGCCTAGGTAGTCTGTAAGAGCCTCCAGTATAGAACGCTTTACCTGTTGCCCACTAGAATAGGCCAAGTAACGACTAAATTGGGCATCAAAATAGGTTTTCTGTCCATCTTGAACACAGAATACCGTATGCTCAGCTCGCTTGAGTGCTCGCAAATAAATGTAGGGGTTCATAACTTTATTCGTTATTAGAGTTTTTACTATTAATCACTGCATAATGGAAACGCATCAATGTAAGGAAGTAGGGAACATTGTCCGAAGGCATCGTATTTATAGTAGACGCTATATCCTCAAACTCGTTCATAGAGGCATCTGCTTCCTCCACAATCTTTCCCATTCCATCTATAAAAGCCCTCTTATTGGTAGACTCTAAAAGGATTTTTACCATGTTACTTCTCACTGTTCGAGCAGTCTTTCCTCCCAAAGAAAAGTCCTGTAGTGTTTGGGCAAAAGCCTTAGCTTTATCCCATAATTCTTCGTTGTTCAACATAGCTAATAACCAAATTTGATATGTTTCATACTGTATTATTTGTTCCTCATCATCAGACTTATAGGATGGGATCTTCCCTTTCTTCATAAGAGAACTTAGTCCCTTTGGTTCCAATGCCTTAAGACCAATAACTCCCTCTTTGCAAGCCATTGAAAAGCCAAATGCAGTACCAAATAGTTTCATTGCCCTCTTACTATTCTTTGTCCCAAAATGATGCTCATACAAATCATGAACCTTGCGAATGGGAGATAATACAAAGGGAATAAAACCAACGGTCGTATTAGTCTGACCAATATTGTACACATAGCCCATCATCCGTGGGTCCGGAAAACGACGACTCACTGCCGCAATCAGATCGACCCAAGGTAAAGTTTGAATCTCTACAAGGTCATCTTTCATTGAGAATTTATCAGGAAAGTCTAGAGAAGAGGAGCTATCTCTCGTATTATACTTCTTTTTGAGCCACTGTCCGTTCCAAGTATTGATTTGGTTCCCTCTCATCCGAGGAGTTGTATTTAGATAGTTACGATACAAGTCCCACCCCTCTGCAATATCAAGCAGAATATCGGGTTTAGAAAAAAGGATCGTCAACCCACCTTGTACTCCGATACCTAAGCCTGCACCAATCCATGACAAGTAACATTCCGCAGGATCTACCTCCTCTCGGACAATAGACACCTGCCCCGAAGTAGTAGAGAGCGTATCTACAGAAGGATACCCAACAGCAATACTTGCATCGGGCAAACCTGTATCAATCTTTGCCAAGAACTTATCCAAACGTTCTTTCCTTCTATCTGCGGACTCAAAAGGCTTCCTTCCCAAAATCATATCCTTCCAGGATAACTTAGGATTCTCAAAAGGTGAGTTACCCGCAGTCATCAGGTACTTCTCATGACCGAAGAAGCGCGGATAGTATACTTCCACAAAGAAACTCTTGGGCGTATAAGCCTTGTTATGCTTCTCATTGTATGCTTCTAAGAATATCTTTCCTATGACTGATGTTACCATTGTATCACTCTCATTTATAGTATTTCAAAGCTCTTGTTTTTCTCTTCCTCCAAAAAGTCCTCTACGTATCCTAGCTCCTTATCATAAGCTCTATCGGGAATAATATAAGGATATGACCCCTCCTCTATTTGTGTAAGCCCCTTAAATCGGATTGCTTCTGAGACAGGGATTTCAAGCTCTACCCGAGATGAGTAATTGCCCTGTAGGTAATCTGCATAATCGCTCTCCGTAATGCAGCAGACAGAATCAATGTCTAACATTTCGAGAAGAACCGACTTGGGTCTGTGCTTCAGCTCTTTAAGCGTCCATTGCCCTCCCCTAAAAATTGAATGCAACTCAATATCGACCATAGGGATTTCGGGATAAACAAAATCCAGTAGGGACTGAACTTCCGTCTCATGGAAAGGGGCTCCATCTTTCAAAGCATCGAAACTTCTTTGCAAAACATCCAACTTATAGGGTTTGCATTCAGCCTCTTGATCAGGAGGAGCCAGCACATATATAGGCTTTTGTTGGCCGATAGTTTCATAAGATCGTCGCCTATTGATCCGACCAAAGCGTTGAATTAGCGAATCCATTGGAGCGCACTCCGTTATCATAACATCAAAGCTAATATCCAAACTAACCTCCACAACCTGAGTAGATACCACTATGCAAGCCTCTGTACCTTTATCGTATTTCTCCTTCAAATCTTGCTCCAAACGCGATCGATCTCCTCGCTTGAAGCGACTATGAATAAGCATAGATGGAACTTCGGGATACTTTTCGTGCAACTCCATATAGAGCCTTTGCGCTCTCTTTACTTGGTTACAAACAAAAAGGAGCTTGCGTTTCTGTCGGATCGTTTCCTCTACGATAGGAGTCGCTTCTTCCAGCGTATTCAATTTATGAATAACGTGTCGGTCAAAAGTTGCGAGCTGCTCATCAGACAACTTTACCTCATACACTTGTTGAGATCCTCCTAAAAGGTTCAATAATGTATTGTACAAGATACTGGGCATTGTAGCTGTACCAATGTGTACACGACAACCTAGAGCTATAAGTATCTCGACAATCTTTAAGACCATAGCTTGAGCAACAAACGAATAGGTGTGGATCTCATCCAAGATTGCATCACACCCTCGTAAATCTAAAGCCATCGCCTCATACCCTTTTAGCCCAAATGCAATTGCTCCCATCTGATGCGGTGTAAGGATTTTGATAGAAGCTCCGACATGATGAGAAAGCACCCGTTCGTACTTTCCATCCAGCTTCAATATAGATGCTGCATGGAGTGGATAAATCTGAGCTTCTGACCCTTTCAAATCTTGTTTTACCCTATCGTACATGGCATTAATAGAGGCTTGAAAAGGCAATGTGTAGAATACACGTCCCTCACACCGCCTCAATAAGAAATCGGTTTTGCCTGCTCCCGTAGGAGCCGTTACTAAGGTGTGGATACGAGGGTCGTCAGACGAAATTTGGGATAAAGGGTACAATGGACTTTGCCTACTGCTGTAATAGGATAGATCCGGCTTGATAAATAGTTTCTGGAGAGCGGTATCTGTATAATCTTCTAGAGCTGAGGCCAAGTGGTCAGCAGCCATCAGTAGACCTTTCCAACGGGAACAATTGGGAGTAAGATCGCTACAATACTCTAGAGCATCATCGTAATTCTCTTCAGCCTCCTCGATAGAAATAGGACGTACTTGCCAGCCTAATTCCTTCAAAATTCCCAAAGCTTCTTTACTCCACAGCTCAAAATCTTTGCTATGATAGCTAAAGCATTCGCTCTCAATATCGTCTAAATCTAAGAATCCCTTATCTCCAATATCTTCACAAACAGACTTATGATGGGCAATAATCATCCGAGTAATAGTCTGTCTCTTTTCTACATCCTCAATCAACGATAGAAAGAAAAGAGAAGCAATCTCATGACGAAATACTAAAGCACAGGGAGGAAGATTTTTCTGTTTCAATCGCTCTTGAAAAATGGGACTAGCCTTACCAATATCGTGAAGATGCGCTCCCATACGGGCAATTTCGGGATCTAAACCTACATTTTGAGCTATACACACAGCTATCTTTGCAACATCCTCTAGATGCTGTTGGAGTGTAATCCCATTACTCTTAGCTAAAATGTGATCAAACATTTCCGTCTCTACGATAGGATAGCTTCGCCTCCAATTTCTATTCTTCCGTACATGTGAGCATTATCATCAAAGCGATTGAAGCCAACCATAAAAGCGTCCGAAAAAGAGGAGCCAAACCGTAATTCAAATCCTGGCAGGGCATCAAATTGAGATTCCTCCATGAGTATTATATCTTTTTCCGGTAGTACAACATCTTCGTTGCGACACAAGCATAGATGTTGCTCCGAAGCTACAAGGGCATCCTCCTCCGTTGTAAAAGCAAGATAAAGAGAGGGATAAAGCATCACACCCCTATTGAGAATAGATTGCTCTCTCTCGTAACATTTTTCTTTTTTCCGGAACTTCCAGGCTTGAGTCTGGGTTGTTTCTTGTTGTACATCTATACCTTTATAGGAGAGCTTATGGCGAGCAATTTTGTGTATTCCCTTATCTGATAATGTCTCGGGAAATAGTTTCTTTTCCATTCCCTCTACAATGGAAGGAGTGAGGAATTGCTGACTATACGTCTCTCCATCTCGAACGGCAGTCCAAGGTTTGATGTAGCCAAATGTACCCGAATAGTGAACTACAAATAATATTCTTTCCTTCTCCATCACATCTTTACTTTATGGCTCCAAATCCAATTCCCGTAGAGTTTCCCAAGCCGGCATTCCATGCCAAAAGTTTTGTCTCGGGGCTCCCTATAATCCGTACAGGAGACCAACTAACTTTATTTTTCACGCCTTTATAATCGACAAGCATCTCCTTAGCAACTCCTTCACAAGGAGCAAACTCTGCTGTTGCATCCCTATCATCAATCCCTGCTGCGAGGAGCTTTTTCTGTAGGTTTAGAGTCAATGCCTCATTAGCTTCTGAGTCTTGATACAACAGATGCTTATAACGGTTTTCCTTTTGTTTTACCTTAAGAAGAATAGGACTTGCCGGATAAAACAATTCGCGTTTACTTAAGTCCGGATCCTCTTCAATCACAACCTCTCGAATGATTAACCCACAAAACATCTCCGGATCTTGCTGAATCCCTCGCAAAATCTGCCTTAAGAAATCAGGGTTGCTAGCTCCAATAAAGAAAGTTGCTCGGTGATCAAAAAGAATACCCTCCAGATCTTTTACTGCCTTGCCCCCCGATAAGCGAGAGAACGAAAAGAGGGACGATTGCCCATGCCAAGTATTAGGTCCTAACCATTTATGGATACAACCTACCATTTTTTGCTGATGAAGAAAAGGAACAATGGTTCCATTTGCTTGTACATCTAATAATAATCTCATAGAATTTCTGATAAACTAATTACCAAGATCCGCCGGCTCCACCACCTCCGGTAGAACCTCCACCCCAACCACCGCCAGAGCTTCCGCCCCAACTACTTCCGGAGCTTCCTCTACCCGATAATCCTCCTAAAATACCACCCACAGCTGCGGCTGTCGCGATATCTCTCGCCGGACTTTCTTTCGGTCTTTTCTTCCTATCTTCATGGTCACAATAGAGGCATTTGTAATGGGTTATATAGTGGTTAGTCGTCTCTTCTTTTCGGACAATATAGTAGGCATAAGTACCACATTTGGGACAACGAGAATAACGCGAAGGAAGTTCTCGCACCGGAAAAACATGCTCATACCCACAGCTACTGCATTGCATCGCTCCGTACTCACGTGACTTTATATCCGCCTCCAGAAGCATCTGGGGATTGAGTAGAGCACGCACTTTTGCTCGGTCACTAATGGGTAGCATTGCTTCCTTTTGGCAATTAGGACAACGTCTACTCTCCCTATCGAGCTTCTTACGAAGATTCCTTCCTAAGAGGTAAATCACAATCCCAATAGGCAAACAAGCAATGGTAAATATCACGCTATAGGTTCTATTTTTCGACTTCAAGCGAACCAATCGCTCGGGCGCACTCATGTTTTTGTATTCTCCCTTTTTCTCGAAAATATTCGTCAATTTAGCATACGCATTAACGGCGCAATAAAGTACAAACAAGAGATAGAAAATGAAAAGAATATAGTCCCCTTCTTCATCTTCAGAGCTATTTCCTCCGTCTGATCCCTCAAAATCTCCCGTCTTAAATATCTCACTTATGGCATCTATTCCACTCATGAGACCCTCTGCATAGGCGTCTTCTTTGAAGTGGGGTATCATACGATTTCGAATGATACTAGAGCAAGTAGCATCGGGTAGTACTTCTTCTATGCCGTAGCCCGTGGTGATAAAAATCTTGTGGACGTCCATAACAAGAAGGATGAGCAGCCCACTATCGGTTTTCTTATTGCCCAATCCCCACGAGCGAAAGAGCTCCACACTAAAATCTTCTATCGTCCGATTTCCTATGGAGGGCAACACTACAAGGGCAGCATCTACCCCAAAATTTAAGCGAAGTTGATGGAGCTTATTATCCAACTCCTCCACCTCCGAGCTATCCAGGAAATGGCTAGGATCAGATACAAAACGTAGACTATCCCCTATCTGTACATTAGGTACATCCTTTACTTCAAAGACATCTCGACTCTCCGTCGCCTCCCCTGGAAGGAGGGTCGAGAGAGCCAGAAATATCCCTAATAAAGGAACTAAAAGTCTCTTCAAATTCATGGTATTATCTACCCATTTTTATGGACTTAAAATTGTACGGCAGGAGCGGATTCAGCTCCTTCTTGAGCTTTGAATTGGGGACGTACAGAGAAACCAAAAATCCCTGCTAGCATATTATTTGGGAAGCGGCGCACCAACTTATTGTAGATAGTAGCAGCATCGTTGTAGCTTTTACGGGCTACTGTAATACGGTTTTCTGTTCCCTCAAGTTGTGCTTGTAGTTGTAGGAAATTTTCGTTTGCCTTAAGCTCGGGATATTTCTCCACCACAACCATAAGTCTATTCAAGGCTCCGGAAAGACCATCTTGTGCCTTTTGAAAGTTAGCAAGTTGCTCTTCGGTCATATTGCTTGGATCTATGGTAGTTTGGGTTGCTTTGGCACGGGCTTCTATCACACCTTCGAGTGCCTCCTTTTCGTGTGATGCATAACCCTTTACTACATTTACTAGATTTGGGATAAGATCAAGACGGCGTTGGTACTGATTTTCTACCTCTCCCCATTGGAGATTTACGTTTTCATCCTCGTTTACCATACCATTGTAACCTTTCATAAGCCAGCCCCCAATGAGGATGATCAAGGCCACAATCCCAATAAGGATTAAGGGTTTCTTGTTTTTTGTCATAGTTTTATTCCATTAAAAGTTAGTAGTTATTTTCTCTGTTTGATAGGCTCTTTCCCTTTCTTTACAGACCAGCCGAAGTAGCCAACAAAGCTCCCTAATCCAAAATATTCTCCGTGTGCATAGGCAAGAAGTTCACTTTTATGGAGATCTAATTTACCCGTCTCGGGATTGAGCAAAGACTCATCTACCGATACACTTACAATCTCTGCCAAAAACATATCGTGTGAGCCAAGTGGCAAGATCTCACGCACACGGCACTCCATACTGAGGGGGCTCTCAGCCACCAAAGGGCATTGTATCAATTGAGCCTTCTCGGGGTGTAAACCCGTTTTTGCCCATTTATCTCCATCCCTACCACTAATAACGCCTGCCTTGTCGGTGGCTTCTGCCATAGATAGGGTAGTAAGATTGAGCCCAAACTCCATGCTCTCTTTGATAAGTTCATAACTATACCGCTCGGGGCGAATGCTTACATAGCACATTGCCGGATTGGTACAAACGATACCTGTCCAAGAAGCCGTAAAAAGATTGGTTCGCTTACCATCTAAACTTGCGCTCGTAACAAGTAGAGCCGGTACGGGACTAATCATCGTACCGGGTTTCCAGTGCTGTTTCATAGCTTGTATGTCTCCTTTTACTGTAAATCAGCCTCGGTGCCTATTACCTTACGACCACAATAGGCACATTGTATTACTCCCTTCTCATGCCCTTGTAGAGCCGAAAATCGGGTGGGCATAGGTTCGTTATTGGTAATACACTTGGGGTTAGAGCAGCGCACAATACCCACAATCTCGCTCGGCAGCTCTACCGATTTCTTCTCTACAACCTTGTAATCTCGTATTACGTTGAGGTGTACATTGGGAGCAATAAGAGCTATTCTATTGACTATATCCCCATCGAAAAAGTGGTCGGCTATCTTGATAATCCCTTTACGACCCAGTACTTTGCTAGGGAAGTTATTACCAATCGTAATGGGGCTTTCCATCGTGTCTAAATGCAAAAGGGCAGCTACCTTAAAAAGTTTATTACTCGGGATATGATCTATAACGGTGCCATTGCAGATAGAGGCAACAGGCATCTCTGCTGAATATTGTTTCATACTTTACGTTTACTCTAGAGACTCAATTTTTTACCTCAATGCCCAATACCTCGGACAAAATACTCTGACGAACATACAATCCGTTGAGTGCTTGCCGGAAGTAATAGGCTGCCGGATGATCATCTACCTCTTGAGCAATCTCCTGCACACGAGGCAAAGGATGCAATATTTTCAGGTTCGGCTTGGCAAGACGCAGCAACTCTCTGTCTAGTATATAGACGTTTTTGACACGCTCATACTCTTCCGGATCCGAAAATCGCTCCCGTTGTACACGTGTCATGTAGAGTATATCCGCCTCGGCAATTACCTCAGAGGTAAACTCGGTTACCTCCTCAAAGGGGATGTTATGCTCCCTACAATAGGAGCGATACTCCTCAGGCAAAGCCAACTCTTTAGGTGCCACAAAAATAAATCGTGGGGAGAAGGGTTGCATTCCCTCTATCAGCGAATGAATGGTACGCCCATACTTCAGATCACCCACCATCACTATAGTTTTCTGCTCTAGTGAGCCTTGAGTTTGACGGATAGAGTAGAGATCGAGCAACGTTTGCGAAGGATGCTGATTAGAACCATCCCCGGCATTGATAATAGGCACAGGGCTAACCTCCGTAGCGTACTGCGCTGCACCCTCAAGGTAATGCCGCATCACAATGGCATCGGCATAGTTAGAAACAATCTTAATAGTGTCCTTGAGAGTCTCTCCCTTAGTACTGCTAGAAGTACTAGCGTCTGAGAAGCCAATCACCTTGCCTCCTAAGCGACAAACCGCCGTCTCAAAGCTCAATCTGGTACGAGTGGATGGCTCAAAAAATAGGGTAGCTACCACACGCCCTTGCAAAAAGTCACGGTTGGGATTGCGCTCGAATAGAGTAGCTCTATCCAAAATACGCATAATATCTTCTGCACTACAATGGCTAATAGAGACGAGGTGTTTCATTGTCTAATGTAAAATCTAATACCAAATCTTACGTGCATTTTGGGGCTACTCAGAGATCATTTTAATCCTATAACCTCCACTTCATTTAACCTCAAATTCACTCAATACAAAGATACTATTTTTTATCTCTAAGAGGAAAGAAAGAATTTATACAGTCTCACCTCTTTTTGGGATAAGCCGGAAACGACAAAAACGCTACCCTCAAGATCGAAATTCTAAGGGTAGCGTATAGGTATCTAGAGGTAGCTTTTTCCTACGCAGAAAAGCTATGGGGTAAACTCTCCGTTACATACAAAGGGAGACGGGATTGCCACAAAGCGAACTCGCTTTCACCCACCCCGTAAAAGTCTTATTGCGACTATTCGTATGTTTTACCTTTACCCATTGCCCCTTTATTGCCATAGGCTGAACAACAACATCTGCCCCAATACGTATGGAGACAGGTGAAGACGAAGAGGGTTCTTTGAGAAGCTGAACATCTACACGAGTGGTACAACCAAGCAGTGAGCTATGAATCCATAGAGTAGGCATCTCTCCATCGCAGTAGAGATCTTCCTCTGTATCAAGTACCTGTATGGGGTTATCAATGCGAAACCAACCATTCCATTCTTCCAAAACACTCACCATATAAGAGTGCTCATTGGGCATAAGTATACGCATAACCACCCCATTGGGTGTCTGACGCACATTGGTACCCGTAGGATCGGGGTCTGTAACCCAAGCTTGAAACACCGGTTCATTGCGATGATTCTGATTGCGGTAGGTCTCCTTAAAGAGCTGCTGAGTGCTTTTCTTCTGTACCTTACTAGTTTCCGTGTTAGTGGTAGATTGTGTTTTGTTTTGCGCCACAGAGAAACAAGTGCCGAGGAGGAGCATCCCCATCATGGTCAAACAAAGTCTTACTTTTCTCATAACAATGGTATTACAATGATTTAATATTACTATAGTTAGCACAAGTAAAGATAATCTTTTTCTCTCTCATTAGGCTCAAGAAATATGTTCTTGACTCCATCAATTTTTCTGCTTCCTATCTTCTTATTGATTATTAAAATATAGAATTACATAGCTGAAGAAAAAAGCATGTTCATAGTGTAGATATCAGCTCTTACCATACCGGTAAAACCCTACTTATAAACCGATATACCAATGCTAAAATAACGAGTTATTGATCCTATTATCAACATCAATTTCCCTTGGTTTAATCGAACTTTTCTTCTGTTATCAACAATAAACCTTCTCGGTTTAGATTGCTCTTTTTAGTTTTGTCCCTTTTCGGATCGTAGAAAACTATCCCAATAACTAAATAATAACTTGTGCTAACTTGGCTTGTGTAGCTCGGATTAATTCCTTAAGGGAGGGAGGATATTAGGTCTATTTGCCCGAAGGTTGTTTTTCTTTGATAACAGGTTTGTAACGGCTTTTCTACAACTTATCAACGATTTTTCTAGCTGAAAACAGACTCGGAAAGTAGCTGGTTTTGCAAAATATATTAGCCTATTGTACCCTCCTATTTTGGCTGGAAACGGAATCTTTTTAGGGCAGGAGATTTTTCTTAATCAAGTACCTTTGTTACTCGTGAATGTATTACGCAGAATAAATTTCTAAGATGACTACAGAAGAACTCCTAGCATTTGACCAAAACCATCTATGGCACCCCTATACATCAACCATAGACCCTTTGCCCGTATATCCGGTGCAGAGTGCTAAAGGGGTAGAGATCACACTCGAAGATGGGCGTGTATTGATTGATGGTATGAGTTCGTGGTGGGCAGCTATCCATGGGTACAACAATCCCGAACTCAATAGAGCCATAGAGACGCAATCGAAGTCTATGAGTCATATTATGTTTGGAGGCTTTACCCATAGACCAGCCGTAGAGCTTGCCTCTCTTTTGCTTCCTCTTTTACCTAAGGGTATTGACCAAATTTTTTATGCCGATAGCGGTTCGGTAGCTGTAGAAGTGGCTCTTAAAATGGCTCTTCAGTACCATGAAAGCGTAGGGGACAAGAAACGAAAACATTTTGCAACGATCCGCTCGGGCTATCATGGGGATACCTGGCATGCTATGAGTGTGTGTGACCCGGTAACGGGTATGCACGGCATCTTTGGGTCGGTGTTACCGGCGCAGTACTTTTTGCCTCAACCTAAAAGTCGTTTTGGAGGAGAATGGAATGCTGAGGATATAGCCCCCTTTGCAGATCTTATTATGGAGCATGGAGATGAAATTGCAGCACTCATCTTGGAGCCCGTTGTGCAGGGAGCCGGAGGAATGTATTTTTACCATCCTCAATATTTAGTGGAGGCGATACGAAAGGCGCATGAGGCAGGTATATTGGTAATTTTTGATGAGATTGCAACCGGCTTTGGTAGGACGGGCAAATTCTTTGCGGCCGAGCATGCCGGGGTAGTACCCGATATTATGTGTATTGGTAAGGCTCTGACGGGAGGATACATGACCCTATCGGCCACTTGTACTCATAAGAGCATTGCCGACCAAATCTGTAGTGGTGCGGCAGGATGTTTTATGCACGGACCTACATTCATGGCCAATCCGCTAGCTTGCTCTGTGGCACTGGCAAGTCTGCGTCTCTTGCTCAACTCTCCTTGGCAGGAGCGCATAAAAGCAATAGAGAGCCAATTGAAGGAGGAATTAAGTCCGGCTGCTTCATTCGATACTGTTGCCGAGGTGCGTGTATTGGGAGCTATCGGAGTAGTGGAGATGCGCGAGCCGGTAGACATGGCAAAGATGCAGCGTCTTTTGGTAGAGCAAGGTGTTTGGGTGCGTCCCTTTGGGCGTTTATGTTACTTGATGCCCCCTTATATCATCAATCGGGAACAACTCCATAAGCTTACGGCTGGTCTCTTGGCGGCTATTGCAGAGAGCCGATAATAGACTTCTCTTCTTATTCTATATTCTTTATAGATAGAACATATAGTAGTAGAAGAGGGTGGGTAAATTCTGTTCTCATCCTAGGGCTATTCTGTACTTACCAACAGCTATATCTACCTATTATATATGCTATATAAACAGATTATTCACCTAGTTATCAACATAGATTTAGCTGATAAAACCAAGGAATAGACTACTTTTCAACAATAGAGTCTACCGAAGAAGTATATGATAAGAAGGAACAGACCTGAATTTATAGGTTGATAAGAGGGTGATAATCCACTTATAATTCGTGCTAACTCGCCTTGTTTAGGTCGATTTATTTTGCTAATGGAAAAGAAAGGGGTAGTCTATAATCCATAGATTACCCCCTATTTGTAGACAGGTTATGAACGGATTATCTCTCTAAAAAGGCATAGAGAGGAGTAAGGATTTCTTCGAAAGTTTGGGGCATAAGGGAGCTACGATCGGGACGCCAAGGAGTGCTAACAAGGTGTAGGGTAGCCTTGAGAGCCTCTTCGATTTGCTCTAGAGAGAAGGGATCGAAAAGCACTACCTCTTGTGTCTCTTGCAGCATACTGGCAATACCGGTAGCCTTGCTGATGGCACAGGGCAGTCCGATGGTAAGAGCTTCGTTGGCTACGGCCCCAAATCTCTCTAGGGTGCTGGCAAGTACAAAAGCATCCGCCATAAGGTAATGGCTATAAAGCTCTTTTCCCTCTTTTCTCCCTGCAAAATGAATACGTTGCCGACAAGGAGTTTTCTCTGCTTTGGCACTTAAGAAGCCTTCTAGAGGTCCATCTCCTACGAGTACTAAGTGTACGTTATTTTGCAGCTCAAAGGCACGAGAGAAGGCAGAAATAAGGCTATCTAGATTTTTTTCCGGCGAGAGTCTCCCCACGTAGAGTAGTATTTTGTCGGAGGGATGGTGGGTATAATGGCTACGAAGTGCTGCGGCATCGGGATAGAGAGGGGGCAATATCTCTCGGATCGTTTCTTCCTCTTGCAGGATAGGGAAGGTGTGGTAGCGGTGCCCCTTCCCAAACTTGTGAGAATATACCTCTTGTGCCCTCCGGTCACATAGTATCATCCCATCGAGCATACCGCTCTCGAGGATAATCTCTTTTAGGTCGAGTTGCTTTTTTACGGTCTCTTGGGCAAGGGAATAACTATCGTCTACCATGGGGACGATGCGACTATGAGGAGAAGCTATATAGCGAGCGGCAAGAGCGAGTAGGGTAGTGAGGTTAATTTCGCTGGTGAGAACAAGGTCGTATCGCCCCCGAGCTACGAGCTTGAAAATATCCCATCGCAGGTTTTTTATTCCGACTACTCCGGGGGATAGGTATTTATAGGGAAAGCGAACTCGCGACTTTAGTAGGCTTTGATTGAAACTATGGTTCTCGGCTTCTTTTTCTTCAAAGTAGATGTCGCACCCATAGCGAGAGTAGAGAGCGTTGAAAAGATCTATGCGGTAGGGAGTGAGTGCACGATGGATGATAAGGGTTCTGAGGTTCCTCCCTGATGGTTCTGTTTTCATACGAATCTACTTTCTTTATCTGGGACAAAAATACGAACATAAAGGCGAACCTCCATACCCTCCATCAAGCGAACATAATAAAGGTTTTCAATTTCCAGATTTTCTGATAGGAGGTACAATGCGGATTCAAATTCGAGAAAATTGAGCCCTTTGATTCCCTTCTATTCTCATGATAAATCGTTGATTACAAATAGAATGTATCTTGAAATATCTCTCTTCCTCTCTCCTATAATCTAGAATTATAATCTCTAAAAATCTATAATACATCGCCTAGCATACAAAAAGGGGTACCCAAATTGACTTTGAGCACCCCTCTTCTTACTTAGGATTTATTCCTCGGAAAATGTCAATCAATGACGTCCGGACCATCCAAAGGAACGAAGTTCATACTTGCAAATATGCGCTTACGTCCGTCTTTCATTTTGATAGTCCATTGACCCAAAGTGAACTTATTGCCCTTCTCGGCATGGCTGTAGAGGTTTTTCTTATCCCCGGTTTTGGAGATCGTATAGCCCAAGCCCTTGACATAAGTATCGAAGGCACCCATTATACCGAAGCCTTCTCCTGCGGGTTTAATGATGTAATTGGCAGGAGTTACTTGCAAGAGTACTTTCACGAGTTTGCCCTCTTTCATTAGGTAGCGAGCTATAAACATTTCTTCGTACTCCTCTCCGAGTTTTTGTGAGCCATAGATAATTTCCTTTCTTCCGAGTTCGTCGATTCTTTGTTCAAGGTATTTGCGACCGGCATTTTCTTCAAATTTCTTGATGGCATCTTCCGAAGCATTCCAGTCGAGCAACGGGAATGGAAGAGTTTCGAAGGTGGGTTCTTTTAGATTGAAGCCGAGGAAGGTACCAACCCCAGGATATTCTACATAGATGAATCCGGTAACTGTTTTGTACTTATCCGTCATGAGATTCATGAATTTGGGAGTCCAATCATTGCTTCCATAGATGAATCCATTTTTTTCTAAGAAGCTCTTCAACTCTTCGCTTTGAGCTACCTCGGGAGTCAAATCAATCTGAATAGACTGTCCCACGATGTACTTAATAACGGGCATCTTCTTACTCTTGGTTTGGAAAGAATAATACTGCATACTTTCGTCTTTTTCCGCAGGGATATTGCCACGAGCCGTCTCAAAGGCAATGAGTTCTTCGGCAGAATCGAACCATCGTAGGTAGGGCATCATAAGCTCTGGCTGTGGTCCATCTTCTTCTTTTTTGGTTACGGTGATGGTTGCTTCAGCTTCTTTCCCGTTGTAAGTAGCCTTGAGGGTGGCTTTTCCTACCTTGAGAGCCGTGATTTTCCCCTCCTTAGAGATGGATATAATATCCGCAGGTGTGGTGCTAAAGGCTGCTTGGCTGGTTACCTCTTTTTGACCCAACAATACTTTGATTGTGAGGCTTTCGCCCACCTTGATAGAGGCTTCTTTGGGTGTAATGGAGAGTGTCTCTTCTACGATCGGTGGTTGAGGTTTGTTACCGTTATCACAGCTTTGGAAGCCCATGAACCCCACAACGAGTAGGAGTAGAGAGGTTAGATAATTCATTCTTTTCTGTTTCATTTTCTTTTCTGTTAGTTTGTTTCTCTACTTGGTGTAGCTACTATTCACTCAGATGGTGAGGACCTTAGTTTGCTATCCTACTGACAAAGATATGCGTATTTGTGCTTGCATGTGTCACTTCTTGGGCGGTATTTGCAATATTTTTGAGTATAAACTTCCGAATTCTTGCTTCACATGTCTTTGATATCACCACGATAAATACTACTTTTGTTTGTCGGAAACAAGTAGAGATAGTGCGGAGATTGTGTCGCCTAGAGATATAGGAGATGAATATAATAGAGCAAATAGTTCAACCGATTGAGGATTATCGTTTGGCTTTCGAGGAGGAATATGCCCAAGCCTTTGTTACTGAAAGTTCTATCGTTGCTCAGTCTATAGAAAAGATCACAGCAACCCGTGGAAAGCATATTCGTCCTATCTTGATGGGGCTTCTTGTCTCATTACAGGGAAAGGAACCCAACCAGCGAACGATCTCGTGTGCAGTACTTCTTGAGATGCTCCATATGGCTAGTTTGATCCATGACGACGTGATCGATCAAGCTCCCTTGAGGCGTGGAAAACCTACCCTCAATGCCTTTTACGGCAATCACTCTGCTGTATTGGTGGGCGATTATATTCTATCTATTGCTTTTCTTCGTGCGGCAGAGATTGGCGGCTCTAGCTTGATACGCACTGTTGCCAATCTGGGAAAGCACCTTTCGGAGGGAGAGCTATTGCAGATACAGGTTGCCACAGAACGCATCATAGACGAAAAAAATTACTTCTCTATCATCGAAAAGAAAACAGCAACCCTCTTCGAAGCTTGTGCCGCCTTGGGTATGTATAGCATAGATGCTAAGCCGGAAGAGCTACTGAAAATGACGCAACTAGGCAAGCATCTTGGGATTGCTTTTCAACTCCGGGATGATATCTTTGATTATACGAAGGAGTCGGAGGTAGGGAAGCCTGTGGGTAACGACCTTAAAGAGGGAAAGATAACTCTACCGCTTATATACGTCTATAACCAAGCCGACGCCAATCTAAAAGAGCAGATAAAGAATCTACTCGATAAGGTGGAAAGTGACGAAAAAGCCATTGCGGACCTGCTCCAAATGGCACACCAATTCGGGGGTATTGACTATGCCCAAAAGAGGCTGGAAGAGGAGCTCTCGAAGGCCTTAACTATTCTGAGAAGTTTTCCCAATTCTCCCGCGAATAACTCGCTTGTCTTACTCACGGAGTACCTCGGTAAGCGCACCTATTGAGCATTTGCCAAAGCTCCTTACAGAGTGGGGTAGGGTAGTGCCAAAGGGAATTACCTTCCCTGTTTATTAGATAGATATATTTTCTCCAAGAGCATTCTATGGCTTCTTTATACCTTTGTGGGAAGAAAATTAGGACTACACTATGAATCGCGAAGAGTATGATGTGATTGTGGTCGGAGCCGGGCATGCAGGTTGCGAAGCGGCTGCCGCTGCGGCTGCAATGGGGTCGCGGGTACTGCTTATCACCCTCGACATGAATAAGATAGCCCAGCTGAGTTGTAATCCGGCTATGGGTGGAATCGCAAAAGGGCAAATCGTGCGAGAGGTAGATGCTCTTGGGGGATGGTCCGGATGGATCTCCGATGCCTCTTCCATACAATTTCGCATGCTCAATAGAAGCAAAGGCCCCGCCATGTGGAGCCCTCGTGCCCAGATCGATCGTATGCGTTTTATGGAACGCTGGAGAGAAACCCTAGACACAATTCCTAATCTTCACATCTGGCAAGATGGTGTAGCAGAGCTACTCGTAAAAAACAAGAGAGTAATTGGAGTTAAAACCTTGTTGCTCAAAGAGTTCTACTCTTGCTCTGTAGTGCTCACTGTAGGCACCTTCTTGGGAGGAATGATGCACTTTGGGCGTACCATGATACCGGGAGGGCGCATTAGTGAACCTGCTTCGTATGGACTCACCGAGCAGCTGAGGGACTTAGGGTGCCGCACCGATAGGATGAAGACCGGTACCCCGGCTCGTATCGATGGGCGTAGTGTAGACTGGTCTCTTACCACAGAGCAAAAAGGCGACGAAGGTGACTTCCATCACTTTTCTTACTGCACAGAGGGTGCGAATACCTTGCGTCAATTGTCTTGCCATATTCTCTATACTTCGCCCGAATGCCACGAGATACTTCGCGCCTCGCTCGCCGATTCTCCCCTCTACAATGGCCAAATACAAAGTATCGGTCCGCGATATTGCCCAAGTATAGAGACTAAGATTGTAACCTTTGCAGATAAGGAACAACACCAACTTTTCCTTGAGCCCGAGGGCGAAAATACCAACGAATACTATATCAATGGCTTCTCTTCGAGCCTCCCTCTAGAGGTGCAATTGGAGGCTTTACGTACCCTTCCGGCTCTGCGTAATGTGCGTATTTATCGCCCCGGTTACGCCATAGAATACGATTTCTTCGACCCCACACAGCTATATCCAACCCTGGCACACAAGCTCCTCGGGGGGCTATATATGGCAGGCCAAATCAATGGCACTACGGGGTATGAAGAGGCTGCCGGTCAGGGGATTTTGGCAGGAATAAACGCCCACAACGAGGCTCATGGGCTAGGAGATTTTGTCCTACAACGCAGTGAGGCCTACATAGGAGTGCTGGTAGACGACCTCGTAACAAAAGGGGTGGATGAGCCCTACAGAATGTTTACTTCGAGGGCTGAGTTCCGTACGCTCTTGCGCCAAGATAATGCAGACGACCGCCTTACTCCCTATGCCATGAAGCTGGGATTGGCGTCCGAGCTACGCAGAAATCGCTTTACCTATAAGGAGCAAATGATAGAAGAAGTGAAGGCATTTATGGCTCAATATTCGGTTCGTCCTGATAGAGTAAATAGCCTTTTGGAACAGCAAGGAGAGCAGCCTCTAAAGCATGCAATTCGCCTTAGAGAGTTGTTGCTTCGCCCGAGATTGACCCTCGATCATTTGCTGGATGTTTTGCCGCCATTCCATACGTTTGTGGAGAAGATAGCTTCGCAGCGAGAGGAGATCTTGGAGCGTGTGGAGATTGATATCAAGTATGCCGGTTATATAGAGCGAGAGAAACAGCAAGCAGACAGAGCCATGCGTCTTGAGAGTATTACGCTGGGCAATCGATTCGACTACCTTTCGCTGGAGCAACTCTCCACCGAAGCCCGACAGAAACTCGATCGTATTCGCCCCGAGACAATAGGCCAGGCAGCGCGTATTCCCGGGGTTTCCCCTCACGATATTAGCGTGCTTTTGGTACTCTGTGGTAGATAATTAGCCGCTTTTTGTTCCACGTGAAACAAAAGGCTCTTCCCCAAGATTTATGACCCTTGAAGAGATAAAAAAGATTCTTCCCACCCTTCCGCTTTCCCCGGGTTGCTACCAATACTACAACGCTGAGGGGGAAATTATCTATGTGGGTAAGGCAAAGAATCTAAGGCGGAGGGTGAGTAGCTATTTCCAGAAAGAGCATACCGATCGAAAAACACGCCAGTTGGTTGCTCAGATTGTGGATGTAAAATACATTGTTGTAGCAAACGAGAGTGATGCTCTTCTGCTCGAAAACAATCTGATTAAGACCTATCAACCTAAGTACAATATACTCCTTAAAGACGATAAGAGTTACCCGAGTATTGTGGTAACAAGAGAGCCTTTCCCTCGGATATTTGTTACCCGTACCATTGACCCCTCTTGGGGCGATTATTATGGCCCCTACACTAGCGTGGCTATGGCACACGGCATGGTGGGGATTATACGAGAGATGTACAAAGTACGTACCTGTAGGCATCGTTTTACCCAAGAGGCAATAGAGAGGGGTAAGTACGCTCGCTGCCTTCAGTATCATATCAAGCGGTGCGAAGCTCCCTGTGAGGGCCTCGTGTCAAGAGAAGATTATCTCAATAATATTGCGGCTGCGGTGGAGTTGCTAAAGGGGAATCTGCGGCAGGTGATACAGCAAACAACCAGCCGGATGCTAGCGCTTAGCGAGGAGCTTCGCTACGAAGAGGCCGGACAAGAAAAAGCTCGGCTTGCTATGCTGCAAGCTTATAGTACAAAACACATCGTAGCTCCCGAAACGCGTCACGATATTGACGTCTTCTCTTACGAAGAAGAGGGGCCTATGGCCTACGTTAATATGATGCAGGTGCATGAGGGTGCTATCGTGAGAGCCCTTACGGTAGAGTATAAAAAAGCGATAGACGAGGAGGCTGAGGATATTTTTGCCACAGCCATAACGGAGTTGCGAGGCCGTTACGAAAGCAGGGCAAAGGAGGTGATTTTGCCTTATCCCCTAGGCTGGGAGTCGTTGGGGCATTTCTCTATTACCATTCCGAAGCAAGGCGAGAAGAAGAAACTTTTGGAGCTATCTATAGATAACGTAAAGAGGTATAAACTAGATCAACTTAAGCGTGCCGAAAAACTGAATCCGGAGCAGCGTGTACAGCGCCTGATGAATAAGATGATAGAGGATTTGCACTTGCCTGTGGCTCCGCGTTACATTGAGTGTTTCGACAATTCCAATCTACAGGGAACGGCTCCTGTCGCTGCATGTGTGGTCTTTCGCAACGGAAAGCCCTCCAAGAAAGAGTATAGAAAGTTTCACGTGAAAACCGTAGAGGGAGCCGACGATTTGGCCTCTATGCGGGAGATTGTAGAGCGGCGCTATCGCCGTTTGCAAGAGGAGGAACTTCCTTTGCCGCAGTTGATCGTAATAGACGGTGCGCGAGGGCAACTCGAAGTTGCGGTGGAAACGCTTTCTGCCATGGGTATTGGAGCTCCGACTACTACCATAATCGGTTTGGCAGAGCGCATGGAAGAGGTTTATTTCCCGGGCGAGGAGAATCCTCTTTTTCTCTCTCGAGATAGTGAAACCCTCCGCACGCTTATGCAGATTCGAGACGAAGCACATCGCTTTGGGATAACCTTTCATCGAAGCATTCGGAGTAAGAATCAAATTCACTCTGCGCTTGATGATATAGACGGAGTAGGAAAACAAACCAAGGAGGCACTGCTCCGGCATTTTCGGAGTGTAAAGCGTATAGAAGCTGCCGAGTTGCCCGAGTTGGAGTCTCTTATTGGTAAGAAGCGAGGAGGCATTGTGTACAAAGCACTGCACTCTAATGAAGAGAAAATATAGATACTAGCTTAGAGAATGAGAGTTGTAATACAACGGGTACGCTATGCTCGCCTCTCTGTTGGAGGAGAGTTGATCAGCCAAATCTCTCAAGGTTTGATGGTATTGGTCGGCATCGCAGAGGAAGATGGTCGCGAAGAAATTAACTACCTTTGTAAGAAGCTGGCTGCCCTGCGCGTTTTTGATGATGACGAAGGGGTGATGAATAGATCCGTAATGGATGTGGGCGGAGAGGTGATGCTTGTAAGCCAATTTACCCTAATGGCCAATACTAAAAAGGGCAATAGACCTAGCTATATACATGCTGCGCGCCCTGAGATAAGTCGCCCTTTGTACGAGGAGTTTTGCTCCGCTTTGGAGAAGGTGCTCGGTAAAGAAGTGGCACGAGGACGCTTTGGGGCTGATATGCAGATCGAACTGGTCAATGATGGGCCCGTAACCATCACGATAGATACGGCTAGGGATCGATAAAAGAGAGCTATGACTATAAATGAATGGCAAAAATCCGTGGATGAATGGATTCATACTTACGGAGTGCGTTACTTCGATGAGCTAACGAATATGGCGATTCTTGCCGAAGAGACAGGAGAAGTAGCCCGTATCATGGCTCGCCGCTATGGGGAGCAAAGCGTGAAGGAGGGGGCTACTCTTGGGGATTTGGGTGACGAATTGGCCGATCTTATATGGGTAGCAACCTGCATTGCCAACCAAACCGGTATCGATCTTGAGGCGGCTCTGCATGCTAATCTGGAGAAAAAAACGCAGCGCGATAGGGAGCGTCATCGGCGCAATCCTTGCCTTCAGGGCTCAGAGAACAGCTCTCTTTCTCCTTTGAATCACGCTCAATCAAAAGACAATAATAACTCGAATTAAGATGGAACTACAAGGAAAAATCCAAGAGACTTTTGAGCATTTTACTCCGGCATCTTCTCCCGAAGAGATCGACAAGATCGTTGAGGGGATTATTGCTCGTCGCTACAAAGCCGCTTACACGATAGAGACTCTTCGCTTTTTATTCAGCACCATAGACCTCACAACACTCGCCGGGGCTGATACCAAAGAGAGTGTGCAAAAGCTTGTGGAGACGGTAAATCGCACGGCTTCTCATCCCGAGGAGGGGCTTCCCAACGTGGCTGCGGTCTGTGTATATCCCCTACAAGTGCCTGTTGTAAAGGAGTTTATGAAAGCCGATGGGGTGCATATTGCTGCTGTAAGTGGAGGCTTTCCGGCATCACAAACTTTCCTAGAGATTAAGTTGGCAGAGACGGCTCTTACTGTGGCTGCCGGTGCTGATGAGATAGATATTGTATTGAATCTCAATCACTTCCTCCCTGGCAACTATTCGGCTGTGGTGGAGGAGATAGAGGAACAGAAGGCGGCATGTCGCTCGGCACACCTCAAGGTGATATTGGAGACGGGCCTTCTCAAAGATCCGGAGTTGGTACGTAAGGCCTCGATTCTCTCGCTCTACTCCGGTGCCGATTTCATCAAGACGTCAACAGGTAAAGAGTATCCCGGTGCCGATCTTCGTGCTGCCTATACTATGTGTTGTGCCCTTCGTGATTACCGCAAAGAGACCAGTCTCTTGCGAGGAATTAAGTTCTCCGGAGGGATCCGTAGTGCCGAAGATGCGGTCAAATATTACTGCATTGTGGAGGAGATTTTGGGTGCAGAGTGGATGACCAATAAGCTATTCCGCATAGGGGCAAGTAGTTTGGCTGGGAATCTTATAAAGGCTATTTCTGAATGTAAATAACCTTCGATCATTTTGTCCTTGAAGCCCATGGCTCTTCGGAGCCGAGGGAATTAGGTGATACCTCATAGGGGTGTCACCTATTTTTTTGAGAGGATTTTTCTCTGGAGCTGGAGGCTGATTCTTGGGAATTTCCTGCGTAATATTGCGCTCTATTGTTGCCTAAAAAAGAAAAGAATTTTGCCCGAGATTTGGGAGGCTCCAGACCGAGAAACATTTTTTTCTTGCCCTGTGGCAGAATCTTTTTCACCCTGCCTTTTCTAGGAGTTTCTCACGTAATAAAATGCCTTTTCGATACCCATCAGAGAGGGACATTCCTAAGCCGAGTATGGGAGTTAGGGGACAACGACAAATGAATATCGCTTGGTGTGTTGGGTAGTAGTCAGCTCAATGGAGACAACGTAGGGAGTGTGGGGAGGTAGGGTGTAGAGCTGAGTAAGCTGCCCTTTGAGTAGTGCGCGACACCACGCTTGGGTAGTTGTGCGCCCCACGACTACCGAGCGATACCCTATGAGTGTGTAGAGCGTGAGGGTGGCATTATTGGCAGGATCTTGTAGCGTATAGAGGGTAAGTGCGGCTACCTGCTCCGGAGTAAGGGTTTCTCCCTCGCGCTCCTCGATGGGCAAATCGCACTCTGTCTGTACGGAGTTAGGCCTACCGGGGGTTGCATTTCCCTGCTCGGGGCGTGCTACATGCCAATTATCAGGAGCGAGTGCCGGTCGGGAGAATAGGATGCGCTCTAGGGATACTCCTTCACTCATTTCTCCTCGAGATGCAATTTTGGGCCCGTAGAACATCTCTTCCACAACAACCGAATCGCGGAGGGAGTAGAGTACTATTTGTCCTTCACGATTGGGGAGAGCCGGGAGCTTCTCCACCTCGCTAAGGCTGTCTATTGAGCAATGGTAGTAGTTGGCAAGACCACGCTTCCAAGGAGTGATGGCTCGATATTCGTTGGGTTGAATCAGATGATTTTCTTCCACCATGAGGGGATATAGTTTGCTTCGTCGGCCTTCTGAGCGAACCGCCAGCGCATAGTCTCGAATGTCAATGGGGTGTGTGGTAGGGTTATAAACCTCAACAAACTCCGCCGCGTGGGCTGTTGGGTGGGGGAGTACCTCGCTAAGGAGTAGATGCCCTTGGGGTAGGTGCTCTTCGTCGGGCTTGCCGAGTCCTATCGAGTCGCTGGGAAGAGATATTTCAAAATCGATCCGCTCCGAGGGGGCGAGAGCGCCATCTAGGGTTTTGATACCCCGAACAAAAAGACTGTAGTTGCCCGATTTGAATGGGTTTTCTAGATCTAGCGTGATGGTTTTCCCCTTGATGCCGGGGGTAAGAGTACCACAGGAGGGTTGCAGATTAAAGTCCGCACTCTCTATACTTACAAGGCTATGCGTTATGAGACGGATACTTTGAGGGGTAAAATCGAAAGAGGCAAAGATGGATTCTGTAGGGGTTGAAGGTGTTTCGTTTGCGGCGAGGGGCTTTTGGAAGTAGAGGAGCCGGTGAAGCGTAAAGTGCTGTGCGTTTTTGAGCGAGTAGCGTAGGGCAATGCCCGAGAAGGTGCCTTGTGCGTAATCTTGAGGGGGAAGACTTGTTGAGTCGCACCCTATGTAGACAAACTTCTGCTGTGGTTGTAGGCTCTTCTTTAGGTAAAGTTGCCATCCCCCTGTACCCGAATACGTGATATGCCAAGCGAGATGGTGGAGGTTGGATGAGGTAAATCGGATAGCGTCGTTTGCGTTGGAGGTGATGATAGGCTTGTCTCTATTCTTGTTTTTGTGTACTAGCTCTCCATTCTTGCCGAGTGAGAAATCTCCTTCAAAAAGCCCAATACTCCCTGTCTTCTCTCCCGAGAGATAGGCATAACGACAGGTTGTATACTCATTCTCTTGCCTGGGTGCGCTCAAAGGAGCTATGAGCACAACGAAAGTATTGGCGGAGGTGATGGCAAAGTGAAAAGAGACTTCGCCCCGCCACGTATGTATACCGGATAGTATGGGTGTGTGGAGTAGAGTTGCCTTATTGTTGGTTCTTTTTGGGGAGAGGTCGTGGAGCGCAACACCTTGAGGGGTGAGGGAAAACTTGGGAAGAGTACCCTGCCATGGAGGGCAGGATAGGGTAGTCGAATCCGCAAATACAACTCGCTCTTGAGCTTTTATCTGCGCTAGAGAGATTAAGAGGAGGAGTAGTGCGAGACTAACTCTAGAGGTTGATTTTACTTTATGCACGGCTACGGATAGCATCGCTTTCCCTACACTAGGATATACCTTTAGCACTGATGTATTCATCTGTTTGGGACTTAGATAAGATATTTCTTTGCAAATTTAAGCATTTCCATACTCTTGCGAGAAGGAAAGGTTTGGACTTTTAAATCCCCGAATGAAGTCCTTGCATTACTTTTGCCATACCGTTGCACTTGATACTACAATCTGAATATGTACCCGAAATGCTTTTTTCGGGTACACGTTACAAGGATGTGTACCCAAAATCCTATTTTCGGGTACATATCATAAGAGTGATTGATTATCTGTCACCGATTCTATCATCTCATCTTGTCAAGGTAATGCAGAACCTTGATTGAGAAACAAGTCCATAAGAGCGTGATTAATATAATAATTCTCCCTTCCTATCTTTACGACAATTAAAACCCTCTCTTCGACCATCATATTCAAATATTTGGCTGCTGTTTTACGCTGAACCATTAGATCCCTCTGCATGAACTCGATTTTAGTGTAGGGATGATAAAATAGATTGTTGAGCAACTCGTGTTTGTAGTTCTTGCCAAATAAGGGACGCAGAATCTGCTTATAGTCCTGCATTAGTTTAGAGATACCCTGCACCAATCGAATGGTGTCGCGAGCTGTTTGTTCGACTCCCTTGAGAATGAAAAGAATCCATTCTTCCCACTCCAACGAGTTATCTTCACTCTTATCCCTAATAGCCTGAATCAAGGAGTAATACTGCGATTTGTTTTGAGTAATATACCTGCTTAGGTAGAGAATTGGTAAGTCGAGCAAATTGTTTATCACCAAATAGAGCACGTTGATAATACGTCCCGTTCGTCCATTACCATCATAAAAGGGATGAATACTCTCAAACTGATGATGTATAATCGCCATCTTGATTAGTGGATCAACTTCGCACATCTCAGGATTATTGATAAAAGCCTCAAGGTTTGCCATATACCTCTTTATATCATCTATATTTTGAGGTGGAGTATAAACGGTTTCGCCCTGACTATTCTTTAGCATTGTCCCTGCTTGTGAACGGAAACCTGCTCTATTTCCTTCAAGGTGCATTTGAATATCCTTTATTCTGCTGTTGGTTAATAGAGCATCCTTTCTAACCAATTCAAATCCTCGCTGTAAAGCTTCTCGATACCTAAGGACCTCTTTGGTAGCCGCCGTTATAAGATGCTTCTCTATATCTATCTCAGCTTTGTAGAGATCATCTTGCGTTGTGATGATATTCTCTATTTCGGAACTCTCCTTTGCCTCTTGAAGAGTCAAGGTGCTAATCAGTATCGCTTCGTTAGGAATTGTTGCTGCTATCCCCTTTAATTCCGCCAAAGCACGATTGGCCTTGTTCACCTGTCGTAATATCTCTTTGCTCTCTATATCAAAGGCGAGAGGCAATGTAGGTATGTTATAGCCTTTGCCCATATCCATTTACTACTTATTAATTAGGCTTTCGAGTCCTTTTGAAAGAGTATTATACACTTTATCAGTGGCAAATGTAAGGAATAGAAATCTATTATATCCCTTTTCGGGCATTTATCAAGGCGCCTGCCGGAGCGGCTCGTTTCCACTTCGTTATGGGAATGTTGTGTATCTTTGGCGTGAGAATATCCGTCCTCTCTCTTGGGATTTTGCGACTCCCCGGAGAGCTTAGGATTGTTGTGCTAAACGATTAGCAGTGATAGTATGAAACAGAATACTCCCCTTTGGGCTACCGCCCTCTTGATGCTCTCTACAGCCGCTGTACAAGCTCAAGAAGAACGCTCTTTACACTGGCACGAGCAGCTTCAAAATCAAACTCTTCTTGCACATAGTGGGGCTATTCGAGGGTATAATCCTCGTCTTACGGCTCCTTTTATGGCTCAACCTCAAGGTGCTGTTCTTGCCGACCTGTTGGCTCGGAATGCTCACGAAAACTATCGTTTGGGACACACCCTTGCGGCGGAGACGATTCACTATTTCTTAACGAAAGTGCCGGTGGATGAGCGACGCCCTATTTTGTCTCTAGAGCGAGCTGCTTTGTATATGGCCGAGGGCGATTTTCATCGGGCACGCAATCTCCTCGAAAAGGTAGATGAAAGTGCCCTCTCGAGAGCCGAGCGTACCGAGTGGCAGGTGCGTACAGCGTATGCACTCCTGCGTACGAACCGAGGAGGAGAGCAGTTGGGTCCCCTGTTTGCCGAAGCTGCCCAAGCGAATAACCGCTGGGGGCGCATTGCCAAACTCTACGTGGCAAGCAGCAAGATGGCAAAGGGTGATTTGCAAGCGGCGGAGGCTATCTATCGATCTCTTTCGGGGGATCGAGAGTTGGCTCCCGAGACGCGCATCGGTATGGCCGCACTCTCCTATTACTCGGGAGACTATGCCAAGGCGGTGGCTGAGGTGGGTGAGATTGAGCGCGTAGAGCCTCGTTTGGCTTCTAATCCATCACTTTTGCAAGTGGCCGGTAATGCCTATTATCGATTGGGAGATGCCCCTAATGCGAGTAAATACTTAGAGCGGTTTATCGAAGATTCTCCCGAATTTGCTTCCCCGGAAGATTTCCTCTTGTTGGGAGCCGCTTACATGGAGCAACAGAGATACAATGAAGCTATCGAGCCCCTCAAGCAAGCTACGCAAGGGAAGGGTGCTACGGGATATGCTGCCAGCCTTTACCTAGGGCGCGCCTTGCGAGATCAGGGGAATTACCCCCAAGCCATTGTGGCCTACGAGCGAGCCGTAGAGGAGAGTGCCCCCACACAAGTGCGGGAGGCTGCCATGTACGAGATGGCGTTAGTTATGCGCTCTTCCGGCCAATCCAACTTCGGACAAGATGTGCGTATTGCCGAGCGTTTCCTCAATACCTTTCCCACCTCCAAGCATCGCCCTACGATGGAGAAGTTCCTAACGGAGTTTTATCTCTCCAATACGGACTATGCTACCTCGTTGGTATCCATTCGGCGACTGAAGAAAACGACACCAGCCATAGACGAGGCACGCCAATATGTTCTTAACCATTTGGCTCTTGATGCGCTCTCTCAGGGCAAATTTTCGCAAGCCACTAGATATATAGAAGATGCTCTCGATAAACAAGCCGTAAGCTCTCTATACAAGGGAGAGTCGCTGCTCATTCAGGCAGATATACTACGAGCTCAGGGAGATTATGCCGGCTCTATTCGCCCGCTTACCGCCTACCTCGCTTTGCCGGAGAGTGCACGGAGACCCAACCAATCGGAGGCGCAGTACTATCTCGGGTATGCCCTATTCAATGGCGGGCGGTATGCCGAGGCTAAGGGTTATTTCGCCTCTTCTGTACATGATTCTAAGCAGGGGGCTTTGCGTCAGAGCGATGCTTATACTCGCCTTGGGGATTGCCAGTATGCGACCAATGCTCTAGATGCTGCTTTTGCGTCCTACGAGCGAGCCATCAGTCTTGCCCCCTCGCAAAGTAGTGATGCTCTTCTGCGTTTGGCAGAAATTAATGGACTTCGCAAGCAATACTCTCGCCAGATAGCTTTGCTTGATAGACTTATCACCTCCTTCCCCGATAGCCCTGCAGCAGCACAAGCGTCGTACCAAAAGGGGCGTGCTTACCTGCTCCAAGGGAATAACGATGCTGCGGAAAAGGCTTTTGTTGCCACTGCTTCGCAATACAGTCAGAGTGAGGAGGGGCGTCTTGCTTTGTTGCAGCTGGCACTCCTCTATTACAATACACAACGCGTAGAGAAGTCGCTCGATACCTATACACAGCTGATGCACCGCTATCCCAAGAGTGCCGAGGCGGCTACTGCCTTTACGCACCTAAAGAGCATTTGCATCGAAGAGGGGCGCACCGATTATTTGCAAGGGGCTGTACAGAAGACGGGAGGGGCCTTCTCTTTGAGCGAAAGCGAGAGTCGAGAGCTAGAATTTAAGGCGCTGGAGAGAGAATATAAGCGTCGCTCCCAAGAGGTTGAACCCAAGATGGAGGCCTTTATTGCTCGATATCGTGTAGGGAGCGATGTCTCCACCATCCAAAAGTACCTCGCAGATTTGGCTTTTGAGCGCGGAGACAAGGATCGCGCCTACACCCTATATACCACCCTTGCAGCAGAGGTTAGGCAGTTGCCCCGTGCCGCACAATCTTCGGTACTACAACGCCTAGGAGCCTTGCAAATAGAGCGAGACGATAAGCAGGCGGCATACGATACGTACCATACCCTCTATACCCAAAGTTCGGATCGTTCGTTGCGAATGCAAGCGGCTGAGAAGGCGGCAGAAATGGCTCTCTCAATGGAAAAATGGAAGACTGCCATCGCTGTAACTACAGACGCCCTCACGGCTTTGGGAGAAGAGGGTGCAGAGTGGCTTCATCTCCTTCGAGGGAATGCTCATAGCGAACTCGGGGAGCGTGCTAAGGCACTAGCAGAGTACAAGACAATTCTTGCCAAGACGGATCTCTCGGCAGGAGCTGAGGCGACCGTCCACTATGCCACCCTACAGGCAAAAGGCTCGAGCAAAGAAAGACAAGAGGCTAAGCAGCTACTCAACAAATTTATTGAGAAGGGTACTCCGCACGAGTACTGGCTCGCTCGAGGGATATTGGCACTGGCAGAGATCTATCGCTCCGAGGGCGACAAGGTCACCGCAGACCAATATGTGGAGAGTCTAAAGAACAATTATCCCAAGCGTGAAGACGATATTCTTGAGCGCATTGCACGCTATCAAGACCAGCAAACAGGTACCCCAAAGAGATAGAGATAAGTGATGAAACGATATTCCCATACACTATTTTTTGTGGCATTTGCCACCTTCGGACTTCTCACAAGCGGTCTTGCTCAAGCCCAGCAACCCACAAAACCGCAAAGGGCAGATACACTCCGTCGTGAACTTACCGTGGTAAGCGATGCCGAAGTACACCTGGGCACAGTGCAACCCTTGGCCTCCACATATCAATTTGATAAGCCCAAAGTAACACGGCTAGAGCCTATCCCCCCTCGCTCTACGGGCGATTTTACCCCTCCTGTGCTATTGCCGGAGTATCCTGCTCTGAGCAATATGGCGTCGTGGGTGCCTCGGTCGAATAAGGCCGGCTACCTAGATCTTTCTCTAGGACTAGAGCCGGTGGTACGAGCTCAGGCCGGTTATACACAATGCTTCAAAGAGAAGCACGTTGTGGATTTGCACCTGCGTCACAACTCTACCTTCAACAACAATTCTCGTATCTATCAAGGGATCCCTGCAAGGCTTTACACCTATCGCCACCTAACGGACTGGGACTTAAGCTATGAGTATAGGGGGAAAAAGTTTGCACACTCCTTCCAGATTATTGGGGACTACGACCAGTTTAACTACTATGGATTGGATGCTCAAACAGCAGCCTACTTGACGAGCAATCGCCCTCCCATGGAGGTAAAGCAGGACTACGAAGCCGCTATTTATCGTTATGTCCGCCCCGGTAATGTGGGGCGAGCCAATCTGTTTGGTCTTGATAATCAGACCTCGTTTCGCTTCCTTGTTGAGCATACGGGCCGTAACTACTCGCAAATCCCTGCCTTCTTTAGCAAGTGGAAGCATCACGAACTCCGCTTCATCGGCGACTTCGACCTTCTCTTTACTTCTAAGCAAGACTTTGCTTGGGGGCTTGCCGGTATGCTGCTCTATCAAGATTGGCAAAGAACCCCAAAAGACCCAAAACAACAAACTATTTACGTACCAGGGGGGCCGTTGCTTTCTCTCTACTTCAACATCACGCCCAAGATTTATTTCAATGGCTGGCTGGGGAATACGGAGTGGCAAGTAACGGCGGGAGTGAATGTGCTCCCTCTTTCTCCGGTATTCAGAGCTTCGCTTCGTTGGCGTAATAATTTGGAAGTCTTTGCCCGTGTGGATGGTAAGGTAAACATGCCCTCTTTGCACGAGTTGGCTCGGGAGAATCGCTATCTGCACCCCGATTCGCTCCTCCGTCCTGAGATGAAGTTTGTGGATAGCGAGTTGGGCATACGAGCACAACTACCCGGTGGTGTCTCTCTCTCCCTCTCGGGAGGCTATGAGCGCACACGTAATACCCACTTCTGGCAACCCTTCCTTTTTGGCGAAAGGGCAGACAATAACACTCCTCGCTTCTTGGCTTTTACGCCTCAGTATGCGAGGTGCCACTCTTGGTTTGTTTCGGGTCGTGTAGGGTATGCCTTGGGGGCTAAGTTGCAAAGCTCTCTGCAATGGACCGAACGCCGTTACAAGCTCGATGGAGGAGGGGTAGCGCAAGGGAAGCCCATCCGTTCGATTGACTTTTCTCTTATCTATAGCCCCACTTCAAACCTCGACATCTCGGCTCAAGCCTCTTTGCGAGAGGGTATTCCCTTTATCTCTCCGCACGATGCAACCAAGACCCTTACCACGGCGCAACGTGTGGCTCGCGTAGCTACGGCATGGCGCATTACAGACTGGCTTGCCCTACACGGAGAGCTGTCCGCTCCCTTCCTTCTTAATAGCGAATATCCCCTGGCTTACCAAGATCCCAACTATATCGTAGGCATTGTTGGAGCCACTCTTCGCTTCTAAAGTAAGGATAATATGTTGAGAAAACGTACAAAGTCTAGTAGAATGTGCCTACCTTTGTGCCGTTATGGGGAGATAGAACGCTTCCTCCCATTTTGTTAGGACCAAGTAGAAATATCAATACAATTCTAGAATAATAATTGAGTTTAGTATGCAACTGAAACGTTTTGCACTAGGTGTGCTCCTGATCTTTGGCTGCCTCGTACCTGCGAGTTTGCGAGCCCAAGATCCAATGATGCAGCAGTTACCCATTGATCCGGCTGTACGTATGGGTACGTTGCCCAATGGTTTGACCTACATTATTCGTCACAACGAAAACCCCAAGAATCGTGCTAATTACTACATCGCACAGAAGGTGGGTTCTGTTCTCGAAGAAGACTCACAAGCGGGGCTTGCTCACTTTCTTGAGCACATGGCATTCAACGGGACGAAGAACTTCCCCGGGAAGAACCTTATCGGATTCTTGGAGCGCATTGGTTGCCAGTTTGGGGCAGACCTTAATGCTTACACTGCATTTGACGAAACAGTATATACTATAATGGATGCTCCTACAGACAAGGGGATTGAAATTATCGATAGCTGTCTTCTTATCATGCACGACTGGAGCAACAACATTACACTCGACGGCAAGGAGATTGACGAAGAGCGTGGTGTGATCCACGAAGAATGGCGTTCGCGAGACAATGCAAGCTTGCGTATGCTTACAGCTCAGCTCCCCAAAGTGCTCCCCAATAACAAGTATGCAAATCGCATGCCTATTGGCACAATGGAAGTAGTAGACAACTTCAAGCACAACGAAATCCGTGACTTCTACCACAAGTGGTATCGTCCCGATCTCCAAGGTATCATTGTAGTTGGGGATATTGATGTAGACTATGTAGAAAAGAAACTCAAAGAGATTTTTGCTGACGTACCTGCTCCCCAAAATCCTGCCGAACGCTACTTTGTACAAGTAGAAGACAACGCAACTCCTATTGTCGCTCTCGCTACCGACAAAGAAGCTACCTCTACCAATATCTCTGTAATGTTTAAACACGACGTTCTCTCTAGAGAGGAAAAAGGTTCTATTGCTGGAGCATTGGTAATTTATATGGAGGCTATTGCTACTCAGATCATCAATGAGCGTTTTAATGAAATTACCATCAAGCCTAATGCTCCTTTCCTTCGTGGTGGTGCTTTCGACTACAACTACATGGGCATTGCCAAGACCAAAAATGCCTTCACTTTTATGGCGATTGCTAAGGATGGTGCATTCAAACCCGCTTTTGAAGCTCTCGTAGCAGAGATCCAACGTGTGAAGCAACATGGTTTCCTCAAGAGCGAATATGACCGCGCTCGTACGGATGTACTCAAGATGTTCGAAGACCAATTCAAGGCTCGTGCTGACCGCAAAAATGGTTCGTTCTGCGAAGAATACAAAAACTACTTCCTCGATGGTGGCTATATCCCCGGTATCGAAGTAGAAAAGCAACTCATGGAAATGATTGCAGAGCAGGTTACTCCCGAGATGGTGGCTCAGTACATCCAAGAGATGATTACTACCGATGGTAAAAATCTCGTTATTACGGTTACCGGCCCCAAGAAGGATGGTATTACCTATCCTACCGAGGCTGAAATAATCGCTCTTTACAATGAGTGCGTTGCTAAACCTGTAGAGGCAAAGAAAGAAGAGATTGTTGATACAAACCTCATCGATAAGGATCTCAAGGGTGGTAAGATTGTTAAGGAAAAGAAGAATCAGAAGTTTGGAACAACGGAGCTAACCCTCCAAAACGGCATCAAGGTTTACCTCAAGAAGACCGACTTTAAGGAAGATCAGATCCTTATGTCCGGTACTACAAACGGAGGTTTCCGTCTCTACTCAAAGCCCAGCGACATACTCAATACTAAGATTGTAGACGATATTGTATCGCTTGGTGGTTTGGGCAAGTTCGATGCTATTGCTCTTGGCAAGGCTCTTACAGGTCGTACGGTAAGCGTATCTCCTGCTTTTGGCAACTTTACTTCAGGTTTTAGCGGAAACTCTACGGTAGCTGACTTTGAGACAATGCTCCAGCTCACCTACCTCTATATGACTGATATTCGTGCAGACAAAGAAGCCTTTGCTGCATACAAAGAAAAGACTACCGAAGCTCTCAAGATGGCCGAGCGTCAGCCCTTCGCTTCTCTCAGCGACTCTATAAACTACCTCCTCTTCGACAATGATATCTGGCGCAAGAAGGTAAAAGCTGATGATATGGAAAAGGTAAGCTATGAGCGCGCACTCCAGATGGCTCGCGAGCGTCTCTCTTCTGCTGATGGCTTCCAATTCTTCTTTGTTGGTAACATTGACGAAGCTAAGGCTAAGGAACTTATCGTAAAATATCTCGGATCTGTACCCAAGGGCAAGGCTACTCCTAAGATGGATAGAACGAAACAAGCCGGCTTCCGCAAGGGTGAAAAGACAATGGAAGTATACAAGGATATGAATACGCCTACCGGTATTGTTATGGACTACCTCCAGGGTAAGGCTGTTTACGATCATAAGACGATACTTGCAGCTCAGATCCTCAACGGCGTACTCGATCAGACTCTTATTGCCTCTATCCGTGAGCGCGAGAGCGGAACCTATTCGCCCTCTGCCGCTGCCGAGGTAGACGAATTCCCAACACCAGAAGGTTCTGTTACGGTTCAATTCTTCTGCGCTCCCGAGCGTGCTGCTCAGCTCAATCAGGTTGTATACGACGAGTTGAATCTCATTGTTAAGAATGGCGTAAGTCAAGAGTATTTCGACAAGACCGTTGTGAATATGAAGAAGCGTCATGCAGAACGTATTCGTGAGAATGGTTACTGGCTTGGCAACATAGAAGAATACTTCTTCAATGGTAAGAACTGGGTCGACAATTACGACAAAGTACTCGACTCTATCAAGCCTGCCGATGTACAAGCTCTGCTCAAGTCTATTGTTACCAGCGGCAATCGCTTGCAACTTTACTTCCGCAGCAACCAAACAGAAGCTGACCAGAAAAAATAAATTTTCAGCCCAGCATAGAGAGGGGAGTCTGACCTAAAGATTTCTCCTTTCTGCCCTGAGAGGATGTATCTCCGCAGCGGAGGAAATAGGAAAATACAACCTATTCCTTCTCTCGGAGATACATCCTCTTTCTTTTCTCCAAAGGGAGGGATACTCAAGGGAGTTACCTACCTACAAATGCCTCTATAGGAAGATTCTGTACCTATTAATTGGTACGAAATTTGCCTTTTTCTTCTATTCGGATGCTTAAATACCCCCGATTTATGTTCTTTTAGTTCGCATGATAGGAATGTTTTCGTACATTTGCTGGCGAAGAGCGAAGGGAGAGGAGGAAAATTCCGAGGAGGCAAAGTTGCCATCTGCCTCTCGTGCCTTGATAAAAGTTGATTGACACAGGATTTTATAAGGAATAAACGGATAATGTAATGAAGAAACAATTACTTGTTGGGAGAAATCTCTTTTTCTCCGCCTTTTTCGCGTTAAGCGGAAGCTGCTGGGCTGCGTATGCTCAGAGTGGGACTCCTACGGTATCGGATACCTATGTTGAGCTTACCACGAAAAATGCCGACGATCCCCTGGAGATTACGGTGAAGGGCGCGTCTTATGATGACCTCTGTTGGGTGGATCTTAATGGGAACAATAAGTATGATGGGGCAAGTGAAGACGCTCCTAGATTCTTTGGCAAGCTCGCAAAGAATATTGCTTCGGTGCGTGTTTATGGTAACATGGGAGAGTTGTCAGCCAATCGTACTAATCTCGTAAAGATTGATCTTACTCACAACCCTTCTACTCTAAAAGAGGTCTCAATCAATGGAAATGAAGAGTTGGCTGAGCTAGATCTTTCGAAGAGTCCTCAACTAGAGTCCTTAGAACTGGATGGGTGCAAAGCCATTACTAAACTTTCTTTCCCCGAGGGATCAAAGCTTACACTCCTTTCTTGTGGAAAGACCGCTATCAAAGAGCTTGACCTGAAGAATCTAAAGGAATTGACCGCCCTTATGTGTGGTGAAACGGGGCTTACAAAGCTAGATGTCTCTATGTTGAGCAAGCTTACGAACCTTAGTTGCTTTGGAAACAAACTCGCAAAACTCGACATTAGTAACAATAAAAAACTCTTCTCTCTAAAGTGTGATGCCTGCGAGATGGAAGAGCTTATTTTGGGCGATGTAAGCACTCTTAAAGCCTTCTCAGTTAACAACAATAAGCTTAAACACATAGATGTATCAAAACTGACAGGGATTACGACAATCGCCCTGCAGGATAACCTACTGGAGTCTATTGTTGTGAGCAAGGAGATGTCAAAGCTTAATGAGTTCCGCATCTACAATAACAAGCTGAGTGCAGGAGCTATGATGTCTTTCATCGAGCAGCTCCCGAAAAAAGAGTACAACGATGGTTCTCTTTTTGTTATCAACACAAAGGTTGCAGATAAAAATGTTTGTACCAAAGATGCTGTTGCTAAAGCAAAGGAACTCGGTTGGACTGCCTACGATTGGCAAGATGGTATGGGAAACGAGGGGTACAATAAGTACGAAGGCTCTGATCCTGAAGAGGAAACCCTTGCCAAAATGACGGTTACTGCAAACAAAAATGATGGAAGATGGAGATTCCTTTTCAATGCAGAGGAGGAGGATAAGGCTAACTGTTTTGTCGATCTTAACGGCGACGGAAAGAAAGATGTCGGAGAAGAAATCACCAACTGGAGCATGTATCTTGATGCCAATCACTATACTCGTAACACCAACTCCGTTACTATCTATGGTAATATTACCTCTTTCAGCTGCGGAAGCAATGATATTACAGAAGTAGATGCTTCTGCTAATCCTAACCTCAAGGTATTGCGTTGTACCAGCAGTCCTCTCGAGAAGGTAGACATGACTAAGCTCCCCAACCTCAAGGAGCTTATGGTAAGTCATACCGATATTGCCTCTTTAGACCTCTCAAAGAACACCGCACTTCAGGAACTTTATGTTTCTTCTTGTAAGAACCTCAAGTCGTTGAATGTTACTGCTAATACCGACCTTCGTATCCTCAATGTAGCTTTTGTGAGGGATCTTAAGGAGATTGACCTCTCAAAGAATACGAAGCTTACTACGTTCTTCTGCGATACAACTTCTATTAAAGAGCTTGACTTCTCTAACAATCCCGAACTTGACCGCTTTGAGTGTGCAGGTACAGGCCTTAAGAAGCTCGTTCTAAAGGGTACTAGCAAATTGCGTGTCTTGCATTGCAACGACAATCCTCTAGGCAAGTTGGACGTTTCGGAATGTGCCGCTCTCGAAGTGCTTCATGCTCACCGTGCACAACTCACCGAGGCTAACCTCTCGGGTCTTAAGAATATGACCGACGTTTGGTTGGACAACAACAAATTGTCTCAGCTCGATGTGAAGTCGGCTTCTGCCCTCCGCGAACTTGATATTAGAAACAATGAGTTTAAGACAATTGACCTCAGTGGTTGTAAGAGTCTAGAGAGCTTGTTCATCGAGTTCAATAAGTTTGAGTCGTTGGATGTCTCCAAGTGTGAAGCTATTGCTGTAGTTTCTTGCTTCCAAAACAATCTGAAGGGTGAGGCCGTAGACGCTCTTATTGCTTCTCTTCCCCAACAAGATCCCGACTTTGGTGTAGGTACTCTCCTCTTTGTGGATCTTACTCTCACGGGAGATAACAACAAGATCTACGAAGATCAAGTGAAGGCTGCTGCTAAAAAGGCTTGGACTGTATACGACCACAATGGCGGAGGTTCGATGGTGAAATATCCTGGTGAACCTCGTGGGCTAGAGTCTGTACGTGCCGAAGAGGTTACGCTCTATCCCGTACCCGCAGATGTAGAGATGACACTCAATATGCCTGCTGAGTTGGTTGGAAAGACCATTGCAATCTTTGATGCAACAGGGGCAAAAGTGCGTGAGTTTACAGCCACAGCACCCTCTATGCTCCTTTCTGTAGAAGATCTCAACGCAGGAGTATATGTACTCTCTATTGATACTATTTCTAAGACTTTTGTCGTTCGCTAATTAACCGATTATACTAGGAGTTCTCGCCTATATGGACTGGGAACTCCTAGTTTTATCTACAGAACACTATTAATTACAAAAACGCAAAATGAAAGCCTTTCGCTATTTCATGCTTGGAGGAGGGATTCTCTTTTCTTCCCTTGCTGCAACGGGTCGTGCCACGGCTGCAGACCCATCTTCATACACGACTGATGGTCCAAAGATTGTTATGACCACAGAGGCCGTTTCCTCGTTTGTCCCCTGGGCTATCATGATAAAGGCAGATGCTGCAGATGCAGAGTCTATTTGGATTGACCTAAATAATAACCAGAAGTACGACGACGGCGAAGATGCCAAAGTCAACACGGACAGAGCGGACGAATACCCAAAAACAGGAGCGACCGTAACTATATATGGAGCCGTTCGGGAGCTAACGGTTAATTTGCAAGCACTCTCCTCTTTGGTGGTTTCGGGGAACGAGAAATTACAAGTTCTCAATTGCTACAAAAATAAACTTACCTCACTCGATCTCTCCAAAAACAAGGAGCTGACCCATCTTACTTGTCGCAATAATCAACTCACGCGCCTTGATCTCTCGGCTAACGGCAAGTTGCAATCGCTTGATTGTGCTGTCAATAATCTTGCGGATCTTAAGCTCAATCCATCTGCTCCACTCCAGAAAGTGAACCTTGGCAGTAACCAATTCATAGGTTGGAGTGCAACCGGTTACGCTCAGTTAGAAGAGGTGGCTTGTTTTGGCAATTTCATCTCTTCTGAGAAGATGATAGCCCTCATTCAATCGCTCCCAATGCGCACTGCCGAGAATCCCGGTAGTTTCTATATGGTAGATACACAGGACTTCCCCAATGGTCGCTATAGCGCTGATATTGTAAAGGAAGCCACCAAGAAAAATTGGAAGGTTTTCGACAATAAGGGAGGGAAAAAAGGTGTAACCTATGAGGGAACATCCCTTACTATTGCTCCGGGAGAAGAGGAGTATATCATCATAACAACAAGTAAAACAACCGGTCAAGGTTCAGATACTTGGGGTATCAAAGCTGTGCTTGCCGATAATGCAGATGCAGGTAAGGCTTGGATTGACTTCAATGGCAATGGGGTTAAAGATGCGAATGAAATCATTAAGGAGAATGGAGTGCCCATCTACCTCAAGAAGACCGTTCCTACCATTGTTGCCTATGGTAAGTTTGCTGCTTTTGACTGTGGTGGTCTGGAAGTAGCAGATAATTGTATCTCTGCGATCGATCTTACTCATGCTCCTACTCTGGTCGTTCTTACTGCTTATCGCAATGAACTTACCGAGTTGGATATAACGAACAACCCTAATTTGGCTCAGGTTAGCTGTGCAAAGAATAAAATCGAAAAGGTAAACTTCTCGCAGTCTTCTAAGATGCAAGTAGTAGAGCTTTCGGAGAATAACCTCACCTCACTGGATCTCTCTGCATGTGAAGAATTGAAGGCTGTTTTTGCGATGAATAACGAGATTTCTTCTCTAGAGCTTCCTGAGTCTTCTCAGATGGAGATGTTGATAGTTCCTTTCAATAAACTCACGAGTATAGACCTTAGGGCGAACAAAAACTTACTCCAATTCGTTTGTGAGGGCAATAAGATAGAGTCGCTTAATGTGGCAGATCTTCGCAAGCTCTACCTCCTCAGCTGTGGTAGCAATAAACTGAAGAACCTAGACCTTCGCAATAATGCAAGTCTAAGGCTCTTGCGCTATGAAAATAATGACGATCTAGAGCCTGTAGATCTCTCCAACCTCGTAAACCTATATCAACTCTACTGCGGTACGAAAAAACTTACCGAGTTGGATGTTACACATATGCCCGCTATCTATGAGTTGGATTGTAGTGAAGCAAGTCTTACTAAGCTCCTTATCCCTAAAGAGAATATCTTGCATTTGGTAAGCTGTTACAATAATAAATTGAACGAGCAGGCTATACGAGACCTTGTTGATCGTCTCTGTGACCGCTATAAGGTAAATACGGCAGAGTTTGAGCCCGGTAGCTTTTATGCTATAAACACGAGCAATAGCGAGGAAGGTAACTTCGTCTCTGTGTATGCTGCTGATGTAGCTCGTAGCAAGGGATGGGATACCTACGACTGGCAAGACGGTGAAAATAAAGGTAAGAATCCCTATGCCGGAAAGCCTGGCGCTGCGGTATTGCTACAGACGGAGGCTGTGGCTCTCTATCCTACAGTAGCATCTGAGACTATTACGCTCTCTATCCCTAATAAAGAGGGTGCTCGAGTACAGATTTATGCGCTAGATGGTACACTCGTGCTTAACACTGTAGCTACTTCATCAAAGACTACTATAGATGTTTCTTCTCTCTCAGAGGGAGTTTACTTCTTGCATGTAGCTAATCGCATTGAGCGTTTTGTAGTAGCTCGCTAAATCATATTCTTCTAGCCCCTTTACAAGAGAGGCTAGGGGATTTCATCTTAGAGGGTGTCTTGTGAAGGGGGGGGATCTCTCACTGCAAGACACCCTATTCTGCTTTTAATTGAGGGCTTGGGAGTATCCCCGCTTCTTTTCTCCCTTGCACGTCCTCGGAAGGTGTTGGATGGTGCTAGCCTCGCGTTGTGGAGGTGTGAGGGGAGTGATGTCTCAACGGGATAGTTTATCCTCCACGTTGTGGCTGCTGTTCTAGCGAAGAGGTTACTCCCTCGCAGATTATTTGTTTTCTTAAGGAAATGTGCTAGTCTTACCGAGGTGAGGCTGTTGGCCGTTGCATCTTTTTCTCCCCGTTGCACTCGCTACTAGAATCTACATTCTGAGAAATAGGGAGAAAACTTTTGCCAGGTGAGAAATTCTTATTACCTTTGCCGCGCTATACGTATAGTTATGCTGTAGCAACTACATAAGTAGATTGATTAATAAATGAAATAAGAAATGCCTACGATTCAACAGTTAGTTAGAAAAGGAAGGGAATCATTCAACGAAGTTGGTAAGTCGCCTGCCTTGGGGGCTTGTCCGCAACGCCGTGGGGTTTGTGTACGTGTGTACACCACTACGCCTAAAAAGCCTAACTCGGCTATGCGTAAGGTGGCACGTGTGCGTCTTACTAATGGTAAGGAAGTCAATGCGTACATCCCAGGAGAAGGTCATAACCTCCAAGAGCACAGTATCGTGCTTGTTCGTGGTGGTCGTGTGAAGGACTTGCCAGGGGTGCGTTATCACATCGTGCGTGGTACTCTTGATGCTGCCGGCGTTAATGGACGTCTTCAGCGTCGTAGCAAGTATGGGGCTAAGCGTCCTAAGGCTGCTGCAAAGAAGTAATTCCCTTTGTTTTTAGAGAGACGTGAGGGTAGGGGGGTTAGAGAATACAATAGTCGCCCTCAACTCAAAGATCTCTCATCCTCCTTTCCTGTTCTACAGTTGTTTTAAGCCAAAGAGTGGCTTAGAGAAAGAAGAAAAAAAGAACCAGTTTCGGGTTCAATTGGATAGGCTATCCTTAGAGATAGGTTGAGTAAATGCCCTTGCGTGGGCGTTGAAGACGTAAATTACCGACAACCAATTCGATTCGAACGAATTTTAGACAACAATGAGAAAAGCAAAGCCTAAGAAGCGTCAGGTACTTCCTGATCCTGTATTTGGTGATCGTCAAGTGACTAAGTTTGTCAATCACTTGATGTATGATGGCAAGAAGAATCTTGCCTATAGCATCTTCTACAATGCCCTTGAGATCGTAAAGGGTAAGCTCGCGAATGAAGAAAAGTCTTCGCTTGAGATTTGGAGGGCTGCATTGGATAACATCACCCCTCAAGTAGAGGTGAAGAGCCGTCGTATTGGGGGGGCAACCTTCCAAGTGCCTACGGAGATCCGTCCTGAACGCAAGGAATCTATATCAATGAAAAATCTCATCATCTACGCTCGTAAGCGTGGTGGTAAGACTATGGCAGATAAGCTTGCTGCGGAGATTGTTGATGCTTACAACAGTCAGGGTGCTGCATTCAAACGTAAAGAAGATATGCACCGTATGGCAGAAGCCAACCGTGCGTTTGCCCATTTCCGTTTCTAATACATAACGCATCATGGCAAACGAAAAACATCTCGAATTAACTCGCAATATCGGCATCATGGCGCACATTGATGCCGGTAAGACTACGACTTCAGAGCGTATTCTCTTCTATACTGGTCTTACTCACAAGATTGGTGAGGTGCACGATGGTGCCGCTACCATGGACTGGATGGAGCAAGAGCAGGAGCGAGGAATTACGATCACGAGTGCTGCTACCACTACTTTTTGGAATTACAACAACAATCGCTACAAGATCAATCTTATTGACACCCCGGGACACGTTGACTTTACTGTTGAGGTAGAGCGTTCTCTTCGTATCCTCGATGGTGCTGTAGCTGCATTTTGTGCTGTAGGGGGCGTTGAGCCTCAGAGTGAAACTGTATGGCGTCAGGCTGACAAGTACAACGTACCTCGTATTGCATACGTAAATAAGATGGACCGCTCTGGTGCCAACTTCTTCGAGGTTTACAACCAGATGCAGACGGTCCTTGGTGCCAATCCTTGTCCTATCCAAATCCCCGTAGGGGCAGAAGAAACCTTCAAGGGAGTAGTGGACCTCGTACGTATGAAAGCTATCCTTTGGCACGATGAGACTATGGGGGCTGACTATGATGTAGTGGAAATCCCTACAGATCTTCAGTCCGAAGCCGAAGAATGGCGCGACAAGATGCTTGAAAAGCTCGCAGAGTGTGACGATGCTCTCATGGAAAAATACTTCGACGATCCTTCTACTATTACAGAAGATGAGATCCGTGCTGCTATCCGTAAGGGGGCGCTCTCAATGAAGATTTTCCCCATGCTTTGTGGTTCTTCTTTCAAGAATAAGGGGGTACAAACTCTTCTTGATGCTGTTTGTGCATACCTCCCCAGCCCTATCGATACTCCAGAGGTTACGGGTACGGCTGTTGATGATCCGGAGCAAGTTGTTACGCGCAAGACTTCTCCCGATGAGCCTCTTTGTGCTCTCGCCTTTAAGATTGCAACCGACCCCTATGTAGGTCGTCTCTGCTTCTTCCGCGTTTATTCAGGATCTCTCACGGCTGGTAGCTATATCTACAACACACGTACGGGTAAGAAGGAACGTATCTCTCGCCTCTTCCAGATGCACTCTAATAGCCAGAACCCAATGGAGGTAATTGGCTGCGGTGATATCGGTGCCGGTGTAGGTTTCAAGGATATCCGCACAGGGGATACCATCTGTGACGAAAACGCTCCTATGACTCTTGAGGCAATTGACTTCCCCGATCCCGTGATCGGTATCGCCGTAGAGCCTAAGACTCAAAAGGACTTGGATCGTCTCGGTGTTGGTCTTGCTAAGCTTGCAGAAGAAGATCCTACGTTCCGCGTTCAGACCAACGAAGAAACAGGGCAGACTGTAATTAGCGGTATGGGTGAGCTTCACCTCGAGATCATTATCGACCGTCTTAAGCGTGAGTTTAAGGTTGAGTGTAACCAAGGTCGCCCTCAAGTTTCTTACAAAGAAGCCATTACAAAGTCTGTTCAACTTCGCGAAGTGTATAAGAAGCAGACCGGGGGACGTGGTAAGTTCGCAGATATTATCGTGCGTGTAGAACCTGCCGATGACGACTTCGAAGGCGATCTTCAGTTCGTAGACGAAGTGAAGGGTGGTAATGTGCCTAAGGAATTTATTCCCTCTGTTCAGAAGGGTTTCCAACGTGCTATGAAGAATGGTGTGTTGGCAGGCTATCCTCTTGATCGTCTCAAGGTGACTCTCGTAGATGGTTCGTTCCACCCTGTGGATTCAGACCAACTTTCGTTCGAAGTTGCCGCTATCCAAGCATTCAAGAATGCCTCTGCACAGGCTGGTCCTGTCTTGCTCGAGCCTATCATGAAGCTTGAAGTGGTTACTCCCGAAGAGAACATGGGTGATGTCATTGGCGACTTGAATAAGCGTCGTGGTCAAGTAGGTGGCATGGAAACAAGCCGTACTGGCGCACGTATCGTAAAGGCAGATGTGCCCCTCTCTGAGATGTTTGGTTATGTAACTGCTTTGCGTACGATCTCTTCAGGTCGTGCTACCAGTACGATGACCTTCTCGCATTATGCAGAAGTTTCTTCGTCAATTGCTAAGCAGGTGCTTACCGAAGTTGATGGTCGTGTAGATTTGATTAAGTAATAAGCTCTATATAAAAAGATGAGTCAGAAGATTAGAATCAAGCTTAAGTCTTACGATCATATGCTCCTCGACAAGAGTGCCGAGAAGATCGTAAAGGCAGTAAAGGCTACCGGTGCTATGGTATGTGGTCCTATCCCCCTGCCTACGCACAAGCGTATCTTTACGGTGAATCGTTCTACGTTCGTGAATAAGAAATCTCGCGAGCAGTTCGAACTATCGTCGTACAAGAGACTTATAGACATTTATAATGCCTCTAAGCAGACTGTAGATGCTCTTACAAAGCTCGAAGTCTCCAGCGGGGTTGAGATTAATGTCAAGTTATAAACGTAGTAAATAACACAAGAAATGCCAGGATTATTAGGAAAGAAAATCGGAATGACTTCCGTTTTCAGTGCCGATGGTGTAAATACGCCATGCACTGTTATCGAATTGGGTCCTTGTGTGGTTACTCAAGTCAAGACAAGTGAACATGACGGCTACGATGCTCTTCAGCTCGGTTTCCAAGAAACCACTGAGAAGCATGCAACAAAGCCTCTCATGGGGCACTTTAAAAAGGCAGGAGTAGCCCCAATGAGACACTTGGCCGAGTTCAAAGGTTTCTCTGGAGACTACAAGTTGGGCGACACTATCAAGGTCGACATCTTTGAGAATGTAGTCTATGTGGATGTAATAGGTACTTCTAAAGGTAAGGGTTTCCAAGGGGTAGTTGGTCGTCACGGCTTTGGCGGTGTAGGTCAGTCTACTCATGGTCAGCACAACCGTCTACGTGCTCCCGGTGCTGTAGGTGCTTGTTCTTACCCTGCAAAGGTCTTCAAGGGTACTCGCATGGCTGGTCAGACGGGTAACGAACGCGTAACGGTTCAGAACCTCGAAGTAATTAAGGTAATGCCCGAGCACAACTTGTTGCTCATCAAGGGTAGCATTCCCGGGCACAAAGGTTCAATTGTAGCAGTGGAGATCTAAAGTATGGAAGTATCTGTATATAACGTAAAGGGCGAAGATACAGGGCGCAAGGTTGTTTTGGACGATGCCGTATTTGGTATCGAACCCAATGATCACGCTATCTATCTTGCTGTAAAGCTTTATCGCGCCAATCAGCGTCAAGGTACGCACAAATCGAAAGAGCGTAGTGAAATGAGTGGCTCTACTCGTAAGCTCGGTCGCCAGAAGGGCGGTGGCGGAGCACGTCGTGGGGACATTAACTCTCCTCTTCTCGTGGGAGGAGCTCGTGTGTTCGGGCCTCGTCCTCGCAGCTATAGCTTTAAGTTAAACAAGAAGCTCGTACGCCTTGCACGTCGCTCTGCTCTCTCCTACAAAGCGCAAGCTCAGGAGATTAAGGTTGTAGAGGCTTTTGACTTTGCAGCTCCTAAGACAAAAGATTTTGTAGCACTCACATCTGCACTTGGTCTTGCCGGAAAGAAGACTTTGTTTGTAATGAACAATATCCCTGCCAACGTGTACCTCTCGGCTCGTAACGTGCCTAGTGCTCGCATAGCTAATGCGGTATCTCTTAATACATATAGTGTATTGGATGCTACTCAGCTTGTGTTTACAGAAGAGGCTATTGCTACAGCTAACGAAATGTTTAAGGCTTAATCTAGGAGAGTACAATGAGTATTATTATCAAGCCTGTTATTTCGGAGAAGATGACAGCGATCACGGACAAGCAACCCGAGCGTTGCGCCTTCCGTGTTTCTCCTAAGGCAAACAAAATCGAGATCAAGAACGCTGTTGAGAAGATGTACAATGTGAAGGTGGTAGATGTCAACACTATCAAGGTTACTCCAAAGCTCAAGACTCGCTATACCAAAGGTGGTATTATCAGCGGTCGTGCAGCTGCCTACAAAAAGGCAATTGTAACTCTTGAAAAGGGGCAGTCTATTGACTTCTTCAGTAATATTTGATTGAGTAATGGGAATTAGAAAACTCAAGCCCACAACTCCTGGGCAGAGACACAAGATTATTGGTGCGTTTGACAAGATCACAGCCAGCACACCAGAAAAATCCCTTGTAGAAGGTAAGCGTAAGACCGGCGGTCGTAACAACACGGGTAAGATGACCATGCGTTACATCGGAGGTGGTCATAAGCAGAAATTCCGTTTTATCGACTTCAAGAGAACCAAGGATGGCATTCCCGCCACGGTGAAGAGTATCGAGTACGATCCTAATCGTTCGTCTCGTATTGCCCTTCTCTACTATGCCGATGGGGCAAAGGCTTATATCCTCGCTCCTGATGGTATAGAGGTTGGTCAAACTGTGATCTCGGGAGAGAATGTTGCTCCCGAAGTAGGGAACTCACTTCCCTTGTCTATGATTCCTGTTGGTACCGTGGTGCACAACGTCGAGTTGCGTCCCGGTCAGGGTGCTAAGTTCGCCCGTTCGGCAGGAACATTTGCACAGCTTGTTGCACGTGAAGATAAGTACGTCGTGTTGCGTATGCCTTCTGGCGAAACTCGTCGTGTGCTTTCTATGTGTAAGGCTACGGTTGGTAGCGTAGGGAATAGTGACCACGCTCTCGAAAAGTCGGGTAAGGCAGGTCGCTCACGCTGGCTTGGACGCCGTCCTCGCAACCGTGGTGTCGTAATGAACCCTGTAGATCACCCCATGGGTGGTGGTGAAGGACGTGCCTCTGGGGGCCATCCTCGCTCACGTACGGGGCTTTATGCTAAGGGTCTTAAGACGAGAGCTCCTAAGAAACACTCTTCTAAGTACATTATAGAAAGACGCAAGAAAAAGTAACTCTGATAAGAACAAGATAATATGAGTCGTTCGCTAAAGAAAGGTCCCTTTATCAGTGTAAAGTTGGAGAAGAAGGTGCTCGAAATGAATGAGTCCGGCAAGAAGTCCGTGATCAAGACTTGGTCTCGTGCTTCTATGATCTCCCCCGACTTTGTAGGGCATACGATTGCCGTACACAATGGGAATAAGTTTATTCCCGTGTATATTACGGAAAATATGGTAGGTCATAAGTTGGGCGAATTTGCTCTTACACGTACCTTCAGAGGTCACTCTGGTAATCGTAAGTAAGAGAGTGTAATTGGTCCAAGTTGTAGACACAATACAAAGTACAATGAGTGATAAGAATAAAACTATGGCCACCGACGGTACAATCGATTGCTTCGCGAAGCTAAACAATGTACCGACATCTCCTCGCAAGATGCGTTTGGTGGTAGACAATATACGAGGTATGGAGGTAACCCGAGCATTGGGTATCCTTCGTTTTTCTTCACGCAAAGCTTCTGCTACTCGTCTTTTGAAGCTTCTCCAGTCTGCTATTGCCAATTGGGAGCAGGTGAATGGTCGCAAGACCGAGGAGGGAGAGCTTTATATCTCTCGCGTTTTTGTCGATGGAGGTGCAACGCTTAAACGTCTTCGTCCGGCTCCTCAGGGGCGCGGCTACCGCATTCGTAAGCGTAGCAACCATGTGACCCTTTATGTAAGTTCGCTTAATAACGCTAATAATCAGAAGCAGGATGGGACAGAAGATTAATCCTATAAGCAACCGTCTAGGTTATATCCGTGGCTGGGATTCAAATTGGTATGGTGGAAAGAATTACGGTCCAACTCTTCTAGAGGATAGCCGTATCCGCAAATATCTCAATGCACGTCACGCCAAGGCCGGTATTTCTCGTATTGTTATTGAGCGTGCTCTTCACCTCGTAACAGTAACGATTTGCACTGCTCGTCCAGGTCTTATTATTGGTAAGGGCGGTCAAGAAGTAGATAAGCTCAAGGAAGAACTCAAGAAACTCACGAAGAAGGAAGTACAGATTTATATCTATGAAATCCGTCGTCCTGAGCTCGATTCTTCTCTTGTAGCCTCTAGTATAGCACGTCAGCTCGAAGGTAACGTTGCTTATCGTCGTGCCGTTAAGATGGCTATCGCATCTGCGATGCGTTCGGGAGCCGAAGGTATCAAGGTGCACCTCTCTGGTCGTCTCAATGGCGCAGAAATGGCTCGCAGCGAAATGTTTAAGGAGGGGCGTACTCCTCTTCACACATTGCGTGCCGATATAGACTATGCGCACGAGGAAGCTCTCACGAAGGTGGGGATGATCGGTGTAAAGGTTTGGATCATGAAGGGCGAAGTTTATGAGAAGCGTGATTTGGCGCCAAACTTCCAACAAGCCTCTCAGAACAACCAACGCCGTCAAGATTCCTTCGGTCGCAACGATCGTCGCCGTCGCAACAATCGTAAACCTAACCGCTAAAGAAAAGAAGGAAAGTAATTATGTTACAGCCAAAGAAAACAAAGTTTAGAAGGCAGCAGAAGGGTCGCATGAAGGGGAATGCCCAGCGTGGCAATCAGCTCGCTTTCGGTTCCTTCGGTATCAAGTCTCTCCAGACCAAGTGGATCACGGGGGCTCAGATAGAGGCTGCGCGTATCGCCGTTACTCGTTACATGCAGCGTCAAGGTCAGGTTTGGGTTCGTATCTTCCCCGATAAGCCTATTACTAGCAAGCCTGCCGAAGTGCGAATGGGTAAGGGGAAAGGTAATCCCGAAGGCTTCGTAGCACCTGTTACCCCAGGTCGTATGATCTTTGAGGTAGAGGGTGTTTCTTACGAGATTGCTAAGGAAGCATTGCGCCTTGCAGCTCAGAAGCTTCCCGTTACTACTAAGTTTGTTGTGCGTCGAGACTTCGATGCTACGAAAGAAAATGCGTAATCAGTAAGAGAGAGAACCTATGAAAATGTCTGAGATTAAGGAGCTAACAACTCCCGAAATAGTGGAAAAGCTTGAAGTTCTTCGCAAGAGCTACAACCTCGACCGCATCAATCATTCTGTTTCTCCTCTTGAGAATCCGGCATCGCTTCGCGCTCAGCGTAAGACGATCGCTCGTCTCGAGATGGTACTGGCTATGCGCCGTGTAGAAAATCAATAATAAGAGACTTCACAAGAATGATGAGAAATCATAGAAAAGAACGTGTCGGGATTGTGACTAGCAACAAGATGGAGAAATCCATCACGGTTGCTATTCGCTGGAAGGAAAAGCATCCCATTTATGGCAAGTTTGTAAATAAGACAAAGAAACTCTATGCCCACGACGAAAAGAATGAATGCAATGTGGGCGATAAGGTACGTATTATGGAGACTCGTCCTTTGAGCCGCCTTAAACGTTGGAGACTAACAGAAATCATCGAAAGAGCGAAGTAATAGACTATGATACAGCAAGAATCAAGACTCAAAGTCGCTGATAATAGTGGTGCTCGTGAGGTACTTTGTATCCGTGTACTTGGCGGTACTCGTCGTCGCTATGCTTCAGTGGGCGATATTATCGTTGTCTCGGTAAAGAGCGTTGTGCCTTCGAGTGATGTAAAGAAGGGTGCCGTATCTAAGGCTCTCATTGTTCGTACGAAAAAGGAAATTCGTCGTGCCGATGGTTCCTACATTCGTTTCAGCGACAATGCCTGTGTGCTCCTTTCTGCTTCCGGGGATCTCCGTGGTACTCGTATTTTCGGTCCCGTTGCTCGTGAGCTTCGTGCCGTTAATATGAAGGTTGTTTCACTAGCACCCGAAGTGCTCTAAAACCAGTTTGAATTTATGAGCAAGTTGAATATAAAGAAGGGCGACAACGTATTCGTCAATTCCGGCGAGTACCGTGGTCGTACGGGTCGCGTCCTTAAGGTGTTGGCCGAAAAGAATCGTGTCATTGTAGAAGGGCTTAATATGATCAAGAAGCATACGAAGCCCAATGCAAAGAATCCTCAAGGTGGTATCATCGAAGAAGAAGGACCCATTCACATCTCTAACGTCAATCTTGTAGATCCCAAGTCTGGGAAAGCTACTCGTGTTGGTCGTAAGAAGGATGCCAATAACAAGAGTATTCGTTACGCTAAGAAGTCAGGAGAGGAGATTAAGTAATGAGCGCCAATACAACGAGTCTTAAGACTGAATATAAGGAGCGCATTGCTCCCGAGTTGATGAAGCACTTTGGTTACTCTAGCATCATGCAGGTGCCAAAGCTTTCTAAGATTGTGATCAATCAAGGTTTGGGTATTGCTACGGGTGATAAGAAGATCATTGATGTTGCAATTGAAGAGCTTTCTGCTATTACTGGGCAAAAGGCCGTACCTACCTATTCGAAGAAGGATATCTCGAACTTCAAATTGCGTCGTAAGATGCCCATTGGAGTTATGGTTACTCTTCGTCGTGATCGTATGTATGAGTTCCTAGAGCGTCTCGTGCGTGTCGTTTTGCCTCGTATCCGAGATTTCAAAGGTATCAATAGCAAGCTTGATGGTCGTGGTAATTATACCCTTGGTATTGATGAGCAGATCATCTTCCCCGAAATAAATATCGATACGATTACCAAAATATTGGGGATGAATATTACCTTTGTAACCACTGCGGAAACTGATGAGGAAGGTTTCGAACTTCTCAAAGAGTTTGGTCTTCCCTTTAAGAGCACTGCTAAGTAAGAAGAGTTATGGCAAAAGAATCGATGAAAGCCCGTGAGGTTAAGCGCCAAAGAATGGTTGCAAAGTATGCTGCGAAGCGCGCTCAGCTCAAGAAAGAGGGCGACTACGAAGCACTCCAAGCAATCCCTCGCAACGCTTCTCCTGTACGTTTGCACAATCGTTGCAGCATGACTGGGCGTCCCAAAGGGTATATGCGCCAGTTTGGTATTTCGCGTATCCAATTCCGCGAAATGGCATCTAAGGGACTTATCCCCGGTGTAAAGAAGGCCAGCTGGTAAGGTCCTTTGGAAAGAAAGAGTATTTAAATATTGTCTGGGTAGCCAGATCAATTTAATTCAGAATATATATGACTGATCCTATTGCAGATTATCTGACAAGATTGCGCAACGCAATCAGCGCAGGACATCGTGTTGTAGAGATCCCTTCTTCTCGCCTCAAGCAGGAGATTACGAAGGTTCTCTTCGACAAAGGTTATATCCTAAACTACAAGTTTGAGGATGTAGATGAGTGTCGTGCTATTATCAAGGTCGCTCTTAAGTATGACCTTGCACAGAAGACCAATGCCATCAAGGCTCTAAAGCGTGTATCACGCCCCGGTCTTCGTCGTTATGTAGGTTATCGTGATCTCCCTCGCGTACTCAATGGCCTCGGTATTGCCATTCTGTCTACGTCTAAGGGTGTGATGACTGACAAAGAAGCTCGCGACCTCAAGGTAGGTGGCGAAGTATTGTGTTACATCTATTAATCACAGGAGAAACAGGTTATGTCAAGAATAGGAAAATTGCCCATAGCACTACCTAAAGGCGTTACAGTTACTCTTGCTGATAATAAGGTAACCGTAAAGGGCCCTAAAGGCGAGCTTACGCAGTATGTAGATCCTCGTATTAGTGTATCTATCGAAGAGGGTGAAGTAAAGCTCTCTCGTGCAACTGACGACAAAGAAGATCGAGCTCTTCATGGGCTTTATCGTTCGCTCGTCAATAATATGATTGTAGGGGTATCTGAAGGCTTCAAGAAGACTTTGGAACTCGTAGGGGTAGGTTATCGTGCTTCTAATCAAGGTCAGCTCCTTGAGCTTTCTCTTGGTTTTACACACCCTATCTTCTTTATGCTTCCCTCTGAAATAAAGGTGGAAACGAAGAGTGAACGTAATAAGAATCCTTTTATCTACCTCGAGTCTTGCGATAAGCAACTCCTCGGGCAGGTATGTTCTAAGATTCGTTCATTCCGTAAGCCAGAGCCTTATAAGGGTAAGGGTATTAAGTTTGAAGGCGAGATTATTCGTCGTAAGTCGGGTAAAACAGCCAGCAAGTAACTCTAGATTATCATGACAAGAAAAGAACTTAGAAGACTTCGTATCAAGACGAGTGTGCGTGGTAAGATTAGTGGTACTAAGCAGCGTCCTCGTCTTACGGTATTCCGTAGTAATAAACAGATCTATGCTCAGCTTATCGACGATGTAGAAGGTCGTACTCTCGCTAGTGCTTCCTCTCTCGCTCTCGAGGCTGCCGGAGCTAAAAAGGAGATTGCCGCCAAGGTGGGTGAGCTTATTGCTCAGCGTGCCAAGGAAGCCGGCGTTGAATCTGTAGTATTCGATCGCAATGGTTATCTCTATCATGGTCGTATCAAAGAGTTGGCAGATGCCGCTCGCAATGGTGGTCTTAAATTTTAAGGAACAATGGCAACAGCATTCAATAGAGTAAAGTCTACCAACGACTTAGAGCTAACCGATCGCTTGGTGGATATCAACCGCGTAACTAAGGTGACTAAGGGGGGGCGTACCTTCACTTTTGCCGCTATTGTTGTGGTTGGTAATCAAGATGGCGTTATCGGATTAGGGCTCGGCAAGGCAGGTGAAGTAAGCACCGCTATTGCTAAAGGTGTAGAGGCTGCAAAGAAGAACCTTATCCGTGTTCCTGTTCATAAAGGAACTATTCCTCATGAGCAGAAAGCGGCTTTTGGAGGTGCTCGTGTCCTTATTCGTCCGGCATCTCAAGGTACCGGAGTAGTGGCCGGAGGTGCTATGCGTGCCGTATTGGAGAGTGTGGGTATTACCGACGTTCTCGCAAAGAGCCAAGGCTCGTCTAATGCACACAACCTCGTAAAGGCTACTATCGCGGCTCTTGCTGAACTTAGAGATCCTCTTATGGTTGCTAAGTCTCGTGGCATCTCAGTAGAAAAGGTTTTTAGAGGTTAATAGGAAAGGAGAAGATAGACTATGTCTACAATCAAAATCAAACAAGTACGGAGTCGTATCCGTCGCCCCAAGAACCAAAAGCTAACCCTTGATGCCCTTGGGCTTAAGAAGCTCAATCAGGTTGTAGAGCACGAAGATACTCCTCAGATAAGGGGTATGGTCGCCAAGGTTAGCCATTTGGTGGAAGTAGTAGAGTAATAAGCATAAGCAATAGAGAACTATGAATTTGTCTAGTTTGAAGCCAGCAGCTGGTTCTGTTCATGCTCGCAAACGTATTGGTCGCGGTCCCGGTTCGGGGCTTGGCGGTACCTCTACTCGCGGTCATAAGGGGGCTAAATCGCGCTCTGGCTATAAGCATAAGGTCGGCTTCGAAGGAGGTCAGATGCCTATACAGCGTCGTCTCCCGAAGTTCGGATTCAAGAATATCAATCGTGTAGAATATCGTCCGGTAAACTTGGAGGTGGTACAGGATCTCGCAGACAAGCTAGGTTGTACTACCATCAACAAGGAGCTACTTATAGAGACAGGTTATGCTTCTGCTAAGGATTTGGTTAAGATCCTTGGATGTGGAGAAGTGCGTACCGCTCTTACTGTAGAAGCTGATGCTTTCTCTAAGAAGGCAGAAGAAGCTATCACGGCTGCTGGTGGTTCTGCTGTAAAACTGTAAACTTTATGAGGTTAGTAGAGACATTGAAGAACATATGGAAGATTGAGGATCTTCGCAAGAAGCTTCTTGTCACCATATTATATGTGGTTATTTACCGCTTAGGATCCTTTGTGGTGATCCCTGGGATCGATCCCGAAGCATTAAGCGCCCTTCAGTCTCAGACTGAGGGTGGTCTATTGGCTCTAGTAGATATGTTCTCTGGGGGAGCATTCTCTCATGCTTCGATCTTTGCGTTGGGTATCATGCCCTATATCTCCGCATCGATCGTAATGCAGCTTGCCGCCATTATTGTTCCTTCTATGCAAAAATTGCAGCGAGAGGGAGAGAGTGGGCGTCGCAAGATAAACCAATGGACACGTTACCTTACGGTCTTAATCTTGTTGCTTCAGGCTCCTGCTTACCTCATGAACCTTAGTTCGCAACTTGCCGCAACAGGGGCTCAACTCCCTGCCGGATTCTGGTTCCAAGCATATGCTACAATCATCCTTGCCGGTGGTAGTATGTTTGTGCTTTGGCTGGGAGAGCGCATTACAGACAAGGGTATTGGTAATGGTATTTCATTTATCATTCTTGTAGGTATTATCGCACGTTTGCCTCAAGCTCTATCTGCGGAGTTCCTGTTCCGTTTGAATAGTGCTGCCGGCGGTATGGTTGCTTTTTTGGCCGAGATTGTTTTCCTCCTTTTTGTTTCTGCAGGTGCTATCCTATTGGTACAAGGTACTCGCAAGGTGCCTGTACAGTATGCAAAGCGCATCGTAGGCAACAAACAATTTGGAGGTGCTCGTCAGTATATTCCTCTTAAGGTTAATGCTGCGAACGTGATGCCTATCATCTTTGCTCAGGCTATCATGTTCATCCCTATCTCTGTGATGAACATGGCTCGAGTAGGAGAGGGAAGTGCCTTTGTGCGTGCCTTTACGGATAACACAAGTTTTTGGTACAACTTTACGTTTGCCGTCTTGATCTTGCTCTTTACCTACTTCTATACTGCAATCACTATTAACCCAACGCAGATGGCAGAAGACCTCAAGCGCAATAATGGTTTTATCCCCGGGATAAAGCCTGGCAAGCAGACTCGAGACTACATTGACACGATCATGGATAGAATTACCCTCCCTGGGGCATTCTTCCTTGCCATTGTTGCCATCCTTCCTGCTTTTGCTGAGTTGCTTGGTATTAGCGCAGGTTTTGCTCAATTCTTTGGGGGGACTTCGTTGCTCATCCTTGTGGGTGTAGTGCTTGATACGTTGCAGCAATTGGAGAGCCACCTCTTGATGCGTCACTACGATGGCTTGCTCAAGAGTGGTCGAATCAAAGGGCGTTCGGGTAGCGTTTCGGCATATTAATTTAGAGAATGATTACTCTCAAAACAGAAGAAGAAATTAACCTCATGAGGGCGGCCAATCAGTTGGTTGGTCGCACCTTGGCTGAGGTTGCCAAGCATATTGCTCCTGGTGTATCTACCTTGCAGCTAGATAAGATAGCGCACGACTTTATTTGCGACAACGGAGCAACGCCGGCCTTCCTAGGATACGGAGGTTTCCCTGGGAGTATTTGTACTTCGATAAACGATCATGTGGTGCATGGTATCCCACGGGCTGATGTCCTCCTGCAAGAAGGAGATATCATCTCCGTAGATTGTGGTACCAAGCTTAATGGCTTTACTGGGGACTCTGCTTATACATTTGCTGTAGGTGAGATCTCTGAAGAAAAGCGAGCTCTACTTGTGGCAACAAAGACTTCTCTTTACAAGGGTATAGAGCAAGCCGTTGCCGGTAACCGAGTGGGGCATATTGGCGAAGCAGTGCAGCGATATACAGAAAGTCTCGGTTATGGGGTGGTGAGAGAGCTTGTAGGGCATGGCATTGGTCATGACATGCACGAGTCTCCCGAGGTGCCCAATTATGGACGCCGAGGCACGGGCGCATTGTTGCGCAATGGTATGTGTATCTGCATTGAGCCCATGATCAATATGGGAAGCAAGAATGTAGTATTCGGCGATGATGGCTGGACGGTACGTACCAAAGATGGTAAGCCTTCAGCCCATTTCGAGCACTGCATTGCTATCGTACAGGGCAAGGCGCAGATTCTTTCTTCATTTGATTTTATAAAAGAGGTTTTGGGAGATCGAGAGTTTTGATATGGCAAAACAAACAGCGATAGAGCAAGATGGCGTAATTTTGGAGGCTCTCTCCAACGCCATGTTTAAGGTCGAATTGCAGAATGGGCACGTTATTACGGCTCATATCTCGGGGAAGATGCGTATGCACTTTATTCGTATTCTCCCCGGAGATAAGGTAAAAGTAGAAATGTCGCCCTACGATCTAACTAAGGGGCGTATCAGTTATCGTTATAAGTAAATAGAGACTTCAAGAGATATGAAAGTAAGAGCATCTTTAAAGAAGCGTACGCCCGATTGTCAAATAGTACGTCGCAAAGGGCGTCTGTACGTGATCAACAAAAAGAACCCTAAGTTTAAGCAACGCCAAGGGTGATCCGCAACCAAAGAATAATACAAATATAGACTATGGCTATAAGAATTGTCGGCGTTGACTTGCCGCAAAACAAGAGAGGTGAAATTGCCTTGACCTATATTTTTGGTATAGGCCGCAGCCGAGCCGCTTATATCCTTGATAAGGCGGGTATCGACAGAAACATCAAGGTAAAAGATTGGTCTGACGACCAAGCTGCCCAAATCCGTGAGATTATTGGTTCTGAGTTTAAGGTAGAGGGAGACCTCCGCAGCGAAGTTCAGCTCAATATCAAGCGTCTAATGGATATTGGTTGCTATCGTGGTATTCGTCATCGTGCTGGTCTTCCTGTAAGAGGGCAAAGCACCAAAAACAATGCCCGTACACGCAAGGGTAAGAAGAAGACCGTTGCAAACAAGAAGAAGGCTACTAAGTAATAAGGCGATTATCATAGATAAGATATGGCAAAGAAAGTAACAGCCAAGAAGAGGGTGGTAAAGGTAGAGGCTACCGGTCAGGCACACATCCACTCTTCTTTCAACAACATCATTGTGTCTATCACCAACAACGAGGGGCAGGTTATCAGCTGGTCTAGCGCCGGTAAGATGGGGTTCAGAAGTTCTAAGAAGAACACTCCCTATGCTGCTCAGATGGCAGCTCAAGATTGTGCCAAAGTGGCTTATGATCTTGGTCTCCGTCGCGTAAAGGTGTATGTAAAGGGACCGGGTAATGGTCGTGAATCGGCTATTCGTACTATCCATGGTGCCGGGATCGAGGTAACAGAGATTATCGACGTTACGCCATTGCCACACAATGGTTGTCGTCCTCCCAAGAAGCGCAAAGTATAAGTTTTACGGCATAAAGATAAGAATAGGGATACTGACTGCATCTCGGATGCCCTGTGGTATTTCTCTTGTGTAGTGCAAGCGTGCATTCGCAACTCCCATATCGTTTCTTTCTTCCTCATTTGGAGGTTTTTGACCTATTCACTTTTCCCTCTCTTACGAATAGGACTGCGGCTGTCTACTCTCCAAGGATTGGGTGGAAGAGAAAGAGATGCGGAGACAAGAAAATACAAGGCTTTGCAAGCAAAGAGATAACTATTATAACACACAGAGACCCATCTCTCTTGAAGTAGAGGATGCAGGGTAAATGTCCCATTACTCATTAAATATTATGGCAAGATATACAGGTCCTAAATCAAAAGTCGCTCGTCGCTTTGGCGAGCCTATCTTTGGCCCCGATAAGGTACTTAGCAAAAAGAACTACCCCCCGGGGCAGCATGGTGAAGGTCGCCGTCGTAAGTCGAGCGAATATGGTATTCAGCTCGCAGAAAAGCAAAAAGCAAAGTATACCTACGGGGTGTTGGAACGTCAGTTCCGCAATCTCTTTAAGGCAGCTCAACGCTCTAAAGGGGTAACGGGTGAGGTGCTTCTCCAGCTTTTGGAGTGCCGTCTCGACAACATCGTTTACCGTCTCGGTATTGCTCCTACGCGTGCTGCAGCTCGTCAGATTGTGTCGCATCGTCACATTACGGTGGATGGCAATGTGGTAAATATTCCTTCTTACTCTGTAAAGCCCGGGCAGATTATTGCTGTTCGTGAGCGCGATAAGAGCATGGAAGTAATAGCCAACTCACTGGCAGGCTTCAACCACGGTAAGTATTCTTGGATCGAGTGGGACAACAGCTCAATGTCCGGTAAGTTCCTCAACATACCTCAGCGTGCTGATATCCCCGAGAATATTAAGGAACAACTTATCGTTGAATTGTACTCTAAATAATCCCTGACATCATGGCAATATTAGCATTTCAAAAACCCGAGAACGTAGTAAAGGTAGAGGTGCCTCAGTATGTCCTTGACGAATGCGAACCGTACGAACTTGTCGGTCGTTTTGAGTTCAAACCTCTAGAACCCGGCTATGCCAAGACGATTGGTAATGCCCTGCGTCGGATCTTGTTGTCCTCTCTTGAGGGGTATGCCATCGCCTCTATTCGCATTGATGGTGTAGAGCACGAATTTGCTACTATTCCTGGTGTAACGGAAGATGTTACAAACATTATACTCAATCTCAAGAAGATTCGCTTCAAGCAAAAGGTTGACAATGCAGACGAAGAGGTGGTAACAGTAGCTTTCCCTGCGAATAAAGACGTATTTACCGCAGAGGATCTCAATGCCGCTCTTGGCAACTTTGAGATAACGAACTTAGATCAACATATCTGTAGTTTCGACCCTCAGGTAGCTAGCAATGTCAAGATAGAGTTCCGCATCAATAAGGGGCGTGGTTATGTACCCAGTGACGAGAATGCTCGTGAGGGAGACCCTCTCAATACGATTGCTATCGACTCTATTTACACTCCTATTCGTCGGGTAATGCCCAAGGAAGAGTCTTTCCGTGTGGAGCAGAAGACCGACTACGAGAAGCTTATCTTGGAGGTAGTTACCGATGGTACTATCGAGCCGGAGATGGCTCTTCGCGAGGCTGCAAAGATCCTTATTGATCTCTTCTCTCTCTTTAGTGATGGAGAGATGCATATGGAAGAAGCCGGCGACGAGACGGGTGATGTAATGGACGAAGAAACGCTCCGCATACGTCAGATGCTAAGACAAGAGCTTGACTCTTTCAATCTCTCGGTGCGTGCTCGCAATTGTCTTCGCTCCAACAATGTCTTCACTCTAGCCGATCTCGTGAAGCACAATCGCCAAGAGCTGCTTAAGTTCCGCAACTTCGGTAAGAAGACGTTTGAAGAACTTGAGGGATTCCTCGCAGAGGTTGGCTTGGAGTTTGCTACCGACTTGAGTAAGTATAACCTAGATAAAGAGTAAAAGATGAGACACAATAAGAAATTCAATCATTTAGGTCGCACGAAGGCACACCGCGAGGCTATGCTTTCTAACATGGCCACTTCGCTTATTATGCATAAGCGTATCGCTACTACGGTGGCTAAGGCAAAGGCGTTGCGTGTGTATGTAGAGCCTATCATCACACGCTCTAAGAATGACAATCTTCACTCACGCCGTATGGTTTTCTCTGAGCTTCAAAACAAAGAGGCTGTGAAGGAGCTTTTCGGTGTAGTGTCGGATAAGGTTGCCAATCGTCCCGGTGGGTACACTCGTATTCTTCGTACGGGCTATCGTCTTGGAGACAACGCTGCTATGTGCATTATCGAGCTTGTAGACTTCAACGAGGCTATGCTTGGCGAAAGCAAGAAGGCTGCTCCTCAGAAGCGTACTCGCCGTTCGCGCAAGTCTTCGGCTGCTCCCGCAGAAACTGCAGCTCCTACAGAAGCTTAATCGCTTTTCTGTAGAGCTTCGAAGAAGCGAGGCTACATTGCGAGGAGGCTTGTGATTAGGCTTCCGATAATATGTAAAGACCTCCATTCTTTCAAATACTAAGGTCCTACCCCAACACATCCGTGGGGTAGGACTTTTTGTTTGTAGAGAGCTTTCTCCTCGGGGACTATCCACGGGGTAGGCGACGAGAGGCCGCACCTTGTGATATCGTTTAGTCCTAGCCGCGAATGGTGGCTCCTACATACTAATCCCTCCTCTCTATTCGTTTCTGTAGTATGTACGAGAAAGGATTGAGGCGTAGAGCGACCTTGTGGTGGCTCCTCAAAGGGGCGTTTTTGTTGCTATTAGGGGTAAAGGCTTTACCGCTGATGGGGCAATACGACGCCATTTTCTCGCAGTACGATAGGGCGGCTACCTTCTATAACCCTGCCGCCGCCGGCGGGCAAGAGGAGTTGGATATAACCGCCATATACCATCAGCAATGGGTAGGTATCTCGGGAGCTCCTGCCAATATCTCCCTTCTTGCCAATACGCAGGTCGATTTTTTAGAGCGAAAGCATGGGGTGGGAATAGCCTTCCTTACGCAGAAGAAAGGGCTTTTTGTCAATACCGACTTAGCCGGACAATATACCTTTTTTTTGCCCTTGTTTAAGGGGCAATTGGGCATAGGGCTACAAGCCGGTTTGTTCAATAGTGCCTTTGATGGTACGAAGCTTTTTCTACCCGATGGTGAGGGCATTACCCCTAATGACCCTGCTTTACCCCTTACGCGAGTGTCCGGGAAGTCTTTTGATTCTGCGGTGGGGCTTTCGTGGCACAATAAGCGCATGTATATAGGCGTGGCGTCGCATCATCTTTTGGCTCCGCGTGTTCGGCTCAGTAATAATTACTCTATTGAGCTAAAGCGGAATTATACCTTTCATACCTCTTATAAGTTCTCTTCGGAGACCTCGTTGCTTACTTGGAAGCCCTCTCTCTTGGTGCTTACGGACCTTAAGGCATGGCGCATTGATGCCAACTTGCAGCTGGAGTATGCCGAGCGTTTCAGGGCAGGGGTAATGTTCCGGCCGATGAATGCCGCAGGCTTTTCCCTCGGGATGAAGTTTGGGAGTGTAGCGGTAGGGTATGCCTTTGAGATGCCTATCAATCAAATGGCTAAGGGGAATTGGGGTAGTCACGAACTGGCGGTCTCTTACCTCCTCCCCCTCAAGAAAAACAAAAACAAAGAGGTGCGCTACAAGAGCGTGCGTCTACTCTAGAGACCGGCTAGCCAATTTTGTACGATGCTTGCACCGTGGGGCGATAGGTAGCTCTCGGGATGGAATTGTACCCCAAACAGGGGGAGTGTTTTGTGTCGGAATGCCATGATAGCCCCATCGCTTAGTGCCGTCGCCGTAATCTCTAACACGTTGGGGAAAGACTCTTCTGCCACGCACCACGAGTGATAACGCCCTACCGAACTATCGGCGGGGAGCTGCTCGAGGAGGGTGTGCCCTTCTATCTCTTTTATCGAGAGCCTCTCTGCATGACCATGTAGGGGGTGGGGCATTTGCAATAATCGCCCACCAAAGTGTAGGGCAAGAGCTTGATGCCCGAGACAAACCCCAAAAAGGGAGTGTGTATGCACGGTGCGAGCAATGAGGGGCATGAGCCCTTTCACCTCCTCAGGATGCCCCGGCCCCGGGGAAAGCAGTATCCCTTGGTAGTTCTCTAGGGTTAGGGAGGAGCAATGCTCCGTCGCTACAACGTCGAAGGTACAATTAGGGCATTTCCTAAGGATTTCTACGAGATTGTAGACAAACGAATCGTGGCTATCTGCCACCAATAGATGCACTTTGTTCATTCCGACCACGAAGGTACTACGGATTCTCTATACAAGGAGCACTCTCTGCAAAAAGAGGGGCTCCTCTCTCTCTAATACTACGCCTCTTCCTTTGGGGAGGGAGCCCTCTCTTCCTCCCATGCGCCCTCTTTGCATACAAACGAAGAGCCCCCGACTCCTGTAAGAGACGAGGGCTGTAAGAGATGAAAAATAGTTGTATTTCGTTATAAGGGGGCGGCGTTACTTCGTCGTAATGTAGACAACCCCGTCTAATCCGAGGGCTTTGAGGTCGTACTTCTTCCCTCCGATGGTTACTTCCTTTTGAGATTTGTCTACGCGCATTTCTGCGATCTTTTCGCTGGGCAGGTTGCTTACGTCGCTTACTACCTTGCCGTCTAGTACATAGAGGGCTTTAGGCGCAGTTGGGCTACCCGTTGTGGAGGACTTGCTATTATCCGCGCTTAGCTTGAAGTGGATGGGGAGGGTAAAGGAGACACGTACGACTTTTCCTTTGAGCTTCCCGGGTGTCCACTTGGGCATCTTGCCCACTACACGTAGGGCTTCGGCGTCGAGCAGAGGGTCTACACTTTGCATGATGGTGGGGCTGCTTACGCTGCCATCTTTTTCCACAATGAAGTGTACAAGCACTCTGCCTTCGATACTCTTTGCTTCCGCCTCTTTGGGATAGCGTACCTCCTCGGCAAGCCAGAGGAAGAGATTGTCATTCCCTCCGGGGAATTGGGGGAGTACCTCGCACGTTTCGTAGACGGGGTCTTCATCCCCTATGTTTTGTAGGAGGGGGAGACGCTCCGCAACCGGGCGAGCCAGTAGGTAATTACCGCCTAAGAGAGTAAGAGTAGCCATGGGTAGGGCGAGCCATAGGCGTTGGATAGCTCGCTTGGGTGAGTTTTTCTTGTTCATCATTTTGATCCTTTCTTTTAAGTTGTTAGAGCCATTGTAGGGGTTGTATAGAGGGCTTACAGAGCTGTCTGTAGCGCATCTTAGGAGTTGGTATTGATAGGGTTTGCCCTCAATGCCTTGGGCTAGCACGGCCTCGTCGGCTAGGTGCTCAAGGTTTAGGCTGAGGTCTCTACGCAGTAGCCACATGGCGGGGTTCCACCACGAGAGGATGAGAGATAGCTCTGCGAGTAGAAGGTCTATGTAGTGTCGCTGTTGGGTGTGCTCCTCTTCGTGTGTGTAGACCATAGTCCACTCGTTCTCCTCTAGCATCTTTTGGGAGATGTATATCTCTCCGAAGGCACTAAACGCGGTATACCCTTGGGGGAGAAGTTGTATTTTCCGTCCATTGGGGAGGAGGTAGGGGGTGCAGTGCCGTTTGAGTTTGACCAGAGCTCGCAGAGCTCGCAGGGCGACCAAGAGGCGAATCCCTCGAGCGAGTGCTCCTATCCCCCAAATGCAGCTCAAAGCTAGGGGGAGCCACCCCCAAATGGAGGGCGATACCTCTTCCGTCATGGGAGATAACTCTAGGGGGAATGGGGCGAGTGCTACTCCCCCTTGGGAGGGTGAGAAGAGTATTGACCAGTCGATATAGGGAACTACAATGCCAACGAGCGGTATCACCCACGCCGAGACGAGAATGATAAGGTAAAAGGCGCGAGTTGCCTTATGCCACGTAAGGGGGAGGAAGAGCCACCGCCCGAGCAAGGCTCCGAGGGCGAGGGATGCTCCGCTGATGAGTAGGTAGTAGAGTAGTACTTCCATGGGGTAAGGGTGGCTAAAAGGTGAGGTTACTTCTTCTGCTCAATCAAGTCTATTATCTCTTTGAGATCCTGGGGCGAGATACTCTCTTTGCGTGCAAAAAACTGCACTACTTGCCTGTAATCTCCTCCAAAGAAGTTTCGTACGATGTGCTGGAGAGAGGAGGCGGAGTATTGCTCTTGGGTTACTTCAATCCCGTACAGCATGGTCTTTCCGCTTTTTTCGGGTTGGATGTATTCCTTGGTGTGCAGGTTTTTTACAATGCTTGCCAGGGTGGTGTAGGGGGGCTTGGGTTCGGGTATCTTGTCCAATATCTGCCGTATGGCTACTCCATCCCCTAGCTCCCAAATAATCTGCATAACGCTCTCTTCTTGAGGGGTTAATGGGGTGAGTTTTGTCTTGTTCATAGCTCTTTGTATTGCTTATCGAGCGCAATGTACGAACTTTTCGTAGATAATCAACGATTTTTTCGTAGATATTTTTCTCTTTCCGATTTGGCTGAGGATAAAAGAGCCCTCTTGAGGGATGTCCTTCGAGAGGAGGGAGGGGACGAGGGGATTCGGGTATCGCTCTCTCTCAGCTTGTTTTTGGTGCCATTTTCGCCCTCGGGGGAGCAGCGTGTGGGTCGTTGGCTAAAATCGTGGAGAAAACTATCCTAGAAATATTTTTATTTCAGCTGGTTTTACCCTCACATTTTGGGCAAGAAATATTTTATTTTCAGCCAAGAGGGGAAATGGTTTTCACCCAGCATTTTTTCTCCGTTTTACGCCACCTGACTTGCGCTATTCTCGTGGACTGAATATCGATGTTCTACTTCCGTAAAAGAGCCTGTCTCCATTTTTTCGGAGGGAGAGTCTGTAAGAGAGGAGCGATCACGGGGGCTACTCTCTAGGCAGGGCGAGGCTGGCATTTGGCTAATTCAAAAAGAATCTGTACCTTTGCAGGGAAATTGAGACAATATCGCGGGGTGGAGCAGTGGTAGCTCGTCGGGCTCATAACCCGAAGGTCAGAGGTTCGAGTCCTCTCCCCGCAACTCTATACAATACATTACAGGTCTCCAAAATTCATCTAGGGTTTTGGAGACTTTTTTTGTGCATTCTCTCCGCCTTCTTTATTACCCTTCGCCGTTTCTAGGGTTGTCTTGCGTCATTTTCTGTTTGGACGGTCGGCACCCTGTCTCTTGCTCTTTATGGGAGGCCTTCTATCGTCTCTATGTACTCTTCTTAGGGCTCGTCCTGTTCCATTTGAGGGTTATTCCCTCCTTTTTATCACCTAACTTGCGATAATTGGAGAGATATGGCGATGCTTTTTCATTACCTTTGTAGCCGGTTATTATAGAGCAGTATGCAAGAAATACGCAATATCGCGATTATCGCCCACGTAGACCACGGCAAGACAACGCTTGTTGATAAGATGCTACTAGCGGGCAAACTTTTCCGAGACGACAAAGCTACCGAGGTAGATACCTATCTAGATAACAATGCTATCGAGCGAGAGCGTGGGATTACCATCGTGAGCAAAAACGTGAGTATTCGCTATCGCGGTGTTAAGATCAATATTATAGATACCCCGGGGCACGCGGACTTTGGAGGCGAGGTAGAGCGTGTACTCAATATGGCAGATGGATGCCTTCTCTTGGTGGATGCCTTCGAGGGCCCCATGCCACAGACGCGCTTTGTGCTCCAAAAAGCTCTAAACCTGGGTCTCAAGCCCATTGTAGTAATTAATAAGGTGGACAAACCCAATTGCCGCCCCGGTGAGGTGCAAGATATGGTCTTCGACCTGATGGCAAGCCTCGATGCGAGTGAAGAGCAGTTGGATTTCCCCACTCTCTTTGGTTCGGCCAAACAGAACTGGATGAGTGAGGACTATAATAATTCCACCGATACCATAACCCCCCTACTGGATGCTATTGTAGATCATATACCCCCACCACCCATGCTAGAGGGACCGGCGCAGATGCTTATCACCTCGCTCGACTACTCCTCTTATGTGGGGCGAATTGCCGTGGGGCGTGTGCATAGGGGTACTATCTCCGAGAATAGCGATATTGTGCTTTGTCGCCGCGATGGTTCTGTAGTGCGACAGAAAATAAAGGAACTCAACACCTTTGAGGGGTTAGGGCGTGCCAAAGCGTCATCGGTCTCCTCGGGCGATATTTGTGCCATTATCGGGTTGGAGTCCTTTGAGATTGGGGAGACGGTGGCCGATGCTTCTGCTCCCGAACCTCTTACGAGTATCCGTGTAGATGAGCCTACGATGAGTATGCTCTTTACCATCAATAACTCGCCCTTCTTTGGCAAAGATGGCAAGTTTGTCACCAGTCGTCATATCCACGACCGCTTGGTCAAAGAGCTGGATAAGAACCTCGCACTACGTGTAGAACCAACAGACTCTGCAGATTCGTGGCTCGTCTATGGGCGAGGCATTCTGCACCTTAGTGTGCTTATCGAGACGATGCGCCGCGAGGGGTATGAGTTGCAGGTGGGGCAGCCCCAAGTAATTATAAAGGAGATAGATGGGGTTAAGTGTGAGCCGATAGAGCAACTTACGGTCAATCTGCCCGAAGAGTATTCGAGCCGTGTAATCGACCTAATTACCCGCCGCCGTGGAGAGATGACCTCTATGGAGAGTAAGGGCGATCGCATCATGCTGGAGTTCACCATCCCCTCTCGAGGTATTATCGGTCTCAACAACTCCGTACTCACGGCTTCGGCCGGGGAGGCTGTGATGGCGCACCGATTTATCGAGTTTGCCCCCTGGCGAGGCGATATACAACGCCGCCTCAATGGCTCTATTATAGCGATGGAGAGTGGTACGGCTTTTGCCTATGCTCTTAATAACCTCCAGAGCCGAGGCCGATTTTTCATTGCACCGCAAGACGAGGTGTATGCAGGCCAAGTGATTGGGGAGCATACCAAAGACAACGATCTCGTGGTGAATGTGTGCAAAAGCAAAAAACTGACCAATATGCGCGCCTCGGGTAGCGATGATAAGGTGGCTCTTGCCCCTCCCGTCATCTTTAGCCTTGAGGATGCTCTCGAGTACATCAAAGCAGACGAATATGTAGAGGTTACCCCCAATAGTATGCGTATGCGTAAGATTATCCTCGATGAGCTGGAGCGCAAACGTCGCTCTCGTAGCGAAGATTAAGGGTTCTCTTCCCTCCTGTCTACTCTGGAGGAGGGACCACAATAGTATAAACAAGAAATTAATTATGAAAGTAAGAAATCTGATTCTAGGGCTAGCCGTAGCTTTCGCAGGCTTTGCCTCTTTGGGTGAAGCAAATGCCCAAAAAACGTTTGAAAAAGGTACGCAGACTGCAAGTATTATGATTGGCTTGCCCAGCACCACCGGTTTGTTCTCTAGCATTGTTGTTCCTCCCCTTACGGCAGTGTATGAGTATGGCATTGTGGGCAACCTCTTTAGCAACGGCAAGGGTACTATCGGTGTTGGTGGTCAGGGCGAGTATGTCCTCTTCCGCTCCGGGGCTGATAACTATGCCGGTTATTTCTTCTTGGGAGGTCGTGGTGCATTGCATTATGAGTTCGTTCCCAAATTGGATACTTATGCCGGGCTTGCTCTAGGATGGTCTTTCGTTGGCGGTGCTGCTCTACGGAATAGCGGAGCCTTCGGTACTCAAGGTTTTGTAGGAGCTCGTTACTATGTGACTCCTACTCTTGCCCTAGGGGGAGAACTGGGTTATGGCCTCACCCTTGTAAACCTAGGGGTGACCTTCCGTTTCTAAACCTCGTCTCTTAGGTACCTCTCCTCTTCTTTTTATTGGAGAGATGCCGTCAATGTAGGGAGATGCTCCAGGTAGAGGGGCATCTCCTTTTTTGTTTGGAGGAGGTTTGTCAGAGGGGGGAGAGGTTGTCCTCCCCTTCTGCTTCCAATGACGATGGTGAGAAAATCTTGTCTGTAGTCTTTAATCTCCGATCGCAAGAAGATAGACAAAGGCCTCCAAGACGAAGATGCAGAATGTCTGTGCCTACAGGAGGTTGCTACTCTCCAAGGAGGGGCTGTTGTCGTTACAGGAGATTATACATGCAACTTGCGAAAGTAATGGAGAGATTACATATACGGTTACTTCTACTAATGCATTTTACATGAGAGTTGCATATATACCTACGAAAATGAAGAAATACACAGTCTTGTGACAAGTCAAAAATCCACTCTACCTACGGTCACATGGTTAGCAACAGGGAGCTACACTTTAAGGTAGAAGTGCTTTTTACCAACAGGAATAAAGAGGTGGTAAGTCATTCGGGGATTAAAGTTGTCTCTTTGGCGCCTATTCAGCGAGAAACTCGTAACTTTACCGCTTGATAACAAAGTGATTAGATAATGCATAAAGACGATATAAAGTCCATTGGTTCGGCTCAGATAGACTCAGCGGGTTGCAAAGGGTGTGGCAAACAGCCCCTTAATAGCTACGACTGGCTCTCGGGTTATGCCGATGATATAGACCGTAATAAATACGTAGAGGTTCAGTTTAAGAATACCCGCAAAGTAGTCTTTACCAATCCTCTAGGGCTGGAGGTACACAAAGATGATATAGTGGCGGTGGAGGGTTCTCCCGGTGTGGATATAGGGCGAGTGGTACTCACAGGCACACTGGCGGCTCTCCGATTCCGCCGTCAAGAAGCCCATAGTCGTGAGCCCATCCGTCAGCTTTTCCGCCTAGCTACCCAGAGTGACCTCGACCGTTGCGAGGAGGCAAAGCGCCGAGAGCATGGTACCATGATTGAGGCACGCCAGATAGCCGAGGAGCTGGGACTGGAGATGAAAATAGGCGATGTAGAGTACCAAGGTGATGGGAGCAAAGCCATTTTCTACTATATAGCCGATGGGCGTGTAGACTTCCGTAAACTCATCCGCGTACTGGCAGAAACCTTCCATGTACGCATCGAAATGAAACAGATTGGGGCGCGTCAGGAGGCTGGGCGTATTGGGGGGATTGGTCCGTGTGGCCGTCCGCTCTGCTGTGCTCAGTGGATGACCTCCTTTAAGAGCGTAAATACGGCTGCGGCTCGTTACCAAGATCTTACCCTCAATCCCGAGAAGCTCACGGGGCAATGTGCCAAACTCAAGTGTTGCACCAACTTTGAGGTCAATGCCTATGTGGAGGCTCAAAAGCGGATGCCACCGCGTGATGTGGTGCTAGAGACGGAGGAGGGAAGTTTCTATTTCTTCAAATGGGATCTCCTCAAAGGAGAGGTGACCTACACTGCAGAGAAGAATCGTTCTACCAATGCATGTACGATTACAACCCGACGTGCTCGGGAGGTGATTGAGATGAATCGCCGAGGAGAGAAACCTGCAACTCTACTTGAGGAGCGGTATATAAAGAAACCTGTTTCGCTAGATATTTTGGACGAAAATCTCCTTACTCGCTTCGACGATAAGGGGCGTAAGCGTCGCAAGGGCAATGGCAACAACAATCGAGGTGATCGTACTTCTCGCTCCCGTAATACAGGGGAAAAAGAAGCCGTAGAAGGGGCGAATCCTGAACGTAATACACATCCCAAGCCCAAGAGAGAGACGGATACTCCTTTAGTCGAGGGGGGCGTATCTGATCGTAATCTGCCTAGAGAAGAGGGAGCAGAAGAGGGGCGCGCAAATAATCGTCGTCGCCTCCCTGGGGATCGTTATTCCAATTCTCGCCGTCGTTCTCCACAAGAGTCTCGCGAGGGTGAGGGCTCACACCTCGAATTTGAGGGAGGGGCTCGCAGAGAGAGGCGTACCCCAAGGATGAACAGCAACCGCCCCGTAGGCGATAGGCCGATAAACTCAGAGGGAGAATCTACAGCTCGCCGAGAGCATCGCACTCAGCGTGATAGGCGTTCCGTTCGCCCGGGAGGAGAGGCTCGTCTTATTAATAAGGACACTGAGCCTCACCTAGAGTAAATCACCCTGAAGGAGCGTGCTTTGTACTATGGCTTGGAGGTTTCGGCGAAGTCTGTTGCTGCTACTTTCTTCGTTCTTTGTCACCCTGTTTTTCTGTGTGGTGGCTTGCCGTCCTACACGCGAAGCCTCTATCGTCTACGAAAAGGTGCCTAACGCGAGCTGGAAACGAGGCCAACAGCTTTCATTCCGCTTCTTGGTGACGGAAGCGCATCGCCCCTACTATTTCGACCTCCTTATTCGGCATAATAACAATGTGGAGTACTGCGACTTTGAGGTGTTGGCAACGCTCAGTAATGGAGCTCTCTATGAGCGACGAGATACGTTGCATCTTCTTCTCTCGGAGCAAGAAGGGCTTTGGCGAGGAACCGGTGTTGCCCTTACTGAGCTTTCTTTCCTCTATTTACAGGGGATTCGTCTCCCCACGTCAGGTATATATACTTTGACTTTAGAGCCGTGTAGTTTGCGACCCTCGATTCGAGGGATTGAGAATGTAGGGGTGGCCTTTTGCTCCTCGGCTGGGGTGTCTTGGTAGATGTGTGGGAGAAAAATCCTTGCCTAGTTTCTCTCCAGAAACCAGCTGGTTTATTTTAATTTCTCACCCAGAAAGGGAGAGACATTCTGGCTGAGAAATATTTCGTTTTAGCCCTGCACTTTTCGGAGTGTAGGGCTGTTTGGGAGGGGGGTAGGAAGCTAGGTTTTCGCCTATTTCCTATTCATGAGAAGGGGAACGAAGAGAAGGGTGTTCGGAGAGCCCGAATACCCAAAGGGGAGGCTGTGACAAATGGAGCGAGGGGGAAATGTTCTGTTAGGGCGGAACGATGTGAGACCTTAGGTGTGATCGATTCCTAGAGAGTGGGGATTGAGGGTTTAAGTCACCCTAGCCTAAAGGCGGATAGTCCCCTTGGCTTATTTCTCGGCAAGAGAGAAGAGCAATTGCCAGAGTTTGTCGTGGGGCGGTGTGGCGTGTAGTTCTATCTTTTGGTGGCTTACAGGGTGCTCAAAGACCATGGAGTAGCTTAGGAGGGAGATGCTTCCGTCGGGGTTGGAGCGTGGTGCTCCGTATTTAAGGTCGCCCTTGATTGGGCAGCCCATCCCTGCAAGTTGTGCTCGTATTTGGTGATGTCTCCCCGTCAGTAGCTCTATCTCCAGCATTTGGAAGCGCTCTGCCGTGGCAATTCGTCGCCAGCGGAGGTGTGCTCGCTTGGCATCGGGGTGATTCTCTTTTACGATGTAGGTTTTGTTTTGTTTGGCATTGCGCCAGAGCCAATCTATACACTCCCCTTGTGTGCCTTTGGGACTGTTTTGTACCACAGCGCGGTAAGTTTTGTGTACTCCGCCCTCGGCAAAGAGTTTATTCATGCGTGCCAGAGCCTTGCTGGTTTTGGCAAAAAGGACCAATCCGCCCACCGGTCTATCGAGCCGGTGTACTACGCCCACGAATACATTCCCCGGCTTATTGTATTTCTTTTTAAGGTAGAGGGCGACCATGTCCTCTAGGGAAGGGTCGCCCGTCTTATCTGCGTGAACAATCTCGCCCGGCAGTTTGCTTACGACGAGAAGGTGATTGTCTTCGTATACGACTTTCATTAGCAATTCATGCCGCCACAGCAATGAATAACTTGCCCCGAAACGTAGGCAGAGAGGTCGCTTGCAAGGAATGTTGCCACCCCTGCCACGTCTTCCGGCGTACCACCGCGGCGTAGAGGGATTTGGGCAGCCCACTGCTTCTTCACATCTTCTGAGAGTGCGTTGGTCATATCGGTGATGATGAAACCGGGGGCAATGGCGTTGGCGCGGATGCCACGAGATCCGAGTTCCTTAGCGGTACTTTTGGCGAGACCGATCATCCCGGCCTTGGAGGCGGAGTAGTTGGCTTGCCCTGCATTACCGCTCACCCCTACTACTGAGGCCATGTTGATAATGCTGCCGCTACGTTGGCGCATCATGATGGGAGTTACGGCGTGGGTTAGGTTGAATGCGGATTTGAGGTTGACGTTAATCACCATATCCCATTGCTCCTCGGTCATACGCATGAGTAGCCCGTCGCGAGTAATCCCTGCATTGTTTACCAGAATATCGATAGCGCCAAAGTCAGCAGCTACGGCCTCTACCGTCTTGTGAGCATCGTCAAAATCGGCAGCGTTGGAGGTGTATGCCTTGGCTTTTACGCCCATAGCATTGAGTTGAGCGATGAACTCTTCTACCTCGTCTGTGATCCGAATATCTGTAATGGCTACGTTTGCTCCCTCTTGGGCAAAGCGGAGTGCAATAGCGCGACCGATACCGCGACCTGCGCCCGTTATAAGGGCAGTTTTTCCTGCTAATAAGTTCATGATTTCTCTGTATTATCGTTGTTTTGATCTTGTTTTTCTGTGGGGTAGTGGTGTATCTCACCTCTGTAGCCAACGCCTCGGAATACTAAATACTCGGCGGCTCGGCGTAAGGAATCGAATTCTTGGCTCCCCATGCGGCGCGTTTGCCGGTGTATGTAGGGAACTTCCAGCCCCTTGAAGGCGTGTTGTAGGATATTGGCAGTCATCTTGACATCGCGCACCGAGAAAATGCCATCTCGGTTACCCTCCTCCAGTATGGAGGCAATAATATCCTGCTCGCGGAGGTCAAACTTATAGCGAACCCGCTCCACGCGGCCTATATCGTTGAAAAACTGAGCCTTGAGAGAGCCGTTGCGCATGACTACTTGCAAGATGGTATCCATGTGGGTATAGATGAGGCTCATCAATTTTTCGGGGGCAGACCCCTCGGACTCTGCCACAGCCTCAAGCCGCTTGCAGAGGAGATCCAGCTCTCGCCCTACCACAGCATAGAAGACATCGCTCTTGCTATTGAAGTACATATAGACGGTACGCCTACCCCGCTTGGAGGCTTCGGCAATATCGTTCATGGTGGTTTTTTCTACCCCAAAGCGTGCGAAGAGCTGACGAGCTGCGTCAATAAGCAGTTCGCGAGTGCGCAGGCTCGATTGCCTTATCTTGTTTCTACTTGGCGTCTTCATCCTCTACAAAGTTATACATTATACATCATAGAGCCTAACTTTTGCCTGCAAAGTCTGAGAAAAGTCCCCTTTTATGTATGCTTTTCTCCCCATTTCTCGGGAGGCTATTACTGAGTAGTTTGCCTAGGGGTAGCCTCCACACAATTGGGGATTGCGTAGAAAAGAGAAGGGGAGTACCTTTGCCTTGGAGAAAAAAGTGTGCAAGAGGAGCTTTTTTGGGGTAGTAGGGAACCCAATCTCTCTTTCTCTTGTTATACACAGATATACAAAACGCATAATATGAATAGGTACATTTTACTTCTGATTTCGTTGCTGATATGTTTTAAGGCAACAGCTGTTACTCCTACTCCTCCGCCCAGTGATGCAAATATCATCGGGCACGTTGTGGATCGAGCAACCGGAGAGCATTTGCCCGGTATCTCTGTCTTTGTTAAGGGGACTAACATCGGTACTGCCACGGATGCTTCCGGGCATTATTTCCTTCGCCACCTACGCCCCGGGGAGGTTACCCTTGTGATGCGAGGCATGGGTTACCTTACGCAAGAGAAAAAGGTAACCGTGGTGCGAAATAAAATTGTGGAGGTCAATTTCGAGGCTCAGGAAGATGCCGTCGCCATTGACGAAGTGGTGGTCTCCGCCAACCGCCAAACCACGCTCCGCCGTTTGGCTCCTACCGTCGTAACGATTGTGGACGAGAAGGTTTTTGGTAAAGTGAACGCGAATAATCTTCTCCAAGGTCTCGTGTTTCAGCCTGGGGTGCGCGTGGAGAACAATTGTCAAAACTGCGGATTCAATCAGGTGCGTATCAATGGTTTGGATGGACGTTACTCGCAGATCCTTATCGATAGTCGCCCTATCTTTAGTGCCCTAGCCGGCGTGTACGGTATTGAGCAGATTCCCACCAACATGGTAGACCGCGTGGAGGTGGTACGCGGTGGAGGTTCGGCTCTTTTTGGCTCTTCGGCTATTGGCGGTGTGGTCAATATTATTACCAAGGAGCCTAATGGCAATAGTTTTTCCATCAATGAGTCCGTATCGTTTACCGGTATGAGTAGCCCCGACAATAACCTTGGTATGAATGCCTCCCTCGTCTCCCCCGACAATAGAATGGGAGCCATGCTCTATGGTCAGGCTCGCTACCGAACGCCTTGGGATGCCAATGGCGACGGCTTTAGCGAACTTGGCAAACTTAATGCGCGCACCGTGGGAGCTCATTTCTACCTCAAGCCTAGTGATTACAGCAAAATATCGGCGGACATTCATACCATTCAAGAGGATCGTCGAGGGGGAGATCATTTCGATTTGCCCGATCATGTCGCTGCCGTCTCGGAGCATCTCGGCCACAGTATCTACAGTGGGAACCTTAAGTACGACCTTTTCTCTCGCAACCTCAAGCACCACTTTCAGGCTTTTGCCTCGGGGCAATCTGTAGACCGTAATAGTTACTATGGGGGGCTCGCAGATCGTGCGGATGAGCTAGGGAAGGAGTTCGGTAAACTCGGAGCTCCCGTACCTAAAGAGCTGTATGGCGATAATTACGGAGTTACTCGCGGACGTACCTACATGGGAGGAGTGCAGTACAATTATAGTGCAGATCGTCTGCTCTTTATGCCTGCTGAGATCCTGTTGGGTGCAGAGTATGTGTATGACTTCCTCGATGACAAAATGCCCATCCGCTCGTGGCAGCAACGGAAAGACGACAAGGGAAACGACATCCTCGAAGGTGGCAAACTCCTCTCGGCATTCCCCGGTATTCATCAGCATGTGCACAATGCGAGTCAGTTTGCTCAGGTAGAATGGAAAAATCAGCACCTCTCCATCCTCTTGGGTACACGCCTCGATGAGCATTCGATTGTGGGCAAGCCGATTTTAAGCCCGAGAGCTACTCTGCGTTACAACCCGACTAAGGAGGTTAACCTGCGCGCCTCGTACGCTAAGGGCTTCCGTGCTCCTCAAGTTTTTGACGAAGACCTACACGTGAGCATCGTAGGGGGTGAAGCCAAAAGGGTAATCAATGGAGAGGGGTTAAGACCCGAAACCAGCCATTCTTTCAATATGAGTGCCGATCTCTACCACCGCTGGAAGGGAATTAGCGGCAATCTTCTTATAGAGGGCTTTTACAATCGCATTATTGACGTCTTTGTGAATGAGGAGCAACCTTCGCAAAACGATGGCGTGATGCGCCTCTTGCGCACCAATAGTCAAGGAGCGCGTGTATACGGATGCAATATGGAGGGCAAGCTAGCATGGCGTAACCTCCAGTTGCAGGCAGGCTTTACCTATACTCAGAATCTCTACGACAAAGCCGTGGAATACGGTGAGTATACCGAGTTCGATGCCTCGGGAATGCCGATAATTGACGCGGATAAGAAGGTGCAGAACCGTAAATTGACCGACCGCCGGATGATGCGAACGCCCAATGCATACGGTTATTTTACCCTTGGCTATGAGCCGATTCATGCCCTTTCTTTCTCCTTCACAGGTACTATAACGGGGCCGATGCTTGCACCCCATACGATAGAGTATGGAGCCGGTAGTGCCCAAAGCGATAGGGAGGCCAAGCACGATGCCGGCATATTTACCGAGCACTTCAAGAGCCATGGCGTTGCGCCTGAAGACCGGATTGTACGTATTGACGAGTTGACGACTACGCCCACCTTCGTGGAGTTGGGTGCGAAAGTCTCTTACCACTTCGATATTTTCCGCCACAGTGAGATTGAGTTGTACAGCGGTATCAATAACTTCCTAGACGCACGCCAAAAGGATTACGACCAAGGTGCCGGTCGGGATAGTGCCTATATCTACGGGCCTACCCTCCCTCGGACGCTCTACCTAGGTTGCCGCCTCTCGTTTTAGGGCGAGCCCTGTCCCCTTTTTGCCCCTGCTCCCTTCGGCTTCGGCCGTCGGGATGCGGGGCGTTTTTTCTTTTCTTCCCCTCGTGTGATAAGCTCGACAGGAGGGAGAGAGTTTTGTGAGGGCTCTCATTCAAATTTTCGCGCGGAGAGAAAATTGTTTGTGTGCGGGAGAAAGAATATTTTCGTGGGCACAAAAAAATATTTTTGTGCCCACGAAAATTTGAACTTGAGCGGATGTGTGTTAAAATGGTTAGATACAGATTGTTAGCATGATCGAGGGGTTGTCCCCTCCGCGCCCCTCCCCAAAAAAGTTGTTACCTTTGGGTTCGGATAAAGAATACAACCCTCTTTGCCGGAGGTAACAGCCAATGAAGCAGACTACCCTTAACCTCGGGGGACGATTATTCTCCCTCGCTCAGCCCCAAGTAATGGGTATCGTTAATGTAACTCCCGACTCCTTCTATTCGGGGAGCCGCGTCTCGGGAGAGGACGCTTTGTGCGCTCGCTTTGAGGAGATTGTGCGCGAAGGGGGGACGATGATTGATCTAGGCGGCTGCTCCACACGCCCGGGGTGTACCATGCCGAGTAGTCAGGAAGAGATGGATAGGCTGCGTCCTGCCCTCAAGCTCTGGCGCGATGAGTATAGTACCGTCCCCCTCTCTGTCGATACTTTTCGTGCCGATGTAGCTGCCATGGCTGTGGAGGAATACGGAGCCAACCTCATTAACGATATTGCCGGAGGGAGCGAAGACGACAAGATGTTTTCCACAGTAGCTCGTTTGGGTGTGCCCTATATCCTGATGCATCTAGAGGGGCGCGTTGAAGGGATGCACCACGAGGCGACTTACCTCCCCGATGTGGAGACGGCCGTTCTCGACTACTTCGTGCGCAAGGTAGACACTCTCAGGCAACTCGGAGCCAAGGATATTATCCTCGATCCCGGCTTCGGCTTCTCTAAGTCCCCCGATGATAATTACCGCCTTTTGGCACGCTGTGCAGAAGCCCTTGCGCCCCTGCAACTGCCCATCCTTATAGGCGTCTCTCGTAAGCGCATGGTCTGGCAGTTACTCGAATCCTCTGCTGCGGAGGCTCTTAACGGCACTACCGTACTTCATACCATAGCCCTACTGCAAGGGGGGGCGGACATCCTACGCGTGCATGATGTGCGTGCTGCTGTGGAGGCGATTCGCCTTGTAGAGCGGATGCGTCCCTACCTCTCCTTATGACCCTCTTAGCGTTTCCCCTAGAGATAATCCCCTCCTAAAGACAATGCCCATGCCTCTACTCTGGCTCACCTTCTCCTTCAAAGACGCCATAGATGTGCTGCTTGTTGCCGTCTTTTTGTACTACACCTATCGCATTCTCAAAAGCTCCGGCTCCAAAGCGATCTTTGTGGGTCTGTTTACCTTTGTGGCCATTTGGGTTTTGGTTTCTCAGATACTGGAGATGCGTCTCATGGGGGCTATCCTCGATAAAATTGTGAGTGTAGGAGCCTTGACGCTCATCATCATTTTCCAAGACGAGATCCGAAAGTTCCTTGTGGGGATGGGTTCTACTCGCCGGTGGCGTGCCGTACGCCGTTGGTTCAATAAGGAGGCGCGCGCCGCCGAGGTGGAGGAGAAAAAATATATTGCTCCGGTGGTTCTGGCGTGCCTTAACCTTGCCAAAAAGAAAACAGGAGCCCTCATTGCCATTCAGCACGCCATGGATCTCTCCAATTACATCCATACGGGCGAAATGTTTCGCGCCGAGGTCAATGCTCGACTGCTCGAAAATATCTTTTTCAAAAACAGCCCCCTGCACGATGGAGCGGTGATTATAGCCGAAGGCAGTATCCGTGCTGCAGGATGTATCTTGCCCGTATCGGGGGTGGACGACCTGAATAAAGACTTGGGCTTGCGTCACCGATCCGCCCTCGGGCTCTCTCAAGAAACCGATGCCATGGTGATTATCGTAAGCGAAGAGCGTGGCAAAATATCCTATGCCTATCGCGGTGAGATACACCAAGATATAACCACAGAAGAGCTTCGTCTGGCTCTTGAAGAAAACTTCTAATCTCCTTCGAAATATGTCTATGAAACGACTTATTCTCCTCCCCTTTCTCGCCTTTTGTCTTTTTGCCGAGGGGGGACTCTCTAGTTATGCCCAGTCTCGAAACGACAAGCAAATCTACTTCGATGCCCTACAAACAACGGGTACTATCCTCTCGAGTGTGCAGCGATATTTTGTGGATACGATAGACCTGCCAACTATTCACGCTCTGGGGATGAATGCGATGCTCTCGCGTCTTGACCCCTACACTGAGTACATGACTCCGAAGGATGCTCAGGCCTTTCGTGAAGCAACCACCGGTGTCTATGCCGGTATCGGAGCCATCATCAGTCAACGCCCCGATAGCACCGTGATCATAAACGAACCCTTCGAGGGGCAACCGGCCGAGAGAGCAGGGCTCAAACCCGGAGACCGTATACTTAGGATTGATGGAAAGAGCTACGCCCGCTCCACTACGCCCGAAGTTAGCAATGCGCTAAGGGGCAAGGAGGGTACGGAGATTCACCTCGTGGTGCAACGTGCCGGAGAGCCGGCTCCCCGAGAGTTCCGCTTTATGCGAAAAAAGATTTCGCTCAATTCGGTTGCTTATGCAGGGCGATTGGCAGGAGATATTGGTATTATCAGGCTCTCGCAGTTTACCCAAGACTCGGGTAAGGACTTCCGCGAGGCGCTTACCTCTCTTACGGAGAAGGCTCCCCTCAAAGGCCTTGTGATTGACCTGCGTAGCAACGGAGGGGGAGTGTTGCAGTCCGCCATAGAGATCGTAAGTCTCTTTGTTCCCCATGATACGGAGGTGCTAAGTGTGAAGGGGCGTGACGCCTCAAGCAACAGTACCTACCGCACCACATCCGCACCCATTGCTCTAGATCTTCCGTTGGTTGTGCTTATCAACGAAGAGAGTGCCTCCTCTTCTGAGATTGTAGCCGGTGCGCTGCAAGACCGCGATAGAGCCGTTATCATTGGAGAGAAAAGCTACGGAAAGGGGCTTGTGCAGAGTACAATACAAACCCCGGGTGAGGGGCTGCTAAAACTTACTACGGCTCGCTACTATATCCCTAGTGGGCGGTGCATCCAAAAGATTGCCTACAATCACTTGGGCGACCGCACTCAGATTGCCGAAGAAGACAGCCTGGGAGCCGCCTTTTCTACTCTTGGCGGACGTACCGTGTACGATGCCGGAGGTATCATGCCCGACCTCAAGATTGTAGCAGATACCATGGCGAGTATGCTCGTCTACATGAGTGTAGATACCCTTGTATTTGACTACATAACGCGCTACGAAGCAACCCACAAAACTCTTGCCTCGCCCGAGCAGTTCCATCTGACGGATGCTGAGTACAACGATTTTATCACCTATCTCTCGACCCACGGATTTACCTACAAACCCCGTAGTTTGAAGTATCTTGATCAGATGCAGGAGCTGATAAACTACGAGCAGGTACCCGAGAATGCGGCTAAGGAACTGGAAGCATTGCGCAAAGTGCTTGAGCCGGATATCAAAAGGGATGGTACGCGATTTAAGCGAGATATTAAGGAGTACATTGAGTCACAGATCATGCTGCGTCGTTACCACAGAAAGGGCTACTTCGGATTCATTATGCCAGGAGATAAGCAGGTGAAAGCTGCTTGTGAAGTGCTGAGTAATCCCTCTCGTTACAAGGGGCTCTTGGCGCCCCAAAAAGGGACTGCCCCTACAAAAGGAAAAGCGAAGTAGAGTAAGGGCGCTCTTTTTCTTCCCTAATTTTTCATCAGAAAATAGCCTAAAACGATAGCAAGTTTTGGGCTATTCTTTTTTATTTTCCACCCAAAACCACAAGGCGTTTCTGCCCTAAATCGGAAAATTTCTTACCCTATATTCGGGGTGTTCTCTCTTGAGGTCTTTATTCTACCTAGAAGATGGGCAGAATTGGGGTGAGGCAAAAGAAAACCCCTCTTTCTGCATCTCCTCGCTCCGATGTACGGGGGAGAGGGGCAAAAAGAGGGGGAAAGCGAAGAATCCGACCGCTTAGAAGGTCCACTTAAGACCTAGGGTCGGCATCACGAAGAAGCGATTTCCTGCAAAATTGTAGCTCAACTCCCACTCTGTACCTACGCTCAGACGGAACTCTTCGTTCATACCCGGGATCTCGTTTAGGTTGAGCCAGAATTGGGGTTCGGATAGGAATATAACAGGCGTTTTTGCCTTACTGTCGCCATCATACCAGAGGTCCATAAAGCCGTTGAAAGAGCAAATCCTATTTGCAAAGTGGTAATACCACGTAGCTGTTAGTTGTGCCGAATGGGGATTCTTGTTGCCGCGGATGTACTTATACATGGGGGTGATTGTGAACCCATAGGAGAAGTCGGGATCATTGAGTGCGTACGTACCCCCGAGGAGAAAGGCACTGTGGAACGAAAATTTGTTGGTCAGTCCGCCATTGTACTCAGCGTGGATAGCAAAGGGGGCTTCCCAGAATTTAAACTCACGAGCAATCTCCCAATAAGCACCGCGTATGCCACTCCCGCCGTAATCCATATCGATGAAGAAGAAGGTATTACCCCAACTGTCAGGGCGGAACATCTCTACCGTGGTGGTGAGACGAGGTCGAGTAGGGGCATCTTTGCTGTAAATATGGCGCCCGAAGTCGTAATGCAATTGAATGTTTGTGCCTTGGCAAGACGAGGTGCGGCACACAGGGCAACTGTCGTTGCCATAAAGAGTAGTAATTTTTTCATTTCTTATTATTTTCTGTTTTTGTTGTTTCGATTGATTTCTTAGGCTCAGGCAGGATAAGATTGAGGACAACAGCAATGACAGCCGAGAGCCCAATCCCTGCGAGAGAGAAGTTGCCAAATTGCATGATGGCACCACCAATCCCCGTTGTAAGCGTCACAGAAATGATGACAATATTGCGAGACGAACCAAAGTCTACCTTGCTATTGAGGAGGTTGGAGATACCGGCTCCGGCAATGGTCCCGAAGAGAAGTAGCATAATTCCTCCTAGTACGGCTTGTGGGATACTGCTAAGAAGAGCACTGACTTTACCCACGAGAGAAAAGACAATACCCGTAACTGCAGCAATGCGGAAGACAGAAGGGTTGCTCACTTTAGTCAGAGACATGGCTCCTGTTACCTCGCTATACGTGGTAACGGGTGGCGCCCCGATCACGCTTGCCACGAGGCAGGCAAGTCCATCCCCAAGCATGGTGCGGTGTAGCCCCGGGTCTTTGACAAAGTTTTTCCCCGTAACACTATTAACTACGTACACGTCTCCGATATGCTCAATAACCGGCGCAATAGCTACCGGAATCATGAAGAGAATGGGCTCCCAAGAGATCTTGGAGGGGAAGATTAGCTTGGGAAGAGCGAACCAATCTGCCGCCGCTACTTTAGTGAGATCTATCTCACTGGGGAAGAATATGAGAGCTAAGATATACCCTACGACAATGCCGCAAAAGATAGGGATAAGCTTGATAAGACCGCGGGTGTAGAGCGTTACGATAATGGCCGTCGCGAGCGATGCCGCAGCCAGCCACCAATTGGTCGATGCCATATTAACGGCACTCGGGGAGAGCGATAGCCCAATGAGCATGATTACAGGCCCTATCACGATGGGAGGGAAGAGCCTATTGAGTAGCTTAGTGCCCTGCCAGCGAACCAATGCTGCCATCACAAAGTAGACGGCCGATACACCTATCAAACCGAAAAGAGCACCCTCCAATCCGTATAACTCCGTTGCCTTGACAATGGGGGCAATAAAGGCAAAACTACTCCCCAAAAAGATGGGGACTTTACCTTTTGTTACAAGGTGAAAAAGCAGTGTGCCGATACCAGCCGAAAATAGGGCTGTAGAGGGATCTAGCCCCACCAATAAGGGGACTAATACTGTTGCCCCAAAGGCTACGAAAAGATATTGCACACCTACAATACCCTTTCTGATAGGGCTCAAGTCGTTTGATTGATTCATCTCTTATTTTATTTTGACAAAGCTATTCTGTCCACAAAGGTAGCAGAAACTAGCGCAATATCCCCTGTCATGTGCAGGTTATTCTCTCCTTAGCACGCAAGATAATAGGGGTGGGAGGCGGTACTTGACAATGAGAAGTCACGAGTTCTCTCCCCTTAAAACAACGAGGGTGAGAGTAGAATGGATCCACCCTCACCCTGTTAAGGTTGAAGCCTGAGGCGATAATTTATTCGCTTACAAGTAGACGATAGGCTTTAGATCCCACGACGAGGACATAAGTACCCGGCGTTATCCCTTCTAATCCAATGCGTAGAGAACCTTGGGCATCGCACTGTATCTTGCGCAATAGCACCCCATCAAGCGTTGTCAAGCGCACTTCTTCCGAGGCATTGGCACCTTGCAACTCGGTATAGCTCGAGGCGGGGTTGGGTGCAACAATAAGCGAATGAGAGGGAAGAGTAGCCGCCGTAGAGGTCAGCTTTTGCACCAAAGAGTCCGGATTTTTGAGGATGAAAATACCATCATTGGTGCAGACGTAGAGCTCGCCTTTCTCATTAAAACGAGCCATATATACATCCGTGGGCGTGAAGCCTTCTGTAGTCCCAATTTTGTAAAAGACACCCTCTTTGGTCATCAAATAAAATCCTTCTGTCCAGCAAGAGATCCAGCGATTGCCTTTTGCATCAAAGGCAACATGATTGACATAGCCAGAGATAAAACCGTTGGAGGCACCGTAGTTGGTATATTCGTTGGTAGTTAGGTTACGTACCTGTAGCCCCGTATTCGTGCAGATATACATGGAGCCGTCGGAGGCGAAAAGGATGTTGCGAACGTTATCATCGGGGAGCTTATGCTCACTCTTTGTGAGGGCAGTGAATTTTCCCCCCTTGTACTGAATGGCTCCGGCTACTGAGGAGAGCCAAAGCGATCCGTCGGCTCCGGGGGTTATACCCAAGAGCGAGTTGGTAGGCAATCCTTGCTCCTGCTTTATCGTTTCCCACTTATTGTTTGCATATTTGGCAAGCCCTCCGGAGAAGGTGGTGACCCATGCTATTCCTTCGGCATCTACCCATACATCGGTAACGGTACCTACCGGTAGTTTGCCTTCTCCTACGCCGTGGTTGGTCCACATCTCCATAGTAGGATTGTAAACAGAGACACCCCCATCGTAGAACGCAGCCCAGAGTTGCTCCTTTGCATCAAGATAAAGACGACGAGTATTCAAGCCAATCAGGCCTCCATTCGCTTGGGTAAAGCTTTTCCACTTCTTACCGGTAGCATCGTAGTGGCTTATGCCTGAGGTGGTTGCCACCCAGAAGTTCCCTCCATTGGAGAGTACTATATCTTTGCAGACATTGCCCACAAGTCCATCGCCCGAGTAGAGTGCCCATGTATTGCTTTCTGTCTGGTAAGCTACCCCTGTCTTGTGGGTTGCAAGATGAGCCTTGCCCTCAGAAGAAAACGTTATATCGAAGATATCTTTGGCATGTAGGCCTTCGTTCTCTCCGATGAGTAGCCATTTTCCTCCTTCTTGGTGGCATACTCCAAAGCCATCAGTACCGACCCAAAGTCTCCCCTTTGCATCAAACATTACCGTGGTAAGGAAGTTGTCGGGCAACCCATTTTCGGTTGTTTGGGTGCTCCATCGTGTGCCATCGAAGTGTTGTAGTCCGTTCTGAGAAGCAATCCAAACGTCCCCTTCGCGCGTTGTAATGTCTTGGATAGATCCAAACGTATTAGATTCCTCTAGAACTTTCCACTCCGTGCCTTCGAAGTAGTAAACACCGCTCTCGCAACCAGCCCACACCTTGCCGGCTTTGTCTATTGCGAGGGTAGTGAAGGTGGTAAAAGGGTTGGATGCGGGGTGATAATGGGTGCGCTCTGCTCCCTTTATGTAGGTGAGCGTAGCTCCATCGGCTACCCAATAGCCGCCCTTCTCGTCCTCTAGAATATCTTGAGTGAAGCCTCCCTCTAGGTCACCGCTCTCCGTGGTATAGAAGGTCCATTCTCCCTGTGGAGAACGCATGGCAAGCCCCTCTTCGTTGGCTGCGAGCCACATGTTTTTGTTCTTGTCTAGGAAGAGTTGGTTTGCAGCCTTTCCCTCCAGAGCCTGCATCCCTTGGAGCATTGTCCAAACTCCTCCCTTTAGGAGAGCAACCCCCTTGTTGGTGGCAGCCCATAGGGTGCCTTGCCCGTCGAACTCCAAATCGTAGACCTCATCGCTAGGTAATCCTGAGGAGGTGTTGTCGGTACCAAAGCGTACCCACGTTTGGGCTTGTAGTGTAAAAAGGCTTGCCACGAGGGCAGCGGTGATCAGAAAAAGTCGTTTCATCAAATAGCTATTATGGTTGAATTATTGCTCGAGAGTTGCCTGTTTAGAACTCCATTCGGTAGCGGATGGGGCGCTCAAAGGGAGGTGTATTGCCTTTGGAGGTGGCGGTATAAATCACATCATTCCACTTACCTAGCATGGTGCCACGCATGTCAATTGGAGCCTCCTTTATAGCATTGGAGCTGTAGGTCTTGCGCTGTGTGAAGTGATAGCTTAGTACATCTTCGGCTTCTTGGCTCTCAGTATCAGCAACGAAGCTACCCGCAAGAGCCTCTTGCCATAACCCGTTTTTGTTCTTTGTCACGAAGAAGATGCGGAAGTCGTCCGTGCCTACGAGTGCGCTTTTGGGCGATCCATCTGAGTTTTTCCCGTCTTCGGAAAGAGTCGTTATAAAGTAGGAAGAGTCTAGTTCTACCTCTGTTCCATCCTTTAATATGGCAAAAACGGATCGATAATTGCTCTCTTCTTCGTCGCGACTTATCACATTTACAACCTCGCCTTTGGGGGCTGGGTGCCGGAGAGCCTCGAAGTCGTTGAACCAAATTGCACGCAAAAACGAAAGCACCTTTACTGTCCCATCTTTTTGGATGAAGTAAAGCATCGGGTTATCCCAGTGCTGACCTTTATTGATAAACACAATCTTAGAGCACTCTTCTGTAAGCCCCGAGACCTCGTACTCGTCGTTGGCAGCGTAGTAGAAAGGAGCGAGGGGGATGTCTTGGATAGGATAGAATTCCCAGATCTTCTCGCGGAGAGATTTGGGGAAGCGCAGCCAAGCCTTACCGTCTCTGAGAATGGCTTCGAATGCAATATCCTCCTCAATGAGCATAAGAGCTAAGGGGCACTGTTGGACTTCCTCTTTGCCAGAAGTAGAAGATTGCTCTGCATTGGCAGAGTCTTTTTGCTTATCTGAGTGGTTGCTACCGCAGGCGGGTAGGATAAAAAGCCCCAAAAGGGCGGTGATTACAACGCTGTTTACGAGTCTCATACTATCTGTTTTATTTATATATCTGTGTTGCGTCTACGTCGCATATTTCTGCAATTTTGGATGAGGTTAGCTCAACAGGATTGCCTATCCCTTCCCTACGGGTGAGGGTGAAGTTGCCCGTCTCTTTGATATCAAATGCCTTTGCCCCTTGCCCATCTTCACGTTCGAGATAGAATAAGTCGAAGGTGTAATTGCCTTTCTGTCCCTCGTCAAGCCAATCGGGGCCCTCGAAAGTGCCTTGATAGACTTGTCCCCAAGTACCTTCATAACGATCCATCAAGATTTGGATTTTGTAGTCCGAGCTGAGCACGATTACGAGAGGAGGATTGCCCACTTCGTTTAGTATGGGGTAGCGCAATTCGTGCTTTACCATAAAGGGGAGGATCTCAAACTCTTTGCCCGAAGCGTCTTTGGCAAAAATGGTTACGTAGGTGTTGTCCACCACTTTAGACTCAAAGCTTTTTATATTCTGGAGCTGTTTGATAGGGGCACTGGCATTAAAATCTTTGTATAACACCGCTTGGAAGATATTGAGTAGCTGTACTCGCCCATCACTTAGCAGCATACAGAGCATAGGATTTACGTCTTGACCGATGTCACCAACAAAGATATTGACGCAGGAGCCTGCAAGGCGAGTTACTTCGAATAGGTCTTTGCCTACGGGATTTGCCACGTCTTCGGGGAGGTATAGCGAGCTCCCGAGACTAAGCTCTTGGCGCAGTGCTATGGGTAAGTGTAGGGAAACTCTCCCATCCTCTAGGAATACTTCGTAGGGGATATCACCGTCTACACTAGGGAAGGTGAGCTTGATGGTGTCTGACTTTGTCGTCTCATTTGTGTCTTTTTCTTCTTGCGATGAGTTTTTTTTGCCACAAGAAAGGCATGTGAACGAAACGAATAATAGAACAAATAGAAGTGTTTTCGTTTTCATGGATGTCGTCGTTTGGAGGAGGATAGTTGGCTAGATAAGGCAAAGTCCCTGCTCTTCTGTTCTGCAACTCTGCGAGCGGAGTGTGTGGTGAAAGGTGGGGGCTGAGGGACTTGAGCAGTCGTCTAAAAAGCCAAGAAGAGAGGCGTTGAGCATTCGAAACGCTCCGCCCCTCTTCAAGTGCCTTTGAGTATTACTTCAGCGGTTTGATGTGCTGAAGATTTACGGGTTTGATCATATTTTCGGGACTCAAGATGGTGTCAAGGTCTTCCTTCGATAGGATGCCATGCTCGAGTACGAGGTCGTAAACGCCACGGCCTGTCTCCATAGCTTCCTTGGCAATCTTGGTTGAGTTCTTATACCCAATTACGGGGTTAAGAGCTGTTACAATGCCGATGCTGTTGCGGATATAATCGCGGCAAACATCTTCATTTGCGGTGATGCCATCAACGCAAAGGGTGCGGAAGGTGTCCATTCCGTTCATGAGGAGGTCGCAGCTTTCGAAGCAGCATTGTGCCATCACAGGCTCCATTGCGTTAAGCTCCATTTGGGCAGCGTCGCCGGCCATGGTCACCGTGAGGTCATTACCGATCACCTTGTAGCAAACTTGGCTGAGCACTTCGGGGATCACGGGGTTAACCTTACCTGGCATGATCGAAGAGCCGGGCTGCATGGCGGGTACGTTGATTTCGTGTAGACCGCAGCGAGGACCCGAGGCAAGGAGACGAATGTCGTTGCCAATCTTATTGAGTTTTACAGCGATGCGCTTGAGGGCACTAGAGTAACCAATCATTACCGAGGTGTCGCTCGTTGCTCCTACAAGGTCTTCTGTCAATTTGATATCCCAGCCTGTGATATCTGCCGTAGCCTTGATGCAAGCTTCTGCATACCCCGGTTCGGAGCAGATACCTGTACCGATAGCCGTTGCCCCCATATTGATGGTGAGGAATTGCTTAGCCGCAAAATCGAGGTATGCCAATTCTTCTTCTAGGATAGCGGCAAAACCGCCGAATGTTTGCCCTAGAGACATGGGCACGGCATCCTCAAGTTGGGTACGACCCATCTTAAGGATATGGGCAAACTCTGCACTCTTTTTGCGCAGTGATGCGATCAGTTCTTCGAGGTGAGGACGCAGAGCAAGGTGCGTTGCATAGAGCCCAAGGTGGATAGCCGTTGGGTAAGCATCGTTGGTCGATTGGCTGCAATTGACATGATCGTTGGGCTGTAGATATTTGTATTCTCCGGCCTCGTGCCCCATGATTTGTAGGGCGCGGTTGCAGATCACCTCATTGGCATTCATATTGGTGGTAGTGCCGGCACCACCTTGGATCATATCCACAGGGAATTGATCGTGGTGCTTGCCTTCGAGGATTTCTTTGCAGGTGGCTACGATGGCGTTGTATTGCTCATCGGTGAGCAAGCCGTGGGCATGATTGGCAATAGCAGCCCCCCACTTTGTGTAGGCTAGCCCATTGATAAAAAGGGGATACTGATCTAGACGGAAACGACTGATCTGAAAGTTTTCGATACCGCGCAGTGTCTGCACTCCGTAGAGCTTATCTGCGGGGATTTGGCGTTCGCCCAAAAGGTCGCTCTCTAGGCGGAATTTAGAGTCGGGATTCATGTTCGAGTACGCTTATTAATAGTATTGTATTTATAGAATTCTCTGTTTGTACGCCTTTTGTTTGAGGACAAAGATAGCCATTTTAGTTAGCTTTTGCACCCCCCGGTACATAAAGCAAGGCAAAACGGGAGGGGTGTGGAATGGGACGCTCCATCAGGGCGTTGTAAATACGCAGGCAGGCATAGGCGTCGAGGGCGGCATATAGTTGCTGTTTGAAGGAGAGGGTCGGGCTCTCCCAGTTGGTCACTCTCTGAGATTTGCTAATGCGCTCCCCAAAGATGATGGCGTAGATATTTTGCAATCCGGCATCACGTATACCATAGGCAGGGCATAGGCTCTGTAGCTCGATGAACCCCTCGGGCTGCACCTCTGCACGGCGGCGCATTACCTTGTAGTCGTCGCGCAAACTTAGCCCAACTTTCAAGATATTGGGGTTGGCAAGAAAGGCTTTGAGGCGGGGCGTAAAGTCTGTTTTATTTACACGGATAAGGTAAGCATCCTCCAACGTAGAGATCTGTATCAAAGCTACTTCTGCGGTTTCGCCTCGGGTGAAACAGGGTTTAGACTCGGTGTCAAAGCCCACAACGGACTGCCGTTCTAGCTGGTCGAAGATTGCTTCTGCCTCTTCTGCCGTCTCCACGAGGTGTATTTGTCCCGGGAAAAACGCGGTATGAGAGAGGGTGGCGATCTCCTCTTTTGTAATATGCTCCTGTAGGGATTCCATTTTCTTTTCGTTAAAAATCCTCTGTTGTAGGCTCTAGTGGGGTCTCTTCGTCAGGCTCAAGACTCTCGGTAAACTTTAGGTGATGCAGGGCACGTAGGGCAGCCAAGATGCGATCGCCCCAATAGGTGCCAAATTGCTCAGAAAGCTCGTAGAGAGCTAGAGGGATGAGGTCGAAGACTTCGTCGCGAAGAAGCCCAACAAAGTTGCCGATAGGTTGATAAATATCCGTAAGCGTCTCCGAGAGGCGTGCCGTAAGAGGGCGGTCGCTATACTGCATCTCGGGCGATAATGCTTCAAGGAAGAGGTCGCCTCGCCCAAATTGCTGCTCCAAACCTCGCTCTACGAGGGTGTACTCCGTCTCGCTTACGTACTCCGGGAGAAAATACTCCTCCTCCTTGTCGAAGAGCGTAGCATCGTCTCCTCCCGATTGGAGCAGGGGCAAGGTCTTGATATAGAGGAGGGGGAGTATCCTCAGCAACTTATTGGTAAGCTCAGCCGGAGCCATCTGTGCGGCATCGTGCAAGAGGGTGCAAAAGGGGACGGCTACTGTGGCAAATTCGAGTACCTCCGGCGTGAGAGCGGTTTGAGATTGTTTCATCACAAGTGGGGGAATGGGTTACTTGGCAAACCTGCCATGGGCGATAAGCCATTCGGCAATTTGCACGGCATTGAGAGCCGCCCCTTTGCGGATTTGGTCGGCAACGCACCAGAAGGTGATGCCCCCGGGGTGTGCAATGTCTTGTCGGATACGCCCTACATACACGGGGTCTTGATCCGCGGCCAAAAGGGGCATCGGATAGCGGAGTTGTTTGGGATCGTCCACAACAACGATGCCCTCTTGTGCCTCAAAAGCACGGCGCGCCTCCTCGGGAGTTATCGCGCGTTCGCCCTCTACCCATATTGCCTCGCTGTGTGCTCTCAGTACCGGAACTCGCACACACGTTGCACTCACGGCTATTGAACTATGGAGGATTTTTTGCGTCTCGTGGTACATTTTGAGCTCCTCTTTGGTGTAGTCGTCATCGGCAAAAACATCAATATGGGGAATCACGTTGTACAGGAGTTGATGGGCAAATTTATTAACCTCAAGAGGTCTGTTTTCGGCTTCGTCTCGTACCTGCTGGCGTAGCTCTTCCATAGCTAGGTTACCGGCTCCACTGGCTGCTTGGTAAGTCGCCACATGCACCTGCCGCAGAGGGGTTATCTTATTGAGGGCATGTAGAGCCACCACCATTTGTATCGTAGAACAATTGGGGTTGGCAATGATATTTCTAGGAGTAACGAGGGCGTCGGTTGGGTTTACCTCAGGTACAACGAGAGGTACATCTTCTGCCATCCGAAAGGCACTCGAATTGTCGATCATCAGTGCTCCGTGGCGCGTAATTACCTCGGCATACTTACGAGATGTGTCTCCTCCTGCGGAGACGAAGGCTATATCCACACCGCGGAATGCATCGTTGTCTTGCAATTCTTCTACCTTGCATAGCTGCCCTGCTACCTTGTACTCTTTGCCTGCACTGCGAGAGGAGCCAAAAAGACGGATCTCTGCTGCCGGAAAGTTGCACTGCTCAATAAGGCGCATGAACTCCCCGCCTACTGCTCCCGAGGCTCCTACAATTGCTATTTTTATACCCATATTTCTGTAGACTACTGACTAACTCGTTGATTCTATTCGCACTCACCCTTGCATGGAGAAGAGAGCCCTCGCCGTATGGGTGTTGCCTCCCACAAAAGTAGTCACTTTGGGTGGATAAACATCGCCTTTCACCTGCTTCTGTGGGGAGTTGCGTCGTGTGGATGGGTATTGACTTGCCCTTGTGGCGTGGTGCTGTCTAGAAGAGTTGCACCCCCCCTCTCAGCTAGGGGTAAATCTCCCTAAGGGAGAGAGGCTCGAAATTCTCTGGGTGAAAAATTTTCCGTTCTTGCCCAGAATGTGTCTCCATTCTTGGCTGAAAAATAAAAAAGTTTTAGGCAGAAAAGAGAGTACTTTCTACCCAAGAAAAAGTAAGAATCTAGGCAGCCATTTTTTCGTCCTCCCCTTTTAGGTGAAAAAGAGTGCGTACTCGGGTTCCCTCTACCAATCCGCTGTGCAAAGCACCTCTACGCCGTCAAGTGTGAGACCTGTGCCATCGCCCCGGCTTTATGCCCAAGGGGGCAGCAACTTCTTCCGCTGGATTCGGGTAGAAGTAATGCCTCCAATTGAGTGGATTCTTCGTAACATTTTATCCGAGAGGGATTGTTGTCCGCCATTTTTGTTGGTTTTTGCTCTCAAGTAAAATCCCATTTCCTCCTGTATACGTTGGGGAGGGGTTGGGCTAAGATTTGCCCGATAGCGGGATTTGTGCTACTTTTGCGTGGTCATAGATTGTATAAGTGAAATAGAAATAGACAAGAGATACAAATGAACAGTACGTTTACCACAGAAGCTCCTCGCAGAGGCATCGTAACCGTCTCTATCGAAGCTGCCGACTACGAAAAGGCAGTGAAAGAACAACTCCGTAACATCCGTCAGCGTATGGATATGCCCGGATTCCGCAAGGGCATGGTACCCCAAGGTATCGTAACAAAGAAGTACGGAGCTTCTGTAAAGATCGAAGAAATCAACAAAATGGTGGGCGACAAGCTCTTTGAAACCCTCCGAGAAAATAATGTGGAGTTCCTCGGTCAACCCATGATTCAACCCAATGATCAAGATCTAGAGAAGGGGTCGGACTTTACTTTTTCTTTCCATCTTGCCCTTACTCCCGACTTCAATATACCTCTCTCTTCGGACGTGAAACTTCCCTATTACACCGTAAAAGTGGGAGAAAAAGATATTGATGAGGCAGACAACTACATGCGTAGAGCCTATGGTAGCATGCAACAAGCTGAGGTAATGGGAGAGGACGACTCTCTCTATGGCCTACTCGTAGAGCTGGACGAAGAGGGGAATCCTAAAGAAAACGGTCTTCGTAAAGAAAACTGCCTCCTTCTGCCCAAGAGCTTCAAGGATGAGGCCGAAAAGGCAAAGTTCAAAGATGTGGCCCTCCACTCTGTGGTGCGCTTCAATCCCTACAAGGCAGACGGAGAGACGGATGCTATCACCAGCAATCTCTTGGGCATCAAACCCGAAGAAGTAGAAGATCACAAGGGGGACTTTAACTTCGAAGTAGAGAAGATTAATCACTTTGTAGAGGCTGAACTCGGCGAAGAACTCTATAAGAAGGCCTTTGGCGAAGAGACAACAATCAAAGACGAAGCTGCCTACCGTGCTGAGTTGGCAAAGCGTCGCGAGATGGAGTATGCTTCTGGTTCTAACAACCTTTTTGCCAATAAGCTGATTGAATATGTAAAGGCAAATATCGGCACTCCCGAGTTTGATAAGGAAACTTTCCGTCCTTTCGTTGCCAACATTCAGAAGAAGAATAACGAAGAGCTTACAGAGGAGAGTTTCCAGTCCATCATAGACTACGTCTTCTTCACAACAGCCCTCCGCCAGATGGCAAAGGCACAAGGCGTAGAGGTTACAGACGAGATAATCCGTCAAGAAGCTCTTGGTGAGATTCGTCAGCAAATGGCCGCTTATGGTTATAGCAGTCTCCCCGATTCTATTTTTGAAACACTTGTAAAGTCTCACCTCGAAGACGAAAACAAGCGTGCCGAGACTGAGCTAAATGCAACGATCCGTCTTGTGGCTCTTGATGCTCAAAGCAAGGTAACTCTCGAAAAGAAAGAGGTTACTTCCGAAGAGTTTGAGAAGCTCTTCCATGGAACAAGTGAAGAACCTGCCGAAGAGGCATAAGGTAAACTAAGGAGAGAGACTGCTCTCCCCCTCAATCTTTGCAGCACTCATCTCCCTTTGGTGTGGGATGGGTGCTGCTTCTTTTTTAGTAGCCGGAGAAAAGGAAGAACCCTATGAATGTACGTATTGAAGAGGGCTGGAAAAAGGTGCTTGCCCCTGAGTTTGATAAGTTTTACTTCGAGACTTTGACCGATTTTGTGCGCAAGCAATACCGGCAAGGTGCGGCCTATCCCCCCGCAGCACAGATCTTTAGAGCCTTTGATTGTTGCCCTTTCGATCGGGTGCGTGTTGTGATTTTGGGGCAGGATCCCTACCATGAACCCGGGCAAGCCGAGGGGCTGGCATTTTCTGTCCCCGAGGGGATTACTCCGCCTCCTAGTCTACGCAATATTCTGCAAGAGATTGCAAGTGACTTGGGGCATCCCTCCATCATACAGGGGGGGCATCTAATGCCTTGGGTAGAGCAGGGGGTATTGCTTCTCAATGCCACGCTTACGGTGGAGGCGCACAAGGCTGCTTCGCATCAAGGGCGGGGCTGGGAGACTTTTACCGATGCGGCTATAGAGGCTCTTGCTAAGCAGCGCGAGGGGCTTGTCTTCATGCTCTGGGGTAGCTCCGCACGACGTAAGGCAGCCATGATACCCCAAGGAAAACACTTTGTACTAGAGGCTCCTCATCCCTCTCCGCTTTCGGCACATCGTGGCTTCTTAGGCTGTCGCCATTTTAGTAAAGCCAACGAATATCTCCGCCGTCGTGGGCAACAGCCCATTGAATGGTAGAGCAACGCCCTCTATCCCCATTGACTAGGAGATAAGGGCGTGTGGTAGCAATGAAAAAGCCTAGAAGGCTAAGATTGTAGTATCCGAGCTTAGCGCATCTTGAGTGTCGCCAGAGAGAAAGCGGCAAGTAGCAGGGCTATAATCCAAAATCGAACAACCAACTTATTCTCCTTCACGAGCTTTTTGGGTACATCAATAAGCACTCTTGTATCGACATTTTGCACCGCTTTTTGGAAGTGATGGTGCAGCGGAGCCATCCTAAAGATACGTACAGGCCCTCCTGCCTTGTGCTTTGTGTGCTTGTAGTAGGCCGTCTGGATCATTACAGAAAGTCCCTCTACAACGAACAATCCGCATAGGATAGGCAAGAGGAGTTCTTTGCGCACCAAAATGGCAAAAACCGCAATGATTCCACCCAACGTGAGGCTCCCCGTATCGCCCATGAAGACCTGTGCGGGATTGGCGTTGTACCAAAGGAAGCCAATGGTGGCACCAACAAAGGTTGCCGCAAAGATAACAAGCTCTTCCGCCCCTGGTATATACATGATATTGAGGTAGCTAGCCATGTTGATATGGCTGGATACATAGGCAAAAATAAGGAGCACAACTCCGACCGGCGCCGAGGAGCCTGCCGCCAGTCCATCCAATCCATCTGTAAGATTAACGCAGTTGCTGATAAAGGTCACGATGAGGGTAGCAACTACGATAAATAGAATCCATCCGACAACCTCTTTGTGCTCAGCCTTGACGGGGAGGAGGTCCGCATAGTCGAAGTTATTGTTCTTGACAAAGGGGATGGTGGTCTTGGTGCTTTTGGTTTCTACGTTGGAATAGGTCACATTAGTGATCTTGCCTTCGTGTCGTACCTCTCTATTCTCGCGGATCGAAGTCTCGGGGCTAAGGTAGAGTACAAGCCCCAAAACGAGACCGAAGAGAGCCTGCCAAACTAGTTTGTACTTGCCCGATAGTCCTTTTTTGTTGTGCTTAAATACTTTGATATAGTCGTCGATAAAGCCGAGAAGCCCCATCATCACCGTGGTGATAAGCATCAAGATAATGTAGATATTATCGAGGCGAGCAAATAGGAGGGCAGGTATAAGTATTGAGATAATTATGATAATTCCCCCCATGGTGGGCGTGTTTTTTTTGGATTGCTCCCCCTCCAAACCTAGCTCTCGGATCGTCTCTCCAATTTGTTTCTGACGCAATTTGTCGATAATCTTGCTCCCTACAAGAGTGGCAATAAGGAGCGAAAAAACGAAGGCGAGTACGGCTCGAAAGGAGACATAATGGAGTAGGCGCGCTCCTGAGAGTTGCCAATCTTGCATTAAATCTGCTAGGTAGTAAATCATATGAATAGAGGCTGTATTTAATTTGCTTGGAGAGGGGTGTTGCGGAGGGCTAGGCGTAGCTCTTCGCGGTCGTCGAAGTGATGGCGTACCCCATGGATCTCTTGATATGTTTCGTGCCCTTTGCCGGCAACGAGTATTACATCGCGAGGGGTGGCAAGACGGCAAGCGGTGGCAATGGCACTACGCCTATCCACATTGGTAAGGCATTGAGCCTGTTCTTCGGGGGTTAATCCTGCCATCATTTCGTTGATGATGGCTTGAGGGTCTTCGTCTCTGGGGTTATCGCTTGTAAGGATAAGTAGGTCACTCCTGCGGAATGCCTCCTGAGCCATGATGGGGCGTTTCCCTCGGTCCCGATTCCCTCCGGCTCCTACTACGGTGATCACTCGCCCCCCCTGAGGTACTAAAGGACGGATGGTTTCTAAGACTTTGATAAGGGCATCGGGGGTGTGAGCGTAGTCTACAATACCGATTCTCCCCCCCTCGGAGATGACCTCAAATCGCCCTTCTGCCGTTTCAATCGTGCTGAGGGCTTGGAGCAAAACGTCTTGCTCGAGATCCGGCAATAGGAGCCGGGCAGCGGCATACACTAAGGTGATGTTGTAGGCATTAAACGCCCCTACAAGGGGAATCCATACGGAGCGGTCATTGAGGAGCAGCTCAGTGCCTCGGAAGTCTCCCTCCACTACTTTGGCTTTGAAGTCGGCAAAACTCTTGAGTCCGTAGGTGTACTTCTTGGCGGAGGTGTTCTGCAACATTACAGAGCCGTTGCGGTCGTCCGCATTCACAAGAGCAAAAGCGTTGGGCGAGAGTTGGTCGAAAAACATTTTCTTCGCACGTATATACTCCTGCATGGTGCCGTGATAATCAAGATGATCGCGAGTGAGATTGGTGAACAATCCACCCACAAACTCCAGCGAACCTATGCGTCGCTGATGCGCCGCGTGGGACGAAACCTCCATAAAGACATGGCTACACCCAGCCTGTTGCATCCGATAGAGCAACTGGGCTAGGGCTATCGGATCGGGGGTTGTGTGCGTAGCTGGGATAATTTCGTTGCCTATTCGATTTTCGACTGTGCCGATCAATCCCGATTTGTAGCCGAGTCGCTCAAAAAGTCGATGGAGCATAGTGGCAGTGGAGGTCTTGCCATTGGTTCCTGTCACCCCCACTAAACGTAGATGTTTGCTCGGGTAGTGCCATAGGGCTTGAGCTAGGGCGGCGAGAGCTTCGTGTGCCGAAGAAACTGCAATATACGAGGCATCTACCTGCTCAAATAGCGCCTTCTCTTCTTGCGAGAGCACGTGCTCCCCTACAATGTATTTGGCTCCTGCCGTTAGAGCTTTGGGTACAAATTGCCAGCCATCCAGCTCTGCGCCCGGGATGGCAACAAAGAGACTGCCCGAGGTTACCTTGCGAGAGTCGTTGGTAATATGCTCTACAGAGGGGGAAGTCCCTGCCTCAAAATCCTGTTGGGGCAGGTGCCAAGAAGCAACGGCTTCGAGCAGCATCTCTCGGGATAGAGACGCCGGTTGTAGGGAAGTATTGAGGGGTTGATCAGAATTCATGAGGGAATAATTTAGCAAAGATCATCCTTTGGGCACAACAACCTAAGAGGACTTGTTCTAACGTTTTTGTGGCGTTTCCTCCTTAGTCTCCGAGATCGCAGGCTTTGGCTGAGCAGCTGCGCGATACCCCAAGGTGAGTACGATGACATCGCCTTTTTGGAGGGGCATCCCATAAGCGCGAGACTGAGCGATGACGTGCCCTTGTCCCATTAGTCGCACCTTTGCACCGCGGATTTGGAGTTGATATAGAGCCTCGCTAACCGAGAATCCTATGAGGTTGGGCATAACATTCTTGGGCACATCTGTATGAGCGCGTACCCTCCATTTCCCTTCGGAGATCTCTTCTACCGAAACCGGAGTCTCGTGTTGTATCTTCTTGTCTATCTCTAAGTCGGCTTTCTCTTGTGCCGCAAATTTGGAGATGGCACCTAGTCTGCCGGAGGTGATATGTACCCCCTTGAGTTTATCCTGCTTCGGTACCATTTCGGTTACGCTGCGGGCTGTCCCACGACTGGCTACCGCCTCGGCAATGGCACGAACTACCGCTCCGGGTTGCTGCCCTGCCGAGTAGACCGCTCCGGGAGGCAGCATGACGGTCGATATCACGGAGTAGCGAGGGTTGTCGCTAGGGAAGTATCCACAAAAAGAAACATAGTGCCCACAGTGCTCGTAGGTTCGTGTTTTAGGATTAAGGGTTTGGGCTGTACCTGTCTTGCCACTAATGGAGACAAGAGGAGAATTGACCGCCTTACCCGTCCCATCTACGACTACACCGCGGAGCATGTGGCGTAGTTGCTCGATAGTTCTGTCGCTACAAATGGAGTCGCGCAGCACTTTGGGTTGAGCAGAATAAATTACTCTTCCCGATTTATCCACGATACGATCGACCAAATAGGGGTTAAGCATTTTCCCCCCGTTGGCGATGGCGTTGTAGAATGATAGTATGTTGATGGGTGGATGGCGCGACACGTAGCCAAAGGAGAGCCACGCCAAGGTGGTTGCGTCCCACGTGTCTACCGGTTTGATTCCACTCTTTTGTGCTCCGGGGATCTCTTGGCAGCAAAGTTCGTCGAACCCAAGGTCTAAGAAGGCTTTGCGGAAGTCGTTGGGAGAGTCGTGGAAGCCGCCCACAATCATTTTGGCGATACCCACATTAGAAGAGTACTTCATCACCTCTTCGTAACTAATGGTTCCATACCCTCCTCTATTGGCATTGTGGTCGCGAACGAACCTCTTTCCATATTCCCAAACACCGTTCCCAACGTCTACCATTTGCTCCGGAGTGACGATGCCTCTGTCTAAGGCAATCATCATGCTTACCGGCTTGATGGTACTCCCGGGCTCTACAAAGTCGATGCAAGCCGAGTTGTCGCGCTCTTTGTAGGCGGGGTCTTTGGCTAGTCGTTTGAGGTTGCTGATGGCAACAATTCTTCCCGTAGATGCCTCCATTAGGATGGCGGTGCCGTAGAGAGCATTGCTCGTCTCTAGTACCTCGCGGAGGGAGTTGGTGGCCACACGCTGTAGCTCCGGATCTATCGTAGTGTAGATGTCGCAGCCATGGATGGGGGCTGTGGTAATGATACGAGTGCCCTTGCGTGAGGCATAGGCTACCTGAGAGCGTCCGTCAGCTCCCGAGAGCACATCGTCGTAATAGGCTTCGAGCCCACTTTTTCCTATCCCGGTTTCTTTGTTTATTGAGCCTATTGTGGCATCGGCTAAGTGGTTGTAAGGGCAGGCGCGTACGTAACGATTTTGAGACTTGAAGCCTCGATAGTAGGGACTTCTCTTCTTATTCCCTCTCCTGTCGTAGCGGTACATTACAAGCGAATCGGTAAAAAACGCATTGTACTCGTAGTAGGTGATAAGGCGACCAATGGGGTCTACGATAGGGTGAGCCTTACTGTTTTTGGTCTTATGTATCTTCTGGCTCCATTCGTTAACGAGCTGATTGTGCGATTTTTTTGCCTTTATATCGGGGAAGTGACGCAGCACGGCATCGGCAAGGGTGTCGAGTACTCTTCGCTCGCCGCATTGCTCATACAGATTCTTGAGCCCCTCAGCTTTTAAATCTAGATCAATCTTGTAGTAGGCAACGGTTACACGCAGAGGCTCTCCTGTGGAGGCATAGATATTGCCTCGTAGTGCGATCTCCTTTTTCTCGCGTGGCCCATCCAGGGTTTTGCTAAGAGCGACCCACTTATCTCCCTCTACACAGCCCGTCTTTGTGGCGCTGATAACGATCGCAAAGAGAGAAAACAGAGAAAAGACCACAAAGAGGGTGTGCCAAATACGCATGATGGAGCGTTTGCGCTTCTCTTGAGCATGATGCTCCCGCCGTTCTTGCACAGAACGTGGCTCTCGTTTGGCCTTAGATGTGCTTTCTTTGCCGCTGGGGTGAGTCTGTTCCATAAACAATGGTAATCGAGATAAATTACTCCTCTCTTAGATCATTGGGGATTGGGACGTATATAATATAGGGGGCAGAGTCTGCAGGCGCTAGCGTCATGCCCTGCTGTCGGAGTCGCTCCAGAAGATCTTCTTGAGTGAGGGCATGGGTAAGCTCCGATGAGATAAACTGCTGCCGCTTTGTGTAGTCGTCCATTTCGGTTTGGAGCCGTTCTTCCTCTTTGAGCTGACCGGCGAGGATGTAGTGCAGCGTGATATTAAAAATAAGACTAAACAATATAGTGACGAAGACCAAGCGATAGGGACCTGTCAGTATGGCTACAAATCGATCGCCTTTGAAACCCATGAGGGAGCGACCGAGGAGGCGTCCGATGTTGCTTGCTACGGAGCCTTGCGAAGAATTTTTCTTCTGTTGGGGTGTGGATGAGGGGTGGGATTGTGCCTCTTCTGGGGTTGAGGAGACTTTCTCTTGGGGCTTAGACGAAGACCTGTCTACACCGATGCTCTCTTGAGTAGACGGCGCGGAGAGTATCGGCTCCTCCTCTTGTGACCCCTTTCCCTCCGGAGCTACTTCTCCCCGAGAGAAAGACTGCTCAGGAGCCTCTTCTTCGTCCTCTTCTATAAAATAACTTTCGCGAAAATGAGTCGCTCTCTCGGGGGATGACTTAGTTTCTCCATAGGGAGCCTCATTAGAATCCCCCATGATTGGACTCTCATCTCTATTTGGATTGTCTCTATCCATCCCTATAATTCCCCCTAAAAATAACTAGACAAAGGTACTAAATAAGATTTGAAAGATCAAGATGTATGGACGCGTAGCTGAGGGAACGCAAAGCCAATGCCCTCTCGGTTGAAGACCGTATAAATCTCCCGATTGATGTCCCAATACAACTGCCAATACTCTTCGGTGTGGCACCACCCTCGTAAGAATATATCTACGGAGCTGGCACTCAGTTTGCTAAGAGCTACCTGATGGGCCGGCTCGGGTAGGATGCGTCTTTCGTTAATGGCAATTTGTTCTAGGAGTGCGCGTACTCGTTCGTAGTCGGTGTTATACTCTACATTCACCACCCATTCGCAGCGTCTCAATTTCATTTCGCTGTAATTGATGAGGGCGTCACTTGTGATTTTGGCATTGGGGATATAGATCGACTTATTGTCCACCGTGGTAAGAGTGGTAAAGAAGATGGCGACACGGCTTACAATCCCTTCTACTGTACCCGTAGAGATGTAGTCGCCTACCCGGAAGGGGTGCGTAATCAATATGATAACGCCACCGGCCAGATTTTGCAGTTGCCCACTGAGCGAAGCCCCGATAGTAACTCCGGCAGCAGCCATAAGAGCGGCAAATGATACGGGGGCTACCCCTAGGGCATTAATGGCGGCAACTACTACGGCAATGAGTAGGATTACCTTGAGAATAGAATGCAAGAACCCACGTACGGCAGCTTCTAGTTTACGGCGTTCCATGGCACGATCTGCCACCCGAAGTAGCCACTTGACGATAAGGCGTCCTACATAAAATATAAGCACCGCGATTAGGACGCGGACGCCAAAATTGATGGCTTTCTCTAGCCAGTCTGAGAGAAGCCCCCCGTAGTCGATGTTTGTCAACTTATCGGGAGTTAGCACCTCTGTAATGGGAGGAGCCGCTGTGGCAGTTGTGTCTATAATGGGAGGAATAGCGGGCATATCTAACGTTGTTTAGAGCTCAGAAGGAGGGGCATTGCTAATGGTAATGGCAGCAAGACGCGCTTTTTGTCGGGGTGTAATGTGGGCAGGGAGACAAGAAGCTGGGAACAAAAGAGTGTGACCACATGGCAGCTCTACTTCGTAGCCGGAGCAGTCTCTGACCGATACACTTCCCTCTAGAGCGACAAAAACGACGCACTCGTTTTCTCCCGAGGGAGGCATGTAGCATAGTGGTTGGGTGAGCGAAAGGGTGGAGAATACGAAGTAGGGAGTTTCTAGCAGTACATTGACTTGGTTAGGCTCCTCGTGGTAATCAATGCGATAGGGCGGGGTGGCATCGAAGTCGAGAGCTCTCTCTGCGGCTTCGAGGTGTAGAGGACGTTTCTCTCCGGCACTATCGAGACGATTGTAGTCGAAGATGCGGTAGGTTACATCCAAGGCTTGCTGTACCTCCAAAATAAAAGAGCCTGCCCCAATGGTGTGAATGCGCCCTGCCGGGATATAAAATAGGTTGCCGCGAGCGATAGGGTCATAGCGGAGAAGATCCGTAATAAAGCCGCCTTTAATGGCTTGTTGGTACTGCTCTTGAGTTGTGGAGGCGGCAAATCCTGCCGAGAGACGAGCCCCTTTTGTTGCATCTACAATGTACCACATTTCGCTTTTCCCGTGAGGGAGCCCAAGAGAGGGGGCTAAAGCGTCCGACGGATGTACCTGTACCGATAGGTCTTCTCGAGCATCGATAAATTTGATGAGGAGGGGAAAGCGCGCGCCGTAGCGGCTGTAATGTTTTTCTCCTAGGATAGAACGCCCAGCTTTTTGCATCAATTCTGTGAGAGAAACTCCTGCCAAAGCTCCCTCTAGCACTACAGAAGTATGCCCCTCCATGGGTGATAACTCCCAACTCTCTCCTATCGCTCTAGGCTCGCTTAGGATACCTTTGTAGGGCGCAATGCGGTAACCCCCCCACAGTACGGGGCGGAAGATTGGGGCAAAGCGCAGAGGATAGAGAGGAGTATTCATCCAATCAAATAGGAAAATTTAGGTGTCGGACACCTGTTTGTGGATTGTTTTCGCGCGGATTATTGGCGCCATTAGTCCGATTTTTAGCTTTAATGGCATCGCGCTTTCGCAGTACAAAGTAAAGTACGATAGGGAGGAGCAGTGAACCTCCGAGGATAAGGTAAAAATCCCAAGAGGGGACAATACGCTCTTTGAGCAGGGCATAGAGGGCAATCCCTATTACCCATAACTCTAATCCTATGACGAGTAGGAGCGTGCGTTTTTGGGAAGGTAAGGATGACTTGACCATAACTCCTAAAGCCAAGGGGATTTAACCGCGTATTTTGTGTTCCATCTCAAAGGGGATAATCATAGACAGCTCTACAAAGCCCATGTATTCCCCTTCTTCGTACCAAGGAATTTGATAGATGAGCTTTTTCTTTCCCTTCTTTTCTATGGTGTACACATGCTTCTCGCCGTTCTCCATCATACGCACGAGCAGAGAACGTGCGGGCTCGGGGTGGCAGTCAAGAATGTTCTTTCCCATCAAGTCTGTCCCGGGCTTTTGGTTTACCTCTTTGCTTTGGTTATTCATGTAGATGATGCGTCCTTCGCGGTCGCATACGGTCATCGCAATGTCTGCTTCTTTTAGGAAATCTATCATAAGGCTACTATGGCTCTCTATGGGTTTTGTCTTAATTGTGGTGGTAGGGTTCGTTGTTTAGTATCGTGAGAGCACGATAGAGTTGCTCTACGGCAAGGAGGCGAATCATATTATGAGTGAAGGTAAGTCGACTAAGAGACAGACGCTGAGGGATGGCGTTGTACACCTCTTGTGAAAAACCAAAAGGCCCTCCTACCACCCACGTCCAACGCTTGGCGCCGGAGAGCATCTTCTTCTCAAGCAAAGTGGCTAGCTCTTGACTCGTGGGTTCTTTGCCCTTTTCGTCGAGTAAAACCACCTCGTCACTAGGCTTTATCCGTCGTAAGATTTGCTCGCCCTCTAGCTGTTTGAGTCGTGCTAGGTCATAACGAGTTTGCCCTCCCGATATGTTGGGGATTACCTCTATTTCAAAGGGGATATAATGAGAGATGCGCCCACAATACCCCTCAATGAGAGAAGTGAGTAGACGATCTTCTGTAGGTCCCACAATGAGGAGGCGCACTTGCATATACTCTCTCTATATCTAGTACTACTCTAAGCTAAAAGAGGCAATGCCCTATCTCGTACTGAGTAAGGGCTTGCCTTTTCGTGACGTCTCTATTTTCTTCTCCCTCCGGAGAAGGATTTTCTTTCTTCCTTCCCTGTCTTTGTCGTGGAGGTTAGAAAGGCAGATCGTCGCCCTCGGCAGGAGCGTTAAACTCGCTCTGAGTCTGGGGCGCTACTTGCTGTGCTTGAGAGAATGAGGGGGCTCCTCCGGAGATCCCTTGGGCTCCACTGTATCCGTCCATGGGGTTCATAGATGGCTCTGCACCACGCTCTACGCGCCATGCGCGGATGTCTGTATACCAACGGCCATTGAACTCACGGCTCTCAATGTCTACGGAGACGGTAAGGGTTTCTCCCTCTTGGATGGCAAACTCGTCCACCTTATTACCAAAGGCATTGAAGCAGATCTTTTTGGGGTATTGGTCAAAGGTTTCCAATACATATTCTTGCTTTTTCCACTGATTTCCGGCCTTGCTTATCCCTGAAACTTCGGGGAGGACGGCTATAATGCGACCTTGAATTTTTAGATCCATATTCTGTATCCTATTTGTATGAATTTTAGTGAATTGTGGGCATGAAGCCAATGATATGGCGTACTTCTTCCAGCGTCTTGCGGGCACTTTCTCGAGCACGTTCTGCTCCCTCACGAGCCACCTTATTAAGGAACTCTTGGTCGCTGCCCAGCTCTACGATACGCTCGCGGATAGGGGCTGTGAGGGCAACGAGATCCGCAGCGAGCTGAGCTTTGAGGTCGCCATAACGGATGGAGCAATCGTTGTAGGTGGCAAGATAGTGCTGATAGGTCTCTTCGGACGAGGCGATTTTGAGTAGCGTAAACAGATTGGCAATAGGCTCCGGCATTGTGCTATTAGGCTCCGTGGGTCCGCCGTCTGTTACGGCACGTTTCACCTTTTTGGTAAGGGTCTTTTCGTCGTCGATGAGGTAGATGGCGTTTCCTTCGCTCTTACCCATCTTGCCGGATCCATCGAGCCCGGGTATTTTTATCGCCTTATCTCCAAAGTGCCAAGAGGCCGGTTCGGTAAAGTACTCGGTCTGGTATATCGTATTAAAACGACGCGCAAACCGACGAGCCATCTCCATGTTTTGTTCTTGGTCTTTGCCTACGGGCACCTTAACGGCTTTGTGGATAAGGATGTCGGCCGCCATCAAAGAGGGGTAGGTGAGTAGCCCCGCATTGACGTTGTTGGGTTGCTGGCGTGCCTTGTCTTTGAAAGAGGTCGTGCGTTCGAGTTCCCCTAGGTAGGCATTCATGTTGAGGTAGAGATACAACTCGAGCACCTCGGGTACATCACTCTGCCGGTAGATGGTTACTTTGTTGGGATCGAGTCCACAAGCGAGGTATTCGGCAAGTATCGTATTGGCACCGCGTACGATGTCTCCGGGGTGGGGATGGGTAGTAAGAGAGTGCCAGTCTGCGATGAAGAAAAAACAATCGTACTCATGCTGCATCTCCAAGAATCCTCGCACAGCCCCAAAGTAATTCCCCAGGTGGAGGTTCCCCGTGGGTCTAATACCACTTACTACTCGTTCCATTATTAGTATGTATTATTCTACAATCTCGTGCAAAGGTAGCAAAATTAGGTGCGTTGTACAATTCTTTCTTTCCGTTGCAGATTCTACAGATTCCAGTATCATGTGCAACGGTATGACAAAAGTAGTGCTAGTACTTTAGATTTGTTGTTGCCTGCATTTTCATTTTCCATAGCAAGATAAATAACCATTGGAATTGACCTTCCTAAGTGGGGGGGCTGGAGCTTTTAAAATGTTGTACTTCTGACTAGAATGTCCATAAAAACGGGCTATTGAACAGAGTTCGATTTAGTTCGGTTCCTTTTTAGGCGTTCGAGAAGGAAGAGTAGAGATGCAACAACTCGGGATAGATACAAGCTGAAAGGATAACTCTTGGGAGAGTTGAAATAAATAGATGTTAGGTATTTGATAAACTTGAAAGAGTCTCGTATGATGGCTTGGGGTTTTTGTCGTTTCCGAGAAGAGGAACTCTCTCTCTCGTTGACATAATAGGTAGTGTCTTTAGCTAATCCAACATATTTAATATCTCGACTTAGTGTAAACATGAATAGGGCGTCTTCACTAATGGCGCACTGTTCGTTGAATCGAAGTCCCTTTATCAAGTTAATGGGGATGAGTTTTGAGCAGACAGAATTTAAGATGCCACGCTCATAAAAGAGTGAAAATCCTCGCTTCTCCCGACTCTTGGTGATGACCTGTAGCCGGGTATTTGTCTTGTTCTTGGGGGCTGTGGTTCCATCGGGTCTTAGTGCTTTTGTTTGCGATTGAGCAAATCCATGTTCATCCCCAACAGCTGCAAGTAATGCCACAAGGTAATTGTCTGCAAGGAAGTCATCATCATCTACAAAGACAAGGTAGTCATAGTCCTGTGATTGCTCTATCCCTATATTTCGTGCATTTGAGACTCCTTTTTTTCTCTGTATAAATCAGAGATGTGTTGATCTGAAGATCTTTGGTGTATTGTTGGATATTACTATAGTAGGGCTCTTTTTCACCATTAAGGACAATAAAGAGATGGCTACAATAGGGAATGTCGCCCATTTTTTGTCCTTCAATAGACTTTAGACATTTATAAATATACTTTCCAGGGCGGTATGTTGGTATGATAATACTTATCCGTTTCATATGATATTTTGAAAAAAAATAGAATCGTAAATATACTCTCTCTCAGGGGAAATGGTTACCTTTAGAATGTAGAGAAAGGCAAAAAAGATGAAGATAAGAAAGGAAGTTGTAGGGCTCTTAGTGTTGAGATAGCGAAGTAAGAAAACTAAAGGAAAGATCATTAATAGCTCGAAAGACATCCCCAGTCTATTGGTGATAGAAGAAGCTAGACACATTAGTTTTAATGCGTAGAAAAAAATGCCTGTAGAGAATAGTTTGTTTTCAAAGTCGTTAAAGACAAGTCTTTTTCTCATATAGATAGCTGTCATAAAGAAGGGGAGAAATATGAGCTTTGAGTAGATATTAATAGGAGAGAGGGACATTACATAATCGGCCTTCCCTTGTAGGTATCTTTGATACCCCAATCCTAAGGTGATTACCTGTTCTATGAGAAATGGGATCTGATCGAAATATACACTTGAGAGTAGGGGTACTAAGCTTGATATTATGAGAAGGAGGTAGAGAATTTTATTGGAAATCTTACATCTGGATAGGAGATAAAGGATAAGGGCAATGGCAATAAATATAATACCAGACTTATGAATGCCAAAGCCAATGGTGAAAAATAATAAGGCGGGAAGGTGCTTCTTTCGCAAAAGCAGTATAAAGGCAAGCGAGAGGATGACGATAGCTAAATATTGTCGAATAGCATTAAATTGGTTATTAAAGGCTGTAGAGAATGTGACGAAAATGAAAAAATAAATCCACCAATCTCCCTTATCCATAGATTCTTTCATGAGGATATACAGAAAGGTGACGAAAATGAGAGATAACAGGAAGAATGTTATTTGTGGATTATTCCATATGTCCTTTGATAACTTTATTATAGAGAGAAATACATATTCGTTGCTGAACGCGACTTCGGCCGAATCGATATCAGAAAATTTCTCTAGGTAACTAAAATAGTCTGTTCCTACACCATACTGCCCCCCTACAAAAAGTATCCAACTGATAACAAATAATACAATCGGGACATACTGACTTTTCTCCCCTAATCTTCCGGCAAGATGAAGTAATAGGGTAGAAATCAGTAAAAATAGAATAAATGCCATAATTACTTATTTGTATGGTTACATAATATTGGTGGAGAGTTTTTGCTGGCTTTTTTTTACTGCTTGAAGAAGGATGTCATTATCCTCCACTTCCGTAGATAGAAGGCTTCCGTTTATCTCTTTTTCATGAGAGATGATGTCTATTTTTAATGTGTTTAGCAGGGAGGAAAGTCGGTCTTTCCCTCGAAAGCGATTCTGTAGAGATATACAAGGACGGTGATAAATGAAGGAGAAAACGGTTCCATGGAACGAATCTGTAATCACCATATCAGCACTGCGCATATGGGCCAACCATGATGCTGGAGAAAGCGATCGTTTGTGCGTAGGGATACTTGCAAAGACAACCTCCATGCCCTGCTTTTGGGCATATCCTTCTATAGATTTCATTTTCTCCGAAGAGAGGTCTAGTACATATGCCAAAATGTATTTAGAGCGAGGTAGAGGAGTTTCGTTGCTCTTGCTATAAGTTTCTATCAATTCGTCGTAAAATGAAGCAGGGTGCAATAATGTGGGATCCAAGCATACGCTCCCTTTGGTATAATGAAACGTGTTTTCTAAAATGGCAATACCAGATTGTTCACGCACCGAAACGTAATCGAATTGCTGGAGTAGGTCCTCTAGTTCTTTATTCTGAGCATCATTATGGCCTTCCCATTCGGAGATCCCAAAAGATGCAGCGTAGGCAATTTTTTTAGTTGAGTTGTCGATCCCTTTTAGGAAGTACTTCTCAATTTTATTGCCAACATAAGCATATCGCCATACTTGATCACTTCCTACTATGATGGCATCTAAAGCATTCCCTGTCGTAATGAAATCTTTTTCGGAACTTACAATCTTCGTTTTTCGAGAAAAGGCCCTATCAACGAAATCGCACATGGGCTGGCAGTTGAGAAACCTCCGGTGGATATGGTTATGATCGTAAATTCCTGCGAAAGGGTTACGCTCCATGACTTTGCGAAGCATACTTTTTAGGGGGGACTCATCCTTACTGAGACGAAAGAGGATTGGGGTATGTCCAAGCTGCTCCACCTCCTTATAGAGGGCATATGCCTGTAGAATTCCTCCCATATTTTCCCTTAAGTTCATTGTGAGTATACCAACATTTGCCATTGTGCTATTCCTCCTATTTTTGATTAGTGCAGGATTTTTTTTGCTATGCCTTTAAGACTCTCGAAGGTTTCATTACCTAGGTTTTCTCGTATTAGATTGCCTACTACATTGGCCGTTTTTAGCGTTTTTGAAGCCTTAATGTTAGCAATCTGTTCTAGGGCATCACTTTCGTTTTGACTATCGGTAAAAACCTCAAAGAGCAAGGGTCTATTGCCAATTTCTGGCGCTACAAAGGCGTGGTACTTTTCGTTAAACTCTTCTTTGGACGAAGCTGATAGATACTCGAAGCCGAGATCCTCAGCGAAGTGTTTTACGAGAAGGGGAGATTTATTCCCATAGTGTCCGCGAGCTGCCATAAAGGCATCAGCATCTTCTCCAAACTCCGCAGCTCGGTGATTGTAATTCCTAAATTCAGTGCCTACTCCATTGTTGAAGAGTAGTATACGTAAGTTTTTGCCTAAGTGTCTATTGCCAAGAACATTCATGTCGTAGAAGAAGGCTAGGTCTCCTATAGCAATAAAGAAGAGCTTTTCTGGGCGAGCAAGAGCTGCTCCAAAACAGGAAGAAAGCCCACCATCTATACCAAATCCACCCACATTGGAAAAACCATCCACTCCTTGAGGAAGTGGAAATAAATTCCAAGCTCTTAGGCTATTAAGGATCCCCAAGTGCAGAGATGATCCCGAAGGGAGGAGAGGGATAACTTGCTGAGCAACCCAAACATTGGAGAAAGGGACTTCGGGAAATTTACTTCGTAGTTCGCTATCCAAGGATTGTACCGTTTGATGGTATGATTGTTCTCTGGAGATCGTTCCCGTCTGCTTGTTGTAAAAATCAAAGAAAAATTTTGGTGCCACTTCAAATAGATGGGATAGTTTGCCAAACGTGTCGCGGAGATTTCCATCTTCGCTGATACGCCATACTTCTCCTTTATAGAATCGCGTGGAGGGATAATCTCCAGACACCTCTCCTATGTGCAATACAAGTTCGGGCTCTATGCTGTGCAAATCTAGGCTTTTTTGACTCCCTATAAGAGCCCCGACTACTTTATACTTTCCATAGTATCCACTAGTGTGATCGCAAAATACAATGGCATTATACTTTTTGCAGAAAAACTCAATAGACTCAACGAGAGCCCTATCCATAAGGACATGTGAACCAATAGAGATTCCAACCTTAGAAGCGGTAATCTCGGGAAAAATATCCGTGTAGGTGTGGTAGTGAATTTCTCGTACTGTAGGAAGCTCTTTTACGCCATAATTACGGCTATAGGAGGTCTCTATATTTATATGTATAGGGCCACCGCCTTTTCGTGTAAGGGCAATGAGAGCTTCGTTTACTTTTGCTTCACAGGATGCGAAGTCCTCTTGGTCTTTTACGATGGGAAGTGTTGTGCTATACAGTGCGACATCGTTAGCTATCTGTCTGCGGTCGAGGACTTGAGGGACATGCTGTCCAATACGTGAAGATATCTGAGTAGAAGTAACAGCAATAATGGGAAGTTTCCTGTAGAAAGCCTCTGTCATACCGGGATAGTAGTTCCGTGAAGCAGTTGCCCCTGTACAAGAGAGAACAACTGGCTCTTGTCGCTCTGCTGCCATACCACATGCGATATACGCAGCCGAGCGTTCGTCAACCGAGGAGAATATCTTGAAAAAAGGATCCGACTGTACGCTTGATAAAAATGAGACGTTTGTAGCTCCTGGTGAAGCTATGATATACCTAATGCCTTTTTTCTTGAGGAGTGCAATTAGGATTTGATGATTCTTTTCAGATGTGTAGTGAAACTCCATAAGTGATGTATTGCTATTAAGGGGAGATACCGGACGCAAAGATACAATACACGATCTTTTGTTGTTGGGATCTCTTTAAGTGGCGTTCTTTCTTTGCATATTTTGTCAATGCGGGCTTGAGCAAACCAGTTAATGGTAGAGAAGTTCGGATGCTCAAAGAAATACTTTAGACATGATGCAAGACCATTCAATGGGGAGGTGAATAGATTTGTATCTATATATTGATCAATTCTTTTTGTTGAAAAGATGCGATGGTACTTCCGATCATAAAGAACCTGATAAGGGGAGTGTTGTAGTGTGAGAAACGTTTTTAAATCGACAAACTTGACTGCAGGAGTCTCTCCCAAATGATTACTCAGAAGCTGGATATAGAGTTGTAGAGCCTCTTGCCAAGTGATCGCTTTCGGTTGGACAATATGGATGGCTTTCCCGAATACCTTAGTTTGTCCTATTATGCTCTTTATCCCTAGAGCTACATCGCGTCCATAGGATAGGGTTGTGAGTTTAGAGCCAATCTCCTCTGTGAATAAGATACTTCTTCCATGCAATGCTCGGTATAGCCAAATTTCCTTCTCTAAGGTGCCTAATTGCAGGCGCTCTTCGCTATAGGTTATATAAGGCCGGATTATTGTCCAATTCTGTTTTTCAGAGGATTGCAACAGGTTTTCTTGTCGGGCTTTAGTGAGGGAGTATTCGTCCGTGCGGAGAAATTTCTCATCTGTGGATTGATCAATCAGTCTTGGAGAATCCTCTTGTATGGGGAGATTGCTTTCAGCATATACACGCGAAGAGCTTAGGAATAGGTAGTGGTTTGTGGCAGATAAAAGTGCTTTATAATGATTTTGGAACTCTTGTGTATTATAGATCATAAAGTCCACAATCGCATCCCAAGGTCCTAATTGTAGTGTTTCGGCAATAAAGGATTCTTCTTTGGCATTCCCTTGAAGATAGGTTAGGTGAGGATGAAGGGGGGGGCGTTTGCTTCGAGTGGTAACAAAGACTTGATTATCCTCCTCCAATAGTATTTCCGTTAGGTGTTTTCCCATAGCACCTGTTCCTCCGAGCAACAATATCTTCATGGCATTACTTTTTTTGCCTTTTGGATAAGGAGTTGCCTTACCCTTAATCTCCACTGCTTATCTAGTCCTAAGAAATAGATACAAATTCCGTTAATGAGGAAAGAACAGAGGATAATGAGAATCGTGTACAACGGCCCCGTGGGTAATAAGCTCTTAAGAGCTATTGATGGAGAGGCTGAGCAGAAGACCACCACAAGGCAAGGACTCACAACGTACTTTAGGAACTGACTCATGGAGAGTCCTATAAGATTTTGTACTATGTAGAGACGCAATACAAAGAGAAGTGCATTGGCAATTATTGATACCACATACATGCTGTAAGCAGCTGCACCGAAGTGGAAAGCAATAAGTGTTGCTACAAAGATCAGAATTTGTACAATACCTAATGATAACTCATATGTACGCATCCTGCCGGGAGCGCGAGCTGCTGTAGTGAGAGGTAGAGAGAGAGCATGCAAAAGAGCTTCTATAATGGAAAGATTCGCAAACAAAACGAGTAAAGGAGGGATTGAGCCTAACCACAAGGCAAGTACTGATTGCATCTCCAACATAAGCGGAAGTGCTAATATCCACAAGAGGAAAAAGCATATTTTGGAGCCACTATATACCAAGGAGTGCATTTGAGAGTGTTCTCCGGAGGCGTAGTATTTAATGATAGGAGGATACAAACTAGTATTGAAGTTTGTGGAAAAAGAGTTGACAGCTCCCGAAATATTCTTGGCTATTGATTGAGAGGCCAAAACAACGGGAGAGAAGTATTGATTTACAATAATGGTAATAGCTTGTGTGCGAAACACCGTACTTATCTGCCCAAAGAGAGTCCAACCTGTGAAACTCAGTAAGTGTCGTGCAATTTTAGTATCCCAGTAAAACTTTCGGTATTGACATTCCGCATATTTAATACCACATAAGGTAATATAGGCTATGGCTGTAAATAGAGATACCAAGCAAAGCAATCCTCCATAGAGGATAAGTTTATCGGTAGTTATAAAATACTGAAGTATTATTACCGATCCCAGTTTGAGCAATGCTTCAACTATGGATATCCCTGCAAAAAGGTGCATGTCTTCGTGCGCTATCATGATAGCATTGAACGGCGTGCGAAGAACCATAAAGAAAAAAGAGAATACGGCAAGATGGAAGTTTGCCACAACGGCATCGAAGCGTGCAGGGGGAATGGTTAAACGATGATGTACAAACCATAATCCGATTGTCTCTAAGGCTAGAAGTAGCAATAGGGCTATGCCCACATAGAGAACCATATTAACGGAAAAAATCGATTTAAGTCTCTCTTGTGTTTTTTGCCCTAGCTCGAAAGAGAAAAATCGTTGTGTTGCGGAGGTAAGAGTACCGCTCACAAAAGACAGTACTGTAACTGTTCCCGCAACAAGATCGAAGAGCCCATAGTCTTCTGCTCCCAAGGCTTTTAGAGCTGCACGCACTGTGTAGAGACTTACAACAAGAATCACCAACTGCCGGACATAGAGCAGAAGGGTATTCTTGGCAATGCGCTTGTTATTTTCGTTGTTGTTGCCCACAGAGTAATAGGATTGATTAGTTGTACTCAAAGGTTTTATGCATATAAACTATCATTCTGCTCGTGGAAATGCCCTTCTGCCTCGACACTATCTTATACATGAGAGTACTCTACCCCTATAATTAATCTAGCGATATACTGCTTTTGTCATTGTTACAGATGCTTCACCCTATTTCCTTGCACAGGACAGAAAAAGTGAGTGTACTCGCATGCAAAGGTAGTGTTTTCAGACTAAAATGAACCCCCTACTAGATTGTGGATACTAGCTTTGGTATACTTCCTTTGCGAAGAAGGGCTCTTTGTTTTGTTCCTGATTTGTATGCTCTTTGCAAAATGATAATAAAAATTCCTAGAGGAAACATCCCTCTAGGAGTGAGTGTCCACTAACAAGTGCATAAACATTCCTGTATTTGGAGCGGAAAACGAGACTCGAACTCGCGACCCTAACCTTGGCAAGGTTATGCTCTACCAACTGAGCTATTTCCGCAGGCGAGAGACCTTCAAAGAAGGTGATGCTCTCTATATTGCTACTGCAAAGGTAATGCAAATAAATTCTTCTGACCAAATTTTGAGCAAGATATCTCGGAATAAGAGAGGTTGTGCTGCCGCTTGATCGCTGCCTGTTTGGGAAGTCCTCTAGGGGGAGCCTTTGTAGCCTGCTAGATGGTTTGGAAAATCCTTCAGGTGAAAAAGCAAAAAAACACAGCTAAAAAGTGCTTCCATTTTTGGCTGAGAAATTTTTGAATTTAGCCCGAAAATCAAAAGTTTTCTGACCTGTGGATTTTTTGTTTTCAGGCAACGTTTTTGCCCCCATGGGGGAGGCTGTCGATTTTTCCCAAGTGGCACCTTTCGGTCGGGCAGCCTCTAGAGTATCGGGAATATGCCGAGTTATTACTATTTTTGCACGAGATATACTACAACGTACAACTGAAGATAGAGATGACTAACGACCCTTCTACAAAGAGATTTAAGCGTACCCTTGTTACAACTGCGCTCCCTTATGCCAATGGACCTGTGCATATAGGTCACCTTGCCGGTGTGTATGTCCCTGCGGACATTTACGTGCGCTACAAACGAATGCGAGGAGAGGAGGTGTTGTTTATTGGGGGGTCTGATGAGCACGGAGTGCCCATCTCTCTCAAAGCCAAAGCCGAGGGCATCACCCCTCAGCAGGTGGTCGATCGCTATCATACGCTCATCAAGGAGTCGTTTGAGCAGTTCGGTATTGATTTCGATATCTACTCTCGCACCTCTAGTCGTGTGCATGCCGAGACGGCATCTCAGTTCTTCCGTACCCTCTACGATAACCATAAATTTATAGAGCGTACGAGTGAGCAGTACTACGACCCTAAGGCAGAAGCCTTTTTGGCCGACCGCTATATCGTGGGAACTTGCCCCCATTGTCACAAACCCGGTGCCTATGGAGATCAATGTGAGTCTTGCGGTACATCTCTTAACGCGACTGACCTCATCGATCCTCAAAGTACCATCAGTGGAGCAAAGCCCGAGCTGAGAGAGACGACCCATTGGTACCTGCCATTGGATCGCTACGAAGATTGGCTTCGTGAGTGGATACTCGATGGACACAAAGAGTGGAAGAGCAATGTATATGGTCAGTGTAAGAGCTGGATTGATATGGGGTTGCAGCCACGCGCGGTGAGCCGAGACCTTGATTGGGGAATCCCCGTCCCCGTGGAGGGAGCCGAAGGTAAGGTGTTGTACGTTTGGTTTGACGCCCCCATCGGTTACATTAGCAATACAAAAGAGCTTCTTCCCGAGACGTGGGAGACGTGGTGGAAAGACTCGGAAACTCGCCTTATCCACTTCATTGGTAAGGATAATATCGTTTTCCATTGCATCGTCTTCCCTGCCATGCTTAAGGCTGAGGGGAGTTACATTCTCCCCGACAATGTGCCGGCTAACGAATTCTTGAACCTCGAAGGGGACAAGATTTCCACGAGTCGGAATTGGGCAGTTTGGCTGCACGAGTATTTGCAAGAGTTCCCCGGCAAAGAGGATGTTTTGCGCTATGTGCTTACGGCTAATGCGCCCGAGACAAAAGATAATGACTTCACTTGGCGAGACTTCCAAGCCCGTAACAACAATGAATTGGTAGCCATCTATGGCAACTTTGTGAACCGTGCCGTTGTGCTTACCCACAAGTATTTTGAGGGGAAAGTGCCCGAGATGGGGACGCTTACAGAGTATGACCAAGCAACTTTGCAGGAGGTAGCCGATTTGGTGCCGCACCTTGAGCGTCATCTTGATGAGTTCCACTTCCGCGATGCTCTACGTGATGCGATGCAGATTGCACGTATTGGGAATAAATATCTTGCCGATACCGAGCCTTGGAAGGTGGCAAAAACGGATCTCTCAAGGGTGGCTACTATTTTGCATGTTGCCCTCCAGATTTCGGCGAATCTATCCATAGCTTTTGCGCCTTTCCTCCCCTTTAGTACCCGTCGTTTGCTCGATTTGCTTCGTGTTGCTCCTTTTGATTGGAGCAGTTTGGGGCGTGCCGATTTGCTCGTGCCCGGGCATCAGCTGGCCGAGCCTTTCCTCCTATTCGAGAAGATAGAGGATGCCGCTATCGATGCCCAGATGCAGAAACTTGCTGCCGCCAAGGCTGCCAATGATGAGGCCAAGCGCAAGGCAGAACCCATTGCTGAGAACACAACCTTCGACGATTTCACGAAGATGGACCTTCGTGTCGGACGTGTTTTGGAGTGCGTTAAGGTGCCTAAGAGCGACAAGTTGCTCCGCTTCCGCTTAGACGATGGACTCGAAGGGCGTACCATTGTTTCGGGCATTGCCAAATATTACGAACCCGAAGAGTTGATGGGTAAGAACCTTGTTTTCATTGCCAACTTCCCCCCACGTAAGCTCATGGGAATTGAGTCGCAGGGGATGATCCTCTCGGCTGTGGATTATAAGACAGAACGCCTCCAAGTAATGATTGTGAGCGATGATATTGCTCCGGGTAGTCGCTTGGGGTAAGCACTACTCGGCTCTAAGTTGTCTCTCCAAGTTTAAGCTTTTATTCTTTTATGCAGCTATCATACAGATATATTGCACGTCTCGTCTCTTTGGGAGTTTTGCTCCTTTCTCTTGTGGCTTGTAGCCCCAAAGGGGAGGAGACGATAACGTTACACATCTTGCATACTACGGATGTGCATGGCAATTTCTTGCCTTTCGACTATGTGAAGGAATGCCCCACGACCGGCTCTATGGCTCGCCTTGCTTCTTATGTGGGAGCCTTGCGAGCTGGGGGAGAGCAGCCTATTCTATTGGATGGGGGAGACCTATTGCAGGGAGAGCCTATTACCTATTACTACAATTATGTAGACACCACAACAAAGCACGTTGCGGCTCGTATGCTCGACTACTTGCAGTACGACGCGATGGCTGTGGGCAACCACGATGTAGAGACGGGGCACCGCGTGTACGACCGCTTTGTAAGGGAGACTGTGTGCCCTCTTTTGTCTGCCAATATTTTGCGAGACCCCAAAAATCCCGAGGCAACCTACTTTACGCCTTATACAATGGTAGAGCGTAGTGGAGTACGTATCGCCATCCTAGGGCTTACCACTCCGGCTATCCCTCAATGGCTCCCTAGTGAGCTTTACGAAGGGATGTACTTTGCCGATGGGCTAGAGACGGCACGCCATTGGCTCCCAATTATCCAAAAAAAGGAAAACCCCGATGTGGTTATTGCTTTGCTACACGCAGGGCGCGTGGATAAAGAGGGGGAGAGCAATGAAAACTTTGCTACTGCTCTTGCGGATTCCGTTGCAGGTATTGATCTCATACTCTATGGGCACGATCACCAGCAGCACGCCGAGCAGCGTGTAAACCCCAAGGGTGATTCTATTTTCATCATCAACCCTGCTAATCATCTCGATAGGGTGAGTGATGTCTCCATTACGTTGCACAAGAAGGATGGCAAGGTGGTCAGTAAGAAGGTCGAAGCTCGCTTTACGGAGCTGGATGCCTACGATCCGGATGAGGAGTTTATGAAGCAGTTTGCTCCCGATGCTACGGCTCTTGAGCACTTCGTTAAGCAGCCTGTTGTCAACCTCCTTACGGCTATCCGCACGGAGGATGCTCTGTTTGGTTTTTCGGATTACCTTGCCTTGATACATGATATTCAACTCACCATTACAGGGGCAAAGATCTCCTTTGCAGCTCCCCTCTCTGTTACCCAAACGCTTCCGCGAGGGGAACTAACGATGGGGCGGATGTTTGCTTTCTACCCTTATGAAAACTACCTCTACGTGATGAAGTTATCGGGGCAGGAGATCAAAGATTATCTGGAGTATTCTTATAGCCACTGGGTGAATCAAATGAAGTCGGCAAGTGACCATATCCTTCTATTGGAGGAAAATGCGGATTCTTCTTCCCGATTCAAAACAAAATACCCCACGTTCAATTTTAGTAGTGCTGCGGGGATTGACTATACAGTGGACGTGAGTAAGCCCGCAGGTCAGCGCGTCAAAATAGAGAAGATGTCGTCGGGAGAGCCTTTTCTTTTGGATGATATTTACACAGTCGCTCTCAATAGTTATAGAGGGAATGGCGGAGGCGGCTTGCTTACAAAAGGGGCAGGTATCCCCAAGGATCAGCTGGCAGATCGCATTCTCTGGTCTACAATAAAAGAGGTGCGTACCTATATGATCGATATTTTACGCTCCAGAGGCTCAGTTCTTCCTCCTCTTGCTGCTCGTCCTAATTGGCACTTTGTTCCGGATTATTGGGCTGAGAGTGCCATCGTTGCAGATCGGCAATTCCTCTTCGGTAAGCAGTAATTTTTTCTTTCCATTGCGCTGTGGCTAATGCACTAAAAGGTCTGGTAAAAGACACTGCCGTATATGGTTTGTCCAGTATTTTGGGGCGCTTCCTCAACTGGGCTTTAACTCCGCTCTATACCCGTGTCTTGGTCTCCACAGGAGAGTTTGGTGTGCAAACCAACCTCTACGCCTGGACGGCTCTTCTTATGGCTATCCTTACCTATGGTATGGAGACCGGCTTTTTCCGATTTGTAAATAAGGAGCCCAATCCTCAGCAGGTCTACTCTACAACCCTTATCTCGCTGGGGACTACCTCCTCGCTCTTTGCCCTCTTGTCCCTCCTCTTTTTAGCGCCGATTAGTTCGCTATTGGGGTATGCCAATCGGAGCGACTTGGTGGCAATGCTCATCTTTATTATCGCCACAGATGCCTTTATGGCAATCCCCTTTGCCTACCTTCGTTACAAGAATCGCCCTTGGCGTTTTGCTACCATAAAACTGACTTTTATCGCTCTTTCCATTGGGCTTAACCTCTTCTTTTTCTTGGTTTGCCCTTGGATTTGGAGAGTCGCTCCCGAGTTGATCTCTTGGTTTTATGACCCCGAGTTTGGCGTTGGGTACATATTTGTTTCCAATCTCATCGGCAATGGCGTTATCTTTTTGATGCTGCTGCCGTATATATTGCCCGCAGGATGGCATTTTTCATCACCCCTGCTCCGTCGGATGCTTGCCTATTCGTTGCCTCTTCTCCTCTTGGGAATTGCCGGAATCTTCAATCAAATGGCGGACAAAATACTCTTCCCGATTATTCTTACTGACCGCGTGGAGGCTGAGGCGCAGCTCGGAATCTATAGCGCTTGCTTCAAGATTGCTATGGTTATGGTGATGTTTACACAGGCCTTTCGCTACGCATACGAACCCTTCGTCTTCAACAAAAGAGAGGAAGATGAGGCTGAGAGACGACGCTCGTACGCCTTGGCTATGAAATACTTCCTCATCTGTAGCCTATTCGTTTTTGTGGGCGTAATGGCGGGGATGGAGATCTTGCAATATCTCGTAGGAGCCGACTATCGGGAGGGCTTGAAGGTCGTGCCTCTGGCCATGTGGGGCGAACTGATGATGGGGGTTTACTTCAACCTCTCGCTCTGGTATAAGCTCGTAGACAAAACTTGGTGGGGAGCTCTAATCTCCTCTTTGGGGTGCCTCTTTACCATTGTCATCATCTGTTGGGGGGTACCTCGCTATAGCTATATGGCTTGTGCTTGGGCAAGTGCTATCAGCAATACAGTGATGGCTGTTGTATGTTATTTGCTCGGACAGAAATATTATAAGGTGGAATATGAACTAAAAAATGCTCTATTCTATTTTATAATAGCAGGTATTGCGGTGGCTATCGTTGCCCTGAACCATCGCTATATAGCCCCTGTGATGCCGTGGCTCATGTGGGCTGTGAATATAGCAGTAGTGGGAGCTTTTCTTTTTATCATTATCAAAAAGGATGTGCCCCTTAGGGCTATCTTACAACGAATTAGGAGATAACTATGACTAATGAACCCAAAGGGCGAGACGACGAAGATCTCGACGAAATTTTCCCCGATAAGACTCCGGAGGCTCCCAAAGATAGGAGGGTAGAGATACGAGAGTATCTTGCTAATCTTTTTGACTTCCGCTCCGATAAAGAAGACGACTTCAACACGCTAGAAATGGTGCGTGCGGACGTGGACTTCCGGGGTACGAAGCTTTGGATTCTCATTTGTGCCATTTTTGTTGCCTCTCTTGGGTTGAATACCAACTCCACGGCGGTGATCATTGGTGCGATGCTTATATCGCCCCTTATGGGGCCGATCATTGGCTTTGGTACGGCTCTTGGTATCTACGACTTTGAGTTGCTCAAGAAGTCGCTCCGCAACCTAGGTCTAACGACCCTCTTTAGTGTACTTACTGCCACTATTTATTTTATCCTTACTCCTATTACCGACTCGGGGAGCGAGCTCCTAGGACGTACCCAACCCAATATCTACGATGTGCTTATCGCCTTCTTTGGTGGTGCGGCAGGGATGATTGCGGCAAGTACCAAAAGCAAAGGGCAAGTGCTACCGGGAGTGGCTATTGCTACCGCTCTTATGCCTCCGCTCTGTACCGCCGGATATGGTATTGCCACATGGCAGTGGCACTTCTTCTTTGGGGCTTTTTACCTGTTCCTCATCAACTCTGTTTTTATCGCATTGGCTACCTATCTCATGGTGCGACTTTTGCGTTTCCCCAAAAAAGTTTTCCTTGATAAGGAGCGTGGACGCAAGGTGCATCGCATCCTCATTACTATTGCCATTTGTACCATTCTCCCTTCGTTGTATTTGAGCGTTGGCTTGGTGCGAGATAGCATCTTCACGCGCAATGCCAAGTCGTTTGTAGAGAAAGAGCTTTCACTCACGAGCACACAAGTGGTTAAGTATAACCTCGGAACGCAGGATGGGGTGAGGGTGCTAGATGTTGTCCTTTTGGGGCAGCCCCTAGAGAATTCTGAGATAGATAGTTTGCAAGGTCGCCTCAAGGATTACGGACTTGCAGGCACTCGGCTTCTGATCCATCAGGGCTTTGAAGATAAAACAGACCTAGGAGAGTTGAGGAGTACCGTACTCAAAGACCTCTACGAAAATAGTGATGCCATTATACAGCGGCAGCGGCAGGAGATCGACTCCCTCAAGCAAATTATTGCAAGAAGGGACTACTATGATGAGCTTGAAGGCTCGGTAGTAGAGGAGATGAAGTCGCTCTTCCCTGGCGTGGAAAAGGCCTTTTTGGTGGTTCCGGTTCAGACGAAAAACTCGGTTGATAGTACGCTCAATGTGGTAATACGTCCTCGCATGGGTAGCGTCCTCTCCGGTGTCGAGCAGCAAAAGATGATTGCATGGCTCTCGGCTCGTACTAAGGCTAAGTCCATTGATCTAATCATAGAAAGTCGAAAGAAATAATCGTTAATAATAAATTCTCATGAAGCTAAAAAGAATTCTACTCTCAGTAGCTCTTCTCTGTGGCATCGGCACAACGGCGATGGCAGACAAGGGGATGTGGCTACTCAATGAGCTCAATCAGCAGAACTACGAACGCATGAAGGAGCTGGGCTTTAAGTTGTCTCCCGAGCAGCTCTATAGCCTTGGTCAGCCCAGTGTGGCAAGTGCTGTCGTGATATTTGGTGGGGGCTGTACCGGTATTACGGTATCTAACGAAGGTCTTATCTTCACCAACCACCACTGTGGTTTTGGTGCTATCCAGAGCCAAAGTACGGTAGATCATGACTACCTCCGTGATGGTTTCCGATCTAATAATCACGTTGAAGAACTCCCCATCCCGGGGCTTAGCGTTCGCTATCTCCGCGAGATTGTGGATGTAACTCCTCGTATCGAAGCTGCCGTAAAAGGTGCTAAGAGCGAAATGGAGCGTATGCAGATCATCGAAGAGTTAAGCCAAAAAATCAATGCAGAGTACACCAAGGGGTCTACTGTTGTGGGTGAGGTAACTCCCTACTATGCAGGCAACAAGTACTATGTAGTTGTGTACAATGTATTCCAAGACGTACGTCTTGTAATGGCTCCTCCCAGCTCTGTGGGCAAGTTCGGGGGTGATACCGACAACTGGATGTGGACACGCCATACGGGCGACTTTAGCGTGTTCCGTGTGTATGCTGATGCCAACAACAATCCTGCACTTTACAGCCAAAACAACAAGCCCTACAAGCCTATTTCGTATGCACCGGTTTCCCTCAATGGCTATCGCGAGGGTGACTATGCTATGACTATCGGCTTCCCCGGAAGCACAAACCGTTATCTCACTTCTTGGGGGGTAGAAGATGTGGTAAATAACGAAAACTCTCCCCGTATTGAGGTACGCGGCATCAAGCAAGCTATCTGGAAAGAAGCAATGGAAGCCGACCAAGCAACACGCATCAAGTACGCTAGCAAATATGCCCAAAGCTCTAACTATTGGAAGAACTCTATTGGGATGAATCGTGGGCTTAAGAACCTCGACGTAGTAAACCGCAAGCGTGCCGAAGAAAAGGCTTTTGAAGCATGGATTGCCAAGAACAATTCGCAAAGCACCTATGGCCATATCCTTCCCGGTCTTAAGGCTGATTATGCTAAGAGTGCTGCCATCTCCAAAGACATTAACTACCTATACGAAACACTTTGGGGCGGAACGGAGATCGTTCGTTTGGCTCGTGATGTAAACTCTGTAGGCCGTATCCAAGCTGCGGACATGCCTAAGTATAAGGGCCGTCTCGAAGAGCTCTACAAAGACTATCTCCCCTCTCTCGACGTGAAGGTACTTCCCGCCATGCTTGACATTGTACGTCAGCGTGTAAGTGCAGATTGTCAGCCCGACATCTTCAAGTTCATCGATAAGAAGTTCAAGGGTAGCACAGAAAAGTATGCTCAGTATGTATTCGAAAAGAGTATCGTACCCTATGCCGATAAGGTAAAAGACTTCCTCAACCTCCCTGCCGACAAGCAGAAAAAGATCTTGGATAAAGACCCTGCTGTTGCTCTTTTCAATAGCGTACTCCCTGCCATTATGCAGGCACAAGATAAATCTGAGGAGATGATGCTGAATATCGAAAAGGGTAAGCGTGAATACTTCGCAGCCTCTCGCATTATGGATCCCAACCGTCAGATGCCTTCTGATGCTAACTTTACCATGCGTATGAGCTACGGCTCTATCAAGGGATATGCTCCCAAAGATGGTGCTTGGTACAACTACTATACAACGGAACAAGGGGTATTCGAGAAGCAAGATCCTACAAGTAGCGAATTTGCCGTACAACCCGAGATCCTCTCTCTCCTCCGTAGCAAAGACTTTGGTCAGTATGGCGTTGGTGATCACCTCCGTCTCTGCTTCCTCTCAGACAACGACATCACCGGTGGTAACTCTGGTAGCCCCGTCTTCAATGGCAATGGTGAGTTGATTGGTCTTGCTTTTGACGGTAACTGGGAAGCTATGAGTGGGGACATCGAGTTCGAACCCGACCTACAACGTACCATTAGCGTAGATATCCGCTATGTACTTTTTATGATCGATAAGTGGGCTAAGATGCCTCATCTTATCAAGGAACTCAACCTCGTAAAGGGAGACCAACGCGATCTAATGCCTGCGGGTAAGGGCGGTAATTGTTCTCACAAGAAGGCTCAGACTTGTGCTAAGAAAGAATGTAGCAAGGGAAAGAAGTGCGCCGAAAAGTCGGCTACTTGCATCTCTGCAATGAAAGACGGCAAGCCCTGCAAAACTGAAAAAGCTTGTGCTGCCGGTCAAAAGTCCGCTGAAAAGAAAGCGAATTGCTGCTCTACGATGAAGGATGGTAAGCCTTGCACCGGTGACAAAGATTGCGCTAAGTCTGGTAAGGCTTGCTGCGGAAAGAATAAGGAAGCTGCTGCAAAGAAAGCGTCTAAGAAATAATCATCTTACTCTCATAGCCTGAGGGCGAGACGATTAAAGATAAGGGGTGATAGGCATTGCCTATCACCCCTTTTTATTTCCAATGCCCATCTAGGACTTTTCTTTTTTCAGCCTATTCTTTTGGGGAAAACTGCCCTAAAAAGATTTGGAAATTAGCTGGTTTGTCACTGCATTTCTGACTGAAAAATAAAGTTTTTCTGCCTTAAATCGATTTCTTTTCTAGGCAGATCGGATTTGCTTGCTTCACGAGGAGGTATTTGCCTCCTCCCTCAGGAGGGAAAGAGAATCCCCTTTGGGACGAACGCCTTGTGATGCGGACCTGTAAAATCAGGTAGAGATGTAGTACCTTCGCTCCATGGAACAAGGGAAAAGCATCCAAACAGAAGACGAGCGCGCCATGCGTGCCGCTCTAGATGAAGCGTATCTTGCCAAAGAGGCGGGAGAGGTGCCTATTGGCGCCGTTGTGGTCTATCAAGGAAGAATTGTAGGGCGAGGACGTAACCGAGTGGAGCAATTGCAAGACCCTACGGCACACGCTGAAATCCTTGCCATCACGGCAGCAACGGAAAATTTGGGAGCAAAGTACCTTACTGATTGTACTCTGTACGTTTCGCTCGAACCCTGTGTGATGTGTATGGGAGCTCTGCGATGGGCACAAGTGTCGCGGATTGTGTATGCCACCTCCGACCCCAAGGCAGGTTATCACGTATTAGCCCCTAAGGCTCCGCATCCTCGCGCGGTCATTGAGGTCGGTCCTTTTGGCGACGAAGCCGCAGGCCTTCTGCGCAGCTTCTTTTCGGAGCGTCGCTAGCGCACCTCGATAATTACGCTTTCTCCGGAGAGTAGGGTAGTACCGATTAGCCGATGGCTGCTCCCGGGGCGAATCTTCGTTTTCTTGTAAAAATCAACAGGCTTGAGGGGGAAATTGCGTTGCGAGAAATCTGCCTCGGGGTACACTTGGTTCAGTCGTTTCAATTCGCTGGATTTAGCAGGCGTCACGCGCACTACTTCGTAGCATTTGCCTAGGAAGAGGCTAGGCTTTTGATCCGTGGTATAGATGTGGCTATTCGGGTGCAGAGGGAGGGCGTGATAGGCTATGCCGATGGAGTGATAGAGACCACTCTTTTGTAGGGCAGCCCCTGGGAGTAGTAGATACTGCCCTAGGGCTGAGGCAAAGTGATGGGTTTGTTCGCTTTCTTCCGCCGGAGTTCCACAAAATCTGTTTACTACGAGCCCCTCTGGGGATAACTGTACTGCAATGAGAGAGGGCGGAGTGGCTTCGCTCTGAGTAGAGAGTGTCGGGATGTAGAGCAGTAACTCCTTTACCTCGTCGCCACTCTGCACAATGTGTACCTCTTGTACGGAGGGGAGTTGCCGCAACACCTCTCTAATGTCCTCCATCGGAGAGACTTTGATGAGGATTCGACCTTGATACTCAAGTCTTTGTAGCGTGTGGCAGACCTCAATAGGGGATGGCTCCGTATCGGCAAGAGCGTAGGTGCGAGCTCCCCCCTGAGCGCGTCGAGCCGGATCGAAATAGAGCATCTCCATCCCGTTTGCTACCAGTCGCTCCAATTCGTCCAATAGGGAGCCCTGTTGTATTTCTATCCGAGCTGGGGAGTAGCTCTCTCCCATAATGCGAGGGATATTGTATTGAGCTGCCGTGGCAAAATCCTCGTTTCGCTCTAGGTAGATAGCGCGTTGGGCTCTCCTTGCAAGGTGTGAGAAGTCAATCCCTAATCCCCCTGTACCATCGACCAGAAAGGGGGCTGGTGCAAACGTATCTGCTTTGTAGCGAGCCGTTGCTTCGCCGGAGCTTTGCTCGTAGGTAATGCCCTCGGGTAAAAAGATGCCCAGTGAAGAAAGAGAGGGGTATTTGCGTGCTATTTTTTCGCGGTAGGTGATCTGTAAGGCCAAATGTTGGCGGAGGGTGGGAGATAGAGAAGACTTCCCAAAAAGGATCCGGTCGGGGGATTTATCTCGCCACTCGCCTTTGGCTAGATTCATTATTCTCTCAATTCCTTCTAGAGTAAGCATGGAGTGATGGGAGGTAAGTTGGGCTAGAAGTCAAGTAGTTTGTAGCGTTTCCGCACCTCCGGCATGTCTATCTTTTCTTGGAAGTGCCACCACTCCCGTGTGTAGCAACGGAGGCCTACGCGGTCCATTACAGAGCGTAAGAGCTGTCGATTGCGCTGTGCTTCTTTGGTTATTTTGCCCTCTTTAACGAGCCTTGCCTCTTGGTCAGTGTGAGCTTCCTCTCCAAAGAAATCGAAGTCGGTACCCATATCCAGTAATGTGCCCTCGGCATCGGCAATGGAGAGATCCACTGCCACACCATAATTGTGTCGCCCACCACGCGCTCCATTAGCTACATAGACTTTGAGAGGCGTATCGCGCACAACGGCATACATGGTTCGCTGTACACTTATGGGGCGCGAAGCATCAAAAATTACGAAGTGATAGCCAGGGTGCTCCTTACTTAGCAGGCATTGTGCCTCTGCTATACGTTGGGCAAATTTAGGTTGGAAATAGGCTCGAGAGAGCCCCTTGTAGAGCTGTTGCTTCGTGAAGTTTTGCGTTGTGGCATATCGAAGGTCAAGTTGAATCTCGGGAGCCAAATTGCATACATTCACAAGTCCTGCAGCTTCCATTTTACGGTCAATAGTGCCCTTATCTTCTTGAGAAGATTGAGTGCGGACTTTTAACAGCGGGAGTGCGGCACTATGTGCAACACAAACCAGCGAGAGTAAGAGGGTGAGGATCTTGTGTTTCATCGAAGCGTAAAAAGAAAAACCCACCTAGGCAACCCCCAAAGAGGCGGGCTAGGCAGGTTTTATTCAGTTCTATAGAGGTTTATTTTATGCCCAAACGTGCACGTACTTTAGCCGTGAGGTCGATGGCATCTTTGCCTGCATGGAGGAATGCACCATACTCTAGTACATAGGTACAGCCGGCTTCGTCCCCTGCCTTTTTAATGGCATCGAGTACTTTTTGTTGGATGGGTGCAAGAAGCGTTTCTTGTTGCTTTTGGAGGTCTTGCTGCATTACCTGCATAGATTGTTGTATGCGGTTTTGCATGTCCACAAGCTCTTGCTGACGGCTTTTGCGGATAGCTTCGGAGAGCGAATTTTGCTCCTTAGTAAAAGCTTCTACCTTGGTAGAATACTCTTCTTGCATCTTCTGTACTTCTTGCGTGTACTTGGCATCAAGTTCTTGGAGGCGCTTCTGAGCTGTTGCAGTCTCGGGCAGAGCTGCCATGATCTCTTGCGTGTTTACCATGGCGATCTTTTGCTGAGCTACGAGTGCTAGGGGGCAGAGAGCCACCACCAAGCTGATGATAATTTTCTTCATACTGAGAATATTGTTGAGTTATTAATAATTGATTTTATGCTGTTGGTTGGGTTGCTGTCTTAGGTTACTTGCTGTATCCCATTTTTTTGAGTACCTGATCGCTGATGTCGATCCCGGGATTGGCATAGATAATACCGGAGGTGCCTCTATCAAGAACGAGTTGGAAGCTGTTGGCTTTTGCGATCTCTTTGATAGCTTCCCATATCTCGTCTTGGATCGGTTTCATCATCTCATTGCGTTTCTTGTACAGCTCTCCTTCGGGACCAAAATACTTCGTTTGCAATTCGGCTGCTGCTTGCTCCTTCTTTACGATCTCGTCTTCGCGAGTTTTCTTTTGAGCGGCAGAGAGGAATACAAGATCCTTCTGATATTTCTTGTAGAGGGTCTCGGCTTCGGTCTGTACCTTCTGAACTTCTTGTTGCCACTTCTTGGAGACAGACTCGAGTTGCTCGTTCATCATCTCGTAGTTAGGGATGTTTTTGAGGATGTACTCCATATCTACAAGAGCATACTTTTGGGCAAAGGTAGTCAGCGTAGTGGCCGCTGCAAAGAGGAGTGAGATTACTAGTCGTTTCATGTCAATTAGGCTTATATTGTACTTATATTCTGTTGGAGCCCCAAAAGGGGCTTAGGTTTATTTGCTATACGTTATTAGAACTCTTTGTTAAGCACGAAGTGCACATTGCTTCCCCCTCGATCGGTGCTGTTGTTGGGGCGGTCGAAGCCGTATCCCCAGTCGATACCCAAGAGCCCCACCATGGGTAGGGTAATGCGAACGCCCAGCCCGGCAGATCTTTTCAGATTGAAGGGGTTGAGGTCTGAGATATTTGTCCAGGCGTTCCCTGCTTCTATGAATGCAAGTGCCCAGATATTGGTCTGCCCCTGGAAGACAATAGGCATACGAAGCTCGGTGGTGAGACGCATAAAGGCCGTGGCGTAGTCGTAGTTGCTACCTGCGATAGTCCCGTTTTTGTACCCACGTAGCCCGATGGTTTCGTTCATGTAGCCTCCTACATAGCCACTCATGCCGTCACCACCCATGTAGTAAGTGCCAAAGGGCGAACGCTTATAGGGGTTATACGAACCTAAAATCCCGAGGTCGAGACGATTCATCAGCACGGGCGTATATTGTACCATTTGGGGGTTGGCAAGGGGGGTAAACACGCGCCCTGTAAAACGCCACTTGTGGTATTCCACAAACTTGTAACGCTTGTTGGCCGAGAGTCTGGGGTCTGAATAATCGACATTGTCGAAGAGAGAATAGGGCGGAGTGGCCGTAACACTCAAAGAGAACTCAGACCCACGACGTGTGTAGATGGGGTTGTCGAGCGAGGAGCGAGAGAACCTAAGTTGTAGGTTTATATCGTTGGCAGAGCCATTGTGGAAGCCCTCAAATGTATCGTAAACCCAGTCGTTGAGGTGGTAGTAATTGTAGTTGAGGGAGGCATAGAACATAAACCAATTGTCGGGCCAATTGAGACGCTTACCATACCCGATAGACCCTCCTAAGATGGAGAGAGATTGGTTGGGGTTGTACGCCTTCTCCATGAGAGCACTTCCGTCGTATCCGTAGCCGCCCCCATAGTTGCCGTAGCCTCCATATCCTCCGTAGCCGTATCCCCCGTACCCATAGTAGGGGTTGTAACCTCCGGATCGAGACGATATTTTGTTCTTGTAGAAGCGTGTGTCTAGAGCCGTTTGGCGTGAATAGAAGATACTTGCAGAGAAATAATTGGGTCGTTTGCCCCCAAACCAGGGATCGACAAAGGTGAGACCATATTGCTGGTAGTAGCGACCATTGGTGGAGACATTGAGCGAAAGTGTCTGACCGTCTCCCTGTGGGATAATTCCCTTGTACATGCTGGGATGGAACAGGTTGTACATAGAGAAGTTGGTAAAGCTAAGCCCTACACTCGCGATAAGGCCGGCTTGGCTCCATCCTAGAGACATCTCAAACTTGTCACTTCGTTTGGGCTCCAAGTTATACTCAATATCCACTGTCCCATCTTGTGTATTGGGCACAGGTTTGGGGACGCTTTTCTCCGGGTCGAATTGGTTGAGTTGGTTGAGCGCCATGTACGAATTCATCAAGTCCTCTTTACTAAAGAGCTTGCCCGGTTTGGTGTAAAGCTCACGACGGATTACGTTTTCGTACACAAGGTCATTCCCCTTGATGAGTACTTTGCTAATGGTTGCTTGGGGACCTTCGGTGATTCGGAGGTCTAGATTAACAGAGTCTCCCCCTACAATCCCTGTCTCTATGGGGTCTATGTGGGCAAAGATGTAGCCGTTGTTGTAGTAGAGGTTGGCTACAGCATCTTCGTCTACGGAGAGTCTGTTCTCGAGTCGTTTTTGGTTGTATACTTCCCCCGATTTTATGCCGAGCATGGCATTGAGGTACTCTGTAGGATACTTTGTGTTTCCCACAAATCGGAGGCTTTTGATGTAGTATTTCTTCCCTTCGTCCAGCTTGATTCGGATTTTGATACGCTTGGGATTCTGGGGGTCTTTTACAATGGTGTCGGAGAGGATTTCGGCATCGCGATACCCTGCTTCGTGGTAGCGCGTCAGTAGGTTGTTGAGGTCTTCTTTGTAGTCCTTTTCGATGAATTTTTTTTGACTGAAGATCTCTAGAATGCTAGACCATGCACGGCCCTTCCCGAGGGAAAAGGTCTCATTGGTCTTCTTCATGGAGGCACGTAGAGCGTTATTACTTAGTTCTTTATTACCAACGAATTCAATCTGACTTACTTTGATTTTGCTCTTCTTGTCAATAACAACCGTAACGAGGGCATGATTTTGTTTCGAGAGGTCGTTTTTCTGCTCTACCTCTACGGTCATGTCGCTATAGCCCTTCTCGTCGAAGTATTTCTTGACAAGTTGTTTGGTGCGATCGATGATATTAGGGGTGAGCTGCATCTCGGCACGTAACCCGGTACGCTCCTCTAGGTCTTTTCGTTCACTCTTGGTAACTCCGGTAAAGGTAACCTGGGAGATTTTGGGGCGTTGCTTGAGTTGGATCTCAATCCAAATCTGATTGCCTTCGATTTTCTTTGCTATGATGCGAGCATTATCGAAGTATCCATTGCGCATAAAGCGGCGTACAGCATCGCTAAAGGCAATTCCGGGCACCTCTACGAGATCACCAACATTAAGTCCGGAGAGGCTGATGAGAACGGCGTTGTCGTAGCCCTCTCCCCCTGTTATCGCTATGTCGGCAATTCGATAGTTCGTGGGGCGTGCATAGTTGATTTCTACCTTATCACTTTTGGGAGGCTCGGGAGTATCTGTTTGAGCCCGGAGCTGAGAAGACAGAAGAGATAGCCCCGATAGGAGCAGAATCTGAGCTAGGAATTTACGCATCATAGAGTATCTTGAGGGGCTGCATTTGCTGCCGATGTTACTTTGTTTTCGTTGGGATGAATGGGGGACTGCCCCTCCACAAGTCCGAATCGTCTGTGGCGTTGAGAAAATTCGTAGAGCGCCTTTTGGAGGTCTTCTTCGCCAAAGTCCGGCCAGAGGGTCGGGCAGAAGTAGAGCTCGGAATAGGCTATTTGGTAGAGGAGGAAATTGCTGATACGGAATTCGCCTCCCGTGCGAATGAGGAGGTCGGGATCGGGTATGCCGTAAGTGGAGAGATAGGGAGCCAAAGGCTCGTCTCCCGATAGATCTTCCGGGGAGATTTTGCCCGAAGCTACGTCTTGTGCCAAGGTGCGGACAGCATGGTTTAGCTCCCATCTTGAGGAGTAACTAAGGCACACAACAAGGGTAATAGTGCTATTGTGCGCTGTTTGCTCCATGGTGCGCTCTACGGCTTGGCGTGTGCTCTCGGGCAGGCGATGGAGGTCGCCAATAGCAAGGATGCGCACGCCCTCTGAGGCAAATTCGGGGGCATAGTGCTCCATACTCTGTGCCATAAGGGCCATAAGTGCATCCACTTCTGCCGTTGGGCGTGCCCAATTCTCCGAACTGAAGGCGTAGACCGTTAGCGTATTGATGCCTACTTTGGCGGCGGCTGCCACGGTGCGTCTGAGAGCTGCTACCCCCTCCACATGACCGTAGGAGCGGTCTTTGCCTTGAGCTGTAGCCCAACGCCCGTTGCCGTCCATGATGATGGCGACATGCTTGGGTACTGCCTCGCAAGGCATGTTGGATCCGTTATTATCGTGCAATTTGCTCATTTATGTTGCAAGAAGAGCCTCGGGAAGAAAATTCGTACGTGAACCCCAGGGTTATTAGCAGCATTCCATCCCCTCCTTTATACCAAGACGATTGAAGGTGGTATGGGTTGCTAAGAAAAGAGGATTCATTACTGAGTGCATCCAGTCTGTCGGTAAAAAACTGTCGCCCTCCGAGGGAGGCAATGAGATTGAGGCGGTTCGCTATTTTATATTTGATGCCGAGAGCTCCCTCTATCCCCGGCATAAATGTGTGAGCGTCTTTGCCAAAAGCGGCGCCTACGGATAGCCCAAGGGCAAGGTAGGGACTCCACCTACGTGTGTGGAGAAATGGGTATTTATCGCTATAAGCAAAGAAGTTATATTCCCCTTTTATGGAGAGTAATAGGGCGTGAGCCGCAAAGTTGACTTTGCTTGTTTGTTGGGGATAGACTTGGTTCCGTATTCGGCTATTACCATGAATGTAGTTGTAGGAAAGATCTCCCGAGAAGGCAATGCGGAAATTGTGATTATAGCGCATTTGTGCCCCCAGCCCTCCACCTACGGATGCAAAAGGAATTACCCGATTGGCGTCGCCTAGGTAGCTATTAACCGAGGCAATCCCACCCCATTCTAAGCGATACTCTTGCGCATTAAGGGCAGAATGTATCCCGCCCAAGATGAGCAACAAGAGCCACCAAGGATACTGAGAGAGCCTCTTTCCCTCCGATCTGTTCGTGCAAAACTTCCGCATTGAGAGGGGGCTGTTTTTAGTTTAAGATGGAAGATCTCCCTTCCCAAATGGTTCGGTCGAGTGAACCATCGGCCTTCTTCCCGCCAAAGAGGAAGAAAATCAATTCATCTCGTGCGAACCCAAAGAGTTTTCCATATCCTCCAAAGGGGAGTGTTTCGTGAGGTAGCATGAGGGCGGAATTACGCGCCGTCCATGTGACCCCTTGGTCTTTGGAGCTGTAAATTGTAGCCCCTCGCTGAGGAGAGTGGCTAGCCGGATAGACGCAGTAAAGTAGTCCCTTGTTGCTCGATGTTGAGATGAGAAGTGGAGCCCCTGCCCCCTCAAAAGGAGGGAGTAGATCCTTGTCGCTTTGAGGCGTGGGCGTGAGCCAATCGAGACCGGTTGTCGTAGTCCAAGTAAGGCGAGATGGCTTGCCACTAGCTGTTTTTGCACCTACCAAGACGAGGAGGGGATGGTGTGCAACCTCAAAGAGGGCTGTGCTGTATCCGCTCATGGGGAAGTCTTCCGGCACTTCCTCGCCCCGCTTGTATACCCCATTGCCGGGGAGGTATGCGAAGTAGTTTTTGCCCGAAGGGTCTTGCTCTATCATGCAAATAGAAGGTTGGCTTCGTCCACGTTCTGTGAAGGCGCCAAGCAGTATGCTACCATTATTGTAGCGATTTTCTTCGAGCCATTGCTTTCCTCCGTCCAGGCTCACAATGCAAGTTTGGGTAGGAGCTGTTCCTAGAATGGCATAGAGGACGCCTTCTGAGGTGGCGATGGCACTTGTGACGGGTTTCCCCGATAGCCCTGTTGGCACTTCTTCCCATACGAGGGTGTTGGCAGGAGCGTGATAGAGCTGAGTTTGTGCTCCCTGAGATGCAAAGATGTAGAGATCCTTGTCTGACCGGCAGAAGATGGTTTCTTTGCCGCTTAAATCGGGAAGTTTACCTGCGATAACAGGCATCCAATAATACGAATCAGGGTTGTTTATTTCCTTCAGGATCTGTACCGTATAGCTTTTCTTTAGCGCTTTTTCTTTGTTCGTAACCTCTACAGTAATTTCCTTATTCCAGCGGTCGCGAAGGTAGATAGAGTCCGCAGCACTACGCTCAATCTCCTTCCCGTCAATGAGCAACTTGAAGGTAGCCGGGGTTTGTATCCCAACCTTGATTTTTACCGAATCAATCTGAGTGCCATAGGGAAGAGGCTGAGCATTGTAGATTTTTCCCTTCGCATGATCGATAGAAAAGAACACTTTCTCTAGGGTAGGATTGGACTTCGATGTGAGTACAAAACTCGACACTTGTACCGTGGTTAGCTCGGGGTTTTGGATTTCCTTGTTGCTGATACAGCTTGAGGCAAAGAGGAATATGAGCAGCCCAAGTGCGGAGCTAAGGGTGTGTTGTATACTGCGATGTTTCATTGTGCACACTATATATTACGACACAAAGATAGCCTTTCTCCGTGAATACGACACTTCTACAGCGAAGAGAAAATGCAACAAAATGCCCTTTTGCCGTGAGCACTTATCTCTCTAGGGGTGCCTGATTTGCGCCGATCTTTTGCGCATTGCAGAATCAACCCTTGCCTTGGGCAATATTGGTTGCAGACCTTGCGCAATTTTTCTCCCTTCCAAACGGGCAAAAAAAATAGCCCTGTATCCAAAAAAGTACAGGAACTATTCGAGGAAAGGGCATTATAGAGAGGATGAGAGGTAAGTAGATGGAAATGAGAGGGATTTGCGCTATATTTCTATGGTTTGCGTATTGAGATAAAGAGCAGAAGATGTGGATTTATGCAGAAGTTCCGTTACCAAACCGTTAGTCCATTCCTCGAATGGTAACGAAGAGGTAGGAGAAGGTAATCGACAGAAGAGTATTCGGTAACTCATTTTTCTGCGATTACGGTTCTTATGCTCTGTACCACAATGTTTTGCGTAGCTGAAAACGCTTCAAAATCGGGTAACTTTGCCCATAAAAAAGAAGCGTATGGAAAAAGACAAAATGAAGGTTTTGCTCTACCTGAAAAAGAGCGGATTGGACAAGTCGGGGCAAGCTCCGATCATGGGGCGGATAACCTACGAGCGAACTATAGCCCAATTTAGTTGTAAGCTCTCGTGCGATCCCAAGTTGTGGAACGCTCGTGAGAGCAGATTGAATGGCAAGAGTCGTGAAGCAGTGGCAACGAATGGCAAGTTGGAACGCTTGCTTCTCTCGGTACAGTCAGCTTATCGAGTCCTTTGCGAGCGAGGAAAAGTCTTTACGGCAACTGATATCAAAGAGCAGTTCCAAGGAAGTATGCAAACTCAAATCACCTTTTTGGAACGATACAACCGAATGGTTGAAGATATGGCACAAAAGGTAGGCATCGAAATAAAGGCAGCGTCTTTGAATAGTTACTATACTATTCGCAAGCATCTGCAAGCCTTTATAGGGGAGAAGTACCACACGACAGATATTTCTTTCGGACAAATGGAAGAAGATTTCTTGGAGTGCTTGCAACATTACTCTGTCGGAAAGTTGAGACATTCGCAAGGTTATTATCGTAAGATGGCTTTGGCGGTTAAAAAAGCCTGTCGCTTGGCGTATCATGAGGGTTTGACAGAGCGACAACTGTTTGCTCACATACAGATTGAACGAGGAGAGAATAAACAACCTCGTGCATTGGACAGAGCTTCATTGGATAAGTTGCAAGCCTTGACCTTTGAGCCGTATGAAGTGGAGTTGGAAACCGCACGCAACCTCTTTCTCTTTTCTTGCTTTACGGGTGTTGCCTATTGTGATATGGTAGTACTTAATCGAGAACACCTCTTTACGGATGATAAGGGGGCGTGGTGGCTGAAGTTCCGCAGACAAAAGACCGATACACTTTGCCGTGTGAAGCTCTTGCCTGAAGCCGTTCATTTGATAGAGCGTTATCAATCTGACGAACGAACCACGCTATTTGCTCCCATTGTTTATTCGGCTTACCTTATCCAACTCAAAGCCCTACAACTTCGGGCGGGTATCTCCATTACCCTTTCGGCACACGTCGGTCGCCATACTTTTGCGACCTTGATTACCTTGGAGCGTGGCGTTCCCATCGAAACGGTAAGCCGTATGTTGGGGCATAGCAACATCCAAACAACTGAGCGATACGCCTATGTTACCCCGAAGAAGCTCTTCGATGAGTTCGAGCGATTTCTCTCTTTCACTGAAAATCTAACCTTAACCCTATAAGAGCTATGCGCAGTACATTCAAAATCCTGTTCTATATCAATAAGAACAAGACTAAGGCGGACGGCACAACGGCAATCCTTTGCCGTATCACCATAGACGGAGCGAACGTAGTGATAACCACAGGGGAAAGTGTCGTTCCGCACTATTGGAGTGTGAAGCGAGGGGAGACAACGGACAAGAATACCAACCAACGCCTGCAAACCTTTCGGGAAGAAATCGAACAGGGGTACAATACCTTGCTCTACAAATATGGAGCAGTGAGTGCCGAACTTCTGAAGAACTACTTGCAAGGCATCGGGAGAACTCCAGCGGCACTACTTGCCCTTAGTGCGGAGGAACTCAAAGCCCAACGAGAAACCAAGAGCGAGGGAACATATAGTAACAATCGGTGTTCCGACAGACAGCTTAACGCCTTTGTGCGAAGTCGTGGCGAGGAGGATATTCCCCTAACGGCTATCACGATAGATTTCTTTGATGATTACCGTTTCCATTTGAAGAAAGAGGGCTATGCCCCTGCAACGATAAACAGGCATTTGTGTTGGTTGAGTCGGTTGATGTACCGAGCCGTCAGTCAGGGAACTATACGCTTCAATCCGTTTGAAGAGGTGAAGTACGAAACCGTGGAGCGTAAGCCTCGTTTCCTGAGCAAGGGCGATGTGGCAAAGTTCTTGGCGTTCCCATTGCAAGACGAAAGGGCGGAACTAAGCCGAAGAATGTTTCTTTTCTCCGTCTTTACGGGGTTGGCATTTGCCGACTTGCAGAGCCTGCGAGCTTCGCAAATCGAAACGAACAGCGAAGGGAAGCGGTATATCCGCAAGGCAAGACAGAAAACGGAAGTGGAGAGTTTGATACCCCTACACCCGATAGCGGAGCAGATACTTTCGCTCTACACGAAGAAGAATAGCAAAGAGGATTACAAGATATTCCCCGATACGATGAGCAAGGGCAAACTACTGACCCATCTCAAAGCCGTGGGCTTGGCGTGTGGTGTTCGTACTCCGCTGAGCTACCATGTTGGACGACACAGTTTCGGCACGCTGACCTTGGAGGCAGGCATTCCGATAGAGAGCATTGCCAAGATGATGGGACATTCGTCCATTGCCAGCACGCAAATCTATGCCCAAATCACCGACCAAAAGATTGCAAGGGATATGGACATGTTGATACGATAAAGAAAGATGTAGGCTTAAATAGAAAAGAGTTTGCTCTACGCTAATGGAGCAAACTCTTTTTTCTTATTTGTGCGTTGAATCGATTAGTCAGCACACACCTATGTGCTGATATTACATTTCTTATTGTAATAAAAGGTGGCTACTACTTTCCTTTACATAATTCAATTCTTGTCATTATATGGATGCAATAAAAATAATGAGCAACTTTCTTTAGAGAATCAGATAATTCTGTCAATAATTCCTTTTGTTGTCTGTATGCCTTTATAATTTCATTATTATCATTTTTTATAGCCAAAATAACATTTCCTCCACTCTCTTTTTCTTTCATGGATTCTTGCTGTTCAAATATCTTGCGTAATGTTTCAATATCCACTTCTTTCATTGTGAATTTCTCCAAATCCAAGTTCGGATTTTCCGTTACAGGATATCTAAAGAACGAACTTTGTTTGTCGTATTTTGCAATAATAGGAATAGCCTTTGTTATATCCTCGTATTCTTTCCAATCTCCTTTATTAGCAAGGGATTCAAGTCTTGTTATATTCTTTAGTAGCAAATCGTCTTTCCAATACCGATATAATTCATCAATCCAATGGCAACTATAGAGAGGTCGCCATTTTCCTTGACTTAGGATTTTAGGCTTTGTACTCTCACAAGAATCATTCTCGTATGGGATAGATAATTTCTTATGAAAAATAATTATCAATGATTTTAATGCTAATTCGATAGAGTGTCTATATAAGAAATTAATAGGCATTTCGATAAGTTGGAAGGCTTGAATTTTATGTCTTCCTTCATCCATATATTTAGCCGAGTTATAATAAGTTTCTGCGGTAATTCCAAAACCAAAATCTAAGTGGTCTCCAGGTGAAGTTAACCAATATTCCATATACAAATAATGTGATTATTTAGCAGGGTTCAATATTTTCGTTGCAAGTTTGTAAGTGAACAGAACTTGAGGATTGGATAAATCCCATCGCTCCACTTCCTGTCTTATCAAGTCTGTGTGTTTTTTACTTATATCCCTTAAAGCGTTTCCTACGGATTTCCGAAGATATTCGCTTTCGTGTGCCTTGTGCTTAGCAATTAGAGCAATAGCCACCGATGGATTTTCCTTGAAGTATGGGCGACTTGTCCAAATCCTCAATCCCTCCGTTACAGCACGGATAACATTCGGATTATTGTCATTTATCCACTCTTCGATAAGTGGCAAAGACGCTTCATATCCTCTGTGTTTGCAAACCTCATCAAAAGCCTTTGCAAGCATTTCCTGCACACGCCAATTTTTATCGGTGCTTACTCGTGCTTTCAGAAGACAAAGCGCATCATTATTCGTTATCGCTAATCGTCCCAATATTGTTGTTGCCAACATGCGGACTTGATAGGCTTCTTGCTCGAATGCGTCAAGAGCAAATTCAAAACATTGTTTTTCTGAATAAGCAGAAAGGATTTCATTTGCTCCATGAAAGATATGCTGAAATCCATGTTCAATTTGCTGTATCCGAGTGAGGATATTGCTTATTTCCATTATTTCTGAAGCTTTTAATATATGTTCAATCGCTGTAAATCTATGAGAAAACATTGCTTGATGCCGAATGTTTTGCTATCCATTTAATTCTTACAGCAGATAAAACATCCGATTTTATTCTCTGGTTGAGCAATACTTTAAATCCACATTTTTCATAAAATGACAAAGGTGAAAAATAGGTATCTCCATCTATTTTTTTGTACAAATCATGGTCTATAACCCATCCATTTAATTCAGACTCTTGTAATTTTAGCAACTCAATCATCATTCTACCTAAACCCTTTGAATGAATGGTGGCAGATAAGATAATGGCAAACCATTGAGCATTATCTCTATAAAATTTGAAAGCCCAACCTTTTATTTGTCCATCAGATAGCTCCTTCAATAGGAAGTGTTTGGCATTGCTTAATCCATCTAAGTAGTGATTAAAGCTATTTAGAGAGGAATGAGATAGCCCTTGAGGATATTCTCTATTCCACAAGTTAATCAGGCTCTGCTTCTCATCTAAACTCAAATCTTCCGTTTCTATTAAGTTGAAGCCGTTTGAGGTAAAAAAATCACTTATATCCTTTTTCGAGGTATTCATTTTTCCATCTTTATATTACATTGTCAGAATCCATGAGGAAAAGACTTATGATGTGAATAACGCAAATGTACTTGATTTATTGCGAAAAGATACCGAGTAATCAGCAAAAAGATACCGAGCAATGGTGAGATTGCTCAGTATCTTTTGGATGACCATTCGGCAGGTTCTTTCTGTGTGGTTGCCAAACGACAGGAAAACGCTTCTTCCAAATGCTTTATCTCCGATAGTTCTCTTGCAGTAGACTATTGATGTCGGATAGTCGATAGAGTATTTTCCCTGCGATTTGGGTGTAGGGAATAATGCCCTTGTCCCGATAGTCCTGCAAGGTGCGAGGGCTGACGAAAAGCCGTTCGCAGACCTCTCGCCCTGTAAGGTAGATTTCTCCCCCGAAGAGAGGACGGTGCGTTTGGGCAATCTCCCGAAGGCGTTTTCTTACTTCTCTAATGCCTGAGATGAGTTGCTTCATCTCGGGTGTTTCTTTGTTTACGATTTCGTGTTCCATAGTCATTGTATTTTGCGGTTGGACTTGGCAAGGAGTGCTTCCACATCCTCACGTTTGTAATAGCACTTATGTCCGATTTGGATAAAGGGCAGCACGGACGTGTCTCGATAGTGTTGGAGCGTTCGCTTGCTGATGTTCAGTATTCGGCACACGTCCCCGTTGTGCAACAGGTCGGGGACTTCGGGTTTCGTGCCAAACTCTTCTCTCATACAAAGAGCCAACTCTTCGATGCTCTTTTTCAATTCCTCCCAAGCAGAGGTATCGATGGCGGTAAATCTCATATCAAAATCGTTTTAAATTGTTGTTTTTTCTCTTTTTGATGCAAATGTACGCAGGCGAAATTCTTGTTCCTAACCTCGATGAAATAGAGGGAAACAGCAGGAAGTCTGAGGCAAATGTACAAGCACAAACCACCTGTTCCATTCCCTTTTCTCTAAGTGCGTACTTGTGGCTTCGATATGGTATGAAGTGGCTCTATCGCCAATGAAAACAGACACTCATTTTTCATCCGAGGAAAAAGGATGCAGGCTTTGGCAATCCGATGAAGTCGCTTTCTGAGTCGTTCTCCTTTCTGTTCGCTCCTTTTGAGCCTTTTCGTCCCAATTTCTCCTGCTTGTGTCGTCCATTCTCGGAGCATTTCTCTGTACCTCGAAGCAACAGACACACTAACCTTGGGACTCTGTGTTCGCCTCTGTAACTTGGTTTCAGCATCCCGTTTCGGATGAAAGTTCAAAACCAAGCAAACAGAAGAAGTACGAACAATGAAAAGAACCAAGCGAATAAGAAACGCCATAGATACTTTCTTCTTTCACTGTGAAAGGAGATATACAGTGAAAGAGAAAAAGCAGAGAAAGACTTTTTGCTTTGAGTGCAAGAAAGTCCGTCCTCCGTAAGAAAAGAGCTTTTTCCTTTCACCGTTTGAACCACTCTTTTTATTCACTCAATAATCATCGAATCAACTTATGAAATCAAGATTTTACGATCTACAATACATCAAGGCGATACCGATAGCAGACTATCTGCACGCCTGCGGTATCAAGCCTGCCAAGCGTTACAACGGCTATGCCCTTTATCACGCACCCTACCGAGAAGACCCGAATGCCAGCCTGAAAGTGGATTTTCGGCAAAACCTGTGGCACGACTACGGCACGAGCCAAGGCGGAAGCATCATCGACCTTGTGATGAAGATGCGAGGATGCAGTGCCTACGGAGCAATAGCGCATCTTGCCGAAGGGAAAGCAACAACCCTCGCCCCTTCTTCCTTTCATCGTGAAGCTCACATAGGGCAGAGAAGGGACGAACAGCGACCCAATAATACAAGGCGTATTCTTTCCATCAATGAAGCGTTACCCCTACATCTGCAAAGCTATCTCCGAGAGGTACGCAAGATAGACCTTGCCGTGGCAAGCCCCTATCTCCATCACGTTCGCTATGAGGTAGGAGGAAGAGAATACTCCGCCATCGGCTTTCCCAATCGTGCAGGAGGGTATGAGCTTCGGGACGACAAGATATTCAAAGGCACAATCGCTCCGAAGGATATTTCCGTGATTGCAGGACAAGCGAACAACGCCCCTCTGTGCATTTTCGAGGGGGTTATGGACTTCCTTTCCCTTCTCACGATGAAAGGGAAAGAAGCCATTTCGCCTTCCATCGTTCTGAACTCCGTGAGTAATATCCATAGAGCCGTTGCCTATCTCCACGAGAAAGGCATCGACTCCGTTCGGGCTTTCTTCGACAACGACCCTGCGGGACGGCAGGCTCTTCAAGCTATCCAATCGACAGGCATCAAGGTAGAGGATATGAGCCGACACTATTCCCGATACAAAGACCTCAATGAGTACCACATTGCCCAAAGAACAGGGCAAAAACAGGTGATACCACCTCGTAAACGAGGACTTAGACGATAAGGCAAAAGAGAGCAAACAACATTATTCTATCATCAGGTATTCAAAGATGCAGGAAATAAAATGTATGCGAATAAACGGCTTTGTTTCGATAGCTACGGCAGTTCCTCAGAACAGCAAGTTTGCAGAGCCAAACTTAGAAACAAAGCGTGCAGGCATTCACAGAATGCAACTCAACAAGAAAGAAGTACGAGCAGGGCGGAGCGGACATTTCAAAAAATGCCATAGCTCATTAGGGTATTTCTTTACGCTGCACTCCGTTATCGCTAAAAATACCCTCCTGAGCCAAGGGGCGGTGCCCCTTTGGATACCCCTAAATCAATCTTCAAGCAATGGGCTACGCCGTTTTACATATAGACAAGGCGAGAGGAAACGACTCGGCAATGACCGCACACATAGCGCGTACATTCATGCCGAGTAACGTCGATTCCTCCCGCACACACCTCAATCGAGAGCTGGTGCAATTCCCTGCAAATGTAACTAACCGTACCGAAGCGATAGAGCATCGCATCGCCACGGCAGGTATCTACCGAAAGGTGGCACAGAACCAAGTCAAAGCCTTACGCTTTATCCTGTCAAGTTCACCAGAAGATATGGCTCGCATAGAGCAAGAAGGACGCCTGTACGAATGGTGCAATGAAACGATGGATTGGCTTCGCACCACTTTCGGGGCGGACAATGTGGTCGCAGCCACACTGCACGCAGATGAGGACACACCTCATATTCACGCCACAGTTGTCCCGATTGTCACGGGTGAAAGACGGAAAGCCAAAGAGGAAGCCAAGAACGGCAAGCGGAAGTACAAGACAAAGAAGAATAAGGTACGACTTTGTGCAGATGATGTGCTCACGCCCAAAAAGTTGGAAGACTATCAGACGAGTTATGCCAAGCGAATGCAACGGTTCGGATTGGAACGGGGCGTACACGGTTCGGAAGCCAAGCACCGCACCACGATGGAGTATTACAAGGAAGTCCTAAAATCCACGAAAGAGAAAGGGGCGCAAGAAGCAGAACTCACTGCCAAGATAAAAGAGTTGGAGAAGCAGGCAGGCAAACTCCGAATGAAAGGTACGTTTTATTCTATATTTGGCAACTCTGAACTCGACAAGGCAGAAAAACGCATCGCAGACTTGGAACAGGAAGCCGAACGACAGCGGTATCTTTCGGAAAAGGAGAAGAATGAAATCCGAAAGGAGATTGTTCTCTTGCAGGACACGGTTAAGGGAAGAGACAGAGCCATTGCCGAACTGAAAGAGACCATGCAGGTTTACGAGGAAGAGCGGAATTGGATAAAACGCTTCTTCAATGGTTTCTACCAACTCTTAAATATCCGTCTGATGCTCCGAAAGATGAATTTCTCTGATGACAGAATTGCAGAAATGTATCGCACGGAAGCTCCCCAGCGAGGTACGGCTAAAGCCTATTCGGGACTATACAAGAGAGAGTTTACGGAAGAGGGTTGTGAAATCCGCATCGCTAAGGATGAGAAGAAGCGACCGCTACTGACTATCAACGGACTTCCTGTTGCCGATTGGTGCGAACAGAAATGGAAACAGCTTATCAATCGTAATCGCTCGCAACGGCTATAAAACCGAAAGACCTCCTTCTCTTTCATCGTTGTATTTCAGTTGCGACAAAACTTTTTAAGAAGAAAATCACGTAAGAACGCTCACTTTCGCTCGCAAATCTGTACCTTTGCAAGTGATAATAGTGAGCGTTCTTTGGTTATTCAAAACAGTGTGCCTCAAAGCACTCCGCTCATTTCTAAATCGTTACCTACTCATCTATCTCTCAAAGGTAACACTCTATTACTCAACAAGATAGTTCGCAAGCGAAAAATTGTACAGGGCTAAATTGAAAATTTTTCTGGGTAATTTCTCTCCCACATTCCAGCCTAGAATGGAGAAAATTCTAGCGAGAAACGAAATGAAAATCAGCCTCGTTTCTTTTTCCCTCTCCGCCGAGGGCTTTTTCTAGCCGGCTACGCTATGCCGGAGAGTTGCAGGATGGTATTGTATAGCTCGCGGTCGTTGCGTAACCGAGGTATCTTGTTTTGTCCGCCCAACTTACCTTTTTCTTTGAGGTAGCGTTCGAATGTCCCTTTGGGTACAGCCTGGATCTCCAAGGGTTGCAGAGTCATTCCCGGACTGCTCTTGGCTTCGTAATCTGAGTTGATTTTGCGCAATTCTTCGTGCAGACGTTGGGCAAATAGAGCGAGATCTTGAGGGGCTTGGTCGAACTCAATAAGCCAGTCGTGCCGTCCTTTGCCCGTAGAGGCATCGAAGTAGGGAGCTGCGGTGTATTCGGTAATGGTAGCCTGCTGTTCGCTACTTACCTGAGCGAGGGCTTCGTCTGCATTGCATACCATTAGCTCCTCCCCAAAGGCATTGATATAACTGGTGGTGCGCCCTGCGATGATGAATTTATAGGGATTGCGTTGGGAAAATCGGATGGTATCCCCTATGATATATCGATACAATCCTCCAAGGGTGCTGATAACAAGGGCGTAGGTTTTGCCTACTTCCACCTCTACGAGGGGGATTGCTTTGGGGGTGGGGGAGTCCAGTTCTGCCAGCGGAATGAACTCGTAGTAAATACCATAGTCGAGCATCAGCAGCATGGCAGGGTCGTTGGGGTCATTTTGGATCCCAAAGAAACCTTCGGAGGCATTATAGGTCTCCCTGTACTGCATACGTGGCGAGGGAATGAGGCGTTTGTACTCCTCTCGGTAGGGGGCGAAGCTGATCCCTCCGTGGAAGAATACCTCCAATTCGCTCCATACTTCGCTTAGGTTATCCGCCTTGGTATCCTCAAGTAGTCGTTTGATGAGGGTAAGCATCCAAGAGGGGACGCCCGAGAGGCTCCCCACGTTAGCGTCTCTTGTCTCGGCTATGATGGCAGGGATTTTCTCCATCCAGTCCTCAAGGAGGAGGGTTTCTTTGGAGGGAACTCGTATGGCGCTGCCTAAGCGTGGCATTTGTTCGATGAGAATCGAACTCAAGTCTCCCCTAGAAATATCGGGTGTGAGGGGAGTGGGCTTTTGGCTTCCTCCGAGTACAAGACCCTTTGTCTTGAAAAAACGGCTGTTGGGTCGGGTGGCTAGGTAGAGCCATAGGGCATCCGATCCCCCTTTGAAGTGGCACATCTGTAGATGTAACGGGTTCACAGGGATGTATTTACTGCGCCCTCCAGAGGTACCACTAGAGACAGCAAAGCGATTGCATCCCCCACGAACGAGCACGTTACTCTCGCCCTGGATCATGCGATCTGTGTATCCTCGTAAGTCTTCGTACTGCACAAGAGGCACGATGGAGGCGTACTGATCGGGTGTGGAGACCGCTGCAGCGCGTGTAATCCATCCGTACTCCGTGGCACGGAGGCAGCGCATAACGCGTTGCCATTGGCGGTATTGTAGCTCCTCGGCTCGCTGTGGATAGTAATGATGGATAGTAGCAAGACGGGGGCGCATGGCCGTGTAGATAGTACGAGTTAGAGCATCCATATAGAATATTTTGCTGCTATACTTATTTAGTGACACTGTGTTACCCCAACGAGCTTGTGGTATCTAGCCCCTAAGGGGTGGTAGTATACAAATAGCGTATATTGGTTGTGGGTGGGGTAGTGATTGCCCTCAATGGCTTGGGCTGTGTAGGGGCGGCTTCCCTCCTCTTTTGCTGCGAGGTAGAGGTAGGATAGGTAGCCCCCTTTAAGGAGTAGCTCTGCGGTATAGGCTCCCTCTTGGTCGGAGTAGTGCAGAAGACGCTCTTCGTAGGGGAGATAGTCGAATGCTTCACCTTCGAGAATAGGTTGCAATCCATCGGCTAGAGGCTCGCTTTCGAGTCGGAAGCAGACTCTGTAGTAATCGGTAGCAGTGGCAATATCGCCATCGAGATTGCGAGAGCGGATTACGTATTGCCCCATAGCCCCTTGGTCGGTACTATGGAAGTCGCTTTGGGATCGGTTGTAGTTGGTGTAGAGGATGAGCCTATTCGCCTCCTTCTCCACTGCGGAGCGTTCTACCCCCAGGGAGGGGATATACGGACTAAGGTATTCCATGGCGTGGTATTCGTTTCCTGCCTCAAAAGCGAGAAGTTCGCGCCGGTATTGGAGTTGGTCCAGCCCCCTAAAAGAGGGACGGCAAACCCATAGTACATTGTCGCGTCGGCTATTCTGTGCCACCACCAGCGTGAAGTCGAGGTCGGAGGTGCTTCCACCCAAATGCTCTGTGCCCACACTTACTTCTAAGTGTTGCTTGTGTGGGTCTATTCCCCAAGTCTTATCTACACTCCCTACGAGGGTGGCAAGGGGCTCTACTACAGCGAATGCCGCTTGCACGAGAGGCCGTTCTGGCTCCATGGCATCGTAAACAGTCAGGAGGTAGTTGCCTGATAGAATGGGATGAGGAGAACTCGCTTGGGATAGCGTGAGTGAGTAGTGCCGGTAAGAGACCTTGGTAAGAGAGGAGGGGATGGAGGGAGGGAATTCGCCTTCGGAGTAGCCTGATTGGAATTCTGTTTTAGCGAGACCGGAAGGGTTCCACTCGGTATCGCAATGCTGTAGTTGGTAGCGAAGGGTGTGCGGTTCGTCGTCTAGGAGGTCGAAAGAAATTAGTAACCCCTCCTTTCCGCCTAGGGTGTAATAGGGAAAGGGTATCCACTCTTTGCGCTCGGGGATGGGTTTGATTTGTAAAGCGTTCACTCGCCCATCAAGCATGGTAGAGGGGAAGAAGCTTTGAGCACGAGCCCCTCCTACCACCAGACTTGTCAGTAACAAGCATAGAACGATACGTACAACTCTATTCATACGCCGGCAAAGGTACATAACTCTTGCTACTAGGGGAGCCTTTGGACAGGGAAGCCAAAAGTGGTACGCCAAGAGCGAGGGAGGTAGCGATTGAGTAGGCGAGCGAGAAGAAGCGGTAGGAGCAGGTTGGAGACAAAAGAGGCGATCATGGCGAGGTTAATAGCCCATGCACTGCCCGAGACTAACGGGAAAATCCAGAGCCTAAAGACGAGTACGTTGGGGAGCATCAGTAGGGCTATCGGGTAGCAGAAATGTGCGAGATCTCGCCATAGAGGGCGTTCGATCCATTTACCCACCTTAGAACTGGCTCCGTAGATAATGACGAGTAGGAAGGTAAAATAGGGAAGCGTAAAAAGAAGGATCCAAGGTTGCTTGTAGGGCGTCAGGATGCGCGCCACCAGCACTACATGGAAAAGCAACAATGCCATTATCGTAACACGACCGGGCACGCCCCTACGGTAGATCTTTTGCACCAAGGCTCCGAGAATGAAAAAGTGGGCATTTCGGATAGTCCAGACAAGGGCAAGAGGATCTTGATGCGCCTCAACCTCGAAGAGCGTGCCTAGTGCGTAGAGCCCGAGTGCCACTCCATAAGCTACTATTGTTTGCTTGAGACTTAGTTGCTTAGGGATCACAAGGGTAATGCAGTGCAGCCAAAAGAGCGCGGGTAAAATCCACAGGTAGCCGATACTTTGTGTGCGAGGGAAGAGCAACCATTGCATATAGCTCGTAAAAGGGCAGCTCCCGGCCAAATAATTGGGCAGGCCAACAGCCACAAAGTAAAGGAGCGTGGTAAAGAGCCAATAGGGGAAGAGCAGGCGATCGGCTTTGCCTAAGAGAAGGGAACTTTGCTTGCGGTTGGGGGATGGCGACTCCCCTCGAACACTCCAGAGATACCCCGAGAGGGAGAGCAGGAGAGGTAGCCCTGCAAAAAGTTTGTTTACATAAAAGGTGTACCAAGCAGGCACGGAAACACCCCCGAAGAGGGCATCTCCGCCACTGGGTGCCGCTAGCGCGAGCGCAAACTCAAGTATGGCAATAAACGATACAAACGAGAAGTCTCGTCGTTGGAGGTGCTCTGTATTGCCCACCTTAGTAAGAAAAAGGGTTGGTTTGGGTTGAGACTAGTACTGTTCTTCGCTATTGGGGAAGTCTCTTGTCTTCACATCCGTAATGTATTGCCCCACCGAGGCGCGTACAGCTTGCCCCATCTCGGCGTAGAGGCGCAGGAAGCGAGGACGGAAACCCTCGTTCAGTCCCAACATGTCGTGCAGCACGAGTACTTGCCCGTCTACGTTACCCCCGGCACCGATACCAATAATGGGGATGGAGAGTTCACTCGCTACGCGCTCTGCAAGGGTGGCAGGGATTTTTTCCAAAACGATGGCAAAGCAGCCGAGCTCCTCGAGCAAGTGGGCATCAGCTATCAGCTTCTTGGCTTCCGCTTCTTCCCGGGCACGTACATTGTAGGAGCCGAATTTGTTGATAGACTGAGGGGTAAGACCGAGGTGCCCCATTACGGGGATCCCTGCCGAGAGTATGCGTTGTATGGATTCGCTAATCTCGCTACCCCCTTCTACTTTGATGGCATCCGCATGGGTGATCTTCATCACTTTGATGGCGGAGTCTAGCGCCTGCATCGGGTTGCCTTGGTACGATCCGAAGGGGAGATCCACTACGACCAAAGCACGCTTTACCGCCTTCATTACAGACTTCCCATGGTAGATCATCTGATCAAGAGTAATGGGCAGGGTGGTGGTGTTGCCCGCCATAATGTTGGAGGCAGAGTCTCCTACCAGTATTACATCCATGCCGGCACTATCTACAAGGGTAGCCATGGTGTAATCGTAGGCTGTGAGCATGGCGATTTTTTCTCCACGCTCTTTCATCTCCCGCAGTCGGTGCGTTGTTACTTTACGAGAGTCTTCGGGTTGATAAGTAGACATTGATTTTCTATTGGATTGGTACCATTTATTCCTCCCTTCGTAGGTGGAAGAGGGATACTCTTGATGTTGTCTTTGGGAAGGGTTTACTCTTGTTGAGCCTTTGTGGGTGCGAAGAGAATGGGTGACGAAACAAGCCCAAAGGAGGAAGGTATGAGACAGTCCTTTTCTATCTATACGTTTCGGTAGGCGATAGCACCTTCCGCCCTCAGCTTAGGTATGAGACAGTCCTTTTCTATCTATACCCTACTCCTTAGGAGGCGTTGTGCTAGTTCTTAGATATACGTTGGGTTATTCCCACTCAATGGTGCTGGGGGGTTTGGAGGAGATATCGTACACAACTCGATTTACCCCTTTCACCTTGTTGATGATCTCATTGGAGACTTTTGCCAAAAACTCGTAGGGGAGTCGGCTCCAGTCCGCGCTCATGGCATCTACACTCGTTACGGCGCGTAGGGCAACGGTGTACTCGTAGGTGCGCTCGTCTCCCATCACCCCTACACTCTTCACAGGTAGTAGGATGGCTCCGGCTTGCCACACCTCGTTGTAGAGCCCTTGGCGGCGCATTTCGTTCATGTAGATAGCATCCGCTTCTTGTAGGATACGTACTTTCTCGGGGGTGATTTCCCCTAGGATACGAATCCCCAGCCCCGGTCCGGGAAAGGGATGACGCTCCAAAAGGTGGTCTTGCATCCCGAGAGCACGACCCACACGGCGCACTTCGTCTTTGAAAAGGGCACGGATAGGCTCTACGAGTTTGAGCTTCATACGCTCGGGGAGCCCTCCCACGTTGTGGTGGCTCTTGATGACCATACCCGTAATGTTGATAGACTCAATAACGTCGGGATAGATAGTCCCCTGTCCGAGCCATTTCACATCTTTTATTTTGGCAGCTTCGGCTTCAAATACATCGATGAAGCCCTTGCCGATGATTTTTCTCTTCTGCTCGGGATCGGTTACTCCGGCTAGGGCGTTGTAGAATTGCTCGTGAGCATCTACCCCTATTACGTTGAGACCGAGGCAGCGATAGTCCTGCATCACTTGGGTTGCTTCGTCTTTCCGCAGCAAACCATGATCCACAAATATACAAGTGAGGTTGCGCCCGATTGCTTTGTTTAGGAGCACAGCCACCACCGAACTATCCACGCCTCCACTAAGGGCGAGGAGTACTTTGTCGTTTTGGAGTTGCTCACGCAGCTCTGCTACGGTGCGCTCGATAAAGGCGTCTGGTGACCAGTTGCCCCCAATCCCCACGATGTCAATAAAGTTGGCAAGTAGCTTGGTACCCTCTTCGCTGTGGAAGGCTTCGGGGTGGAATTGTACGCCCCAAGTCTCTTCCCCTTCGATGTGGAAGGCGGCATTCTCCACCTCAGGTGTGCGCGCTATGGCACGGAAGCCCTCGGGGAGTCGGGTGATGGTATCCCCATGGCTCATCCACACAGTATTGCCTTTGGTTAGCCCTTTGAGAAGAGGATCTTCTGGAGCTGTAAGCTCTAGCGCAGCGGGGCCGTACTCCCGAGTTGCGCCCGGCTCTACCATCCCTCCGGCTTGATAAACGAGACTCTGCGCCCCATAGCAGATGCCAAGGAGAGGGCAGCGCCCACGCAGTGTAGAAAGGGTGGTCTTAAAGGCTTTGGGGTCATATACTGAGTAGGGACTACCCGATAGTATAATGCCGCGCACTCCCTCTAGCCCCTCAGGTAGCTTGTTGTAGGGAACAATTTCGCAGTAGGTGTTGAGGTCGCGGATGCGTCTCCCGATCAATTGAGTCGTCTGGGATCCAAAGTCGAGGATGAGGATTTTCTCTTGCATACTTTAGTCTCTAATAACTTTGGTGCAAAGGTAGCGTAAACTATCGGTCAATCGCTGATAATTCGCTACTTTTGCCCTAAGTATTGCAAGGAGGAGGTCTCTTTCCCCTCTTTTGCTGAGTAATGCCTCTGTAGTTCAACGGATAGAATAGAAGTTTCCTAAACTTTAGATAGGGGTTCGATTCCCCTCGGAGGTACTCCTAAATCTCGGTAAGACTTGAAATCCTCTAGCCTTGTCTCGAACCCCTTTTCCTTCGTTTTATACAATGAGTTACAGAGAGCCTCTGTCTATAGCGGCATGTCGGTGCGGAGTGTTTTGCCGTCTTTGAGGGTCACACGCACCTCTACCCGATCAAACTTACCCTTTACTTCACTACCATTGCACAATAAGATACTTTCTGTAGGAATCCATAGGTAGTCGTTGGGTGTAAGTGTCGCTAGGGATTTCTTCTCTTTCTTTACAAAAGGTCCCGAAGGGTTTTTATATCCACCGCGAATAAAGTCTTCGATACTATCGTATGTAATCTCTACTTTGGATGTGAGTTCGGTCTTATCGTTGCCTTTCACCCCAAAGACTTGTATCTTTTTCATTTTATAAATGAGTTTCGTGCTCATGGGGAGGGGGATGCAGGTCATAAAGCCACTACCATCCTCTCCATGCTCAAGGGCAACCTCTGTAAATTCCTTTTTGTTTTTGGGGAGGGAGATATAGCTCTCGCTACCACCTTCATTACCTAATAGGAACTCCCATTTCAATTCTGGCTCTTTTTGCTCATTTGTTAGTGCTCTTAGACTGCACTTTGTGGGAATATGATAGCGATCTATGGCATAGGGAACGTGGAATGGTTTCGTTTTTCCTATAAGCTGAGTTTTATTGCATGCTACAATGCAAAGGGCTAGTAGAACAGCGGCTACTCCCCAAGAATATAACTTTTTCATAACTCTGTGTTGTTGGTAAATGTGCTTATGTTTATTGCGAATCAATACTATTGAGATTGAGCTACAGCGGCATGTCGGTACGGAGAGTTTTGCCGTCTTTGAGGGTCACACGCACCTCTACTCGATCAAACTTCCCCTCTACATCGCTCTTGTCGCACGAGAGAAGAAATCCACGTCCCTCCATAGGGAATGGGAAATAATCATAGTTGGTAATACTCTCCAAAGATAGATCTATAGGGGTCCATATCCCATGAAAATCCGTTTTATATCCTCTTTGGATGAATGGTTCAATATTATAACTCGAAAGAAAGATGATGTGAGAGAGTGAGGTCTCATTCTCTTTATTGTAGCCTGCAACCTCAATCTTTTGGACTCCATATAGACATGGTAACATGGGAGGAAAGGCATAAAATCCTACTCCCGTTTCGCCATGCTCTCGTGCTATCTTTTCAAACAATTCTTTATTTGTCTTCTCCGTGATAGAGGATTCTTCAGAACGACTGAACCAAAGATTCCAATAGAGTTTAGAAGGGTCTTCTGACCTTTCTGCTTTCACTACATAAACATAATTTGGTACGTAATAGGCTTCAATAGCATATTTATGCCATTTCGCTTTATCACATTCTGTCTTTGGTGTGCAGGCATGAAGAAGGACTACAGATAGTAACAAGGTCAGTGTGTTTAGTTTTTTCATAATGCCAATAAGTATTTAATGCTTCTGATGCATGTGAGAAGGTGTTGGTGACAACTTGATGCTTTTTCTATTGTTGTCCCCTTTCGCTTGTAAAGGTATAAATAAAATTCTAAATAGATATGTTTGATGTGTGCTTTTGATCTTTTCTTGAAGAATGAGCTTTCGAATTGTGTTTTATCCATATCGCTTGCTGTCTATTTGTTTTTGCCTCCTTTTTGGGTGTCTGTGGGTTGCAGTCCTATCTCCCTCTCTAGATTTTATGTGTTACGGAGGAATGCAGTACTTTTGTTCCAGTGATGGGAGCCTTTTTTAGGGTCAAATGTCTTGAGAGAAAAGAGCCCTCCTAATTTTATGGAAGAAGCTAAGCGCGTAACGGAGCCGCACGAGAAAGTATCCTACAAAGGGCAGCAATGGTTTTTGCTCCTTCTACTTCCCCCTCTCGTTTGGGGGATTGTTTTTGCCTGCTATCCCCTGGTTGCTGAGCAGATTCGCCCTCAGATTATCTTCAATCTGGTTGAGGGGCTGAAACCTTTAGGGCTCCCTCTCTATGCTGCACTAGCTGTGGCTTTTCTCATTACCGTCCTCTATCCGCGTACATTACAAGGGAAATCTCTTTTCTCTCGCCTCAGGCATGAGAAGGGAAGCAAACTGCTACGCCAAGGGGCGATTGCCTGCTGGGTGCTGGGGTATGGCAACCTTTTGTTTGGTGTTATCCCCAGCGTCATAGGTACGATAGCTCCATTTTTTGTGGGAATGGTGCTCTATGTCGTCCGAGCTATTCGCTTAGGCGAACGCCCTTTGTGGCAACCTCGTGGCTATATCCTCGCCATTGGGATTTTCTTATTGTACGACCTTTGTACCCTCTTTTGGTCTCCCAATCGATCCGTTTCTCTAGAGTGGTGGATACGCGAAGCCAGCCTACTGCCCTCGATTTTCCTACTGCTGATGTACCCTCCGCATCCTCGTGATATACGTGTCTTTATGCACTATGCCCTCCGCATTAGCTACCTCTACCTCCTCAGCATTGTAGCGATTTATGTAGTAGTGTGTTGGGCTACTGATACCTCTTTGGGGGCGGCTTTTGGGCTTGAAAAAATGTATTTTGTGTTTAATGGGACGCCGATGGGGACGCTCTTTTTGGGTTCTCTTTTTGGATTCCAACACTACACCTACCTTGGCTTTATCATGCTAGCCCCCATTCTCTACTGGCTGCTGGAGCGGGAGCGTCTGCCCGAGGTTCGGAACCTCCTAGTGGGGTCTCTTGTGGGGTTCCTCCTCTTCGTGTTCATATTCCAAAGTAGGATTTTGATGTTAGTCTTGTGCGGAGCTTTTTCCCTTGGGCTTCTCTACTTTTTTTCCACCCTTGTCTTTCCCCAAAAAGGGGCTTACAAGAAACGGATTTTGCTCCTACTCCCTATCATCGCGGTGGCCTCTCTTCTCCTCTTTTTGTGCTATCCATCAGCCTTGAAATACCTCATAGATGAGCACCGTCTTAACCTCTTTGAGACGGCCATTATGTATCTAAAAGAGAACCCCCTTTGGGGTTATGGACTAGGCTCTGCAGAGGCTCTTATCTCTCCTTTCTATCAGGGAGAGTATGCCACACACTTCCACAATCAATATCTTTTGTGCTACGTAGAGGGGGGGATTATGAGCCTATTGCTTTGGGTCGTGATATTCTTTTTCTATCTAAGATATGCCCTGCGCAGCCGCAATTATGCCGCCCTTATCTATGTGGTGATTATGCTGGTTGTCATGCTTATTGAGGTGATTACCTGCTTAAGTCAATACCTTATTGCTATGAGCCTTATGGCTGCATTCTTAATTTCTACACACCCCTATCTTCGGAAAAAATGACCATTGCAAACGAGATTTTTGAGCAACTCCGCGCTCAGGGCGGAGAGGAGAAAGCACGGCATCTGAGCCGATTTTTCAAATGTAAGGCGGGGGAGTATGGCGAAGGCGATCGCTTCTTGGGGGTAACGGTACCCGAGGTGCGCTCCGTAAGTAAGGCCTACAAAGAGAAAGTGAATTGGCAGGATCTCGAAGAGCTACTCGCCAGCCCTTGGCACGAATGTCGCCTTGCAGCTCTTCTTACTTTGATGGAGAAATACAAACAGGAGCCTGAGGCGGTATACAACTTTTACCTCAAGCATACTTCGGGAATTAACAATTGGGACTTGGTAGACCTAAGTGCTCATAAAATAGTGGGAGCCCATCTGCTCCGACGCGATCGCTCGCCTCTCTATCACCTTGCCGGTAGCTCTAATATGTGGGAGCAGCGCATTGCTGTTGTCTCCACTTGGGCATTTATCCGTGAGGGGGACTGCAATGATACCCTTTGCCTTGCTGAAAAATTATTGCACCATCCCCACGATCTTATGCACAAAGCTGTGGGCTGGATGCTGCGTGAGGTGGGGAAGAAAAGGCTTGATCTTCTTCGAGATTTCCTCAATCGCTACGCCCATGTTATGCCTCGTACCACGTTGCGCTATTCGATAGAGAAGCTCCCTACAGAAGAGCGGCTTCGTTATCTAGGGAAAAAGACGAAATCAAAATCCTAATCCGAGAAGAGAGTAGGCGAACTACGCCTGCTCCCCAAGAATGGTGCGGATGAGTGTGATAATCTCGCCAACAGAGCTGATGCCCGAAAAACGTACCATGCGAAGCCCTTTCTTGCTTTCTTCTAATCTACACTGGCGATGGTGGAACGAAGCATAGGCAATAAGCTGTCCAAAAAGGGACCCCTGATAGTAAGGTGAATCCGGATCCTCGGGTAAGAAAAAGTAAAGAACCCCCGACCGTAGTACAATGCGTTGCACGCCGAGAGATCGACCCCAGCGGCGCAAAATGGGTACCAAGATAAGCTGCTCCACTTGCGAGGAAAGTCGTCCGAAGCGATCTTCGAGCCGCTCACGGAATTCCTTTACCTCCTCTTCTGTCGTAAGATTGTCTAGCTCTCGGTAGAGGCTGATGCGCTCAGAGTCTTGAGGAACGTAGTCGGGAGGTAACGATAAATAGAGATCGCTCTCGAAGGGGCAGTCCTCCTCGGCGGCAAGTTCTGCGCTCTCGTCTCGGAAAAGCTCCTCAAACTCCTCTCGCTTTACCTCTCGCACCGCCTCGTCGAATACCTTATGATAAGCATCGAATCCTAGGTCGGCAATAAAACCGCTCTGCTCGCTACCGAAGACATTGCCAGCCCCCCTAATATCGAGATCTTGCATGGCAATTCGGATGCCGCTGCCGAGGTCTGAATAGCTCTCAATGGCTCGTAAGCGACGCTGCGATGCCTCCGGCAGGAGATCCATGGGAGGGGTAATAAGGTAGCAAAATGCCTTTCGAGAGGAGCGCCCCACACGCCCTCGCAACTGATGCAAATCGCTCAAACCAAAATGGTGCGCACTGTCTATTATGATGGTATTGGCATTAGAAACATCAATGCCATTCTCCACAATGGTGGTAGAGACGAGCACATCAAACTCATGTTGCGAGAAGGAGACAAAGAGTTGCTCCAGCTCAGTTTGGTTCATGCGTCCATGCCCTACGGCAATTCGGCAATCGGGGATGCGCTGCTGTATCATGCGTGCAATTCCCTCTATATCGTCAATGCGATTATGGACAAAGAATACCTGTCCATTGCGGCTTAGCTCGAAGTTAATGGCCTCGGCAATGGCCTCAGGGTCGAAGCGAATTACCTCTGTAGCTACGGGGTAACGATTGCGAGGTGGAGTGAGGATGTTGCTTAAGTCGCGCGTGCCCATAAGGGAGAATTGCAGGGTACGTGGGATGGGGGTTGCGCTCATGGTAAGGGTATCTACATTGACTTGCAGCGAGCGCAATTTCTCTTTTACGGCTACCCCAAATTTTTGTTCTTCGTCAATTACAAGTAGTCCGAGGTCTTTGAACTGCACATTCTTCCCCACAAGCCTATGGGTCCCAACCACAATATCTATTTTCCCCTCCTTGAGGTCTTCTAGCAATTGCTTCGATTCCTTTGCCGACTGAGCGCGTGAGAAGTAAGCGACACGCACGGGCAAATCTTTGAGTCGCTCCGAAAAGGTGCGATAATGCTGGTAGGCAAGAATGGTGGTGGGCACGAGTACGGCCACCTGTTTGCTATCCGCTACCGCTTTGAATGCCGCACGTATGGCGATCTCTGTTTTGCCGAAGCCCACATCGCCACATATGAGCCGATCCATGGGTCGCGGCTGCTCCATATCCTGCTTCACGGCCTCCATCGCCTTGAGTTGGTCGGGCGTCTCTTCGTAGATAAAGGAGGCCTCCAACTCATGTTGTAAGTAGCTATCGGGGCTAAAAGCGAAGCCCTCGGACTCCCGGCGTGCTGCATAGAGCCGGATCAAGTCTCGCGCAATATCCTTTACTCGCTTCTTGGTGCGCTCCTTTAGTCTGTTCCACGCTCCTCCGCCTAATTCACTCAGTTTGGGAGGTTCGTCATCCCTGTTTCGGTACTTCGAGAGCTTCCTGAGGTTATGTACACTTACCAGTATGTAGGCGCCATCTCGGTAGTCAATTTTCACCACTTCTTGCTGCTTCTCCCCGTCGCGTTGGGTGAATAGTCCTGCAAAACGCCCGATCCCGTGGTCGTAATGCACGATAAAATCGCCGGGGGTGAAGCTCTTGAGTTCTTTGAGGGAAAGCGAGACTCCGCCTGTGCGGATGCGGTCGCTCTGTAGACGATACTTGTGATAACGCTCAAATATCTGGTGATCGGTCAGGAAGACCATGGCGCTATCGGCGTCTTCGAATCCTTCGTGTAGGGTCAAAGGGAGTGGCTCGGGCATCAGAGAGGCTTCGCCCAAATCGCTCAAGATCTCCCTCAAACGCTCTGCTTGTGGTATGCTCTCGGTGAGGAACCATACCCTATATCCCTTCTCTTTATAGTGCTTTAAGCCCTCAATAAGGAGATCAAAATTCTTATGGAATAGGGGCTGGGGAAGGGTGGCAAACTCTACTATTTTGGTAGCTTCCATGCCCGAGGGGAGCATCCCCAAAATCAGGCGATGGCCGTGGATCTCTTGGGGCAATGTCTCGAGGGCGATTAGCTTGGCTCTCATCTCTTCGGTAGAGGAAAATCCCTCTCCTTCTACAAGTACGGCCTCCTCTTGGTATAGCTGAGTTATTCGCCCTAATGCCGCCTCATAATCGGTAAAGAGTAGCGTATAGTCTTGGGAGAGAAACGAGAAAAGCGATTGTCCACCCCTTGCCATATTGGCAAGATTAGAGGAGAGGGTAACCTCTTCTAGCTTTTCGTGCGAGAGTTGGGTGTCTATATCAAACGAACGGATACTCTCTATCTCGGTGTCGAAGAAGTCTAATCGGATGGGTCGCTCTGCGTTGTACGCAAATATATCTACGATGCTACCACGGAAGGCTACCTCCCCGGGTTGGTACACATAGTCCGTTATGGTAAAACCTTCGTCCACGAACCAAGTTCGGAGCTGCTGCCTGTCCACCTCCTGTCCCACACGTAGGGAGCGGACATGCGTCTCCACTTCGTTGGCATTGGGGATCCCCTCCGCCAGCGCAAAGGGGTGGGATACAATAATCGGACAATCGCCCAAAGAGAGGCGTGCAATTAGCTCCGAACGAAGCACCTCGCTCCCTGCATCGGTATGCCCATATCGGATATGACGGCGGTAACTAGAGGGGAAGAAGAGAACGGATTCGCGTCCTAAAATCTGAATCAAGTCGCTGTAGAGATAGCCTGCACTCTCCTCGTCATTGGCTACAATCAGCAAGGGTTGTTTTGTCTCCTGTATGTGAAGCCCTGCCACAATCACCGCAAGAGCCGAACCCGTTACCCCCTTATAGCGTATCGCCTCCCCGGTCTGAATGGAGGATAGAGTCTGAGCTAGAGAGCCAATAGAGGGGTGCTCACGAAGAGAGGTGAAAAGAAGCTCCGTAGGGTCGGAGGTTGGGGGCAAAGGTTGTTTCATAAGGGGATAAAGAAAAATCTACCTAGGCTCTAAAGGCCTGCGGTATGGGTCGCTATGTCGCAAGGAGAGAGGCGTGAGACCTCTGAGTCGAGAGTCGCAACTTTTTTCGATTGGGACAAAAAAAGGGTGCCCAAAAGGCGAGGCTTCTCAAGATCCCTCACCTCTCTATGGGCACCCCGTAGGTCGGATTACTTACGAGCGATTACTTCAATCTCGATAAGTCCGTTCTTGGGAAGCGTCTTTACGGCAACTGCAGAGCGAGCCGGGAAAGCGCCTGAGAAGTTCTTTTCGTACACGGCATTCATAGCGGCAAAGTCCGCCATGTCGGCCAAAAAGCAAGTCGTTTTGATAACGTGATCGAAGGTGTATCCGGCTTCGTCGAGGATGGCTTTGAGGTTGCGGAATACCTGTTCCGTTTGCTCCGTTACGCCTCCTTCTACAAAAGCACCGGTCTTGGGGTCGAGCCCCAACTGACCACTTGTTATAAGCATGTTGTCGAATTCTACAGCTTGACTGTAGGGACCAATGGCTGCAGGAGCATTGGTTGTGCTAATTACTTTCTTCATATCTCTTCTCTATAATTAGGTGATATTCATTTCGTTTGCTTCTGACGGAGAGACTCAAAAAGGAGTATCCCTGCGGCTACGGATACGTTGAGGGAGCCAATCTCTCCCACTTGGGGGATGGCTACCGATAGCGTGGCAAGTCGAGCCACTTGTGGCGAAACCCCTTCGTGCTCACTCCCCATCACGAGAGCCAGAGGCCCCGTAAGATCGGCCGTGTAGTAGGTGTTTTCCGCCTTTTCGTTGGCGACAACAATCTGGAGGCCGCACTCGGCGAGGTAGCCTACAGCTCCGCTTATTGAGGGTACTCTGCACACGGGAATACGCATCAAAGCTCCGGCGGAAGCATTCACGGCATCCGCGGAGACGGAGACGCTCCCTCGCTCGGCAATCACAAGGGCATGAGCACCTGCACACTCGGCAGAGCGCGCTATTGCCCCGAAGTTGCGCGTATCTGTTACCCCATTGAGTAGCACGATAAGGGGATCTTCTCCTCGCTCAAAAATCTGAGGAACCAGCATCTCCAACGGAGTGTAAGAGACCTGTGCAATGATGGCAACACAGCCCTGATGGGCACCTCTTGTAAAGCGATTGAGTCGCTCCGCAGGCACCTCTAGGACGGGGATTCTTTGCTCTCGTGCCAATCGTTTGATGGCGCGAATCTCCTCCGAAACGAGCGCACGGCGCAGGTAAATCTTATCAATCTCCTGACCGGCCTCTAGGGCTTCTTGTACGGAGTGGATGCCAAATATGATTTTTTCTTTAATCATTGTTTTGTAGTAATTCTTGGGCAGCAGCAATGGCTACCGGGGTAATAACGGAACCGCTGATGAGGCGTGCCACCTCTTCTTCGCGCTCTTGGGGCGAGAGGGTACGTAGCTCGGTAGAGGCTCTTTCTGTCTCTTCGTTGTAATGCTTCGAGATGGCCATTTGGGCTTCGCTACGTGCTGCAATCTGCGGCAAATGGGTGATGGCAATCACCTGTAGGTGGTGCCCCATGGATCGGAGTACCTGCCCCATACGATCTGCCACGCGCCCGGAAACTCCGGTGTCGATCTCGTCAAAAAGAATCGTTGGGAGGTGATCACACGCAGCAAGCATCGCCTTGATGGAGAGCATCAAACGAGCCATTTCTCCTCCGGAGGCAACGCTCCCCACGGGTTGTAGTTCGGCATCCCCATTGGCACTAAAGAGCACTTCTACGCGATCGTAACCCGTGGGCGAGGGAGCATCTAGGGGCGTTACCCTAAATTCTACTCGGGCATGGGGCATCTCTAGTAGCCGTAGTTCTTCCGACAATTTCTTGCCTAGTTTTAGGGCGGTACTCTGCCTGGTTTTCGATAATTTTTCACCCAGAAGTCGTACCTCTTTTAGGGCAGCAGCGGATTTTTTTTCAGCCTCTAGGAGAAGGTCTTCTTGCCCATCACAGAATTGCACCTTCTTGTGAAGCTCTTCGCGGAGGGCGATAAGTCCTTTTGTATCGGAGTGATGGTACTTTTGACACAGCGTATTGATGAGGTCGAGACGAGCCGTTACGTGAGCAAGAGCCTCCGGATTGGTATCTACCTGCTCGGTAAAAGAGGCGAGGTCTCTAGCCACATCGCGCATATCTATGGCGCAGGAGCTCAACCGCTCGAGGTGGCTTTCTACTCTGGGGAACTTGCTTGTAATCTCTTCGAGTTGGCGAATGGCTCCTGAGAGCTGACTGATTACATTTGAGGATTCTCCGTCAAGCATCTCTTGTACTTGGTAGAGCGTGCTCTTAATTTCGTCGGCATGACGCAAAAGGGTCTCCTCCTCAAGCAATCCCTCTTCTTCGCCCTCTACGAGTTGGGCGTCGCTCAACTCTTGGTAGCGGAATAGATTGTAGTCATACTCCTCTCTGCTGCGAGCTATTTGGCTTTTTAGCTCCTCGAGAGCGTGGGTGGCCTCTTCGTATTGAGTGTATGAGGCCTTGTAGGCGGAGAGGAGCTGAGGATCGTCCGACATCCTGTCTACTATGTGCAGTTGGAATTGGTTGCTCGAAAGCTGAAGATTCTGGTGTTGCGAGTGAATATCGATGAGCAGAACGCCTAGCTCAGACAGCGTAGCGAGGGAGACGGGTGTGTCGTTGATGAAACATCTACTGCGCCCCATTGCGGAGATTTCTCTCCATACAACGCAAGCGCCATCCTCCATCCAGAGATCTCTCTGGCGCAACCATTCTTCCACATGTGGGGGGAGTTCGACAAAAGTTGCCTCTATAACGCTTCGCTTTGCCCCTGCCTTGACGAGACTACTATCGGCACGGCGGCCTTGCAACATCGAGAGCGCTCCAACAAAAATACTCTTACCTGCACCCGTCTCTCCCGTGATGGAAGTAAAGCCGGAGGCAAAAGAGACCTCCAAGAGATCGATGAGAATAAAATCTTGAATCCTGAGGAGTTGGAGCATCAGTGTCTATTGTTTTTTAGAGACTTAGGGAACTTAACGCTTGAGTGCATCGAGCGTATTACCCTCTGTGGGATATATCTTGTTGAGGAGCTTGTAGGCCGCTTGCTTCTCTTCGGCGGTAGCTTTCTCTGCCACTTTGACCAATTCAGAAAGTTTGGTTTGGGAAAAAAGGATCAGAAGCGGAGTGCGAGGCGTGTTTTTCCAGACCTCCTCTAGTTGGTTAAGAGCCTCTAAAAGGGAGGTTCGCCCTCGCTGCACGTTGGCAACAAGTTCGTCCAGTCCTTTTCGGTGATAGGTGTACCACATTTGGCGGAATGGCTCTTGAGTGGGGTCGTTGAGGGCCTCTGCTATGGCGTATCTGTTGTAGTCGTTGTCGTAGGCTTTCCAGCCTTTCCACTCCGTGCTTGCCTGCCCGGCAATATTGACGAGCTGTCGCATTTCGTCACGAGCCACGTTGCCTCCCAAGGGGGAGAAGCTATCGAGGTCCAGAGCGATTATGTAGTATGCGTAGAAAACAATGCTGGCAATGAGGTTACTTCCTATGTCATTGGGGGAATAACTTAGGACGTCGAAAGATTGGTATTCGAAGTTAAGTTCTCGGTCGCGCCAAACGAGAAGAGGGGATTGGTAGGAGCTGTTAAAGACAGGGCGTTGTGCCGTGATGTAAAGCTCTCCGGCGTACTTACGCTCCTCTTCTACAGCTGTAAGGTTGATGGCAAAAGCGCATTCGATACGCTCTGCAGGGGAGTATTGTAGCGAAGTCCAACGCGTATTGTTGAGCATGTCGGTTAGTTGGCGTTCCATTTCTGCGAACTGGCTGGCATTGACCGACCCCAGTCGCTCGGTATTGATCGTTACTTTTGCTTTGAGCTCTTGTGCAGAGACTTGTTTTGCTCCCAGCAGTAAGCAAAGCAAAATCAGAAACGGACGGACAACCTTCATTGCTGCAAATAATGGTTTGTGAGGTAGTTGAGAATATCCTTTGCCACCTCTTCTTTGCTCTTGAGGGAGCACTCCAAAGGCTCTCCCTCTTGGGGAATCAAGGTTACCTTATTGGTGGGGGTGCCAAAGCCGGCTCCCCGGTCGTTGATGGAGTTGAGCACCATAAGATCCATGCCCTTACGTGCCATCTTGCGCCTTGCCTCCTCGTAATCAGAAGAGGTTTCCAAGGCGAAACCTACCATGATTTGCTTCTCCTTTTTTTCTGCTCCCAGCGTGGCGGCGATATCCGGATTCTTTACAAGAGAGAGCGACATGGAGGCGCCTGTGCTTTCCCGTTTCATCTTGCCTTCCGCTTTATGCTCGGGGCGATAGTCTGCCACAGCAGCGGAAAAAATGGCAAGGCGGCATGAGTTTGAAACTTTTTGGCAGGCGGCTAGCATCTCGCAAGCCGTTGATACTCTCTCCACATGCACCCCTTGAGGATCGGGCAGAGAGGAGGGGCCGGAGACGAGATGAACTTGGGCTCCTCGGCGAGCGCACTCAGCAGCGAGTGCATATCCCATTCGTCCGGAGGAGTAATTCCCGATAAAACGAACAGCATCAATCGGCTCGTAGGTGGGGCCAGCTGTGATGAGAACTTCCATCTCGGCTAGGCTATTCTCTTTACATCCTTGCGCCTCTGCCTCAAAGTGTTGAGCTACGGCCTGTGCGATTTGCTCGGGCTCTTCCATACGCCCTTTGCCCTCCAGCCCACTTGCTAGAAAGCCGTCTCCCGGCTCTACGACGTGCACTCCTCGCTCGCGGAGGGTCTGTAGATTACTCTGTGTTGCAGGGTGGCGATACATGTCTAGGTCCATGGCAGGAGCCACCCAGACCGGAGCTTTCATAGAAAGATACGTGGTGAGTAACATGTTGTCGGCAACTCCTGTTACCATCTTGGCGAGGGTGGCTGCCGAAGCCGGTGCGATAAGCATGAGATCTGCCCACAGTCCTAAGGACACATGGCTGTGCCAAGACCCATCTCGGCGATCGAAAAACTCCGAGACTACAGGCTTTTGTGTAAGAGTGGAGAGGGTAAGGGGAGTAATAAATTCTTTGCCCGAAGGGGTAATGACGACCTGTACTTCGGCCCCCATTTTTATGAGAAGACGAATAAGCGTAGCACTCTTATAGGCTGCAATACTGCCCGTGATGCCTAAAACAATATGCTTACCTTGAAGGCTCATAAAAGGCTTGATGGAGGGATTGATTAGTTGTTTTCGGAAGCAAGTTTGAAGCGAAGGCGCGTAAGATGCCGCTTGGTGTCTTCGGGGAAGTCGGCCTTCATCACCCAGTCGTAATAACCCGGTTCTTTTTTGAGCACCTCGGCAACGGGTACGCCTTTGTGCTTGCCAAAGTTAATCACGACCTCGTCTTTTTCGTTGTAAACGAAGCGTCCTGCCAAGTCAAGATTCCGCTGCTGCATTGTAAAAGAAGATAGGAACTCAACATCGTTTTGCAGATCTTCGGGATAGCGGTCGAGTTGAGCCTTGAGCACTTCGAGCGTGGCGCGCGTGTCGGCTTCGGCAGAGTGTGCCTCGGTCAAGTCCTTATCGCAATAAAATTTGTACGCAGCCTCTAGGGTACGACGCTCCATTTTATGGAAGATCGTTTGCACATCAATGAAACGGCAGCGCGAGAAATCGACCTCTACGTCGGCGCGGAGGAATTCTTCTCCTAGGAGGGGTACGTCAAAGCGATTGGAGTTGTATCCCGCAATGTCACACCCTTGAATCATAGAAGCCAAGCTCTTAGCCACTTGTCGAAATGTGGGACAATCGCGCACATCATCGTCGGTAATGCCGTGGACTGCTGTGCTCTCCTCGGGGATGTGGCACTCCGGGTTAAGACGACGCGTGCGCACCTCTTCGTGCCCATCGGGGTAGACTTTGATGAGGGAGATTTCTACGATACGATCTTTCTCGGGACTGAGCCCCGTAGACTCAATATCGAAGAATACAAGTGGACGCTTGAGCTGTAGTTCCATAGAAGAAGGGCAATTTTAGCGAGCCGTAGTAATGGGCATGATCACATTGGTTAGCTCCGTATCCTTGGGGTTCTCGGAGGGGATGATAACCATTGCTCGAGAGGCATCGGCAATCTCAAAGACGATGTTGCTCGACTCAATTGTATTGATAAGGGCAATGAAGCTATGTACCTTGAAGCGGAGCTTCATGCTGAGGTTAGAGGGATTCTCTATGGGGAAGCGTTGCTCCGCCTGCCGCACGTCTTGTACATCCATGCTGACTGTCATCAGATTACCTTCGATAGACATCTGCATCACTAGGGGATGATTGGGGCTGCTCATAAAGGAGTTCATGCGCTTGATGGCAGGCACAAACAGACGCCCTTCTATGGAGATGCGGTGAGGGTTGTCCCTAGGGATTACAGAATCGTAGGGTGGATAACGGCCCTCTACTAGGCGAGTAGAAGCCTCGATGTTACCAACTTTGAAGAACGCCTTGCGGTCCGTGTGCGAGAGAGTTACCTCTTCGTCTGTAAAAGACGCCAAGAGAGCGCGCAAGAAGTTCGCCATCTTTTGAGGCAGACAGAACTGATAGGGCGATTGTACTCGCACGTCGGCCGGCTCTACAATAGAGGGATCCACCACGGTAGAGTCTGTATATTTCGTAAGGATCTCGGTAGAGGTGGCTACCATTGCGAGGTACTTTGCTTTGAAGTCGAAGCACACAGAAGCAAGAATGGGTCGCCTAGCATCCTCTGCCATAGAGCCAATGGTAAGATCCAATCCACGACGCATGGCAGAGGCAGACATAGTGGCTACGTGTGCCGTTTCGGCCTCTTCTCTGTCTTTGTCGTCCTTAGGATAAAGCTCTCCATCGCTCGTTGCGAAACGGATATAGCCCCCTTCGAAAGTCATCAGTAGGGTAGAGGTCTCCGCTTCGTAGTCGAAAAGGAGGGGTTGGTCGGGCAATCCCTTTACGTATTCCAATATATCCTTGGGATGAACGGCGAAGGTGGCGTTCCCTTCTGAGGTGATCACAGGTAACACCCCGCGGCTTCGCATCATGCCGTCAGAGCCTGTTACGTATAGGTTGTTGTCTTGTATTTCGAAAAGGAAGTAGGTGAGTACTGGCATCTCATTATAGACGGTAGGCACTACTTTACTTTGGTTCTGAAGGAGGGTCGAAAGCTCTCCGGAGGCTATTTTAAACTGCATATCAGAGGTTGTTGCTATAGTTATTCTTCGTAGGCAAAAGTAGCCATTTTTCTTGAAGGCTCTCTAGGGATTAGGAGGGATAAACAAGATTCTCTTCTGTTGCCACGTCAAGTACTTCTCGGAGGTACTTCTCGGCTTCGTAGCGTGCCATGGGGAGGTTGTGCAGGAGACAATTTCCGCAATCTCTAGGCTCGGTGCCGGGTACTACGCCCTCGAAGTCGCGCACAAAACGGAAAGTGGCTCGCATTAAGTCCAGGATGTCGTGAGAGGAGAGATCTCCCTTGATGAGGAGGTAGTTGCCCGTAAGGCACCCCATGGGTCCCCAGTAAACAATGCGATCGCGCCACTCGGGATCGTTACGAAGGTAAGTGGCTGCAAGGTGTTCGATGGTATGCAACTCGGGTACGCCCATCACGGGTTCCCGATTGGGTTCCTTCATGCGAATATCGAAAGTGGTAATTACCACATCGCCAAAGCGGTCTTTGCGGGAGACGTAAATGCCTCGCTTGAGGCGGATATGATCGAGTTGAAAGCTAGGTATTTTCTCCATTTTTAGGGTTCGTATTTGATTATACTAGATTGCATTAATGAGTTTATGGATGGCTGCAAACCGCTCGGAGCGGAACGCTTTTTCTCCCCAGAATCGACGGTATTGCGCATAGCCGTCGGCTCGATCCGGGGTGTCGCTGATGAGCCGGATCACCATCAAGGGGAGGCGGTGGATGTAGGCTGTCTGCGCTACCGCTGCGCTCTCCATGTCCAAAGCCAGGGCGTCGGGGAAGTTGGCTTTGATAAAGGAGAACTCGGCAGGGGAGGATAAGAATCGATCTCCACAGGCTACCCCTCCTAGATGGAAAGGAACCTCTGTCTCCCTGAATTTCTCAACGAGAGAAGTCTCTACAGGATAACGCAGAGGGTAACCCTGTACTTGCCCATAGGGGATTTCTGCCCCGCAGTAGACGTCGTGATAGCAAACCCAATTAGCCACCACGATATCGCCTCTCTCTACACTTGTGCTGAGGGTGCCACTTACTCCAATATTGAGGATTAGGGAGGGGGCGAATAAATGAATCGCCTCTGTTGTGGCCACTGCTGCAGAGACTTTGCCAATGCCTGTGGTCAGGACAAGTAGAGATTGCCCTTTGTGCGTGGTGCCTTTCCAGCCTTCGAAGCCAAGAGGTGATACCTCCTTTTTCGGGGGCTCAGAGAAGAGGGGGAGAAGCTCTTGCACCTCTTTGGGCATAGCTGCTACCAAGAGTATTTTGGTGGCACCCCCGTATCGTAAAGGCTTGTTCGTATCCATCGTTACAAAGATACAACAAAAAGCCCATCATCTACGCCTCGTGTGAGAGGGAGATGGTGGGCAGTATAGAAACTCTTTTTTATCCTTTAATCCCTAAGAAATAACTTCTTAAAGCTCTGTCTTAGCGAGTTCTTCGTCCAAGAAAATTAGGTTTTGTTCCTTGGAGAGATTGATGCGATCGATGATGCTGCAAGCGGTGTCTTCTTCCTCTACTTGCTCGCGGATATACTTCCAGAAGAAGTCTTGAGAAGCCATATCGTGCTCAGCGGCTGCCACCTGAACAAGCTCTTCGATCCATGCCGTTACCTTGCATTCGTGCTCGTATACTTGTGTAAAAGTGTCTGCTACGGAGCCAAATTCTGTGGGAACCTCCTCAAGGGGAAGAATGGTCACACGGCCTCCGCGGCGGTTTACAAAGTTCATCATATCGTAAGCGTGCTCCATCTCTTCTTTAGATTGAGCCATAAGCCACTTAGCCATCCCTGCATAACCTTTGTGTTGTAGGTACATAGACATGGAGAGATATAGGTTAGAAGACCACATCTCGCGGTTGATTTGTAGGTCGATGGCTTTCGTTACTTTTTCGTTGATTTTCATATCTTCAAGTGCATTTTTTTCTGTTACTACTGATAAAACAGACGTGCCTTACTTTGGTTCAATGCGTACGACGCTCTTATTCGTAAGGGGGAGAAATAAAAAAAGCACCTACCCTCAATATCAAGGATAAATGCTTACAGGGAAGTACGCGAGATGAGATTTGAACTCATACACCGTAACCGGCACTACCCCCTCAAAGTAGCGTGTCTACCAATTCCACCACTCGCGCAAAATGTTTCAAGTTTTATGAGGTCTCCCTCAAAGCTGTCGTCGTGCCCAAGACAGGACTCGAACCTGCACGTCGCGAAACACTCGCACCTGAAACGAGCGCGTCTACCAATTCCGCCACTTGGGCTTCTTTGTTACTCTCTTCTCTTGGCATCAGGCCCAAACGAAAAGAGCCGCACACAATCGACTTCTATCTTATTCTCTAGCACTTGCTCCGTATTTCGCGGTGCGGACGGGACTCGAACCCGCGACCCCCTGCGTGACAGGCAGGTATTCTAACCAACTGAACTACCGCACCAAAACTCGAAGCGTGCTCCGACCGTCTTTGTCAAGAGCTGTAGAACAGCCTCTGCCGTTCTCGTTTAACGCTCTCTCAACTCGAAAGCGACAGCAAAGGTACTGCTTTTTTTTAGTTGTGCAATAGCCGGCGATAATTTTTTCTGTTTCCAAAGTGATTTTGATGTGCCGATTTTTTGTGGTTTGATTCATAAGTATCTGTAATATAGTGTGATTGTAGAGCTTTAGAGGGGCGGTGGAATCTTCTTGTGGGAGTATGAAGATTTTTCATCTTCGCCCGCCTTTAATCTTTCGCTGCGTTGCAAGAAGAGGGAAAGAGAGTTATCTTTGTAGTCGTATTCAATTAGACCTTGGTAGTATGACAGACAGACATAAAGAACGTATCCTCATGGCATTCGATACCATCGAAGAGGGGTTTGAAGAGCTTGAAGAGCGCTTTGATCTTGTGCGTCCTCCCCACGGGCGAGACTTTTCGCGGCAAGAGATTATGGAGCAGATTGCCTCCGCCACCATCCTCTGTTCGGTATTCGACATCCCCATAGATAGAGAGATTATCGATAAGGCTCCCAATCTAAAGCTAATTGCCAACTATGCCGTTGGCTTCAATAATATAGATATTGAGTATTGTAGAGAGAAGGGGATCGCTGTGGCCAATACGCCCGAGAGTGTAATTGCCCCCACGGCGGAGCTTGCTCTTGCTCTCCTGCTGTCACTTTCGCGCCGAACGGCGGAGTGGGATCGCACTTTGCGCACGATGGGTCGAGATCTTAAACCCTCTAGGTTAGACCGATTGGGCTTGGATCTCCTTGGCAAGACGATCGGGATTGTAGGCTTTGGTAACATAGGTCGAAGTGTGGCCGTGCGCTGTCAAGCCTTTGGGATGAAGGTGCTGTACTACAAACGCCATAGGCTTTCGGAGGAGATGGAGCGGCAGCTCGGTGTGACCTATTGCGACCTCGATACTCTATTTGAGACGGCCGATGTGGTCTCTCTCCACACGCCTCTCAATGAGGATTCTCGCCATCTTGTGGATGCCGATAGACTCGCTCGGATGAAGCCTTCGGCTCTCCTCGTCAATACCGCCCGTGGGGCAGTGGTGGACGAAAATGCCCTAGTGGAGGCTCTTACCTCCGGGAAAATTGCCGGTGCAGCGCTTGATGTATACGAAGATGCCGACAAACCCAATGCGGCCCTCTTCCGCTTAGACAATGTGGTCATGACCCCTCATGTGGGTACGCAAACCTACGATGCGCGACTTATGATGGCGTGTGAGCTAACAAATAATGTACTTGGCTTTGTGGATGGAGACCGCCCTGTAGCTTATGTGGTGCGACCTGCCTAGATGGTAGTTCTCCCCGTAGGGGCTCGAAGTAAGTAGCGCTCCTCTCTTCTGATTTTCCCCATGGACGGGAAGGAGGAAGAGGGGAGCGTTCTTTTTTTTGTTCCTTGAAATGAGACAAAAATGCAGGCTAAGAAATTTAGAGCCACTGCCCTATACTTTTTTGTTTTTCGGGCAGAATGCTCCCTCCTAATCAGCCTATTTCTGAAAGAATTCTACCTTATAACGTTGTAGATTCTGGCCGGAGGTTGTTCCCTTATAGACTTTTTCCTAAAAAAGAGCCTCTGTGCAGAATATAAAGCGTATATTTGCGATAGGAATTGATACCTCCTGTGCATTACATAGTGATGATGCAAGGAAAGAATCACACAGGAATAGAAATCTAAAAAGCAGTTTGCACATGAAAATCTTAGTACGACTATCAGCGGTAGTGTGTTCCCTCCTTATCGCCCTCTCGGCGGGAGCACAAGAGAAGACTCCTCTCTCCTTTGGCTTGTATACGACCCTGGGTGCTCCCGAGGGTTTGACGATAGGGGGCTCAGTCTGCTTTATGCCCGAACTTTCGCTCCGCGCAGGGCTTGGCTTAATGCCTAGTCTGTCTTACTCTTCGCGAGTAGATGTTGATAAGGTAAAGGCTTTTGCCTCTTATGCGCAGAAACTTGAGAATCCTGTTGATCTGGATATCAATATGAAGTCGGGTTGGGTGCGAGGTCAGTTGCTTCTCGATTATCACCCATTTAGAAATCCATTTAGGGTCACGGCTGGTTTGTTCCTAGGCCGCTATCAAGCTCGTGGATCGGTACAGCTCGTAGATCACAAGACGGGTAAGTCGGTAGCCGAAGAGATGAGAAGGAAGGGAGTGTTGAACATGCCTCTAATTCGGCTAGAGGAGAATGGGGAGACTCTTTTTACTCTCCAGCCCGACGAAGATGCCTCTATAAACGCTTCCGTTGCGTCCCCTTCTTGGGTACAACCTTATATCGGGATTGGCTATGGTTTTGCTGTGCCACGCTCTAGAGTGTCGTTCTTTGGGGATCTGGGATTCCTCTACAATGGGCCTCTAAAGTTGTCTTCCCCTAACCTGAGAGAGGGTAACCTTAATAGCCTTGTGCCCCGTGATGAAACATTAAAATCGATTGATGCTTGGACGCGGCTTTTTGCAATTCTCAACTTGGGCGTCTCTATACGGCTATAAAGTATTCCCTATTGTCCATCTTTTAGTAGGGGAGAAGTATTATCTGCTTCATGTTGTCTACCACTCTCTTATTGCAAGGGGGTGGTAGTGTTTTGTGCGGATAGGGAACTCAAGACGAGAGGTTTTGATTCTTAATACCGAGGGTTATTCGAAATGAAAAGAGAGGGCTCCTCTTCGTTAATTCGTTACTAATCACTTGGCTGCGGAGCGATAACAAAGGTCGTGTCGCCTTCTTTTGCCCTCCTTTTGTAGTACATTTCTGTACTAGTAAAGAATACGGATTACCTATAAATGGGTATAAAATGAGTTTGCATCTAATATTTAATACCTACTTTTGCACAAAGAAATAAGTATAAAACAGACAAATAAGAAGACCAAACTATGGAAAAGTCGATCAAAGGAACTCGCACAGAGAAAAATCTACTCGCCTCTTTTGCCGGAGAATCTCAGGCACGTAATAGATATACATTCTTTGCAAGTGTGGCAAAGAAAGAGGGCTATGAGCAGATTGCTGCCATCTTCCTTGAGACTGCAGAGCAGGAGCGTGAGCATGCCAAAACGTTCTTCAAATTCCTCGAAGGTGGGATGGTAGAGATTACTGCCATGTACCCTGCCGGGGTTATTGGCACCACGATGGAAAATTTGGCTGCCGCTGCCGATGGTGAAAACGAAGAGCACACCGTGTTGTACCCCGAGGCTGCAGACATCGCTGAGGAAGAAGGGTTCCCTGCAATTGCAGCAGCATTCCGCCAGATTGCTAAGGTGGAGGCAGAGCACGAGCGTCGCTATCGCATCCTTCTAGAGCGAGTAAAAACAGAAACAGTATTCTCTCGCGAAGAAGAGATTATGTGGCAGTGCCGTAACTGTGGTTATGTGCTTACCTCGAAGAAGGCACCCGCAAAGTGCCCCGCTTGTCAGCATCCGCAGGCTTACTTCGAGCCCTGTAAGCAGAACTATTAATCCTACTTCTCAAGCGGAGAAGCCCCAAAAAGTAGCGAGATACGAAGCTGCTTAGAAAAGAACCCCTACACTCTTTTATATTACAAGAAGGGTGGCAGAGAATAGTGAGATGGGGGATTGACATATTTGAGAGACGAGATAAAAGGAGCCCACATCCTCTCGTTTCGTAAAGCGCATGGTAGCTATACCGCTCCATGTATTACCTCTAGTTTCTATCCCTAGCCGGGGTGCGAGTTGAGGGGTGCGGATTGAGCCAATGCGTTTTATTTGTTTGTGGGGTTGCCCCCTCGGAGCTCAAAAGGCAAAGGATCCTTCCTTATGTCTATGGTTTGATCTCCGGGGGGCAACTTTTTATATCCGAAGGAAGATCTCGTTGTACCACTTGGTGGGGTATGTTGGGGAGAGCTAAAAAGGATGGCGAGGCGCCCTTGTCAAAGAAAAATGTTGTCCTCTCGTGGGGGTGAAGTAAGGGCAATATTTGTGTGCATAAGTATCGTTGTTTTTGGGGTCTTATTTGGGAGGAATTTTGTATTTGTCCTTTCAAAAGGGTTATGGATCGGCAAGAATGAGCTATTTTTGCAGGGCTAATGCTGCCCATAGGTAGCACAAAAGATACAAACGACACCAATAGGCAACTGATGAAAGTTCACCACGAAGGGAGAGGAATCCTGATTAGTTTCTTTCTTATATTCTTAGTTATAGACGTTCTCGCATTCCTGACTTCTCCTTATATTGCCATTCCTGTTTTCTTACTAGTAAGCACTCTTACTCTTATGGGTTTGGCGTTTAATTTCTTCCGGAGTCCCAATCGGCACAATGAGGGCGAAGGGCAAGAAGATATTATTGTAGCTCCTGCCGATGGTAAGCTCGTGACTATAGAAGAGGTCTATGAGGGAGAGATTTTGCAGGCACAGTGCCTCAAGGTTTCTATTTTTATGTCTATCTATGACGTTCATGCCAATTGGTTTGCATGCAATGGTGTTGTGCGCCACGTAAGCCATACGGAAGGGAATTTCTATAAGGCTTTCCTTCCCAAGAGTAGTACCGAAAACGAGCGGAGTGCTGTGGTAATAGAGACCCCTCAGGGGCATCGTGTGCTGGAGCGTCAGATTGCAGGCGCTGTTGCTCGACGTATCGTTACCTATCCACAAGTGGGAGAGGAAGGTACTATTAACGACTTTGTGGGCTTTATTAAGTTTGGTTCGCGCATTGATCTCTATCTTCCTCTTGGCACAGAGATATTTATAGCACCGGAGACAAAAGTAAAAGGAAATACTACCGTTATCGGTAAACTGCCCTCTCTATAATGATGAAGAGCATTCGCTACTATATCCCCAATTGCATCACTCTTGCTAATCTTATAGCAGGTTGCCTTGCCATTTATCAGGTCTTGGTCAATGGGGATAGCAATGCCGCCGCTTGGTGTATTGTGGCGGCCGGTGTTTTTGATCTGTTCGATGGCTTGGTGGCTCGTCTGCTCCATGCTCAGAGTGTTATTGGAGCAGATCTCGACTCTTTGAGCGATGTGGTTAGCTTTGGTGTCGCTCCGGCATTTCTTCTTTTTTCCTATTTGGGAAAGGAAACTCCCTCTATATGGGCGGCGCTTCCGGCTTTTCTGATTGCCGCATTCTCAGCTCTACGTTTGGCTAAGTTCAATAATGATACGAGGCAAACTAGCTCCTTTTTGGGGCTACCGGTACCAGCCAATGCTCTATTATGGATTGGTATCGTGGCTACACTCTCCCTTTTGCAGCTCTCTACGGCTCTCCTATTGAGTATTGTGTATCCCTTGATATTGATAAGTTGTATCTATCTAGTGGCCGATATTCCTTTGCTTGCATTTAAAATCCACTTCCCCCTAACGGAGAAAAAAGATCGCATTCTTCTTTACATCGCGTTAGTGTTACTTGCTCTTGGCATACTGTTTGTGTCTCTCTTGGGGTGGGCTGGGTTGCTTCCTTTTGTCGTGAGCTACCTTATCAGTTCTGCGTTCTACCGTCTTTTGTGGCGGTCTTATAACAAGTAGTGATCAGTTGGTAGTATGACTTTTTTCCTCATAATCCTCCTTATAGGGATACTCTTTTACCTCTTCCGTATTCAGATCCTGAAATGGTTTTTGCGCCGTGCAGGGATGTATAATGCCTCCCAAGAGGCCTCTCGTTCTCAGAAGAGAAGAGGAGAGAGGGAGCCACACCGCTCGCCCGGAGAAAAGGTGGATATCACGACTGTGGATAAGCGTAAGTTTGATAAGGGTCAGGGGGAGTATGTAGACTTCACAGAAGAGAAAAACACGAATCCTGAGCAGTAGCTTAGGGGGCTTCTGTGTCATAAAGTTTTTTTCTGTCGTTGGATTAGTGCCCGCTAGTGGTCTAATCCTTGTTCATATAGCTCTGCTTGCGAGCAGATTTCGTTGTTAAAGGTCGTAATATTCCATCCTAGTAGGGTACCTATTTGATGGGATTTGACTACTTTTGCAAAACTGAATTTGTAGCAACGACAGAGATTGTAGTCATGGCTAAATCGATAAAAATACGAAAGGGCCTCTCCTTGAATCTGAAAGGGAAAGCCCCGCTGGAGCATTTGAGTGCCCCTAAGCCAAGCAGTACCTATGGGTTGGTCCCCGATGACTATGTGGGTGTAACCCCAAAGCTTTTGGTACATGTAGGCGATAAGGTAGAGTGCGGTACGCCTCTTTTTTACGATAAAACTTTTCCCGAAATTAAGTTCACAAGCCCTGTGGCTGGCGAGGTTGTCGCTGTCAATCGAGGGGCAAAACGTAAGATCCTGAGCGTGGAAGTTCGTCCCTCAGGGGAGGATACTTCAGTCTCTTTTGCCCCCTATAAAAAGGAGAATACCTCTCGTGAGGCTCTCCTTGAGATGTTGCTTAGCTCGGGAATGTGGGCATTTTTCAAACAACGCCCCTATGATAGGATTGCCAATCCTCGGGAGATGCCGAGAGACATCTTTGTAACGGCCAATCTAACAGCCCCCCTCGCTCCCTCTATGGAGTACCTATTAAAGGGAAGAGAAGAGGATTTGCAAGTCGCTCTTTCTGCTCTACAGACGCTCACTAATGGCTCTGTGTATTTGGGCGTCCCTGCGAATTTTGCTTTTACAGCACCTCAAGGAGTGGAGGTCGTTTCCGTAGAGGGACCTCACCCTGCAGGTAATGTGGGAGTCCTTATTAACCATATCCGCCCCCTCAACAAGGGTGAAGTGGTGTGGACCTTAAAGGCCACGGACTTGCTCGTTGTAGGGCGTTTCTTGCGTACCGGTAAGGTAGATTTCTCTCGTACGATAGCCATTGCCGGCTCCGATGCTGCGCAACGTGGTTATGCGACTATAACTCCGGGAGCAAGAGTGCTAGATCTGTACGGCTCCGATCTCTGTGTCAAGAAAGAACACGAACGGGTTATCAATGGAGATGTCCTTACGGGGGTGCGTATTTCGGATGAGCGTCCGTTTGCTTCGCTCAACATTGATCTAATAAGCATTATCCCCGAAGGAGACGATTACGACGAAGCCTTTGGTTGGATCGCTCCTCGCTTTAAGCAGTTTAGCGTTAACCGTAGCTACTTCTCGTGGTTGCTTGGGAAGAAGCGAGAATATGCCTTTGATGCTCGTATCAAGGGAGGCGAGAGGGCTATGATTATGAGCCATGAATACGATCGCGTTTTCCCCATGGATATTTTCCCCGAGCAGCTTATCAAAGCCACTATTGCCTACGATATCGACAAAATGGAGGCTCTGGGGATTTACGAAGTGGCTCCCGAGGATTTTGCGTTGTGCGAATTTGTCTGCTCTTCGAAGATGGAATTGCAGTACATCATACGCAACGGGCTCGACCTCCTCTACAAAGAAATGAACTAACCCTTCCCTATAGATATGAAAGGATTCTTTGATAAATATCGTGCGACTTTCTCCGAAGGGGGTAAGTTGCATGCCTTCCATTCGCTTTTTGAGGGGATGGAAACATTTATGTTTGTGCCCCACGATACCGCTCGTAGGGGTACCCACATTCACGACGCAATAGACTCGAAGCGAGTGATGAGTATGGTGATTCTCGCGCTAATCCCCTCGCTACTCTTTGGTATGTACAACGTGGGATACCAGCATTACCTCGCCATTGGCGAGCTCGCCACTCGCTCGTTTTGGGCGCTTTTTGGCTTTGGTTTCCTTGCTGTATTGCCTAAGCTCATCGTAGCTTATGTAGTGGGATTGGGGATTGAGTTTACTGTCGCTCAATGGAAAAAAGAGGAGATCCAAGAAGGATTCCTGGTAACGGGTTTCTTGATTCCCCTCATTGTTCCCGTAGATACCCCTCTATGGATGATTGCCGTAGCAACGGCTATGTCTGTGATTTTTGCCAAGGAAGTCTTCGGAGGTACGGGGTATAATATTTTCAATGTAGCGTTGATCACTCGTGCTATCCTCTTCTTTGCTTATCCAACCATGATGACGGGGGACAGCGTTTTTGTCCGTACGAGTGATAGCTTTGGCGTAGGAGCCGGTACCTTGGTGGATGGATATTCCGGAGCTACTCCCCTCGGGCAGATTGCTACTGCCGGAGAATCTCTCCCCGCATTGCACAATATTGTAAACGAACCTCTCTCTCTTCTTGATGCCTTTTGGGGATTCATCCCCGGCTCTATTGGGGAGGTCTCTACGTTGGCCATCCTACTAGGGGCTGCATTGCTCATTTGGATGGGGATTGCAAGTTGGAAGATTATGCTCTCGGGCGTTGTGGGAGCCTCCCTTATGGCTCTGCTTTTCAACGCTATCGGCTCTACGGCAGCCATGCAAATGACACCCCTCATGCACCTTTTGTATGGGGGCTTTGCCTTTGGTATTGTTTTCATGGCAACGGACCCCGTAACCTCGGCACGCACCGAAACGGGGAAGTGGATCTATGGATTCTTTGTAGGGGTTATGTGTGTCTTTATCCGCGTGCTCAACCCTGGGTATCCTGAGGGGATGATGCTTGCCATCCTGCTAATGAATGTATTCGCTCCCCTTATCGACTACTTTGTAGTGAACGCGAATATCAAACGTCGTGCTCGCCGTCTAAAAAGGGCAAACTAATCAATCCGAGCTTTGTAATAGACAAGAAACTATGAATAGAGAGAGTAATACATACACTATAGTATACGCAGCCATTATGGTTGCTCTCGTAGCTGTTGCTCTTGCTTTCACCTCACAGGTACTCAAGGCACCCCAAGAAGAGAATATCAAGATAGACAAGATGGAGCAGATCCTTCGCTCCGTACATCAGGTTGCCCCCAGTAAAAAAGAGGTGACTAAGCTCTACAAAACCATCATCAAACAGGAGCTTCTCATCAATGCCAAGGGCGAAGTGCTTCGCACGTTTGAGGGCGAGGAGATTGCCAATAATGCCGCATTCAATCTAAATACTGCCAATCAATTTAAGTTGCTCGCAAGCAATCCCGATGCTGAGCTTCCTCTGTATGTCGCAGAAGTTGATGGGGCGAAAAAATTCATTATCCCTCTCAATGGAGCCGGACTTTGGAATGTAATCTGGGGCTATATGGCTATTGATATGGACGGAACCACTGTCTTTGGCAGCGACTTTGGGCATGCCGGAGAAACTCCGGGGCTGGGTGCCGAAATAGCAACAGAGCACTTCTCCTCTCGCTTTATCGGTAAGCATATTGCCAACACAGAGGGGCAAGTGATAGGGATTGCCGTGGTGAAAAATGGAAAGTCGCCCGATGAACGTGAATTTGTAGATGGAGTAACCGGAGGTACGCTTACCAGCAATGGGGTTGATGCGATGCTCACGAGCTCGCTCAAACCCTACGAGAAATATCTTCAAGCCAACGCTACCAAATAAGGAAGAATAGAGATTATGGCAAACAAAAATAAAGAGGTTTTACTAGGGCCGCTCAGTAGCAACAATCCTGTACTTATCCAGGTGCTGGGTATTTGTTCGGCTCTTGCTGTTACGTCGCAGCTCAAGCCCGCTCTTGTAATGGGGCTTTCTGTAACGGCTGTATTGGCTTTTGCCAATGTTATTATTTCGTTGATTCGTAATACCATCCCCACACGTATTCGTATCATTGTACAGCTCGTGGTGGTAGCGGCTCTTGTAACAATCGTAAATGAAGTACTCAAAGCCTACGTCTACGACATCAGCAAACAGCTTTCGGTGTACGTTGGTCTTATCATTACGAACTGCATCCTCATGGGGCGTCTTGAGGCCTTTGCTCTCGGGCATAAACCTTGGGAATCGTTCCTCGATGGGGTAGGTAACGGAGTTGGATACGGCATGGTGCTACTCATTATTGGCTTTGTTCGTGAGCTTTTGGGCAATGGAAGTATTTTCGGCTTCCGCGTTATCCCTCAATCTTTCTACGATGCAGGGTACGCCAACTTTGGTCTTATGAATATGGCTCCCATGGCTCTTATCATACTTGCTTGTATCGTGTGGGTACAACGGAGTTACAATAAAAATCTACAAGAAGCGTAGAGAGAAGAGTAGGATAATTTATACTAGAAAGACTGATTATGAATTACGCAGTAGATCTTCTGAGCCTCTTCTTTCGCTCGGTATTTATCGATAATATGATCTTCGCTTTCTACCTCGGGATGTGTTCGTATCTCGCGGTATCGAAAAATGTGAAGACGGCATTGGGTTTGGGCATTGCAGTGACATTCGTGCTTACCTGTACCCTCCCGATCAACTATTTACTAGAAAACTACATCTTCAAAGAGGGTGCACTCACCTGGCTTAGTCCCTCTTTTGCTACAGTAGACCTTAGCTTCCTTTCCTTCATCCTTTTCATTGCAGTCATTGCCTCCTTCACTCAATTGGTGGAGATGGTAGTGGAGCGTTATGCTCCCTCTTTGTACGCATCACTCGGGATTTTCTTGCCTCTCATTGCTGTGAATTGTGCCATCTTGGGAGGTTCTCTCTTTATGCAACAACGTGAATTTGTAGACCTAGGACAAGCAACCGTCTACGGCTTTGGTTCGGGTATTGGTTGGCTAGTCGCAATCCTTGGGATGGCTGCAATCCGAGAAAAATTGCAGTTCTCCAATATCCCGAAGCCGCTGAGAGGTTTTGGTATAGCCCTCATTGTTACGGGGCTAATGGGGATGGCTTTCGTTTGCTTCTCGGGGGTTAAACTTTAAGAGGCAACCCGGAGAGTTCGTAGAAGACTAAGTAATAAAAAGGAATACACGATATGGCGATTAATTCTATCGTAATCATTGCGAGCGTAGTTATATTCCTCGTAATCACCCTTATATTGGTCATTGCCCTACTTGTTGCCAAGAGCAAACTTGTTCCCTCGGGCAATGCAACCATTACAGTAAATGACGAGCGTAAACTCGAAGTCCCCATAGGAGGCACCCTGCTTAATACGCTACAAAACAACGGCATCTACCTTTCCTCCGCCTGTGGTGGGAGTGGAAGCTGCGGCCAATGTCGCTGCCGTGTGGTAGAGGGCGGTGGCGAAATTCTTCCTACCGAGAAGGGGTTCTTTAGCCGCAAAGAGCAGAAAGCGCATTGGCGTTTGGGCTGCCAAACGAAGGTAAAAGAGGATCTCAAAATCATCGTTCCCGAGTCTGTATTTGGCGTAAAAGAGTGGGAATGCGAGGTCGTTAGCAACCGCAATGTATCCACCTTCATCAAAGAATTCGTTGTAAAACTGCCCGAGGGCGAAGTGATGAACTTCAAGAGTGGTAGCTATGCACAGATCAAAATTCCCAAATATAATATCTCTTATTCCGACTACGATATATGCGATAAAGAGGGGAACGATCGCTTCCGTAAAGACTGGGAGCGTATGGCAAAAGTGGGACTCTTTGGCTTGAAGGCTGTAAATACAGAAGAGACAATTCGTGCCTACTCAATGGCGAATTATCCTGCCGAGGGTAACATCATTACACTCAATGTGCGTATTGCCACTCCGCCCATCGATCGGGCTACGGGCACTTGGAAGGCCGGTGTTATGCCGGGTATTTCTTCTTCCTATATCTTCTCTCTCAAGCCTGGAGATAAGGTGACGATGAGTGGTCCCTATGGAGACTTCCATATTCATGAAGATAGCGATGCCGAGATGCTTTATATCGGCGGTGGGGCAGGTATGGCTCCCCTTCGTGCTCAGCTCTTGCACCTTTTCAATACGGTAAAGACGGGGCGTAAGGTCTCTTATTGGTACGGAGCACGCTCTAAGAGTGAAATTTTCTACGAAGAGGACTTCCGCGAGATAGAAAAGAACTTCCCCAACTTCCGCTTCGTTATCGCCTTGAGTGACCCTCAACCCGAAGATAATTGGACGGGAGCCACCGGATTTATCCATCAGGTTATATACGATATGTACCTCAAAGATCATGAGGCTCCGGAAGATATCGAATACTATATGTGCGGACCGGGCCCCATGTCCAACGCTGTCAATAAGATGCTCGAAGACTTGGGCGTGCCTCGTGAGCAGGTCAACTTCGACGACTTTGGCGGTTGATCTCGGAGGAAACATCAGAAGCGAAATGTACAAGGAGCTTCTCTAGCGAATATCAAGGTACTACCCAAAAGGGGAGATGGCCGAGAGCTTTGCTAGAGAGGCTCTTTTTGTAGAAGAAAGATTCCTTAGATACGATGGATGCAACCCGACATGAGGGGCTGGATGTCCTCCGCGCTCTTGCTGCCTTTTTTGTGATTGGCATTCATACTTCGGGGCAGTACCTCGCTCCGGAGCATTGGCAGAGTAGTAACGGATATGTTGCAGCTTTGGTGCAGGGCTTCGTGCAGATAGGGGTACCTCTCTTTTTTATGCTAAGTGGAGCCTTTCTTCTCACTCAGCCCATTGAGAAACCCTCTACATTCTATCGCAAACGTTTACCTCGACTTCTCATCCCCCTCGCTGTTTGGCTTCCTCTTTACTACCTCTATTTTTGGATTAAAGGGGCTGATGTTGCGGAGTATGCCCTCCATCTTTTTTGGGCAAAAGGCTATTTCCATCTTTGGTTTCTACCCCCTCTTCTCGGGCTATACCTTGTAACGCCTCTCCTTCGCAAGCTCATAGAGCGAGTATCGCGCTCTAGGCATCTTACCCTCATCGCTTTGGCTCTTCTCCTTTTGGAGGTGATCGGTAGCCTTTTTCTCTTCGTATACCAAGTAGAGCTACCTATTCCCATTCTATTTATCCCCTATCTTGGATACTACCTATTAGGGTATGTCTTGAAGGAACATGCGTTGGCGAAAAAGTCTCTTTGGGGTGTGCTTTATGGCACGAGTACGCTGGCTATGATAACTTTGCTCATCCTATACCATGGCTCCTCTTGGGCGGAGTATGTGACGAGCAACCTCTCGCCTCTTGTAGCCGTGGCTACTATTAGTCTTTTTGCGCTCTTCTCTTCGCTCCCTCGCTTATCCCATAATCCTAGGTTCCTAAGCTCCTTTGCTGCTCGTTCTTTGGGTGTTTATCTCATCCATATCGTGGTATTGGATGTGGTTACCAAGCCCTTTCTTTTGTGGTTCCCTTGGATTATGGAGCAGGCTTTGCTCTCTATCCTTTTGCGCTGGAGCCTTACGGCGCTACTTTCTTTTATTGGGGTCTCGCTCCTGTACAAAGTGCGCCCCCTACGCACCTTCCTCTGAAGACACTACACCGCTCCCAAATCCCTTAAATTTTACTCACTGAAAAAGGGATGGATGTCTGCCCTAAAAATTTTCCGTTCTTGCCCTAGATTCTACGAAAAACCACCCGAAAAACATTTCTTTTTTACCCTGTACCCTCCCCAAAAATAGCGCAATATTTTTCTGCGTTTCGCACCTGTCTTTGTTTTTTGTGGGGTAAAGAATCTAGATTGATGGCGCAACGCTTTCAAAATTGTATCTTTGTCCTGCATATGTAAAAGCTTAGTTTGTAAACTCCAATGGATGTTCAACGCAATACATTAACCGAAGAATATAAGAGGGCGGTGCAGGAGGCTTCCAAGGTAGTCAAAGCCGGGGGGATTATTCTCTATCCCACCGATACTATTTGGGGGCTAGGGTGCGATGCCACCAACGAAGAGGCAGTGCAACGTATTTTTACTCTCAAAGGACGTGCCGAGAGCAAGGCCATGTTGCTGCTTATCGATAGTGATGCCAAGTTGCCGGGATTGGTGCGTGAGGTGCCCGATATTGCCTATCAATTGATTGATGCGGCGGTGTCTCCTCTGACTCTTATCTACCCGGGAGGGCGCAATGTCGCCCCTTCGCTGATTGCTCCCGAGGGTACGTTGGGTATCCGTATCACGCACGAGGCTTTCTCGCGAGCCCTCTGTGCAGCTGTTCGGGTGCCTTTGGTTTCTACGAGTGCGAACCTCTCGGGGCAGCCTGCTCCCAAGATTTTTGCCGAGATCTCGGAGGAGATCAAGGCTGCTGTGGACTATGTCGTCCCCGTTCGTCAAGACGAATGCACGCCGGCGCGTCCTAGCGAAATTATATCCATAGGGTTGGGAGGGGAAGTAAAGATCCTGCGTTCATGAGTCGTATCTTATTGTATCGCCTAAGGTATATTCTCTCGGATAGTTTGGCTATGTTGCTGACTATCCTTCTGTTTAATATCTTGCGGTACAATATAGAGGGGGTAACTTCTTCTTGGGGGAGCCTAGGTGCCTATCTCTTGAGCTCGCGCAATTTGCTTGTTAGCGGCTTGGTTTGGTTGGTGTGGATGGCTCTTTTTGCTCTCTCCGGATACTATAATAAACCCATCAATAAGAGTCGTCTTGACGAGTTGTGGGTTACGCTCTGCTCTGTTTTTGTGGGTAGCGTTGTCTCATTTTTATTTTGGGTGGTAGACGATATTGTACTCGATACCCGCGTTTATTTGGAGCTCTTTGTGGGGATATTTGTCCTCGCTTTCTTTTGGGTTTATTTGGGGCGGCTCTGTATTACCCTTGGGGGAATACGAAAGAGGGATAACCCCGAGCATTGGGAGCGCGTGTTGCTTGTGGGCACCAAAAAGAAGGTGGAGCATCTTGCTCAATGCACCAAAACTATGCGCTTTGTAGAGAGAGGGCGAGTGCTGATTGACGAGGAGGCTACACCCGAATGTGCCGATTTGGAACACCTATCCCACAGGATAGCCTCTATATTTTCTACCCTCTCCCCCACGGCTATTTACCTTACAGTCTCTCCTGAGTGGAAGCCTGTAGCTGGGCACCTTCTTTACTCAATGTATCGCTTCCATTGCCCTATCTATATAGAGGCAGAGAGTGTACCGCTCTCTCAACCGCGCCCTAAACTTACCCATGCTGTACTTATGGGGGTACCCATGATCGAAGTGACAGAGACGAATATGAGTGAGCTGGCAAAGAACCTCAAGTACTGCTTTGATCGGGTGGCTGCGCTCTTTGCTTTGGTTGTGCTTTCCCCTCTTTTTTTAGTGCTTTCTATTGCCGTTCGCCGCTCTTCGTCGGGGCCTGTTTTTTACCGGCAGGAGCGCATTGGCAAGCGAGGTAAGCCATTCCTCATTTACAAATTCCGTACCATGTACACCAATACCGAGGGTGAAACCCCACAACTTTCGTTCGAAGGGGATCCTCGCGTTATCCCTTTGGGGCGATGGTTGCGACGCTATAGACTAGACGAATTGCCCCAGTTTTACAATGTATTGCGGGGCGATATGAGTTTTGTTGGTCCGCGTCCGGAGCGGCAATACTACATTGATCAGCTCGTGGAGCACGCCCCCTACTACTACCTCTTGCACAACGTTTTGCCCGGGATTACCTCTTGGGGAATGGTGCGATATGGGTACGCCTCTACCCTCGAAGAGATGCTCGAACGCTTACGCTACGATTGGCTTTACTACGAAAATATGTCGCTAAAGCTCGATTTTGTAGTACTCTTTTATACGATACGTACGATACTAAACGGAGAAGGAAAATGACCTCATCGTCCACTACTACACAATCTGGTGCTCTCATGCGCTTTATCCTCTGGCGTGAGAAGCATATCAGTGAACGTGTATTTGTTTTAATACTTGCTTTTATCGTGGGACTGGCTACGGCGGTAGCTGCGTTTGTGCTCAAAGAATTGGTGCATACACTCCAGCATTTTGCCACCACGGCGGCACAGCGAAATCAATATCTCTATTTGGTGCTTCCCCCGGTAGGTATCTTTGCCACCGCCATGATCGTGCGTTACGTGGTGCGAGACGATATAAGCCATGGGGTTACCAAGATACTTATTGCATTGTCTCAGCGCAAGAGCCGTATCAAACCGCATAATATGTGGTCTTCTGTTTTGTCTAGTGCCATTACCATTGGGATGGGGGGATCTGTGGGAGCGGAGTCTCCTATTGTGCTTACGGGGGCTGCCATTGGTTCTAATTTGGGGCGGTTCTTCAAGATGGAGCAGCGCAACCTGATGCTCCTTGTGGGGTGTGGAGCAGCCGGTGCTATTGCCGGTATTTTTAAGGCCCCTATCACGGGATTGGTTTTTGTCATAGAGGTGCTTTTGATGGATTTGACCCTTGTGAGTATTCTGCCCTTGCTTACCACCTCCGTTACATCAGCCTCTCTCGCCTATATCTTGACGGGTCGTCAGGCTATGTTTAGCTTCATGCAAAGCGAAGATTTTATCTTAGATCGTATCCCCTATACACTCCTGTTGGGCATCCTTTGTGGCTTTGTGGCACTCTACTTCTCGCGCATTATGTTCTTTTTGGAGCGGAGGTTTAAGCGTATCCCTAAGTATGTCAATCGCTTCTTGCTCTCGGCGGTGATTTTGAGTGTTCTCATTGTTCTTATGCCACCTCTCTATGGTGAGGGGTATAGTGTTATCGAGCAGCTTCTGAGCAACGACTACAGCAGCATCATGCAGGGGTCGCTCTTTGCCGGTTTGGGAGACTCGTATTGGTGGATTGTGCTTTTCCTCACCTTAGTGCTTCTCTTTAAGGTATTTGCCTCGGTGGCTACCAACTCAGGTGGAGGTTGTGGGGGGCTCTTTGCTCCTACGCTTTTTGTGGGAGGGCTTACGGGCTTTCTCTTCTCGCATACCCTTAATTACTTCCCCTTTATTCGCGTCTATCTCCCCGAGAAAAATTTTATCCTCATGGGGATGGCTGGGACTATGGCGGCCGTGATGCACGCTCCTCTTACAGGGGTATTCCTTATTGCCGAGCTTACGGGGGGGTATAATCTTTTCCTTCCGCTCATGTTGGTTGTGCTCAGTGCCTATTGTACCATCCGGGTATTTATGCGCCATAGTATCTACTCGTTGCGTCTTGCCGAAGAGGGTAAATTGCTCACGCACCAAAAGGACCAAGCTGTGCTTACTCTGATGAATCTGGATAGTGTTATCGAGACGGAGTTTAGCACCATAGCCCCTGAGATGACATTGGGCGATGTGGTACGGATCATTGGCGAGAGCCGACGCAATGTTTTCCCCGTGGTGGATGGGGACAAACGTTTGGTGGGGATAGTCCTCCTCGACAATATCCGCAATATTATGTTCCGCCCCGAGTTGTACGATCGCTTCCAGGTGGAAACGTTCATGGTTTCTCCTCCTGCCAAAATCTTATCTACGATGTCTATGGAGGAGGCAATGCGCACATTCGACGATACCAAGGCATGGAATCTCCCTGTCGTAGATGCCGAGGGGCACTACCTCGGGTTTATCTCTAAATCGAAAATCTTTAATACATATCGAGAGGTACTCACAGACTTAAGTCAAGGAGATTGACCTCTCTAGATCCTTTTTCGTTGCACTATATGGAACAACAAGATATACGCATTCTCTTTTTGGGTACAGCCCCTTTTGCAGCACGGCATCTTACCTTTTTGATAGAGTCCGGGTACTCTGTGGTGGGGGTGGTGACTACTCCGGATCGACCTGCAGGGCGAGGGCATAAGTTGCAGCCCTCTCCTGTAAAAGTGGAGGCTCTTCGCTTGGGGCTCCCCATTTGGCAACCGGAGCGGCTCCGAGATGAGAGCTTTCTTGCAGAAATGCGTGCCCTACGCCCCACCCTAGGGGTAGTTATTGCCTTTAGGATGCTGCCCGAGGAGTTATGGGCAATGCCTGACCTCGGGACGGTAAATATCCACGCATCGTTGCTTCCTCGCTGGCGTGGTGCGGCACCTATCAATCATGCCCTAATGGCAGGAGACAAGGAGACGGGCGTTTCTCTTTTCCGCCTTACCAAGGGCTTGGATGAGGGGCATATCTTGGGGCAACGCGCTCTCCCCATTGACGAAAATACCCTGTTTGGCGATCTTTATGATACTCTAGCAGAAGAGGGTATTCTCCTGCTCGGGGAGTTTTTACAGGCATGCCGAGAAGATAAAATCCCCGAAGGTGTAGCTCAACCGAAGGATACCGAAGAGCCCTATGCCCACAAGCTGACAAAAGAGAATACACGGATTGATTGGAGCCGATCTGCCCGAGAAATTCATAACTTTGTGCGTGGTTTATCCCCTTTGCCTACGGCATGGACTACCCTTGTCTGCCCTGGCGCGGGAGAGCCTTTGACGTACAAATTGTTTGTCACACGCGTCGTTTCCGAAGAGCCTCTGCCTGTGGGTACAACGCCCGGTTCCGTGTTGCCCTCTCCTCGTCGCTCTCTGCATGTCGCAACAGGAGGCGGCATCTTGGCAATAGAAGAACTGCAAGCCCCTGCTAAAAAACGCTTGCCCATTGCAGACTTTCTCAATGGAGTACAGCTAGGAGAGGGGGCATTTTTTGAATAATTGAAGGACTAATCACACACCATACAGCCCATTTTGAATATGAAAATTCGATCGATTATACTTTCCGTCTCTCTCTGCACTGTCGTGGGAGCTAGTTCGTTGCCCCTTTTGGCTCAGTTGAGTTTGGGAGGGATACCTTCTAATATCTCTACCTCTTCTGAGCTTCGCTCAGCTTCGTTTGGGGCTGAAAAGGTCATTACGTTGCCGGCGCCTCCAAGAGCTGAGATTGAGCGACTTTTGGAGGAAGAGAGCCTTGGTGCTCCCCTTGTGCGCGCCACCTTTAGGATGGGAATCCCACAGGAGGTTGACCTCTCCCCGAGTAATAGTGGCACCCTATCGTACGACAACGAAGGGCGTTTGATTTGGGAATTAGCGATTCGGAGTGAGGGGGCAGCCTATCTTCAGCTCTTCTTCGATCGATATTCCCTAGAGGAGGGGAGCCGTCTCTTTGTGCTCTCTCCCGAGAGAAATATAGTGCGTGGGGCATTTGGAGCCCACAACAATACGGAGTCTAATAGCCTAGCTATTGCTCCTGTGGCAGGGGAGCAGCTTGTCGTTCGCTACGAGTCCCCAAAAGGCGATTACTCTCTCCCCAATCTGCATATTGGTAGTGTTTCTTATGGTTTTCGCTCTCTGATGCATGAAACCGCAGGGGTTTATAAGCCGGGCGAACCCTGGTTTGTGGGGGGGATAGACTGTGCCCCCAATATCGTAACGCATCCCGAACTCGACAATGTGAGTCGTAGCCTCGTGCTGGTCGTTGCTCGAGGTAGTGTTGTCTTCTCCGGTGCTCTCATCAATAATACTGCCGAAAATGGAGAGGCGTACGTGCTCACAGCTTCGCACTGTCTCAACGGATCGTTTAGTTATGCCAACAACCAAGCTTATCGCGAAAATACGGCACGACAGTGTGTTTTTTACTTCAACTTCCGAAGTCCGACGGGCAATGTGCTTACTCGCCCCAGCGAAGAACAGACCCTCTCGGGGGCTGAGATTGTAGCTTGGGATGAGGATCACGACCTTTGTCTCTTGCGCATTACGGGGGTGGAAAAAGAGGACGCGAATTCTGTAGGTCGGGTACCGGCTTCTTATCGTCCTTACTTTGCAGGGTGGAATGCCGGGGAGCATAATCCTCCCTATACGGCCATGCACCATCCTCAAGCCTCTACGGCTCGCTACACTCGCTGCGATAGTAAAATCCCTATTGTGGACTACGATGTAAAGAATAAGGCGTGGACTAACGCGCATTACCACATTGATAAGTGGGCGGTGGGTACCACAGCCGGAGGTTCTTCAGGCTCTCCCCTCTTAGATCCGGAAGGGCGCATTATCGGAGGATTGACAGGGGGAAGCTCCTATTGTAATACCCCCTTTAATGACTATTATTTTGCTATCTCTCGTTGTTGGGAGGGCGCCAATGCGTCAGACGCAACAAGACTACAACCTTGGCTCGATCCTAAGGCTACAGGCAAGCGCAATTTGGGTGGACTTGATCCCTATGCTCCCCTCAATCCGCAACGTTTGTCGCACAATCTCTACTCGCTCCGGCGTGACTCTATTGAACGTACAGCAGAGTATGTTGCGCGCATTTCCGGAGTGCGCACCTTTTACCACCTCTCGGATAGCTCTCGTGTATTGGGGCTTAAAATTGTGGCAACTACGGGCGGAACTTTCCCCTCCGGGGATATAACTCTCTACAGTGGGGATGCGAAAGGACCCAAAGAGGAGCTTTATACAACAAAACTCCGTCACCCCAACTACACACATTTAGGGGGTAAGGCTCCTCGTACGCTCGGGGGAGATATGGAGTTTTTTGTGCCCATTCCTCAGAATGTGACATTTGCCAAAGATGCTTATTTGTACATCTCGGTAACGGGAGCAAAAAACAATTCTTCAACGCCTTTGCAGCTCCCCATCCTACGAAGCAAGCAGCTCCCACGCTCGGGTAACTCTACACAAATCCTCCCCCTTGGGGCTAGTCTGTGGCAAGAGTCGAATAGCGGAAATTTGCCCTCAGACCTGCAATATACCGGATCGTTTTGGATCGATGCTATTGTTCAGCCTATTCAGAATGGGAATTCCAAGGAAGAAGACCCTGCAAAAGAGCGTCCCTTTATTGTCCTACTCGATAATACGATGCGGATTGTTCTTCCTAAAGGGGGCTCCGGCAAAACTGCTGTTGTTTCTCTTTATACCATATTGGGAGAACGCCTCTGCCGTGTGACTACCTCGCAAAGCGTTACCGATGTTTCTCTCCCTCGGCTGGATTCGAATAAATGGGTTCTTTGGTCGATTGAGTACAACGGCAAGGTATATAGGAATTTAACCCAGACTTTCTAAGACTAGAGGGGGAGTGTGTAAATATCAAAGAAGCCCACTATAATGGGGCATCGCGGTGTCTATGTGTACAAAGAAAGATTGGGAATTGGAGGTTTGTGCCTCGCAGTATTACGATGCTCTTGCCGCAGAAGAGGGCGGAGCGCAGCGTATTGAGCTTTGTTCTGCTCTTTCTGTGGGAGGCCTTACTCCCTCGCTGGGCCTTCTGCGTCAGCTCCGAACAAAACTCAGTATCGCCATCTTCCCTCTTATTCGTCTACGTGCAGGAGACTTTTGTTATACCTCGGAAGAGGTGGCAGTAATGGCAGAAGATATACGTTTGATGCGCCTAGAGGGGGCCGATGGATTTGTCTTTGGATGCCTTACCTCTGAGGGCGATTACGATGCGGATGCGAACGCAAAACTCCTAGAGGCTGCGGGGGGATTACCCTGTACTTTTCATCGCGCCTTTGATGTCGCCCCCCGGCGTGCCGCGTTGCTCTCTTCTATCATAGAGGCTGGGTTTGTTCGCCTTCTTACCTCGGGAGGTGCCGCTACGGCTCTTGAGGGAGCTGAGGAGCTACACGAGCTCGTGTCGCTAGCAAAGGGTCGTATTAAGATTCAATGTGGTAGTGGGGTGATGGCGGATAATATCCTCTCTTTGGCACAAAAGACGGGGGCCCGTTGCTTTCATGGTTCTTTCCGTCGCCCCCTTGCGGATGGTTCTCTAGCGACAAGTGCAAAGGAAGTGGCACGTGCTAGGGAGCAACTTCTCTTCCTGTAGAGAAGTTGTCCTTTTCTCTTTTGTTTCCCTTCTTAGTGATAGGTGAGGGTAAAGAGACGCTCGGGAGCGAAAAGCTCCTGCGCCGTGCTTTGGAGTTGCTCTGCCGTGATGGCTTGTATTCGTCGCTCAATAACGTCTAGAGCATCGTACTTACCATAGAACAAAACACTCTTACCCATAGAGAGAAAAGCGTTCTCACGAGCATCGCCCGAGATGGCAAGTTGTCCCATAAGTTGCCGCTTGGCATTGGCAAGTTCGTCCGCTTCTAGAGGGATAGAAGAGAGCTTCATAAGTTCGTCTAGCACTTTTTGAGTTGCCTCTTTGGCGTCTCGATGGGCGCATCCAAAGTAGATTGAGAAAAGCCCACCGCCCGAGAATATCGTGTAGTTGCTATCCACGGAGTAGACCAGTCCGGCCTCTTCTCGTAGGCTTAGATTGAGCCGTGAGTTCATCCCCGGCCCTCCCAAAATGTTGTTGAGCAGCGTTAGCACGATGCGTCGCTCGTCGTACATGCTGTAGGCAAATCCCCCCATAAGTTGGTGTGTTTGGTAGGTGTCGAAACGATGCGTAACATGCCGTTTGTTGGGGAGTAGAGCAGAGGTGGGATCCCAAGAGAGGGGAGGGCGCTCTATTTTTGTGGGAGGGGTACCCCCGAAGTGGTAGTTGCAGAAGTCGAAAATCCACGCAAGGTCGAATTGACCACGGAGACAGAGGATCATATTGTCTGCCCTGTAGTGATGCTGGCGGAAGTCTCTAGCCGCTTTGCTTGTAATGCGTTCTACCGAGGCGGTTGACCCTAGAATATTATGCCCGAGGGCGGTACCATGGAACAGATGCTCTTCAAACTCATCGAAAATCATCTCGGCAGGAGAGTCTCGATAGCTATTAATCTCCTCGATAATTACCGTCTTCTCTTTTTTTAGTTCCTCCTCGGGGATATGGCTGTGTAGCACGATGTCTGTAAGTAGTTGCAGCGTACGTACGGCATACTTCTGCCCAAAGGCGGCGTAGAGGAAGGTCTCTTCTTTGGTCGTATAGGCGTTCAGGTCAGCACCCACCACCTCCATACGATGTATAATCGACTTGGCTTTCCGTAGAGGGGTACCCTTAAACAGCATGTGCTCTACGAGGTGTGCCATCCCGTGGTACCTATTGGGGTCTTGGGCTGCCCCTGTGTGTACGATGTAGCCGGCATAGGATATAGCGCTGGGCTCGGGGTAGTAGGCAATGCGGAGTCCCGAGGGGAGTTGATACACTTGATAAAGATCGGTTTCGACGAGGGGGTGTAGCATAGGTCGGGTGTACGAGAAGACTCTTTTTTCTGTGAGCGAGGGATAGTGGAAAATCTTTGGTAGTGGGACAGGGGAGAGACCCCTCCGTAATAAAAGTACCCCTCAAATCTCTTAAGATAGAGACCTGAGGGGTATTTTCTTTAGGGTTGCTTAGCCTAAGAACCCCGGCTATTACGCTTCGGCAGGAGCCTCAGCAGCGGGAGCTTCTTCCTCTACAGCGGGAGTTTCTGCGCTCATAGAAGCTGCTTCTTCAGCCTCTTTAGCGGCCTCTTCTTCTGCCTTTGCCTTAGCTTCGGCAGCACGCTTTTCGGAGAGGGCTTGAGCCTTTACTTTGTTGATTTCTTGCTCAGCAGAGAGACGTTCTGCATTTGCTTTCGCTTTAGCTTCGTTGCACTTTGCTGTTACAGCGTTGAGTGCATCTTGCTTTTTCTTGCGCCAAGCTTCGAAGCGGCTTTCTGCGGTAGCTTCGTCGAATGCACCCTTCTTCACCCCACCAAGGAGATGCTTTTTGAGAAGAACACCCTCACGAGAGAGAATGTTGCGAGCGGTATCGGTGGGTTGAGCACCTACACCAAGCCAATAAAGAGCACGCTCGAAGTTCAGATCTATCGTAGCAGGATTAGTGTTCGGATTATAAGAACCTATCCTTTCAATAAATCTACCATCACGTGGTGCCCTGCTGTCTGCGACTACGATCTTATAGAAGGCGTGACCCTTGTGACCGTGACGCTGCAATCTGATTTTAGTTGCCATTTCTTTATGTTTCTATTAGTGCTGTACACTTTACAGCGACGCAAAGGTACATCTTTTTCGGGAGATACGCCCCTTTCCACCTGAGTATCTTTTTATTTCTCCCTAGAGTAAGGGGAGAACCCTCTTTGCTCCGATTCTAGGGAACGAGTACTTTTTCCATTCTCGTTATCCCTCCATTAACTTGTTTTTCTACCACAAGATAGCAACCATGCGAGGGGAGAGTGATACTTTTTGTCTCCCCATGCGAGAGTGCAAGGCCTCCGATGGGGAGCCCCTCTATTGTGTAGATCGTATATTCCGCAGCGTGACCGTTGGGAGCTGTGATAAGGAGATTAGCACCATATTGTGCTATGTTTATTCCCGAGTAGAGAGGGCTTGCTAGGTTACTGGGCTCCCCCGGCCAGTTCTCTTTGAGGTCAATGCGCCACCCATTCCGCAGCGGTAGCGTGAGGTCTACTTCGCTAGCTCCCGGGTTGTTGGCCAGCCGTAGCCATTTCTTCCACCAAGCCTTATTCGCACTCACTGTTATGCCGGAGATGTCGGGTAGTTGGTTGACTATCTTTTGTAGTTGGGGAGTGGAGAACTGGTTGTTGGCAAGGAATAGAGAGAATAGATTGCTGGCAAAAGGGGCTATGTCTAGTTCTGTGAATTGGTTGCCATCGAGCCAGAGGAGGTATAGGTTTTTGTTCTCCGAGAGGTCAATTTCCCTTAATTGGTTGTCGGAGGCAAGTAGCTCGCAAAGCTCCTTGTTCGCTTTTAAATCCAATTCTCTAAGTTGGGTTTTCTGGCAAAACAGATATTTGAGTAGAGGAGTCTTCGTTAGGTCTATCTTTTGCAAGGGGTTGTTGCTGCAACGTAGGTCGGAGAGAATGGGCGCCGATATGCTGAGCGATTGGAATTTGTTGCCCATTACCTCTACCTTCTCTAGCTCGGGTTGCTGGGTGAGGGTAAGTTGAGTAAGCTCATTGTTATTGGCATAGAGAACGTGTAGAGCCGGGTTGCCCGATAGGTCTAGCTGGCTTATCCCACAGCCGCTCAAGTTGAGAACTCGGAGGTCGTCTAGCGTACTTACATCGATATGCTTGATGGCACTATTTTCGATAAACAACTGCTGCAACTTTTTGTTTTTGCTTACATCAAGTTGCTCTATTGGGTTGCTTCCACAACGTAGTACCGTAAGGTCTCCTAAGTGATCTACCTGCAAGCTGGATATCTTATTATTCTCGCAGCGCAGTGCCATGAGTCTGTTTAGTTCACTTAGATCGAGAGATTCGATTTCATTCCCATAGCAAATTAGCATGTCAAGTCGGGGAGAATGTTTTACATCCAAGTTCTTGAGATGGTTATTGGCAAGGTGCAACTCTTCGAGCATAAAGCCTGAGGATAGGTCAAGCTGAGAGAGTTCGTTGCATTGACAATGGAGGAAGCGAAGCCTTTTAAGCCGTGTTACGTTGAGTTCTTCGATACTATTCCCTTTGTCGTTGTTGCCTAGGTAGAGGGCAATAAAATCTTGAGGGTCGCTATAAATGCGGATGGTATTCCCTTTTGCCTCCCCTTGGATGCCATCTACTCCGTAGTTCTTTGCTGGGAACTCTTCGCGAACGCCATCTCCCCAGTCTATGGAGAATGGAGAGCGGCAGTGGATCCCTAGGACAACCTCTTTGGGAGCATTCGCGGAGCGTTTGAAGGTAATGGCCTCCTCCTCTTGGGCCTTTGCTCCGATAATAGAGCCTAGAAGCAAGAGCGAACAGACTATTAAGCCACCCTTCTTTACTAGAAATCGTAACATAATCTTTAGCCTTCGTTTTCCATGTAATTACCAGCAGGGGCAAACATGAGTACGAGTACCTTTTTGTCCCCTTCCTCCTCTGTTATCTCGGAGAGCTTGGTGAGGTTAATCATAATGTCGAGGTTTTTCTCCTTGTTTGTCGCTACGAAGCCGTCTTCCCCTAGTGATTGAGGAGTGCTAAATCCGCTTGCAGCGAGTAGCTGAATAAAGGCTTCGGTGAGCGCAAAACTCTCCCCTTTGGGTTGCGTGGCATACTCTACTTGAGGATAGAAGCCCCAAAATTCATCAAATTCACCTGCCCCATTTTTGGAGACAAAGTAGCATCGGAATGAGATTTCATCAGAGGCAACATCGTACCACATAAGCGCGTGAAATCCCTCCTCTGGGTTGCTTCGCTCCTCGTTGTAGGTGCCATTGTGAGCCGCCTCATAGGCTTTGATCTCGTCTTGACTAGCTCCAAATGCCAAGGAGGGCATGGGTAGTGTGCTAAAGGTCTTGGACTCTTCGTAGGCTACAATGTTTGCTTTGGAGAGGTCGATGCTTTGCAAGGATCCTTTTTCTCCACTCATCTCTTGTAGGGTCTTGATGTCGAGGGTGTTGATCTCTCCTGAAACTATGATTTTTGAGGTTTTTGCATATTGCTCGTCCGATAGGAGGCTTCTAAGGCTGCCTGCCTTGTCTACACGGAGAGTTAGTGCTGCTTCGTTTTGGGCGAATAATACGCCGATAGAGAAGAACAGTGAGGTGAAAAAGAGAATTAGTTTAGTCATAACTCAAAATCGGCTTAGAGAGATACTTTTGTTATTCGGTTGTTGAAGGAAACGAAATAAACGCCTTGAGGTAGGGTAATTTCTAGAGCTGTGTTGGCAGAAGCTTTGGTTTGGTATAGGAGCTGGCCTTGAGGATCGAAGATGTGCATCTCTCCTACACTGTTGGGCAGAAGGGAGAGTATGTTCTCTCTCGTGCTTACTGAGAGGGTTCCCTCATTCTGTGTCGGCAAAAGAGCCAAGGGCTTGCCTATCTCAATCTTAGTCTTGCTAAAATGAAACATGGCATTGAGGGCAAGACGCATTTCTTCTGTGGGTACGTAGAGGGTAAGTCCCTCCTGGTCGGGGAAAGCATCAATGTTGAATCGTGTGGGATTGCCCGGGGTAATGATAATTTGTTTCAGTTGGGTATATCCCCTGAAGGCATGCGAGCCGATCTCTTTGAGAGATTGGGGAAGGGTAATCTCTTGGAGCTTTACACTCCCCTCAAAGGCTTGGGCAGGAAGCATATCTTGAGGGTACTTAGGCGAATTTTGGAGCTGCTGTCCATTGAGTAGCAGAGTGCTACCGGAGAAGAAAAATAGAAAAATTAGGACTAGTCTTTTCATCGGATACTTTTCTTGGGAACGTTATACCTGTCTTTGTAAGCTGCTCTCTAGGAAGGAGAAATTACCTTAGATAACCATAGATGGCGTTCCAAGGAAAATACTCCGTGCCAAGAGAAAAAGCTTTCGCCACAAATGTAGTAAAAGATTTTGTTCTTATTATTTTAATAATATCAACGTACTGCTTGTGGGGTGTCCTAGTTGCACGTATCATGTTTTGTGTTCAATAGATTTGGATCTGCTCTGTGGGGCTTGTTTATCTACTTTTTTGCCTTAATTCTGCTAGAGTGTTTGCTTTTCTGTATCTTTGTATCTGCAAGTTTTATCCCTCTTTTAGGGGGCTTATTTTGGAGTGATGGAAAGAAAGATTCAGAGGGCATTGATCTCCGTTTTTCACAAGGAAGGGCTGGAAGATATTGTACGTGCTCTGCACGATTTGGGAGTAGAGATTGTCTCTACCGGAGGTACTAAAGATTTTATAGAATCTCTTGGTGTGCCGGCTGTGGCTGCCGAGGACCTTACGAAGTATCCCTCAATGCTTGGGGGGCGTGTGAAAACGTTGCACCCCGCGATCTTTGGGGGTATTTTGGCTCGTCGTGATGAGGAGAAAGACCTCCAAGAGGTGGCTCAGTATGACCTTCGTCTCTTCGACCTTGTACTTGTGGATCTCTATCCTTTTGCTGCCACTGTTGCCTCCGGAGCCCCTGAAGCCGATATTATCGAAAAGATAGATATTGGTGGAATTTCCCTCATCCGAGGGGCTGCAAAGAACTTCCGAGATGTACTTATCGTCTCTTCTTCTGCGCAATATCCCCTTTTGCTAGAGATCTTAACCAACCAAAAGGGATTCACATCGCTAGAAGAAAGAAAACGTTTTGCCGGAGCTGCTTTTGCCGTGTCGTCGGGCTACGATAGTGCCATCTTCAACTATTTCGATGGAGGAGAAGGTACTGCTTTGCGCATTGCTTACGATGGAGTAGAGACCCTCCGCTACGGAGAAAATCCTCATCAACAGGGGCGTTTCTTTGGCGATTTTGATGCCTATTTCGATAAGATACAAGGCAAGGAAATCTCCTACAACAACCTGCAAGATATAGCGGCGGCTTGCGATCTGATTGCCGAATACAAGGCTCCTACGTTTGCCGTTCTTAAGCACAACAACCCTTGTGGCATAGCTTCTCGTGCAACGATAGAAGAGGCTTGGTTAGCAGCTCTCTCCTCAGACCCCGAGTCGGCTTTTGGTGGGATCTTGGTGGCTAATCGCCCCATTGATAAAGCAACGGCAGAGGCTATTGGGAATCTCTTCTTTGAGGTACTCGTAGCTCCGGATTACGATACAGACGCCCTCACGCTCCTCACGCAGAAGAGCAAACGTATCCTGCTTATCCAGAAGAAGCCTATCGAAAGTCGCTTTACTTTCCGCTCCGCTTTGGGGGGTGTTTTGATGCAAGAGACCGACCTTCGTAGCGAAAATAAGGGAGACTTTGAGGTCGTTACGAAGAAACAACCTACCGAAGATGAGTTAGACGACTTTGTCTTTGCCCAAAAGGTGGCAAAGCACTGCAAGAGTAATGCCGTGGCTCTTGTAAAAGATAGTCACTTGCTGGCTGTGGGGATTGGTCAGACCTCGCGTGTGGCAGCCCTCAAGCAAGCGATTGAGAAGGCGCAGCATTTTGGTTTCGATCTCCGAGGCGCTGTATTGGCTAGTGATGCCTTCTTCCCCTTCGACGATTGTGTGACTCTCGCTGCCGAAGCCGGCGTAACAGCCGTAGTGCAACCCGGTGGTTCGATGCGTGATGGCGATAGTATAGCCAAGGCCGATGAGCTTGGGTTGGCTATGGTATTTACGGGAGTACGCCACTTCAAACACTAACTTGCCCTCTGAAAGACTAACAGACTAGATGTTTACAAGATAATGGGACTTTTCTCCTTTAGACAAGAGCTGGCCATGGACCTCGGTACTGCCAATACCATCATCATGAAAGATGGTAAGATAGTACTAGACGAGCCCTCTGTTGTCGCTTTCGATCTCCGCACCAATGAGGTGCTTGCCATTGGGCACGAAGCGCGTGAAATGTACGAGAAAGCACACGCTTACATCCGTACCGTTCGTCCCTTGCGAGACGGCGTAATCGCAGATTTTAACGCTGCCGAGCAGATGATACGCGGTATGGTCAAGATGCTGAATAAGAAGTCGCATCGACTCTTTACCCCCTCTCTCCGTATGGTGGTAAGTATCCCCTCCGGGAGTACCCAAGTGGAGATACGTGCCGTACACGACTCTAGCGAGCATGCCGGAGGACGTGATGTGTACATGCTTTTCGAGCCCATGGCTGCGGCTATTGGTATCGGAGTGGATGTCCTTGCGCCTCAAGGGAACATGATTGTGGATATAGGTGGGGGTACTACCGAGGTGGCTGTAATATCGTATGGTGGTATTGCCACGAAGCAGAGTATCCGTACGGCTGGTGATGAGTTTACCAACGACATTATGAAGTATATGCGCCAGAAGCATAATGTTCGTATTGGGGAGCGTACTGCCGAGCAGATCAAAATACGTGTAGGAGCTGCCGTTAAGGATTTGGAGAATCCCCCCGAAGACTTTGTTGTTTGTGGGGCCGACCAAATGGATACACTCCCGCGTCAAATCCCTGTCTCGAGCGCAGAGATTGCCGGTTGTTTGGATGAGTCTATCGTAAAGATCGAGGCGGCAATTCTCAAGACATTGGAAGAGACTCCTCCAGAGCTGTACGGTGATGTGATGGAGAATGGTATCAACCTGACGGGAGGTGGCGCTTTGCTGCGTGGGCTTGACCGCCGTCTCACCGATCGTTTTGGAATCCAGTTTATAGTGCCGGAAGACCCCCTTCATGCCGTAGCTAAGGGTACAGGGGTGGCCTTGAAGAATCTGGATACATTTAACTTTTTAATCCGATAGATCTTGATAAATAGAGTGGGGTATGTTTTGTACCCCCTCTCTATTTTGACACTTCTAGCTCGACTTACAATAAAGAGGTGCACAAGGCGACTGAATTCCTCCTCTCCCGAGGGCATTGGATTCTCCTCTTAGTGATTGAGGGGTTGGCTCTTGTGCTGATTTTTAATAGTGGATTTTACCATCGTTTCCTCAATATTGCCTTTTCTAATCGCTTGGTGGGATCTATCCAACAGGTCACGGGGGAGGTCTCTAGTTATATTGGGCTTCGGGAGAAAAATCGCCTACTTACGGAGAGCAATGCGCAGCTAGAAATGCAGTATTTGCAGCTTAAGCAGCAAATGGATTTTGCTCTTGCCGATACCATAAAACCTCTCACTTTTGTACGTGACTCTACTGAAGCGATCCCCGAAATGCAGTTCCTTACCGCTCGGGTGGTTAGCTCAACGATTAATAGAGGGCACAACCTTATTGTGATCAATCGAGGTGCAGAGGCAGGGGTGAAAAAGGATATGGGCGTGATGAGTGCTCGTGGGATTGTGGGGATTGTCTCCTCTGTATCGCAGGGCTATTCGGTGGTGGTGCCCCTAATAAATCCCTCGCTTAAGCTCAGTTGTAAACTTAAACGGACAAACCATTTTGGCTACTTGACTTGGGACTCCCCGGGCTCGGTTACATCAAGACTTACCGATCTACCTTCGCATGTGCGAGTAAACGTTGGCGACACCATCGTGACGAGTGGGTATAGCTCTGTATTCCCTCCCAATTTGTATGTGGGTCGGGTGGATAGTTCGTATCAGGTACGAGATGGGGTTGCTTTGGGCAATGGCAATATCCCTGTTGCTCTGGGTGCCGACTTTGGTACCCTTGATTTTGTATATGTTGTGATGGCGGGAGTCTTTGTTCCGCATGAAGCATTAGACTCTGTTCAATCCCTCTATATTCCATAGATTATGGGGCGTTATCTACTTCTCTTTTGCAAGATTATAGTACTGGTTTTGCTGCAAGTGTGGGTCTTTAGTCCGCTCTATGTCTTCCGGTTGGCTACCCCCTTCCCTTATATCTATATACTCTTTCTTATCCCGATAAATGTCTCTAAAATGGGGATTACTTTGTGGAGTGCCCTTTCGGGCCTTTTACTTGATATCCTATCAGGGACTCCGGGGTTGCACATGGCAGCTTTTACGGCTACAGGCTTTTTGAGGAGCTATCTTTTGCCTCTGTTTGTGGATGCAGATACAGATGGTTCTTATCCCCCTTCGCTTGCTGTTAGTGGCTGGGGAATTGCTCTCTTGCTCCTTATTCTTACGGCATTCCACCACACTCTTTTATTCTTGCTTGATGCGGTAGGTGCGTTTGATTTACCCTATTTCTTGCTTCGCTTGGGTACCAGTATTGTGGCAACTTATATACTTACCCTCGTGTGTCTGTTGCTGCTGGGATATCGCCCTCGTAAGCGTAGAGATTAGCTTCGTCTGCCCCGATGAAACAGGAGAATCGTAACGAAGCGCAACGCTCCATCTTCCTTATGGCTCTAGCCGTACTGCTTGTCCTCGGATATGTGGCGCGGCTCTTTTACCTCCAGATATTGAGCCCGGAGTATAAGTCGAAGGCAGAGAATAACGCCTTTTATCACCATGTTATCTATCCCGAGCGTGGAGCTATTTTCGATCGTACGGGCAAGCTCCTTGTCTACAACGAACCCGCCTATGATGTGATGGTCATTACTAAGGAGGTGGGCGAAAATTTAGATTCTCTGGCTCTCTGTAAATTGCTATCAATTGATATCGAAACTCTCCGGCAACGCTTCGAAGCTGTTCGAAACCGCGACCTCAATCCGGGCTATTCGCCTTATACCCCTCAGCGTCTTTTGGCACAGGTTAGTGCAGGAGATGCCGGTCGTTTTCAGGAGGTTTTGTATAAATTCCCGGGCTTCTCTGTACAGCATCGTAGTATCCGGCGATATGGTACGGAGGTGGCAGCCCATGTCTTGGGGTATATGAGTGAATGCAGTCCCGGCGATTTGGAGCAAGATAGTCTCTTGGCCCCCGGTGACTATGTGGGGAAATCGGGAGTAGAGCGTACCTACGATGCGGTCTTGAGAGGTACTAAAGGCTATGAAGTAATGCTTCGCGATGCACGAGGACGAATACAGGGGCGGTATAATAATGGCGCCAATGACGCAAAGGAGGTGGCAGGGCGTAATCTGACGCTTTCTATTGATGAGGGTTTACAAGCTCTAGGAGAGAGGATGATGCAGGGCAAGCGTGGCGGTATTGTGATGATAGAGCCTGCTACGGGAGAAGTACTCTGCCTCGTTACAAGTCCTGCCTATCCGCCCTCTCTTCTCGCAGGGCGGGATATTGGGAAGAATCACTTGCTCTTGGCATACAATCCGGGTAAGCCCTTGTTTAATCGTGCCCTACAGGGAACCTATCCTCCAGGCTCAACTTTCAAACCGACACAGGCGGCAATTCTGCTCAACGAGGGGGTTATTACACCTCAAACGCTCTACACTTGCTATCGGGGGTATCCCTATATGCGAGGGAGACCTGCCTGCCATGGTCATGGTTCGCCCTTAGCTGTGGAGTTTGCCCTAACCACTTCGTGCAACGCTTTCTTTGCTTGGGGATTGCACTATATGCTCGATGATCGAAGGCGTTACTCCACGGTACAGGAGGCCTTTACGCATTGGAAAGATTATATGGTGCGGATGGGGTATGGCTATCCTCTTGGGATTGACTTGCCGGGAGAGAAGCGTGGCTTTATCCCCAATAGCGAGTACTACGATAAGTGGTATAAGGCAGGATGGAACTCCTCCACCATCATTTCAAACTCCATCGGTCAGGGTGAAGTCTTGGCTACACCCCTGCAAATGGCCAACCTTGCAGCTATTGTTGCCAATAGAGGCTACTATTACCGTCCGCACGTTGTACACGAGATAGAGGGTATGTCGCTTGATACGGCTTATAGTCACAAGCAGTACACGGGCATTGCCGCGCAGCACTGGGAGATCGTGGCAAACGGCATGGCAGGGGCAGTACGTGCAGGTACTTGTCACGCTGCCAACTTTGCGCCCGGGGAGATTGAGGTATGTGGGAAAACAGGTACTGCCGAGAATCCCCATGGCCCCGACCACTCCGCGTTTATCGGTTTCGCCCCTCGCAATAATCCCCAAGTAGCCATTGCCGTATATGTGGAAAACGGAGGCTTCGGGGCTACTTATGGGGTGCCGATTGGGCGTGTGATGCTGGAGTACTATTTGCGTGAAGGGCATCTGTCGCCCGCGGCTGAGGGGATTGCCTCTCGAATGTCTCACTCTTACCTTTCTTACAGAAATGCGCCCTAATGCTCCGTCTTCTATCTTTCGAAGGATTGATTGGATCCTAGTAGGCTTGTATCTTCTGCTTGTCATTACGGGCTGGTTCACCATCTGCGGTGCCAGTTATAGCTTCGAAACGTCGAGTCTGATAGAGTCGGGGAGCCGCCCTGCTATGCAGCTTATTTGGATGGGGCTAAGCGGAGTCCTTATCTTCTTGATACTCTTGAGTGACGTAGGATGGTTTGAGACTTTTGCTCCCATTTTCTACCTCGTGATGATGGGGTTGCTGCTGGTAACAATATTCATTGCCCCCGATATTAAGGGATCGCATTCGTGGCTGGTGTTGGGTCCCATGCGCCTACAGCCTGCCGAATTTGCTAAGATTGCTACGGCTCTGATGCTGGCAACGACGCTCAATCGCTACAAGTTCCGCCTTAACTCTTGGCGCGCCTATGGTGAGGTTTTTGCTATTGTGCTTCTCCCTATGATGCTTATTTTCTTGCAAAAAGAGGCGGGTTCTGCCCTGGTGTATACCGCTCTCTTTTTAGCTCTCTATAGGGAGGGACTCTCGGGGATATTCCTTGGCTTGGCCTTTATCTCCGTGGTGCTTTTTGTGATGGCTCTATCCCTTGCCGATACTATGTGGGGGGCAACAAATGCTGCCTATTGGGCAATTGCTACAGTCATTACTTTTTGCATGTGCATTGCTCTCTTACTCAGCCCAAAGTCTCGCTCTCGCCTCTTCAGTTGGGGGCTGGTAGGCTATGCCGGAGTCTATCTTTTGGCACTTCTCTTTAATCACTTCTTCCCCTTCGATATCAGTTTTGTAGCCATCGGGATCCTCGCTCTACTCATCGGGTATTGCCTCTGGATGGCGGTAAAACGTTTTGCTCGTCGCTACCTACTCACGGCTCTTTTGGGGATTGGATGTGTGCTTTACTCCCTTTCGGTCTCATTTGTTTTCGACAATGTGTTGCAGCCCCACCAGCGAGGGCGTATTGCTGTTGCGCTCGGACTTAAAGAGGATCTAAAAGGGATGGGCTACAACGTAAATCAGGCAAAGATTGCGATTGGATCGGGTGGACTTACGGGCAAAGGCTTCCTGCAAGGAACACAAACGAAGCTCAGCTATGTACCCGAGCAGGATACGGACTTTATCTTCTGCACCGTGGGTGAAGAGCACGGATTCCTAGGTTCCACAGCCTTGTTGCTGTTCTACTTACTCCTTATTTTACGCTTTTTCTACTTGGCAGAGCGGCAGGTGAATGCTTTTGGACGAGTCTATGGCTACTGCGTTGGCTCGATATTCCTTTTCCATCTTGCCGTGAATGTGGGTATGGTACTAGGGCTGGTGCCTGTAATTGGTATCCCTTTGCCTTTCTTTAGTTATGGGGGCTCCTCGCTGTGGGGCTTCACCATCTTGCTGTTTATTTTTGTGCGAATTGACGCTGACCGCAAGAGGGAGCGTTCGCTGCGTCCCTTCTGATTTGTTAGGAGGTACTGCCTATCTTCTTAGTTGTTGATGCGTTTTCGCAGGAACCTTTTGTAGATATGGTAGAGCCAGGGACCCGGTACAAGGCGAGGAGGAATGCGCAGCAGAAGGTTGCGTACATACTCCCATTTGTTGATGAAGCCGATCTTGTAGAAGGTTTTTTGTAAGCAGATGTCTCGCCGGATATAGTACCATCCTCTCCGGCGACCGAGGGTGGCGTGGTTCATACGAAAGTAGAGAAGCGACTCGGGTAGGGAGTGAAGTCGCCCTCCTTGTAGGATAACTCGTGCCCAGAGGTAGTAGTCTTCGAATAGGGGGAAGTGCATATATCCTCCGGCTTTTAGGATGGCGGCTTTGCGGAAGGCTACGGCAGGATGATTGACAGGGCACCGATAACGTGCAAAGCGCACAATCTCCTCGTGCTTCTCGGGTAGGGTGCGGCGAGAGATCACCTCGCTGGGAGAATCTACAAACTCGTCGATACTGCTGCTGAGGAGATCCACCTCCGGATGTTCGTGAAGGAAGGTGATTTGACGCTCAAAACGTGTGGGGAAGGCAATGTCGTCCGTATCCATACGCACTACAATATCGTAGGAGCAATTTTTCATCCCCTCATTTAGGGCGTTGCCCAAACCCCCGTTTTTTTCGAGTCGTACCACCTTGAGCACTTCGGGGTGCTGCGCTTGGTAACCTTCGATAAGGGCGTCTAGCTCCGGGGTGAGAGGTCCATCGCACACGAGTACCACCTCCGGGGCGGGGAGGGTTTGAGAGAAAACGCTATCTAGTGCTGCTGTGAAAAATTGAGGATGCTCCTTGTAGTAGGTGGAGAGAAGTACGGAAAACTCCATCCGTTTTTCGTCGATTGTGGAATTGTTCATCGTGTCAAATTAGTTCCTTCCTCTCTCTTCTAACGAGCTTTTCGTGTGGATATTGTCTCTCCCTGGTTTCTTTTTGAGGGGAGCATTACTCTGCTATGGGGGCGGCTTGGAGTAGTGTGTGGGCATGTTGCAGAGCAAGATGGATGTCTCTGCAGATATTTTCCTCTCCAATCTGTGCGGCAATCCCCGACTTTTCAAGCGTCTCGTGTACTTCTTCCCTCACCCCCGAGAGCACAAGTACGATCCCGGCTGCACGGCACTTCTCCGCCATAATGGCAAGGTTGTGAGCACCGGTTGCATCCACAAAGGGTACTCTTCGCATCCGCAAAATACGCACTTTGGGCTTCCGTGCCACAAACTTAGTAACCTCTTCGAAGCGGTTGGCAATACCGAAGAAGAAGGGGCCTTGGATCTCAAAAATCTCTACTCCTTGGGGTACTTCTAGGGGTTCTTCGGAGGAGGTTTGAGCTACCTCGTTGTCTAGAGGTACCACACGGTCGTGGCGAACCACGTCGCTGGCAAGGTAGGTGCGGCGCATAAAGAGAAGCATACTCAGTAGCATCCCTATCTCAATGGCAATGGTGAGGTCTAGCATAACGGTGAGTACAAAGGTCACCACTAGCACAACGATATCTCCCTTGGGGCCATGTAGTATGGCAAGGAAAGACTTCCATTCGCTCATATTATAGGATACAACCACCAAGATTCCGGCAAGGCAAGCCATTGGGATATAGGCTGTAAGGGGGCCTAAGAAGAGCATGATAAGGAGCAGAACCACAGCATGTACAAGCCCTGCAATAGGGGTGCGCCCGCCATTTTTGATGTTGGTCATGGTACGAGCAATAGCCCCTGTTACGGGGATTCCTCCCACAAAGGGTACCACCACATTGGCGACCCCCTGAGCTACCAACTCTACATTAGAATTGTGTTTCTCCCCGATGGCTCCATCAGCCACAGAGGCACTTAGTAGGGATTCTATCGCTCCCAGCATGGCAATGGTAAAGCCACTCGGGAGCAGCTCTTGGATGGTAGCAAAGTCGAGCTTGAGGGGGTGAATCTCGGGGAGCTTTGAAGAAAAGGTAAAGCGATCGCCAATGGTCTCCAGCCCCGAGACTGTCGTATCCCTTTGTAGTAGGTACACCACCAACGTCATTACGATGATGGCAACGAGAGAGCCGGGTATCTTCTTAGAGATCTTGGGGAAGAGGAAGACCAGAGCCACCGTGGCAATTCCTATGAGAGCCGTAGCCCAATCGAGGGTGCCAAAGCTCTCGAAGTAGACACTCCACTTGCCGATGAAGTCTCCAGGGAGAGCCTCCGTTGTCAGCCCGAATAGGTCTTTTATTTGGGTGCTAAAGATGGTAACGGCAATACCGCTCGTGAAGCCTACTATAATAGGATAGGGGATAAAGCGAATCACACTCCCCAGCCGCAATACGCCCACAAGGATGAGGATAAGCCCGGCTATGAGGGTGGCAATGGCCAGCCCTTCGATGCCGTGTTGTTGGATAATACCGTAGACAATAACGATAAAAGCACCTGTAGGTCCCCCGATCTGTACGGAACTCCCACCCAAAAACGAGACAATAAAGCCCCCGATGATAGCGGTTGTGAGGCCAACCTCGGGGCTTACGCCGCTGGCAATACCAAAGGCTATGGCAAGGGGTAGGGCAACGATACCTACAATGACCCCTGCCATAATATCCTTGGTCAAACGCTCCGTAGTATATCCGCGGAAGCACTTAAACAGCTGAGGCGTGAACCCCTCAAGGGCATGTTGCCATGCTCGTTGCTTTGTTGTATTCATAACGTCGGTAATCCTTAAAAACTACCGCAAAGATAGCCCCTTTTTCTTCATTAACATTATTCCTAGAGGCTGCCGCATGTCTATAGGATAAGGTCTAGTACAGTCTTGTTGAGGTAGAATGTCTGCGTCTTATCCACCCATACAGCATTGTTGGGGGCTTTCAGAAGCTTCTCTTTTCCGCGCTTGAAGTCCTTATCTGTACCGATTGCCATTTTGGGACTAAAGGGATAGATACGGAGCTTCTTGGACTTAGCGAGGGAGACCTCTAGGTAGTTCGGGATTTCGCCTTCGGTGCCTACGATGTGGCAGTCGTACCCTTCGAAGAGCTGTTTGTGTGGGGTATATGCCTCTTGAGTGATGAGGGGAAGTTGACCCTCCAATCCCCAAAGTCGGCATAGATATTCATTGATTTCTGTATTCAATATCATACCCATGGGGCGAGTGTCTTGGGGGTGGTAGGCTGCCAAGAATACCTCTTCGCCCGTGTGGCTATGGGTCGTAAATCCAAAGGGCATGTGCTGCTGATAGATAAGGATAACCACGGCACTCAAAGATCCGTTGTAAAGCCCTGTTTGTGCGGAGCTCCCCTTGCGTTGCTCTAGAGGGATGGGGCTGTGCTCGTATTCTTCGCACTGGTAGAGGGCATCGAGTTCCTCGTCGGAGAGGTCAATAGCGGCGTAGTGGTGGAAGAGCTCGCGAGCTTGGTCGTTGGGAGCTTCGTTGAGCAGTTTGGCAAGCCCGGCAGCGGTACGTTTGATGTCGGTGAGCTGACCGAAGAGTACCTCCGGTCCTTGCTTATCTGCATGACGAAGACGTTGCAACCCAATACTCAAACCACTATTGCCGTGGTCGGGCATGATAACGATGGCGGTATTTCCGTCACGGCGAGCGAAGTCTAGGGCTACCCCTACGGCTTTGTCAAAGGCAAGCATTTCTGAGGCGATCCCTACGGGGTCATTGGCATGGGCTGCCCAGTCTACTTTGCTCCCTTCTACCATAAGGAAGAATCCTTCGCCCTCGGGGTCGTTGAGTAGGGAGATTGCTTTCTCACAACTCTCGGCAAGGGAGGGGATCTTGTAGGGATTTCGATCTAGGTCGTAGGGCATGTCGTACTCTCCAAAGAGAGCCCACATTTGCTTGCCTTGGAAGGTGCGCATGGATTTGAGGTCGTTAGCAAAATAGGGGATGCCTTGTTCTTTGAGCGATTGTTGTAGCGCGGGGGTTATGATCTTGTTACCTCCACCTATCACTACATCTACGGGTAGGTTTACGATCTGCGGTGCAATCCAATCATATTTCTTGCGATTGTAGGAGTGAGCGGAGCAATCCGCCGGAGTAGCATGGGTAAATTCGCATGTAACAACAAGCCCGGTACGCTTCCCTAGCTTCCACTTGCCTGCCTCTAATAGAGTGGCCAGGGGTTGATAGGCGAGCTTAGGGTCTAGGGGCTGTAGGTCGTGATCGGTACTTACGGGATAGGTGGCAATAAATCCGCTCTGTGAGGGAATGCCCGTCATGTAGCAACTGGTGGTGGGGGCGGAGTCGCCGATGGGGGCGTCGGAGCAATAGGTGAGTACCGTCCCGCACAGGATTGAGTCAAGGTGCAAATGTAGCTTATTGGGGTGTTGATAGCGTTGGTACCAGCGTGCTAGAGATAGCGCAGGTAGGGAGGTGCCATCCGGTATCATTACAATAATGTTGCGCACGGGTTTTACCGTGGTAGGGAGTTGCCCCCACAGGGTGCCAAAGCTAAGGGCAAAAAGGACTAAGAGTAGGATTTTCTTACGAATCATAATAGGGAAGGGATAAAAAGATGGGGAATGTTTTTAATTGGCTCGGGCTAACTCGGGAATGATTTGAGCAAGTACGCTCACCACTTCTTCGCGAGAAACCCCATCTGCCGGTATTACGAGTATGGTGTCATTGCCTGCAATCGTGCCCACAATGGCGTTGTTGGCAATGGAGTCTATGTCTACACAGATGCTGTGGGCATAGCCCGAGCGCGTTTTAAGTACAACAAAAGACCCCGAATAATGGATAGAGCGAAACCCCTTTGTCCCCATCACACGGAATACATCTTGTGTGGCCCGAGCCTGTTCGCTGGGCATCCGGTAGCAGCTAATATCCTCTCTGGAGTAGCGATCTTTGGTGATGTTGAGTTCGTACATGTCACGCGAGATGGTTGCCTGAGTGGCACTGATCCCATTGATCAAAAGCAGCTCGCGCAGTGTCTTCTGGTTGGGGACGTCGTTGTTGCGAATGAGACGACAGATGAGAGCTTGTCGTATTTCTTTCTTTGTTGCCATGATGCGTTTTTGATATGTCTAGTGGGCATTCTCCCCCTCTTTTATTGCCCTTTTGCTCTTTGGATTAAGGAGAAGATTGCCACCCTGCAAATGTAGTAAAAATGAATAATATAAGTGATATGAATAAGGTGGCTTTCTGGCTTTTTTGACCTGTATGCCCTATCGCTCAAAATCCTCTGCCTAAAAACCTCTCCTTTTTCAGCTGTTTTCTTGGGGGATTCTGCCCTAAACTTTTTTCATTTCTGCCTGTGGAATAAAAATTTTCTGGCCTGTATCCATTTCTTTTTCACCCAGACTTTTTTTTGTGGTTTCACGCGTGGATTTTTCCTGCTCTCGCGCTCGCTCTAGCGAGGTGGGCTATGTTCGTTTGGGTAATAATAGCTAACTTTGTGGGGCTTAACGCACGAATATATAAATGACTACGTTGTGCCTTCTTCTCTTTCTCCCCCGGGGGTGTCTTTGAGAGGAGAGCGGCAGAACTAGACCTAATGAATATTGCACAATGGATTTGATGAAAGAAATCGTAGCGCGTGCTGCTGCTAATAAGCAACGCATTGTGCTGCCCGAGGGGACAGAACCTCGTACTCTACAAGCTGCCGACAGGCTTTTGGCTGATGGTGTTGCAAACCTCGTTCTCATTGGCGAACCTGCCGCTATCAAGGCTAAGGCTGCTGAGTTGGGGCTTACCCATATCGGTGAAGCAGAATTGATTGACCCCAATTGCCACGCCAAAAAAGAGGCTTACCGTGATCTCCTTATGGAGCTTCGTAAGTCTAAGGGAATGACCCAAGAAGAGGCCGATAAACTCGTGGTAAATCCTCTCTACTTGGCTTGTCTTATGATTAAGGCAGGCGATGCAGATGGCGAACTTGCCGGGGCACAAAATACAACGGGCAACGTGCTAAGACCTGCCCTCCAGCTCATCAAAACAATGCCCGGCCTTAGCTGTGTGAGTGGAGCATTCCTCCTCTTTACCCAAGCAAAGCAATACGGCAGAGAGGGGCTTCTTGTTGTGGCAGACTGTGCCGTTACCCCCAACCCCAATGCCAACGAACTAGGGCAAATCGCTGTGGCTTCGGCTACTACGGCTCGCGCTATTGGTGGTATGGAGCCCCGCGTAGCTATGCTTAGCTACTCTACCAAGGGGAGTGCCAAGGGCGAACTTGAAGATAAGGTGGTAGAGGGGTTGCGCGTGGCCAAAGAATTGGCTCCCGACCTCGCTATTGATGGAGAGTTGCAGGCAGACGCGGCTCTTGTGGAGGCAGTGGCATCCCTCAAAGCCCCCGATAGCCCTGTGGCTGGTAAGGCAAATGTGCTCGTATTCCCCTCTCTTGAGGTGGGTAACATCGCCTACAAGTTGGTAGAGCGCCTCGGTGGTGCTATGGCTGTAGGGCCTATCCTCCAAGGGATGGCTGCTCCTGTAAACGACCTCAGCCGTGGCTGCTCGGTAGACGATATTTACAAGATGGTGGCTATCACCGCCAATCAAGCTATTGCTGCTAAACAATAAAATCACCTCTTAGTCTCATATCTATAATATGAATGTATTAGTGCTTAATTGCGGAAGTTCGTCCGTAAAATATAAATTGTTTCAGATGCCCGAAGGCAAAGTGCTTGCTCAGGGTGGAGTAGAAAAATTAGGTTTGTCGGATTCTTTCCTAAAGCTCAAATTGCCTTCGGGAGAGAAAGTGGTGCTTGAGAAAGATATGCCCGAGCACACGGTGGCTATCGACTTTATCCTCAAAACGATTACCGGTAGCGAATATGGCTGCATCAAAAGCCTCAGCGAAATTGATGCCGTGGGTCACCGCTTGGTGCATGGGGGCGATAAGTTCAGCGAAAGCGTGGTAATTACCGATGCGGTAGTAGAAAGCGTAAAGCAGTGCATTGATCTTGCTCCTCTTCATAACCCCTCTACGCTTAAGGGTGTGGCTGCCGTTACGGAACTAATCCCCGGAGTTCCTCAGGTAGGTGTGTTTGATACCGCCTTCCCTCAGACGATGCCACAACGCGCTTTTATGTACGCACTCCCCTATGAGTACTACGAAAAGTATGGCGTGCGCCGCTATGGCTTCCACGGAACAAGCCACCGCTTCGTAAGTAAGCGTGCCTGCGAGTTCTTAGGGCTCGACTACAACAAAGTACGCATTATCACGGCTCATATTGGCAACGGAGCCTCTATGTGCGCGATCAAAGAGGGTAAGTGTATCGATACCACCATGGGACTTACCCCCACGGAAGGCCTTATGATGGGTACTCGTGTAGGGGATGTAGACCCTGGTGCTCTCGTCTTCATTGGTGAGAAAGAGAGCATGTCCATGGCACAACTCTCCGAGGTAATCAATAAGAAGAGTGGGGTACTTGGTGTGAGTGGAGTCTCTAGCGACATGCGCGAAATAGAAGAGGCTATCTCTCAAGGAAACGAGCGTGCCAAACTCGCGTTGGAGATGTACGACTACCGCATTAAGAAGTATGTGGGAGCCTTTACCGCCGCTATGGGAGGTTTGGATCTTCTCATCTTTACGGGAGGTGTTGGCGAAAATCAGACCACCACACGAGAGTATGTTTGCGAAGATATGCAGTATATGGGTATTGAGATCGACAAGACGCTCAATGCGAAGATACATGGGGACGAAGCTCTGCTTTCTACGAAAGAGAGCAAGGTAAAGGTAGTGGTAATTCCTACCGATGAGGAGCTCATGATCGCCCTCGATACGGTGGTTCTTACCTCAAAGTAAATCTCTTCCCTCCCCACTAAGGGGGAAGAAAGAAGCGGTTCTTACCTGTATGGGTAGGAACCGCTTTTCTATTTCCTCTCCTATCTTTCGACGGGCCCCTCCATAAACCCCCTCTTCTACAGCATCAACAACAAGGCATGAGACGAACGGTACTAGTCTCTTATATATAATATAGGTGTACCCTTTTAGAAGAAGCGGATGTGGTCCTTCCTTTTCCGCCTCTGTCTCCTCTTTTTCTTCCTCAAGAGAGTTTGTTGGAATAAAAGGAGCTATTTATGTCTTCTTTTAGCCTCCAATTTTCTTTTTTGCCGAGGACGGATTTCTCTATTTGCTCCTCTAGAGATGAAAATTTCACCTGTCGAAGCAAAAATGTTGTATAGAAATTTTTGTGAATGCACTTTTTTATATGCATAGGTTATATGCGCTTTCTATTTTCTAGCCTTCCCTATCCTTGTTAATATCTTCGTCTGTTTTGAGCCGCATTTCTTATTATGTGTCTATATTTTATATAACAGTATTTCTTGAGGAAGGCGTCTTGGGGAGAAAAGTTGGTGCTTAAATCAATATTCTTTTTACCTTTGCACAGCGAAGTGTATACAGCGGTATATGCGGAACCATGTCGCAAGTGGGGTTTTATTTGAGGAAAAAGGGCATGTTACGCCTTTCGTGCTTAAAGATTTTGTGCCGGAGGTGTGACGTGGGTTTTTGTCTTGATTCTATTTTGAGATAGCCTGTAGGGGAGAGCTCTTTATTTGATGGTAGAAATGCTCTTTTCATCTTTTCCCTTGATGGATTTGCTCCATTTTCTATGCTTGCGACCTCTTGGATACTCGGGTATAACAGATTATTATTAATTTAATTTGAGACAGAATGAAACAAAAAAACTTCAGTAAATGGATTTTTGCCGGAGCAGCCTTACTCCTAGGGCTTACTTCGTGCAACAACAAGAAGGAGGACGACCTCTCTAGGGAAAAGGGGTACGATACCTACACGACGATCGCCCTATCCCTTCCCTCAAGCCTTCGCGCTGGTGATGATGATTATAATAAGCAAGGGACCCCCTATACGGGAGTTGACCATATTAAGACTCTCACCCTCTATATTATTGATGATGCTAAGCCTGCAGAGAAGCCTGAAGTTCATCATTTTACGGAGGATAATTTGCACCTTGATGGGGCAACAGGCAAGGTGACAATGGCTCCTTTCCGTACGAAGAGTGGGAAAAAGATTGTGTATGCTGTAATCAATATTACTAATACCATTAAGACCGATCTTGATGCTGCTAATAATAGGGCAGACTTTGATGCAGCATACAAGAAGGACTATGAAGCATTCTCTGCATCAGCTCCTATTGCTTCGCTTGATAATAACAATAAGGATGTAATCGTGATGACAGGGAAGCCTGTAACCCAGGATATAAAGCCCAATGTGTCCGCACTTAATGCACCTGCGGTCAATAATGTTGTTATCACGGTGTCTCGTGCAGCTGCCCGTGTCTCTGTTACAGCTACAGCTACAGAGAAGGCTGCTAACACCGGAGTGTATGAGGTGAAGGCGACTCTTACTGGGGGACAAACAAAGACATTCGGTGAGATCTCTAACCTTAAATGGTCGGTAGCTCAATACGAAAAGAAGTTTTATCTCCTCCAGAAGGACGACCGTAAGAGTCCTAACTATGATTGGACCCCTAATCATAATTATACCACAGAAGCTCCTAAGCGTTATGACTACACACAGCTTAAGGGTGATAAATTCTTTGATATTAAACACGTTGATTCTTATGGACTTCCTCAAGTAGCATCTATAAAGTACAAGTACATCTCAGAGACGACTCATGCTAATGCAACGGATCCTTCAGATCCTAAGACCTCTGGTTACCGCAAGGGGAATACTACCTATGTGTTGATCAAGGGAAAGTTTACTCCTGCCGATGATATGTGGGCGCCAGGAGAAAAGGTCCTTATGGCTCCTGATGGGGATTTGTTTTATGGACTCGCCACTCAGAAGTTCTATAGCTCAGAGCTAAAGGCGAAGAATGCCGGTAATGCTGCCAACAAAATTGTAACCTATAAGAAGGGGATGGTATTCTACTTCCTCTGGGTGAATCCGAATATAGTTGATATGACCAAGTGGTCAATGTCTCCTGTGTATCGTAACAATATCTACAACGTAGACATTAAGTCCTTCCAAAATATCGGTCTTTCCGGTAATCCATTTAATCCGGATGATCCAAGTGATCCCGATAAACCAGACCCAGATGATCCTGACACTCCAGATCCTGATGAGCCTCTGCCAACCGAGAAGACCTTTATGGTAGCAACTATTACCATCACTCCTTGGACGTGGCATAACTATAGTATTGATCTCTAAAAACTAAAGCTCTTGATCGCACGGAAGTGGCACTTGTGCGGCTTCCGTTGCGAGAGAGAAGCGACTAGCTACTAATCAAGTCTAATGGGGGAGAGGAGTCTTCTCTTTTCCTGAGGAGTTCTGCCCTCTCCCATTTTCTAAACTTATCAGAGTGTAGTAATGAAGAGTATTTATAAGCTGTTGGGAGGTCTCCCCCTCGTGATGTTGTCTCTAGTGGGGCTGACTTCTTGTGACAAATGGATATATGAAGGCTTTGAGGATTGCCCTCAAGCAATAAAGGTGGGATTCTATTCTCAAACAGAGTGTGCGAATCAGAAATCCTATCCCCAACGGGTAACTCGGCTGAATATCTACGCATTCGACAAGAATGATGTACTCTATAGTACTCATATTGTGGATAATGTACGTCTGTCTGATGCCTATGAGTATTCTATCCCGGTGGATAAACCCGGATTGTATTCAGTTCTTTCATGGGGAAATCTTGCTGACCATTACTACAATATTAATGGAGTGCAAGTGGGGAAGACTACGAAGAAAGACGTCCTTTTCCGTTTGCGACAAGAAGGCAAGTGGGGAGAAAATCTTCGAGAGACAACGCTTTGGTACGGCGAGAGCCCTGTTGTACAAGTAGAACGGAATACAACGAACTACGAGCGTTTTACCCCGACTTCTGTAAACCTAAGAGAGTATACCAATCGTATTGCTGTCGTTATTGAGAAGATTCCCCATCCGGAAGATTATAAGATAGAGATAGCCTCTAGCAATGGTACATACCAAATGAATGGGCGTATTGCAAGTACCGACTCAACCTTTTACCCTGGGGAGACCAAGGTGGTAGGAGATAGTACTTGTCGAGCCGATTTTACCACCCTCAAATTGGAGAGTGGGCATAAAAATACCCTCATCGTCACCAATAAGGCAAAGGGCGTGGAGATGTTCCGTACAGACCTTGTAGGGGTAATTCTCTCCAGTAGCTATGCCGAGAATATCAACCTTCGCTGCCTCAACGACTTTAGGGTAAGGCTTGTTGCGCATCATTGCGATTGCCCGGAAAATACCTATCAGATTGTTGAGATCTGGGTTAACGATTGGCTTATCCATTCCTATAGCATCGGTGTATAGAAAGGACAATGAAGGAGAGGACTTCTTCTCCAAAATCGAGGATCTTAGAATCTATCTATCCTCGCTACACTCACACGTGCGCATTTGCCGTGGTATTTGATAAAGGATATAACAATGATCAGTAAGTCATATTTGTCTCTCATCAGAGAGTCTGTCATTCATCTCTCTTGTCTCGTACTGGGAGGTTGGCTCTTGGTTTCGTGCGAAACTAAGGGTCCCGGGGGGGGCGATTCTCCCATCGATCCCAACCAGGAGCAAGCTTCTGATAGTACGCAGCTCTCCGTCGGGTTTCGGATGGCAGAGCCTGCTCTCAGAGCCGGGGGGACTATAAATACGGATAACGAAGACTACGTGTCTGAGGTACGTCTCATCCTTTGCAAGTCTGCGACAGGGGCGGTTGTTTTCAATAGTAAATTGGATTTCCCGGCATCGGGTATTGGTTCTAACTCTAGTGGCTATTCCAATAGGAGCCTTCCTGCACGCGTTTTGCCGGGGCTCTACAATGTTTATGTTATAGCAAATGAGTCTTACTGCACTGGCATCTCGCCAAGTGCTCTCAACGCCCTAAGTACCGAGAGCGATGTGCGAGCTTTGCAGTGTAACTTTCCAAAAGACTTTGTGCCCTCTCAGGTAGACCACAAGGGGTTGCTTATGACCTCTCAGAAAAGTAATTATCAGATCCCTAAGGGGTATAATAAGGCAACGAATCCTTTTGTTTTAGAGGCGGAGCTTGAGAGAGTGGTGGCAAAGCTCTCCATCAAGATCCTGAGACCTCATGGGAGCCCTGCCGAACTAAAAAAGCTATATGTAAGCGATATGGGGCTGTCTAAGGTGCCCTCAAAAAGCTTTTTGTTCACGGATGCCGCTCATCCCGCTTTTGCCGGATCTTTGGATGTACAGCATACTTTTGTAACTTCCGGCACTCCTCTTGGGATCGCTTTTGACTCCCAGCAATCTCGCTATATCCCCGAATATTTGGATACACAGCGTCTTCGACTGACCCTGACGATCCGCCAGGAGGGAGCCTCTGAAGAACAGACACGCATAATTGAATTGGGGAAAGATGATAATTATCTTTTCCGCCGTAACCATCACCATAACTACGAACTCACGCTCAAAGACTGGAGCGATATAGCCGTAGGCATCTCCATCGCAGATTGGAAGGAGGATACCTCTTGGGGCTATGTCGGTGAGTATTTCAATCTTTGGTGTGCATCTAAAATTAAACCGAATTCGGATGTAATGCTCCGCTTGTACACCTCTAAGCACAAGGTGCCCAAAGGGCATGAGGTGATCCTTAAGCCCGTTAATGGAGCAACAATCAATGGCTCCACCAATGAGGTCTCGTTCACCGAGTTGAACTATGGAGCCTTTACCGAGTACACACTACACACTGCTTCGGCGGGGAAGTCCCTCATGGTCTTTTATAAGGTGAGTGGCCGCACCTCCGTAAAAGAGACAGAGTTCTAGGAAGCGTACATTTAACCTCAACAAAGATGAAAAGATTCTTTTCTCATACGCTATATTGGCTATTTTGGAGCGTTCTGCTCTTCTCCTCGGGGGCGTGTCGCCGCCAAGGGGGAGATGAGTTGCGCCCCAACGAGACGCTGAGTTTAGCCCTTAAAGTACAAGATTCTAAGGTTTTACGACAAGGCACTGCAACCTCTGACGAGACGAAAATAGACAACATCATGATTCTATTTTTCGAGACAAACAGTCAAGAGACGCTTTGGAGAAATAAAATCTATGAGTACGACGCCACAGCCACGGGGCGCGCCGATGGAGCCAAGTGGGAGGATGGGCAGACCATGCTATTCCCCCTTATCCCTGAGGAGGTGGGCACCAAAAAGGTTGTTGTTATTGCTAACTATAAGGGAAAAGGCAATCTCGAAACCAAGTTGCGTGCTGTGCAGAAGTTTGGAGACTTCTCGGATGCAACCAAACAGATTTACTACGACTCTGCCGACGAAAATTCTAAGATAACTGCACCGCTACTCTTGATGGAGGGCTCTGTTGTGCACACCTTTACGAAGGAGAATCGCAAGGCACAAGTCGTCCTCAATAGGGCTGTTGCTAAGGTGACTGTAAAGCTAGATTTGCGCTGGGGTCCCCTTGATGCTAGACGCGCAGCAACCGCGGAGCGCTCTTTTTATCAGTTTAGAGATGTGGCAAAACGAACCCATGTTGTGGAGCATGCCAACCTCTTGCTGAATGCCTCTAACCGTAGCGAACGTTACAATGATAACCCTACTATGGCTATGCCTCTCCTCGCAGAGAATAAGCATATGTGGGAGTTTACCCCTTTGGCAGCTACTGCCCCTCGAGAAGGTCCCTTCGTGGTTACTGCCTACATCAATGAGTATAATCAGGGCACAGACAAAACCAATGTGCCTCCTTACCTCTATCTTGCTCTTTATGCCGATGTGCCGGAGTCGCATGCCGATGATCCAGAAGGGAAATACCCCCCTCCTGCAGGAGGGGATATATACCCGGCTCATAAAGGTTACTATTACTATAGGGTGATCTTGCCTCGGGAGGTCAAGCGTAATACACACTATATCCTAGAGTCTCAGGTCTTGTCGGCCGGCTCTGGGGATGCTGCAAAGCCTGTAGATCTTTCTTCCAACGTTTCTATCAAGGAATGGTCCGAAGTCAATTTGTCAGGTAAGGGTGAGGAGAAAATCTACAATTAAATAGTGATCCCTATGAGTAAGTATACTAAGATTACCCTAAGGCTGCTTGTCGCAATGGCTCTAATGGGGAGCCTGGGAGCTTGTGCAGATCGTAATGCAAAGGAGCCCCAAGATGCCCTTACTACGTCCGTGAAGGCTTCGTCTGTGGACGGGGATCTCCGTGCGGGTGAGATAGATAAATTACGTGTGATATCCTCCGTTCTGAACTATAACCAAGAACTTGACGTCCTGAGTGACAAGGTGTATTTCAAGCTCCCGAGCAACGAGAAGCAGACTCTATTCTTTGTTGCCGGAGAGCGAGAAAGCCTGAGTACACTACGGGCTACAGAGTTTAATCAGAAGGAGTTTAATACCGAAGATTACTTTGGTACCGATGGCAAAACAGAGCCAAAGCTATATGTTGGCTCCCTATCCGTTAGTGACGGGGTAAAGGCGATCCCCTCCCCTCTTTCTCTCACACCCACCTATGCCAAGCTTTCGTACAAGATCCGCTTTTTAGACGAGCGTACTTCTTCCGCTTCGAAGCCGGAGCTTAGAGCGATACATCCTAGGGAGGTCACGAAAGTGTGGATTGCGAATGTCCCCCCCACGTTCTTTTTGGGAGGAGTAAAGACTTACTATACAAGCCCCTCCACTAATTATAAGACTTTTAATATGGGAGGAGGTAAGATCGGAGCCTGTTACCTACCGGAGCATGATCCCTCAGATGTCAATAATCGTACCTATATTGGGGTTGAGGTAAAAACCCCTTGGGAGGCTACAAATAATCTGCAGGAATACTATGTAGTGGTGCATGAGCCGTACGATGATGTCAATTATGGAAAGATTATACGGGGGCGACATTACAAGATGACGATAACTCTTCCTGTGAAGATCTTCGACTGAAAAAACTCCTGTAATGGGCTTTGGTTTATAAAGAAATAGAACGAAATAGCGTATTGTCTTCTATGAAGAAATATATATTACTCCTGTTGAGCGTGGTGCTGTTTGTAGCTGAGGTGAGGGCTCAGGGAGCCTCTTATCCCAACTTTCACAATGCTACCCAGTTAGTGGAGTTTACGACGACTAAGGCTGGAGGTCAGGACTTTTCCTTTACCTTGGCTCCTGATAAGACGGTGGGGCGCCCGCAGTTCCCTGTGGTATTTATAGACTGGAACGGGAATGGGAATCGGCAGATGATAAACCTCAATCAAGAGGAGACATTTGTTGTCAAGGTGCCTTCTAATAGGGTCATTAAGATTACCGGAGAGAATGGACTTTGGACGGTAAAGGCGGTAGATCAGTCCGTTACGGAGGCCAAGACGAGTTCAGCCACTATCCTGCGGCACCTCTATTTGGATAAGAATTTATTGGGAAAAGCAGGCAACGGGGGAAGTGACTTTAAGTCCAATAAATCCCTTGAAACCCTCTCCGTCTCAAGCAATTACTATAAGACGCTGGAGGTGAAGGAGAATAAGAATTTAGAGAAGCTCAATGCCTCCTCTAACCTCTTGGAGAATATAGATTTGACAGGCCTGAGCCATCTTGTTGATTTGGATTTGAGTAAGAACCTATTTGCAGGTTCCCTCGTTCTTCCTCAAAATACATATAGGAACATAGACCTGAGGGTGAATAAATTCAAGATCTCTACGCTTCCGGAGCTCCCCAACGGCACTCTGGCAAGTGCTTACCATTACAATTTGCAGGAGCGTTATAAGCTTACGGAAGACCAACTTACAGTGGGGAAGGATTGGATTGATCTCTCCTCTGAGCTTCATGCAAAAGGCGTGACTTCTTCCCAAAAGACCACGAAGTATACTTGGTATGTCGAAGATGATGCCGCAACCGATAGGTATACTCGCCTCAAGGAGGATGTCGACTATGAGGTGGTGAATGGGAGGACTCGTTTCCTTCGCAACGTGAGAGGGCGTTTGTTTGTTGCAATGAGCACGGAAGCCTTCCCCCACTTCGATAGTTTTGAGCGCACTCCCGGAGCCTTTACAGTATCCGGGGAACAGAATATCAAGACGCGTCATGGGCACTTTGACCACGAAGAGTTATACACTCGCATTGCGGATAAGTACGAAAAGAGAGAGCCTATCTATAGAAGTAATACCCTATCTCTAAAGTACAACCTGTGGTATGGTGGTACTGATAATACGTGGTCTAAGGCCGAAAACTGGACCGGGAACTATGTGCCTAAGACGCTGAAATCGGATGGCGACAAGGTGGTGGAAGTTGAGTTTGCTACCAAAACCAATAACGATGGGCACCCCGCTTTGCGCGATTTGCACGTGGCAAAGGGGGAAGATCGCGTTGTTACTGAGCTTATCAATAAGAGTGAATCAGGTAAGGGAGTCGTTGTGAATGCCGGATCTTCTCTGCGCGTAAAAGATAAGGTCGAGGTGGATAAGGCAACTGAGACCTCTTATGGGAATGCCGATCCTGCCTACCGTGTCCGACTAAAGTCAATCCCCGGAGAACCCAATGGAGCTCTGTTTTTCGATGCTCCGGAGAGGAATAAAGATTTGTTCGCCACCGTGGAGTTTTATACCAAGGGCTACGACGGAAACTTTGATAAGCAGCACGCCAAATGGCAATACTTCGGTACACCCATCAAGGATGGAGCTGTGGAGAAAACTTTCCCTTCGTCTGCTATTGTGCGCAAGTATAACCAAAGTAAAAACGATGAGTACGACGAGAAGTGGGTGGCTACACAGCCTGGGGATGTCTTGACTCCCTTCCATGGGTATGAAGTAACGCAACCAGTACCGGCTACCTATATCTTTAGAGGAAAACTCAACCTTGAGGCTCCCAACGACCTAGAGGTTGCGGCCAAGGTGCCGGGAGTCTTGTATGGTGCGTTCAATTCGTTTGCCAATAGTTATACTGCTTCATACGACATCTCTTTAATAGAGTTTGGCATGGGGCTAGAGAAGACAGTCTTTCTATACAATACGGGAAGTCGTATAGAGTGGCTTGCACACAATCAAGACGAGAGCTCAACTTTGGCAGGAACTTACCTTTCTGTTCCGAAACATCTTGCCGGTTCGGGGGACCTGCCTCGTGAGATCCCCTCTCTACAAGGCTTTATGATCTGTAATAAGAGAACGGTAAAGGCTTCCCTCACGATGCCCTACTCCGGAATCGTAAAAGAGAAGGCTTCTGAGAAGCTTAGAGCCGGAGACGAAGAGGATGTGAGAGAGTTCTTACATATAGATGTAGCATCTAATGAGGGTGCAGACCGCTTGTTCGTATTCCGCAAGGAGGGTACGACTGCCGGTTTCGATAACGGATGGGATGGTAGCAAGATCTTGGTCGGAGGCCGTCCGCAGCTCTATGTGATCTCGTCGGAAGGTCCTCTACAAGTAGCAACCTCTGCACAGATTGAGGGCTTGCGAATCGGTTTTGAAGCACCCAAAGATGGGGCCTATACGCTTTCATTCCGTGTTAGTCCTGAGCTACAGGGTCGCTATCCTTCGCTATGCCTTAGAGACCGTGTGACGGGCACGCTTACCCCCGTGGGGCAGACCAGCTCTTACACCTTTGTTACTACTAAGTCTCTAGATAAGCATCGCTTCGATCTTGTAACTGAGGGTGAAGATAGTCTCTCTCCTGCCACCGAGCCTATTCGTGTAGTAGGGCTAGGTGATACGAGAGTGTTGGTAGATAATACTACAGCTCTCGACTCTAAGGTTCTCGTTTTCGATGCTACAGGAGCCTTGGTGCTACAGGCTGAGATACCTGCCCGTTCGGGAAAGGAATACTCTTTGCCTCTCCCTGGAACTTATGTGGTGAAGGTGGTTAATAACCAGACTTCTACAATTGCAAAAGTGTTGTTACCCTAATCTTGATGGAACATAACATGAGTCAGAATACTATTTTTAATTGCACTTCGAGGGGAATGGCGAGGCTATCGGTTATTCTATTGCTTCAGTCTCTAGCCTTCTCCCTCCTTGCTCAGAATACCAACAGCGTGGGGATCAATACCGGGAATTCTCCTGTAGACCCCTCCGCTATAATGGAGGTAAAAGCCGATACCCCGGGAAGCTCTACGAAGAAGGGCTTCCTCCCTCCTCGTGTAGAGCTTAAAAATCAAAGAGATAAAAGGACTGTTCCCATTACTGTGGGAACGGAGGCCAAGGCAATGCTTGTATACAATACGAAAGACACATATGACTTCGTTTGGAAGCACGTCTATGCCGATAACTATTACTATTGGCTGGGCGATCGCTGGGAGCGTATGGTATACACTCCACTTGTGTACGAAGCTGTTATCCCGCGAGAGTTTTATGTTGAGGGGAAGACCAAACAGGAGTTTACAACTCAGCAATTAAACCCCCCTCATAGCCATGGAAAGGTTAATGGTATCGATCTCCCTCTCAAGTTCACGGAGGAGCCTGTTCTCAATAGAGGGAATATATTTACCAAATTAGATAATGAGAATTTTAGGGTCAATGTAACAGGGACCTACGATGTAAGTGCCTTCGTTCACTACAATCCGTTTGCTACAAAAATTGTCGAGAAGCCAGTTCCTAGTGAACCTGAAGTTACTTATCATAAAAGGGCCTTTCTCAATTTGAAAATTCAGAGACAGGCTTCTAGAGCGGCTGTTTGGGAAGACCTTGTGGTGGTGCGTGCGGCTTGGGGTTTTGATGCTGGTGGCTTTTTGAAGACAGCGACGATCAATGCGGTCGCTGTCCGGCTTTCCAGTGGAGACAAGATACGTCTTGTCATACAGTCTCCTTACAAGAATAGTAGTCAGGGGTATGGAATTGAAAAACCCTATACGGGGACTGATGCCGATCATCCTGTGGCAAGAGGGTTTCGTGCGCTGCTATTAGACTTTAATCTTTAAGAGAAGAGAGATAGAAGAGATAGAACTATGTGTATGAAAAGATGTGGACTCTTTTGGATTGCATCGCTTTTGATGATGCTTCCGTTCTCTGGGAAAGGTTTTGCCCAGTCTGTAGGTGTTTTTACTAAGACCCCCGATGCTTCTGCAGCTTTGGATGTAGATGTTTCTGCTCTCCCTGCTAATGGGAAGAAGGGGATGTTGCTCCCTCGTGTGCAGCTTACGGGTAAGAACGACCAGACAACGATCCCCAGCCCTGCCGTAGGATTGGTTGTTTATAACTTGCAAGATCGTGGTACAGGGGATAATCAGGTCGAGCATGATATGTTCTATTTTTGGGATGGGGAGAAGTGGCTTGATATGACCAATATTGATATTGTGATTCGAGAGCTATTGCCCCAAGTTTTCTTTATCCTACAGGGAGACGCTCAGAATGTGGCTTCGAAAAAGAACCATCCCTCTTTATACTACGATGAAGAGGTGCCGTTGACTTACTCTGAGAAGAGTGTAGATGATGAGGGGAATGAAATTGACCATATCACCCTTAATACAGGGAATAATGTCCGGTTGAATGACGCCGAGGATACTTTTGAAATCTTAAATCCCGGGGATTACGAGATATCTGGAATTATTGGTTATAATCCCAATATAAGTAACCTTCTTAATGCAAGTACTAATCTAGAGTTTATCATCCAACGGAGGTCTTCTCAGACAGGAGGGCCGTGGCGAAATATTGCTCGCTGTGTCTCTGCTTGGGGAAATAATACAGTCTTGAATAGCCGCCATATGGTGATTTCTCCTATGGTGGTAAGGTTTGAGAAAGGGGATAAAATCCGTGCTGTTGTTAAACGGACAATGGGTCATAAGCCTGGTGATAACAGAGGTGGAAAGGATCCAGATTGGATAGCCAATATAAACCCTGCCGGGGGGTCTAATACCTCTAAGGTGATCAAGATTCAGAAACTCTCTTAGTCAATTATTTTGTGATGAGATACAAATATATACTATACTATAGCCTTCTTGCCTTGAGTTTGAGCTCCGTGGTAATCCCAGCGCAAGCTCAGCAAGAGCAGAGTGCCGTTGGTGTGGGTACGCGCACTCCCTATTCTTCTGCATTAGACCTTGATGTCTCTCACCTTCCCGATGGGAGGAAGAAAGGTTTTTTGTTGCCGAAAGTGGCTCTTACAGGGAAGCAGGATACCCATACGATACATTCCCCTAAGAAGGCAATGATGGTGTATAATACGCAGACTGCCGGGAGTGGAGATCAGCAGGTGTATGCAAATCTTGTCTATGTTTGGACGGGGCAAGAGTGGGTACCTTTTTCTAATCTAAAAGAGATTCGCCGACTAAAGAAGCCCATTCACTTTGTGCTTGCCTCTAAACGGAAGATTCCTATTGAAATCTCAAAGTTTAATAGCTATCAGGGGATGCCCTTGAAGTGGAACACTGATGAGGTATACTTGAAAAATGAGAAGGACGTAAAGGTTTCGACCTTTTCTCCTTTCGAAGAGATTGAGATTCTCAGGGAGGCTTACTACGAGTTTACCGGAAGTTTCAACTTCAAGTCTGATGCAGACGGTGCCACTTCAGTGGTCGTCCTGCTTCAGAAAAAATCAAAATATGGCTCTTGGTCTACAATTGCCTCCTCTTCTCTTCCTTTTGAGAGAGGGGTTCAGACTTGGTCACAGACGATAGTTTTCCCGGTTTTTACTCATAAGTACCAAGAAGGAGATAAGCTACGCATTATGCTTAAGAAGGGAGAGGGGCAAAATCAAAAGTCAGGAGCCAAGATTGCTTACGACCCGGAGAATCCCGAAGATGTAACGATGAATATACGTCTTACTCGTTTGAGAAATGAAGGAGAAACCTATGATGATTAAGCTCTGAGGTTTCTCTCTACGGAGAATGCACTTTCGTGTCTTGGATGTGCAGAACCTGTTTTGCCCCCTTTGCCTCTAGAGGCGAAGGGGGCTTTTTATAGCCTGTTACGTATAAGGAAGCTGAGAAAAGGAGAGAAATATAGGGCAGAATTCGATCTGTTACAGGCTGGTTTCGTGCCGGAATTTGGCGAGAATGAAGGAGGAACTAGGCCTGTGCGTGCTCCTTTGCTAACGGAGATGCCGCGCTCCTGTTGAAGGGAGTTGCCGGCATACTCGCTGGGGCGTAGGGTGCTAGTCGCAGATTAGTAGCTATCTTTGTAGCATGGAAGTATATCCGCGTTATGTAGTTGAGGAGCCGCTCCTTCGGCGTAATTTGAGCCTTATTCGCAAGGTGGCGGACGAGGCCAAGGTAGAGATTATTGTCGCTTTTAAGGCCTTCGCCCTATGGAAGCTCTTCCCTATCTTTCGGGAATACGGCTTTGGTAGTACTGCCAGTTCTCCCTGGGAAGCTCGTCTGGGGTATGAGGGCTTGGAGCGTAAGGCACATGCTTTCTCACCGGCTTATCGGGCGCAAGATTGGGCAGAATGGACACGTTGTTGTAGCCATATAACCTTCAATTCCCTCAGTCAGTACCGAGCGTTCTGTACCCCCTCTTCGGAGGTCTCTTACGGCTTACGTATCAACCCCGGTTACTCTCCTGTGGAGACGGACCTTTATAATCCGGCTCTACCCGGCTCGCGTTTTGGGCTCTCGCCCGAGGAGTTGGGCTTGCATCTCCCCGAGGGGATAGAGGGGTTGCATGTACATGTTTTGTGCGAGGGGAATAGCTTCCAGCTAGAGAAACTGCTCTCCATTATAGAGCAACGTTTTGCCTCGCCCCTCTCAGAAGCGTGTTGGCTTAACCTAGGTGGCGGTCATCTTATGACCCACAAAGAGTACAACGTGCCTCATTTGATTGCCGTACTCAAGGCTTTCCGTCAGCGTCACCCCCATCTACAACTTATCATGGAGCCGGGGTCGGCATTTGCTTGGCAGACCGGTTTCTTAGAAAGTCATGTGCTAGATATTGTAGAGCACGATGGTATTAAAACGGCAATTCTCGATGTTTCGTTTACCTGCCATATGCCGGATTGCTTGGAGATGCCCTACAAACCCGTGATACGAGGTGCGCACCACGACCCTGTGGAGGGGCTACCTACCTATCGACTCGGGGGCAATAGTTGCCTAAGTGGCGACTTCTTGGGAGACTGGAGTTTCGATAAGCCTTTGGAGGTGGGAGATACTCTTATCTTTGAGGATATGATCCATTACACAACGGTTAAGACCCATATGTTTAATGGAGTAGCGCATCCCGACCTCGTGTTACAAAAGTCTAATGGCGAAGAGGTGCTACTACGCCGTTTCGGCTATCAGGACTACAAAGAGCGAATGGATTGACGCCGGAAGACAGTTTTAGTAGAGAGAAATTTAGATAGATATGGGATTATTCGGAATCTTTTCTAAGAAGAAAAAAGAGACACTCGATACAGGGCTTGAGAAGACCAAAGACTCGGTGCTTGGTAAGATCTCTCGTGCACTCGCAGGTAAGAGCAAGGTTGATGACGAAGTACTCGACAACCTCGAAGATGTGCTTATCTCCAGCGATGTTGGGGTAGATACCACCCTCAAGATTATCAAGCGTATAGAGGAGCGAGTAGCTCGCGATAAGTATGTGTCTACCGCCGAACTTAACGGTATCTTGCGTAGCGAGATAGAGGCTCTACTTACCGAGAGCGGCACCATAGACGGAGATAGTTTTGTACTGCCGACAGAGAGTAAGCCCTACGTAATAATGGTGGTAGGGGTCAATGGAGTAGGCAAAACCACGACAATCGGCAAGCTCGCTTACCAGTTCAAAGCGGCTGGTCACAAGGTGGTAATTGGTGCTGCCGATACCTTCCGCGCTGCTGCTATTGACCAATTAAGCGTTTGGGCAGAGCGTGTGGATGTACCCATGATCAAACAGAAAATGGGGGCAGACCCTGCTAGTGTGGCCTATGATACGGTGGCTAGTGCCGTGGCACAAGATGCCGACGTTGTGTTGATTGATACAGCCGGTCGTCTCCACAACAAAGTGGGGCTGATGAATGAGCTTACCAAGATAAAGCGTGTGATGCAGAAGGTAGTACCCGATGCCCCTCAGGAGGTATTGTTGGTACTCGATGGCTCCACGGGGCAGAATGCTTTTGAGCAAGCACGCCAGTTTACCGCGGCTACCGAGGTTAATGCTCTTGCCGTGACCAAACTTGACGGTACGGCTAAGGGCGGGGTAGTGATTGGGATTTCTGATCAGTTCAATATCCCTGTAAAGTATATTGGCTTAGGGGAGAAAATCGAAGACCTCCAGGTCTTCCGTAAGCATGAGTTTGTAGCTTCGCTCTTTGGCGAATGAGAAGAAACGAAGTAAACGTAATTACGCTCGGTTGCTCCAAAAATCTTGTGGATTCGGAGCTCTTGATGCGGCGTTTTGCGGCGGCAGGCTACTCGGTGCGCCATGATCCCAAGCGCATAACGGGGGAGATTGTCGTGATCAATACCTGCGGCTTCATTGGTGCAGCTCAAGAGGAATCTATCAATACGATACTCGCTTTTGTGCGTGCTAAAGAAGAGGGGCGCATTGGCAAATTGATTGTAATGGGTTGCTTGAGTGAGCGATTCCGTGGTGACCTTAAGGCCGAAATCCCCGAGATCGATGCTCTCTACGGCAAGTTCGATTGGAAAAATCTAGTGGCCGACCTAGGCCCTTCCTTCGCTCCCGAGACGGATACGGCACGCCTCCTAACCACCCCCAAACACTACGCCTATGTGAAGATTTCGGAGGGGTGTGATAGGGGTTGCTCCTACTGCGCTATCCCTCTTATCACGGGGCGGCAAAAATCGCGTACCATAGAGTCTCTTGTAGATGAAGTGAAAACGCTTGTAGACGAGGGCTGTAGCGAATTTCAATTGATCGCACAAGACCTTACTTCGTACGGCCGGGATCTTGGAGGCAAGGTGCTATTGGCTCCCCTTTTGGAGCGACTTTCGGATCTCCCGGGGGTGCGTCGCCTTCGTTTACACTATGCCTATCCTACGCAGTTCCCCCGAGAGATTCTCCCCATAATGAGGGAACGAGATAATATCTGTAAGTACTTGGATATTGCGCTGCAGCATGCAACCGACAATATGCTCCAAAAGATGCGTCGCAATATCACCCAGCTCGAGACAGAGCGGCTCCTTGATGAGATTCGTAAAGAAGTGCCGGGGATTGCGTTGCGTACCACGTTGATTGTGGGGCATCCCGGGGAGACGGAACAAGACTTTCGAGCCCTATGCGAGTTTATAGAGCGCAGGCAATTTGAGCGCATGGGCGCCTTTGCCTATAGCCACGAGGTTGGTACTTATGCTTATAAACACTATCAAGACGAGATACCCGAGGAGGTGAAAATGGAGCGTCTGGAGCAACTTATGGCACTGCAGGAGCCTATTGCCGAGGCGTATAGCCGTAGCTTGGTGGGGACTACTCAGGAGGTGCTTATAGACCGCAGGGAGGAGGAGTTTGTTGTGGGGCGCACGCAATACGATTCTCCTGAGGTGGATCCCGAGGTGCTTATCCCTGTAGAGCAAGCCCATTCTCTCCGTGTTGGGCATTATTACCCCCTACCTATCGTAGGAGTAGATGGCTTTGATTTATTGGCGCAAGCCCCATTGTCCCGATAGTTATGATAGAGACCCTACAATGGATTAGTCAACTTGCCGAGCGATCGGAGTTGCAATACGAGAGTTGCGAAGAGCTGTGGAGCCTTCTGGGGCGCATAGTTTCGGATCGGCTTGCATCCGCCATTCCCGTTTCTGTAGCGGGGGTTGTGGCGTGGCACGTGCGTAAAGAAATGGAGTACGTCGCTCTTTTGCCTTCTGGGAGTCGGCTTCTCGTTCCTCCCCGATTGCACCTTGAGACCGGTCTAGCCTCAAGTGCTGCCCCCGATGACCTCGAGGAGATACTGCAAGAGTCTTCCCCTTTATCCCCCAAGAGTGTACATGCTTTTTATCAAGCTCTCACCGAGCAGATGTTGCACCATTTGCACAGCGGTAATGCTTTTCTTTGGGAGGGGATTGGACTATTTGAGGGCGAGGCTAAAGAGGAGCTGGCTTTTACATTTACGCCCTCTGAGCGACTTCTCCAGAGTATCAATAAGCCTTTTGATGCGTTTTCTCCCATTGCGTTGCCTCAAGACAAAGCTTTTGACGACTTGCCTCAGCGTGCTATTGAGCAGGAAGAGGAGCTTACAAAAATTCCAGTATATTCTGTCTGTCAGGCTTTCCCAGCCGAGGTGGTTGAGGAATCCGCTCCATCTCCCAACCTTTTGGAGGAAGAGGAGATCGCGTCTAAGGAGGAGAGTGGGGAACCGCTTTTACCCACAGACGATCTTTTGTCACAGCAAGAAGAGGAGGTTGAGCTCCCCTCCTTGCCGACTTTTCCTCCCGAGCTACCCTCTCTCCCGGAGGAGGAGTCTATGGAGCCTTTACCTAAAGAAGAGGATGAGGCGTGCTGCGCATCCGAGAAGCCTACCCCCCCTATCCCTCGCCATCCCCACTCGCGGCGTAAGGTATGGCTTTGGATTGTTCTCCCCTTGTTGTGCCCACTCCTTGTAGGGGGCTACTTTGTGGGAGCGAGGTTTCTTTCCCGCTCCTCGTCTAAACCCAGTCGAGAAAAAACGGCTGCCGCCCCTCATCGTACAGATTCTACCCCCACAGATTCGGTGGTAGTTGCCCCAGTACCCGAAGTGATTGAAGAGGTCTACATCACGATCAAAAAGGGGGATCGCCTAGCCGATTACGCCCGAGAGCATTACGGTAATAAGAAGTTTTGGATTTATATCTATCTTGCCAACGAAGAGAAAATCTCCAATCCCGATAATGTACCCATCGGTACAACCCTGAGAGTGCCTCGCCCAGAGGAGTATAACATAGATGCCCAAGACCCCGAAGCTCTAGCGCGGGCCGATAGTCTCATTACCGTAGTGCGTAGTCGTCGCTAACAGCCTAGAAAAAGTTGTACATTTGCACCCAGAAAGATTGTAAGTAACCCTGAGAAGAAGAAAAAGAAGAATGAGCAATATCTTTGGAAACATCATCCCCAACACCTTTTTTGTGACCAAGGGGAGCGGAGAGAGTGATCTCGAACTCCACGCCGGTAGCTACCACATGGCTCTCTACGATGCCGGTATCTCCGACTATAATATCATGACTTATTCGTCCGTGCTACCTGCAACGGCTCGCCTTGCCACCATGGACGAAGTGGACATGCCCCCCTTTGGCTCAGAAATGAAGACGATTATGTCCGTTTCGCATGGCTATCAAGATGAGTTTGTATCGGCAGGAATTGTCTACGCTTGGATGTACAAAGACGAAAACTTTGATGAGAAAGTGGGAGGTCTTGTATGCGAGGTAAACGGACGCTACCGCATTGAGGAACTTGAGTCTCGTCTTATTCGCGTGATTAACGACCTGCATCAGAAAACCTACAGCCAGTACTACCTTGGCGAGCTTACCTTCCTCACAGAGGGTATAACCATCACAAAACGCTATGGAACGGCACTTGCCTCACTCTGTTTTGTAGACTTCGTTCAGCCCTCATCTCCCATGCTAGAGAGCTAATTCTCACCCTTAACTCACAAACAAATAATGAACAAATGCTACACCTGGGTAGTGCGCTTTGCCTTGCTTTGCGCGCTATCCTTTGTTTTTTTATTCCCCCTTTGGGGGCAACCCTCGGCCCCACGAGCTACGGATCGGATCGTTGTAACACTATCCCCTCAACCCCTAGAAGGGAATCAAAAAGTTTACTTTTCTATCTCCGAAGGGGACCAAGTCTCCCTTGAGTCTCCCTCCTCGGGCACACTCTCGTTAGGAGAGATAAAGAATCGTAAGCAAGCGGTTTCGTTGGAGTTGCCCTCGGGCACTACGTCTTTTTCTCTAGTGGGTTCTCTGCGAGAATTCTTCATCCCATACAGAGCGAAGGGCGAGAATACCCCTAAGGTAACGGCTCTTGATCTACAGGGGGTGCCTCGTCTTCTTACGCTCAACTGTGCGGGCAATGACATTACCTCCCTTGATGTTTCTAAGAACACCAGCCTTACTTATCTCTTCTGTGACGCCAATCCCATAGCCGAGTTAGATTTATCGGGGCTGCCCAATCTCACTTCGCTCTCGGCTTCGGATCTGAAGCTAAAGAAGTTGGATCTCTCGGCAAATCCTAAAGTCGCAGCCCTAGGGATAGGGGGGAATCCCTTTGACCAAGACTTCAATCTCTACGCCTATAGCTCCCTGCCCTTGCTCCAACTTACGTGCGATCGCTTGGGGCTAGAGGAGTTTGATTGCAGCAAGTTCCCCAAATTAGAGATGCTCTACATCCATGGGAATAAGCTGAAATCTATGGGAGACCTTCGCCCTCTTCGCTCTTTACTGCACCTCTCCATTGGGGATAACCCTCTTCGCGATTTTGACGAAAACAAGCTACCCCATGGGCGGTTGCGCTCTCTTTATTGCTTTGGTCTGGGCATTTCTTCTCTCGATTTGAGCGGCTTTACCTATATCAATAAGGTCGACTGTAGCAACAATCAATTGACCCATCTCAGTGTCAATCGTTGCGAAAATCTAGAGGTCTTGCGTTGTGGGCGCAATGCACTAACGGAGCTTGATCTGACGTCCCTTTGGCTCAAAGAATTGCAGTGCGACCGCAATCAGCTATCCGCTATCCTCTTGAGTGATAGAGCGAATATGCAGAAGCTCTCTTGCTATGGCAATAGATTGTCTTTGGAGCGCATGGAGCAACTTGTTGAGCGTTTGGTTAAGAGTAGCCCTGAGCAGTCCCCGAGAGTTTTTACTCCTTTTACTACTCGAGCAGAGGTGCCAGAGTCTAACGTCTGTCCTAAAAGCCTCGTTGACAGGGTGCGTACTTCCGGATGGGAAGTGCGCGTCGTTACCGGTGTAGATGCCCAAGGGAGGGAGATTACAGAAGATTTTGAGGGCTCGCCTATGGCTCTAGAGCCTACACCACAACAATCTATTTTTCTCTACCCGAATCCTGCCGGAGAGTATCTTTTGGTAGAAAATCTATCTCCAAATACTTGGCTATACCTCTATAATGCATCGGGAGAGTGTGTACAAAAAGAGTTGACGGGAGCCTCGGGGAGCCTAAAGTTGCCCCTATCTCACCTACCTGTTGGGAGCTACTTTTTACGTACTGATGAGGGCGTATTCCCTTTTATTATAGAGAGATAGGGAAAGGGTCTTCTCTGCTTCTAGAGGGACTTCCGAGAATCCCTTTGCTGTTCTATTGCTTTGTCTCTTAGGAGATTTAGGGCATTCTACTTCCAACTTTACATAAAAAAAGAACCCTGCTTCCCAGCGGGGTCCTTTCGTCTTGTTAAACCTAAATCCAATACTATTATGAATAAACCACGGTGCAAATGTACGATAAAATTTGATATGTGCAAGCGTTTGGTAAGAAAAATATCTAGATTCCTTTCTTTTTGACTTTGACCTGTCCGCTTTAAGGGCGAAAGTAGACCTTGTATTCGTAGGAAGCTAAGCGTAGAATAGGAGATGGGTTTGAAGAAAAATTTCCTTTCCCTTCTATGGGATTAGCCTTGCCTATTCGGGTAGATTTCGGGAGAGTTACTGGGGGTTTAGGCTAGGAGAAATACATCTTTCCATTGTGCCGTGTTTTCCCTATTTCCCTACTTTGTGGATTTGTAATTTTTGTCAGTTCAATTTTTAATTCTAACTTTAGTCCGTCGCGCTCAGATCGGGAAGATATTCATCCAGAAAAGCTACCCATTCGAGAACGTTCGCTTGATTGTTATTAGAAATTAGTTTTATTGTCTGGCCTATAACGGCCTAGGCTTTAGTGAGAAATGAAGATGAAAAGTAGAGCTTTTTGTATTGTATTTGCATGGGTGTTTTTGCTGAGTACTACTAGCCTTTTTGCTCAAGACGCAGCAGGGGCGAAGGGAAAGAACCAGCGTGGCGGTCTCTCAAGATGGCTTACCTCTGTAGTAGATGTTTCTTATGAACGGGGGATTTTATATTCAGATTATCGCCTTGGGCGTACTGCGGCATTGCATACTCAGTTGGATGGATTTCGAGTGCAGTATTCGCTTTTTCCTCACTTTGCAAAAGAGGGAGGAGACTGGTTGGGCTTGTATGTTGCCCTCTCGGAATATACTCGTAGAGCAGAAAATGACCCCTCAAGCCTCTCGGCTCTCTCGGGTTTTTATGGAGGATTGACCACAAAGCTTTATTTGCACAATAGGGGGAAGGTGCGTGTCTCTTGGGTTCAGAATGTAGGAGCTGTTCTTACAAATTTTTCCTTTGGTGTGGGATCGGCCACTCCCTTCGCGAAGAGTAAGTGGGGCATTGGCCTACAAGAAGCTGTCAAGTATGATTACATTTTGTCCTCAGGAGCCGCTTTGGGGGTGAAGGCTTATATTGATTATAGTTACCTATTTCGCAACTCCTCCTTCACCGGTTTTGCTGTTAATCCTCAGCATATTACTTCTCTAGGTGTTGCGGCTTCTGTTACTTTCTAGTACTAGTCGTACTTTACTCTAAGGCAATTCTCTAATTTTAATCTTACGCGGGGAGGGCACTATCTTTGCCCTCCCCATTTTTTATTTAGGGTAAAATATGCGCCCGCCTTGCCTAGTTTTTGGGGGAATTTTGGCTAGAAAATGCGCTGGCACTAGGCAGAACTTCGTACTTTTGCAGCCGTAAATAGACTTTGTAAACCTACGGATTGATGAATTTCTACAAGTTATTGGGTTTCGACCCCTCTCGGCACAATCGTCGCACTGAGCTAATGGCTGGTTTTACCACCTTCCTTACAATGAGTTACATTTTGGCGGTAAATCCCGACATTTTAAGTCAAGCGGGGATGGATCAAGGGGCTGTATTTACAGCTACGGCACTTGCTTCTGCCATTGGTACTATCCTGATTGCTTTCCTTGCTAAGCTGCCTTTTGCCCAAGCTCCGAGTATGGGTATCAATGCATTCTTTGCCTTTACGCTCGTAAAAGGGATGGGGTATAGTTGGGAAACAGCTCTTGCTGCCGTATTTGTAGAGGGGATTATCTTTATCATTCTTACGGCATTTAATATCCGAGAGCAGATTGTAAAATGTATCCCGCTCAATCTTCGCTATGCCATTTCTTCGGGGATTGGTATGTTTATTGCCTTTATCGGGCTGAAAAATGCAGGTATAATCGTCTCCAACGAAGCTACATTTGTCACCCTTGGGCAGTTTACTCCTACGGCTATTTTGGCTTGTATCGGGATTGTAGTAAGTGGTGTACTTATTGCCCTCAAGGTGCGTGGAGCCCTCTTTTACGGAATCTTGATCTGCACCCTTATAGGGATCCCTATGGGGGTTACTCAGTTGCCCGATGGTTTTATTCCGGTCTCTATGCCCAAGTCGTTGGATCCTACCTTCCTAAAATTTGACTTCAGTTCGCTCCTTAATATGGACATGGCGCTCACCATCTTTGCCCTTGTCTTTATGGATATATTCAATACGGTGGGAACCCTCATCGGGGCTGCTGCCAAAACGGAGATGATGGATGAGAAGGGGAATGTGCGCCACATCAAGCAGGCAATGATGGCCGATGCTCTTGCTACGAGCGTGGGCGCTGCATTGGGTACCTCCACGGTTACAACTTTTGTGGAGAGTGCATCGGGGATCGCTGAGGGCGGTCGCACGGGGCTTACTTCCTTTACTACGGCGGCTCTTTTCATCTTGGCTCTCTTTTTTGCTCCTCTCTTTTTATTAGTGCCCAGTGCGGCCACCACAGGGGCCTTGGTCATGGTGGGAGTATTTATGTTGGATGCTGTACCCAAGATTGATCTTACAGACGTGTCGGAAGCTCTACCTGCATTCGTTACGATGATAACGATGGTGCTTACCTACAACATCGCAGAGGGGATGGCTTTGGGGATGATTTGCTATACCCTTGTGAAGCTATTGAGTGGTCAATGGCGTCAGATTTCCCTCACGCTTGCTATTGTTACGGTGCTGCTTCTTCTGCGCTATATATTCCAGTAAAAGCCTGTAAAAAAGGAGGAAGAGGCCTCTCTTCTTAAGAAAATAGGGTGCAAATGTTTGTCGGTTGTGGAATTATATCTACCTTTGCAGTCGCGTGTATGGAGAGGGGCTCCTGAGAAGACGCTACCCCTTATGCACTTAGGATAGTAGAATAACAACATAAGATAGAAGTATAAAAGTAATATTGTAGACTATGATTATAGTTCCAATCAAAGAGGGTGATAACATCGAGCGCGCGTTGAAGCGTTACAAGAAGAAGTTTGACAAGACTGGTTCAGTTCGTGAGCTAAGAAGACGTCAGGCTTTCATTAAGCCCTCCGAAGTGAAGCGCAAGAAGATGGAAAAAGCCATCTACGTGCAGGCACTTCGTCAGGCAGAAGAGCAATAAACATAGGCTCCAAAGAACTACCGGCTCTTATTTTTTTAGGAGCTTGGAGGAAGAGAGGGAAGGAATGCTTCCGATCCTTTCTTGAATGGGATTCTTGATGGAAGAGCCTTTTGATCTTTAGCTCTAGGGCGAGTTGTAAAATGCCATGTTGAGCTAAAACTTAATTGCCTCGCCTCTCTTTTTTAGTATGTGACTTAGCGTTGCTTCCC